>SUXS01000001.1 GCA_015060865.1 Bacteroidales bacterium | reverse complement strand
CACCACCTTCAGACTGCATTTCCTGTACGAGTACTGTTTCGCCGAAGATGTTCTTGCGGCCCTGAGCTGCCCACTCGTCGACATACTCAGCCATTGTTGATGACGGTGTGATAGGATAGATAGCTGCCACCTCACTGAACATATAGGAGATATGCGCAGCTGCCTGGTTACCGTCACAAGTAATGAATTTCTTTTGTTTAACCATAGTTGTAACTTGTTAAAAAAATAACGTTATTCTAATATCTTTATTTCAGCAAAAGTTATCATCATTGTGTCATTCTGAACGAAGTGAAGCATCTCTCATCATTCGCAAGTTATCGGACATTACGTCCGTGAGATTCTTCGCGTTGCTCAGGATGACACCTGAGTTCTATATACATATTTAATATAAGAATCCAAACAGCCACAATGGTATTTCGTTGCCGCGGCCTAATTCTCGTTTGTGCATAACGTAGTATACATCTGGTTGGTTCTTTATTCGTGTGCCTTCCGTACAAATGCGTAATGGCACTTTCTCGTCAACAAGGAATGATAGCCCTTTAGTCCCTTTGTTAATCTTATGGTCTTTCCATAATGAGTTGGCCATGAATGTTTCTAATACAGCTTGATCTTCAATCTTTACAGGGTAGATGCTATACACAAGATTCGTGTTATGGAGCATTATCTTTGCTGGCTTTTTGGGGAAATAATCTCCAGGTTCATATACAAGATTGATAAGTCGTGCGTCGGCTAAGTATTTGATGTAATTCATTACCGTGGCACGTGATGTCTGTATCTCTTGAGCTAGTTTGCTTACATTGGGCGCGGTAGGACCATCTACAGCCAAAAGGTATAATAATTTCTTTATCTTGGCCAAATACTTTAGTTCTATCTGTTGTACAAGCAGAATGTCCACCTCCATCATCATGTTCATGGTTTTCAGGAGGTTTTCGGAGAAGTTTCGTTTTTCCAGAAAGAATGGGTAAAAACCATGATGTAGATAGTCTTGGAAGTAGGATAAAGGACGCACTTCCGGGAGTATAGAACGGGCTATCTGTTCGTGATTATTCAGAATTTCATTGAGCGAATAGCTGCGGAACTTCTTGCCGGTTTTTAAGTTGAGAAACTCCCGGAATGAGAATCCGCGCAAGTTGTATGGTTTGGCAATGCCGTTGAGTTCGGGGTTCTCCTCCTTGAGGCGCATGACCGAGGTGCCCGTGAACACCATCTTCAGTTGGGGGAAACGGTCGTAGCATTCGCGCAGCTGATGACTCCAGTTGGGGATCTTGAACACTTGGTCGATAAGTAGCACTTTGCCTCCTCGGCGGATAAACTCTTCTGCAAATTCGGCCAATCCTTTTCCTTGGAAGTAAAAGTTGTTCATGTTGACATATAAGCATGAACGGTCGTTGCGAAATCGTTCTTGAGCATACTGAATAAGAAATGTCGTTTTTCCTACTCCTCTTGTGCCTTTAATACCTATTAACCGATCGCTCCAGTCTATCTCGTCCATTAATGTACGTCGAACGGGGGCATCGGTATGTGCCAATAGGTACTCATGTGTTTTATAAAACGCTTCCATGCTTCGTCCTTATTTTTATAAGCCGATTCTACAATTTGCCACAAAGTTACAATTAAAATTTGATATTTTGCAATCCGAACATTACATTTTTACGCGGCACGCAATTTTTTTATTATCTTCGCGGCATGAAACGTCTGAAGGTCTTTAATCCGGAGCACGATTTGGCCCTTGCTAATGGCGATAAGCACTATATAGCTCCGAGGAATATCCGTGACATGGCACGCGATTTGTCTTCACTGATGGACTATGTCGTTGGCCCTGAAATGCCTTGGGGATGGAATGCCGAGGTCGTGGAACGACTTTGTAAATCTGGAGTATCGCGTGATTCTCTTCCTACGGATGAAATGTTGAAGGCGCTTCGTGCTCGCTCGGAACGGATTACAGCGCACCATTTGTTGCAAACCATGCACCATATGTGTCCTTGTGGACTTTGTGGGGTGTCTTATGTGTGTCGTTCTGTGGACGAGGTCAATGCTTATGCGGCCATGCATGGCCATGTGTTGATGAAGGCGCCTCTCTCCGGTAGTGGCAAGGGATTGCGGCACTCGCATGGTCCTCTTGATGAAAAACAAATCGGTTGGTGCCGTGCGTTGATAAAACGGCATGGTTATCTTACGGTGGAGCCTTATTATGATAAGGTGCAAGATTTTGCCATGGAGTTTTGTGTGCAGAAGAACGAATGTCGTTTTGTAGGGTATTCATTGTTTGCCACTGATTGTCATGGCCATTATGATAGGAATATTTTGATGAGCGACTGTCGTATAGAGGCTTATCTGGCTGGTTTTATCTCTCAAAAGTTACTTCATGATATATGTGCTTTGGTGGTTGCTCATTATAAGGATATTGTGCCAGATGGGTGGGATACCGATCGTTTTCCCCTTTTCTTTGGCATTGATATGATGATTGTGAATATCGGTCAACAGGCAAAAGATAATAATCAACAGCCACTAATGGCTGGCGGTGAGGGGGTAGCGGTGAGTGATAACCGCCCAGATGGTAATTCAGAGTTTAAGCTTCATCCTTGTGTGGAAATCAATTTGCGACTCAATATGGGGATTGTCGCTCATTCTTTGTTTGTCAGAAGATTGTCCCCTGAAGCCGAAGGCGTATTCCGTTTGGCATTTTTTAATGATAGTGAATCCTTGCAAGTTTTTGTCGAAGAGCAAAAGAAAACGCATCCGATGATATTACAAGATGGTAAGATGTTGAAAGGGTACTTGCCATTGACTCCTGTTGGCCTTGATGCACGTTATCATGCTTATATTGTCTGTTGATCCAATGCTTTTTCATGCTTGCCGATTTCAAAGCGGATCATAGGAAATGTCCGGATTATTTCGGAAAGATTCTTGAATAATATTTTGTGATTTTTTTGAGAATAGTTTGCATATTTCTAAAATCTTGGCGAACTTTGCGAGAGTAACATTTTTATTGACCTAATAATATTGAAATTATGAGCGAACTGAAAGGAACAAAAACTGAAAAGAACTTGTGGACGGCATTTGCAGGAGAGTCACAAGCACGTAACAAGTATACCTATTTTGCATCGAAGGCTAAGAAGGAGGGATATGAGCAGATTGCTGCAATCTTCCAGGAGACTGCTGATAATGAAAAAGAACATGCAAAAATGTGGTTCAAACTATTGGGCGGTATCGGATGTACAGCTGAGAACTTGGTCGCTGCTGCTGCAGGTGAACATGAAGAATGGACCGATATGTATGCTCAGATGGCTGTTGAGGCTCGTGAAGAAGGCTTTGGTTATATTGCTGAACTTTTTGAGGGAGTTGCAGCTATTGAGAAGGAGCATGAAGAGCGTTACCTCAAGTTGCTGGAGAATGTAAAGGGTAAACTCGTTTTCTCACGTGATGGTGACTGCATGTGGCAATGTCGTAATTGTGGTCATATTCACTTTGGGAAAGAGGCTCCAGAGGTATGCCCTGTATGTAATCATTCTCAGGCATATTTCCAGATTAAACCTGAAAACTATTAAAGGGTAATTTGACTTTCGCGAATGCGAAGGTAAGGAAGATAAAGGGAGTTATCAGTTTTTGAACAAAAGAAGATGAGGGATAATAGCGATTACTCGCTTGTCCATGAATGTTCTTTCGCGCGGAAACCTATCGGTATATAGCTCCCTTTATCTTTTGTTGTTTACATATATATATGCTTGCGAAAGTATATGGTGAGGGGCTTATTCTTCAGCCTCTATTGCCCCTTTTCCGTGACGTACGATCCTTAAATCTCCGTCCATATAGCTTATGACAGTGGAATATTCTGTTCCGCCTTCCCCGCCATCAATGATGAGGTCTACCTTATCCCCGTATTTCTCATCAATTAGTTCTGGCGTTTTCATATATTCAATATCTTCGTTGGCATCTACTTTCAGACTTGTCGATAATAGCGGTGCACCTAAAGCCTCGCATATTTCGTGGGTGATAGGATTGTCCGGGATACGTATTCCTACCTCTTTTCGGTTTTTGAATATTTTGGGTAATCTGTTTCCTGCGGGTAATATAAATGTAAAGGGACCGGGAAGATAGCTCCGCATCATGTGAAAGGTGGCATTGTCGATGCGTATGTATTCGCTGATATGGCTAATATCGCTGGCTACCACCGATAACAAGTGTTTTTTTATGTCTATACCTTTGATTTTGCATACGCGCTCTATGGCACGTTCTTTTAACGCGTGGCATCCTATAGCATAGGTGGTGTCGGTGGGGTAGATGATGACTCCGCCGCCGTTGAGGACTTCAACGATGCGGTCTATGTCGTGTCGGGCATTGTTCTTGGGGTAGAGTGTGATGAGCATAGCATTGGTTGTTTTTTGTGTAAAGTTACGTTTAATAATGAGACTCTCAGCGCTTGTGGCTATTTTTTTTTGAGAAAAAAGAAAAAAAGTTTTCTTCTTCTAAAAATAATCGATACATTTGCCCTCGAATAATTAATAAAATGTTTAATTTTAAATTAAATTATTATGAAAAAGTCATTATTGATGGTTGCATTTGCAATGGTTGCTATGGTAAGTAGCGCACAGATTTATGTGGGTGGTGGCTTAGGCTTCACATCTGACAAGGTTAAGGTTAGTTATGACGGGGATTCTGAGTCTGAGAGTGGTAGTTCTTTCTATTTTAAACCGGAAGTGGGCTATGTGCTTAATGAAACTTTAAGCTTTGGTTTGACTTTCGATTTTACTAGTGATAAGGAAATTGGTGATGATGATGCCGTTTCTCAATGGAGTATTGCTCCTTATGCTCGTTATACATTCTACAGAACAGGAAACTTGTCTTGCTTTGTTGATGGTGTATTGGGCTTTGGTGTACCTGAAGAGGATTTTACAAATTTCTCTATCGGCGTTCGTCCTGGTGTTGCATTGAGCTTGACAGAAAATATTAGTTTAGTGTCAACCATTGGTCTCGTTGGTTGGAATTCACTTTCTACAAAGGAGGATGATCTGAAACTTTCATATTCAACACTGAATCTTGGTGTTGATGGCTCTGCTATCTCATTCGGCCTTTATTACACATTCTAAAAAAACGTAAAAGAGAATATTTTAAGAAAGAGGGGGTGCACTAGTGCATTCCCTCTTGTTTTTGTATCTGTTCTATGATTGGGAGTACAAAAGTGTTATTCAGTTGCTGTAATATGGTGATTGTTTACATTCTTGTGTAATCTATTTGATTTCAACGGAAGCCAATAATAACACAACCTTTTTCGGGATATTTATGTTTTTTTGAGGTTTTTGCATTTTTTTAAAAAAAAAGACGGATTCCTTTGCATGATATAAAAACAATTGATATATTTGTTGCGAAATATTAACATATGATGTTTAATTTAAAAATTTAGTTATTATGAAAAAGTTATTTGCAATGGCTGTTGCCTTAGTTTTTTGCGTTTGGTGCTAATGCTCAAATTGCAAAGGGTGAAATGGTAATTGGTGCAGGTGCAGGTTTGGGTAACAGTGTTTACTCTTCATCTGTGTATGACAACGTTCTTCTTCCTATCAACCTTGATTTCGAAGTGGGGGTTGCTGAGGCCCTCTTTGGCGTAGATGGTTTGAGCCTTGGTGTGGGAGCTGCACTTTCTTATACTCAGGCAAAAGATGATTATACAAATCTTTATGCTGGTCTTATTGATGGTGAGATTGGTTTTAAGTATGCTTCTTATATTGTAGGCGCTAAGGGGTATTTCCATTATGACTTTGGTGTGGAGAACTTGGATACTTATGCAGCTATTACTTTAGGCTATAACATTGCTTCAGCAAAGTCATATGGCGATTGGGGTAGTTATGAGATTGAACCTGCTTCAGCAAGTGCTCTTTATTATGGTGTATCTGTAGGTGCTCGCTACTGGTTTACAGAGGCTCTTGGCGTTAATTTGGAAGCTGGTTATGGTCTTTCTTTCTTGAAGGCTGGTATCAATTTCAGATTCTAAATAGTAAATATTTATATGCCTTTATGGGGATGCATCCGTGCATCCCTTTTTTTGTCTGATGCAAGGTTGGTTCTAGTTCTCACTTAGGCATTGATTTTCCTTATTGAATAAGGCATATATGTTTCATTAAAGGTCTTATGTCTGTTTTGTATGCTTATCTTCCAATAAATGGAATAAAACAGCTATCTTTGCATAAAGATTTCTAGTTTGTATGAAAAAAATAATGATTTCAGTTGTGTTGGGATTGTGCACTATCTTGTCTTTTGCACAACCATCGGAGAAGGCCGTGAAGGCCGAGGTGTACGGCTTTGTACGTAACTATTTCACGTACGACTCGCGCAGTTGCGTGCAGTCTAATGAGGGGCTCTTCAACATGCTGCCCAACGACATCAAGCCTGGAGCCAACCCCGGTGAGGACCTCAACGCCATTCCCTCGGTGCGCTTCCTCTCCATCACTACCCGCTTTGGCGTCAACGTCAAAGGACCCGAGATATGGGGCGCCAAGTCATCGGCCAAATTTGAGTCGGACTTCTGCGGGGCCTCCAGCTCATCGGCCTTCAACCTCCGCATCCGCCAGGCATTCACCAAACTGGTGTGGGAGAATAGCGACCTGCTGGTTGGCCAGACGTGGCACCCGATGTCGGGCGACCTCATGCCCGAGGTGTTCAGTTTGGCTACGGGAGCTCCGTTCAACCCCTTCAACCGATCGCCGCAGGTGCGCTACAACTACTCTCCCCTTAAGGCGCTGACCTTCACGGCATCGGCCCTCTATCAGTTCCAGTACGGATCGGTGGGGCTCGACGGCAAGACATCGAACACCTATTCGCGCAATGCGCTCGTGCCTGAGCTCTTCCTCGGGATGACGGCCAAGGGCAAGCACCTCTCGGGAGGCTTTGGCGTAAATGCATCGACCATTGCTCCGCGTGTGGTGGCCAATGATAGGCTGGTCAATGAGCGCCTGACCAGCTACTCGGCTATGGCATTCGGCTCGCTCAAGGTGGCAGACCTCTCGGTGCGTGCCAAGGCGGTGTATGGGCAGAACACCTCACACATGCAGCAGCCCACAGGATTCGGCGTTGTGGAGATTCTTGACAACGGTTCCTACACTTACGAGCCCATGCAGCTCGGCTCGGCATGGCTCACTATGATGTATGGCAAGAAGCTCCGCTACGGATTCTTTGCCGGATGGATGAAGAACTATGGCTCGGCAGGGGAGGACTTCCGCCTCGAACACTTGGTGGTGCGCAACAATACAGGCATGGAGCAGGCCTACCGTTTCTCGCCCATCGTGACCTACAAGGTGGAGAACATGCAGATAGGTATAGAATATGAGCATACAGCAGTTGCTTACGGAAACTATAAGTTAAATATGAATGAGTATCCTAAGAACTATACCGACGGTACGGTGGGTGATACCCATTGGGTGGCCAACCACCGCATCTGCGTGATGGTGAAGTACGACTTCTAATGAATACGCTCAACGTTCAAAGCCCAACGCTCAACTTGATTGAGTGCGTACCCAACTTCAGCGAGGGACGCAACATCGAGACCATCAACGCCATCGCCGAGGCTATCGCCTCGGTCGAGGGTGTTCGTGTATTGCATGTCGACAGGGGCGAGGCTGCCAACCGTACGGTGATAACGTTCGTGGGCCCTGCCGATGCTGTGGTGGAGGCGGCTTTCCGTATGGTGAAGCGTGCCGCTGAACTCATCGACATGCGCCACCATCAGGGTGAGCATCCGCGCATAGGGGCCACCGACGTGCTTCCGCTCATCCCCTTGAGGAACATCACGCTGGAGCAGTGTGCCGAGCTGGCACGCGCGCTGGCCGAGCGCATATATCGTGAACTCGGCATCCCGACCTATTGCTATGAGGCTGCAGCGATGCTCCCCGCGCATGTGAACCTTGCCGATTGCCGCCGTGGCGAGTATGAGGGATTGGAGCATAAGATGCGCGATGCGGTGATGCGGCCCGACTTTGGCGGCGAGGACTACACCGCCCAGGCTGCCCGCTCGGGAGCCACGGTGGTGGGGGCACGCAACTTCCTGATTGCTGTGAACTTCAACCTCAATACCGCCTCGCGTGAGGTGGCCTCGGCCATTGCAGCTCGGGTGCGGGCTAGCGGTGAGGTATGCCGCGATGCCGAGGGCAATGTCTTGCGCGATGCCGAGGGTAGGGTGGTGCGCCGTCCCGGTCTGCTGCGTGGATGCAAGGCCATAGGGTGGTACATCGAGGAGTTTGGCTGTGCGCAGGTGTCGATGAATATCAACGACGTGGCGCTATGTCCCATCCACGTGGCCTATGAGACCGTGTGCAGGGTGGCTCGTGAATTGGGTGCTGAGGTTACGGGTACCGAGCTTATCGGCCTTATCCCCGAGGACTGTATGGTTGAGGCTGGCCGTTACTTTGCTGAGAAGCATGCCATCGCCTGCGACGACAGGCATCGTCTCGTGGAGATTGCCGTCAACGCCATGCATATGGATGACCTCTGTCCCTTCGACATAGATCAGAAGGTGCTAATATTGACAAGGTAGCACCAATAGGAAACCATTGTAGGCAGTCTATGTTTTTTAGTTCCTTCGCATTCGTTCCCTTAGATGGCAAGACTGGTTTCTTGGACTAAGAAAGATTTTAGTCTGGTCGTTTTTTATTTCTTTAGTTCGATGCAGAATGTGGTGCCCTTGCCCAATTCGGAATGTTTCACGTAGATGCGTCCTTTGTGATAGCTTTCAATGATGCGCTTGGCTAATGACAAACCGAGTCCCCATCCGCGCTTTTTGGTTGTGAATCCGGGTGAGAATACACTCTTGAAAAGTCCTTTCTGTATACCTTTTCCCGTATCTGTGACGTCTACGTATACGCGGTCCTCTGCTTCAGTCATTCGTATGGTAATGTCTCCTTCGCCGTTCATGGCATCGATGGCATTCTTGCAGAGGTTCTCGATAACCCATTCGAAAAGAGGGCTGCACATGCGTACGGCGACGGGGCGTTCGGGGACGTAGCATTTCACGGTGACATGTTCGGACGAGCGGCGGTCTATGTAGTCGGTTACGCGTAGCAAAGCCTCACATAGGTTCTCGGGAGTAGTCTCAGGTAACGAACCTATCTTGGAGAATCGCTCTGCAATCATTTCAAGTCGTCGTACATCCTTGTTCATTTCAGGGATGAGCGTGTCATCGGGGTAGGTGGTTTGTAGTATCTCTGTCCATGCCATGAGGGATGAGATGGGAGTCCCGAGTTGGTGTGCTGTCTCTTTGGAAAGTCCTACCCATACCCTGTTTTGCTCAGAACGTTTCATGCTGAGTAGTGCAAAGAGTGCTACCAATAGGAATATGATGAATGCTCCAAACTGTATGTAGGGGTATGCGGCTAGTCGCTTGAGCATCAGTGAGTCGTCGTAGCATACATCAAAGTAGCGCCCCGGCTCATTCATGTCCATGCGTATGATATGGTCGGCATCTCGCATGGCCGCCGCCTTACGCATCAGAAAACCCAGCGTATCGGTTCCGTGTATACGTATGTTGCTATAGCTCTCAATGCCTCCTTTGTCATCCAATACAATGATGGGAATGGTGTTGTTGCCTTTGATGACGGTAAGTACGAGGCTTAGATCCGTGTTCTCATCGGCATTATTGAAGGTACGCATGGCTTCCGTCCATATTTCCATGCGTATGTTTTCCTCACGGGATAGGTCGCGTACCAAATAGTTGGAGAATACAAGAGATATCACTCCAAGCATGATGGCTATAATGACCAGTATTACCTTGATGGTTCGTGTTCGGTTAATCCATTCCATATCTATATTTCTGTTTCTCGGTTTACGCCAGTTCTTGCGGTAGAACTCCTATAACCCTTTTGTCTTTTTAAGTAACGGATATATTGCCGAAATAGTATGATACTGCTCTCTTTTTAAAGCAACGACAGCAAGGGGTCTCCTTGCTGTCATCATCATTTTATGTATCGGAATTTACTTCTTGCTCTTCAGTGCTTTGGCAATTTGCTTTTCAGCCTTTAACACAGCCTTGTCATATGCCTTTTGGGCTTTAGCCTTAGCCTTGGCATCAGTGGCATTCTTCACGTTGTCATAGAGTGCCCAGAGGTTGCAAGCTGCAGTAGCGGCTTTCTGTGCTGCAGTGTAAGCCTCAGCTTTAGCTTCTGCGATAGCCTCCTCCTCAGCTGGAGCGTAAGCATGCTTGTAACCCTTCACGTCGTTCCAGTGGCCACGGGTGAAGTCGGGGAACGTCACGGCAGCACAACCGTTGTCCATGGAAAGCGCACCCAGTTCAGCGAGTGAGCACCACTCAGCCATGTCGTATACGTCCATGTCGAGGGGTAAACCATTCTGGAGGCAGTACACAAGGCGTGCATCCATGATGTAGTCCATACCTCCGTGTCCCATATTACGTCCCTTTTCGCCATACTTGGTTAGGATAGGGTGGTAGTACTTCTTTTCAAGAGCCTTCTTCTGTTCTGCATTGATGAAACCGTGAGCGTTGAGGTTATCTACCTGAGGAGCATCGGTACCCTTGAGCACCTCACCTGATAATGCATATTCGGGAGTAGGATACTTGGTAGCATAACCCTTGGTTCCGGTAAGTTTGAACAAACGATTGTAGGGCTGCGGGGTCATCACGTTGTGTTGAATCTCTACTACCTTACCGTTGGCAGTACGCATCAGTGTAGTGGTGTGGTCGCCGTTGCGGAACTCCTTGCACTCCTTGCCGGTCTTGTTCTCTACCCACTCCTTACCAACGAAGCTCTCGGTGTCCATAGCGATGAGGGTGGTGAAGCGGTCGCCACGGTGAATGTCGAGGCACTGTGCTACCGGGCCGAGGCCGTGAGTAGCGTATACGTCGCCACGGTTCTCCATGTTGTACTTCATACGCCAATGCAGGTTGTCCTTATCGTTATCGTTGGGATCTTTCCAGTAGTAGTCCCAGAACCACTCGAGGCCGTGGATGTAGGCGCCCTCGGCGCGGATAATCTCACCGAATACACCATCCTGAGCCATGGCAAGGGCGTTCATCTCATAGTAATCGTAGCAGCAGTTCTCAAGGATGAAGCAGTGGAGACGAGTCTGCTCTGAGAGGTCGATGAGCTCCCAGCACTGCTCGAGATTCATGGCTGAAGGCACCTCGATGGCAGCATGCTTGCCGTTCTGCATGGCAAACTTGGCCACGGGGAAGTGGTGGTTCCAGTCGGTAGCGATGTACACGAGGTCGATGTCGTCGCGCTTGCAGAGCTCCTCATAGCCCTTCTCGCCAAAGTAGATGTCGGCGGGTTTCAATCCTTGGTCGCGGAGCGACTTCTGGCAAGCCTCAGCGCGGTTCTCCTCATAGTCGCAGAGGGCTACTACCTCCACACCAGGGATGTGGGCAAAACGTGTCACAGCACCGGGACCACGCATGCCGAGGCCTACGAAACCTACGCGTACGGTTTCCAGCTTCGGAGCTGTGAGGCCGAGTGCATGCTGCTGTCCTGCAGGGCGCTCTGGAGTTTCTACTACAAGTGTACCCTTCTCCCAATGGGTCTTGGTAGAGGGCGAAAGTGATTGTGCATTGAGACCGCCAGTCATGAGCAGTGCGGCCAATGCCACGGAAAGAATGTGCTTTACTTTCATAAAAAAACTATTTTAAGTTAATGGATTTTGATGTGTGTCGTCTCTGTTACTCTTGAGGTGTATTAGATTTGTTTGCAAATGTAGTGGAAAAAAATGATTTGGCAAATACTATATGCTTCTTTTGTCTATACAGGATTCAAAAGGTCTACAAATATTTATGAAAATTACCGATTATGTACTATCTTTGCGCTATGGCAAAGCGAATATGTATATTAGGATTGTCTCTGTTGCTATGCTCGGGGACAATTATGGCACAGGAGATGCCTACACAGAAAGAGATTCTCAACACGATGTTGTTGGTCAATGACTACTTTATGAAGAAGTGGCCCGATCCTTCGGTACCCACCTTTGTCAAGAAGGAACGTCCCAGCAACCTGTGGACCCGTGCGGTCTACTACGAAGGTCTCATGGCGTTGCACGAGATCTATCCACGTGAAGACTTCTATAAGTATGCTTATGATTGGGGCAGTGCCCATAAGTGGGGCATGCGCAATGGCAACACCACTCGCCATGCCGACAATCACTGTTGTGGGCAGACCTATATCGACCTTTACCGTATCAGCCCCGATCCCGCAATGCTCAAGAATGTAAAGGTGAGCATTGATGCCATGGTCAATACTCCGCAGGTAGACGATTGGTGGTGGATTGATGCTATACAGATGGCTATGCCTGTATTTGCCAAGTTCGGTAACTTGTATGATGACCAGCGCTACTATGACAAGATGTGGGACCTCTATGAGTATACCCGCAATCAGTTGGGTGAGAATGGTATGTACAACCCCAAAGATGCCCTTTGGTGGCGCGATGCCGATTACGATCCTCCTTATACCGAGCCTAATGGTGAAGATTGCTATTGGAGCCGTGGCAATGGTTGGGTATATGCAGCTCTGCTGCGTGTGATGAATGAGATACCCAAGAATGAGAAGCATTATAAGGACTACTTGCGCGACTTCAAGGCTATGAGCAAAGCACTTGTCAAGTGTCAGCGTGAGGATGGTTTCTGGAATGTGAGTCTCCATGATCCCACCAACTATGGCGGTCCAGAAACTTCAGGTACTGCCCTTTTCGTATATGGCATGGCATGGGGTATCCGCAATGGCATCCTTGATGCAAACACCTATGCAGGGCCCATGATACGTGCATGGAACGCCATCGTGGAGAAGGCTGTTCATCCTAACGGTTTCCTCGGTTATATGCAGGGTACAGGCAAGGACCCTTCGGCAGGTCAGCCTGTGACCTATGACAGTGTGCCCGACTTTGAAGATTATGGTCTTGGGTGCGTACTTCTCGCTGGTGCTGAACTCTACAAGCTACAAGCGCAGATACTCTATCCGTAATCTCAAAGGATGAAATGAAAGATCTCTGCTGATAGTTGGTAGGCGTAGATCTATAGCATAATATCAGTGTTTAGTTCATTTTGGTAGTAAAACGTCTGATTTTGGGAGGCCGAAAAAGGCGGTTTTTGAATTCAATTCAAAAATTGGACAAAGAGAATTTTTCTATTGCAAGGCTCTGACATTTTGATCAGAGCCTTGCAATATTTCTATATAGACTATACTCACGTTAATTTATATTTACCACAGCCTCTGCATGAATTGGTTGGCAAACTCTTCCCAGTTGTACCAGTCGTGGCCACCCTTGGTCACGATCATCTCGTGGCGATAGCCCTTGCGTGTGAGTGAGCGGGAGAAGAGCTGCATGCGGGGGTGATAGAAGTCGATGTTGCCTATCATGATGGAATAGAGCAGGGGCGGGTTGAGGAACTGCGTGTCGAGCTTGCGCCTGAATCCTTTGTAGAACGAGGAGTGTTCGCTGTGGCGCAACACGGGGTGCACCATGGAGGAGAACATGCCTATGTAGCCAAAGGTCTCGGGCGAGTTGGCCGATATGTGCATGGCCTGCATGGCACCGATGCTGAGTCCGGCAATGGCGCGGTGCTCCTTGTCGGGGATGGTGCGGTAGGTGCTGTCGATGGTGCCCACGACATCGTTCACGAAGGCGTATTCCACCATGCCGTCGACCTCATAGAAGGCTTCGATGGCGCCCTTCAGGCGTGACTTGCCGTAGTCGCGCTCGTTGTTGTACTGGTTCACGTTGGGCAACACCACGATGGTCTCCTTCATCATGTCGCGTGCAGTGAGGCTGTCGATGTTGTGGAGCAGGTTGGCATTGTGTATCCACGACAGTTCGTTGCCCCGGGCTCCGTGGAGGAGATACAGCACAGGGTAGCGCTCTGTGGTGTGATGGTAGTCCTTGGGGAGATAGACGTACATCCTGCGCTCGCGCGGACCCTCTACGGAGCACTCGTGCATGCACTCTTCGAGGATGCCTTCGTAGTGGACATCGGCGTTGAGGGTAGGGTATTGGGCGTTGGTGGCGTACTTCGATGAGCTGCACGATACGGCAGCGAGACCTGTCAGCAGGAGGGCAATGTATTTATACCATTTCATCGCTGCAGTGCCTCCTCGTACATGGTGATTATCTGGCGGGTCGACTCGCTGATGTCGTACCTCTTGGCCGACTCGGCATAGCGCTTGCTCATGGCCTTGCGCTCGGCGGGATGCTCGATCCACCAGTCTATCTTCTCAGCCAAGGCTTTAGCATCGTTTACGGGGAACAGGCTGCGCTCGTCGAGGGCAAACTGATGGGTGGCCGATAGCTTGCTCTGTGCTATGACGGGCACGGTGCCCTGCTGTATGGCTTCGAGGCAGGAGAGGCCTTCGACCTCGGTGCGGGCGCAGTGGACATATAGGTACGAGGTGCGGGCGAGAGCTCGCAACTCCTCGGCGCTGTAGAATCCGAATACGGGTTTGTGCGTCACAACACCATCCTTGACGAGGCGCTGGGCGGCTTTCATTATATTCTTGGCCTTCGGTCCGTTACCGGCAAAGTGGAGCGCTATCTCATGGGCATGGGCCGAGTGGCGCATGGCCTTGATGAGTGTCTTCTGTGACTTCTCGTTGGAGAGTCGGCCGATGCAGAGTATGCGGTAGGGGTTGGTCTGTGGCTCTTCGGCATCAGTGGGGATATCGTGGAGGACGATACCGTTGGATATGACCCTCAGCGGGGCGCTGTAGCCATTCTCTTCCAAATGGCGCTTTACGGTCTCGGTGGGGCACTGCACGCTGGCACAGTGATTGTATACGGATGATCTCCACCATATGTTCACCAACTTGTTGATGATGGTGCCGTCGCTGAGTCCCAGGTTGGCGGTGATGTTCTCGGTGAAGATGTGGTAGGTTCCCACGCAAGGCTTGTTCAGCTCCTTGGCCATCTTCACGGTTGTGGCCTGTAAGGGAAATCCCTCCATCAGATGCACCACATCGGCCCAGCCTACAGCCTCTCTGATGACGCTCTTGGGCAGCTTGGGATAACGGTAGCCGTTGGCCTTGATGATGGGTTCAAAGATGGGGAACACGAAGTGGGGCAGGGGATAGTCGGGCTGCATACCGCCCTCTTCGGGGTTCTCGCAGGCAAGCAGGCGCACATCGATGCCTTCGCCTATCAGTCTGCTCCTCAGTGATGTTACGGCCGAGCTGACGCCGTTTCCCCGCATATATACGTTATTGCATACAATCAAAACTTTCATGACAATCGTTTATTAAAATAAATTCAACTTTGCAAGTTTAATTTATGGGTATAAAGGAGTCAAATGGAGTTAAAAGGAGATAAATGCCGATAGTTATTACGCGCGAACGGCCATTTAGCCTTTATCTCCCTAAGGAGCTAAGCGACTATCTCCCTTTTACTGCTGGCTCCCATGAATTGACTTGCTAAACTTAAATAAAATAAACAAAAACGGCTGCAAAAGTACAAATAAAAACATAACGCTGTAGCCCTGCTAAAGGTTTCAGGCCCGTTTTTTACCTTAATTTAACGATAGCAGCACTGGTTACCTCACAGGAAAGTACAGAATACAGTAGGTTTTGTCAAACTTTTTCGACGGCTTGAAAAATAATTATCACCATAGTGACAAAAAATTATCACAGGCTTGAAAAAAGTTTGTCAAGCCTATGAAAAACCAATTCAGCCAACCGAACCGCGCGAAACGCAAGGCTCAGGCAATTCTATTGCAAGGCTCTGATAAAACTGACGGAGCCTTTCGTCAGAAAAAACTCTTTGTCTGATTTTCTATACATTACTTTAGGGAGCTTTAAAGCACTTTACCGAAATAGGTTGTCAGGTTGTCCTTGTATGCAGCAATCCGCTGTGCATCACCGTCTTGGCGGGGACAACCCAGGCTGTCCTTGGCCTGTCCTCCCTCACGCGGTGTGTTATCTCTTGGAGAAATCCATAGCACTTTCTGATGGAACAACAATGCGTTTTCCCTGTTTGTGTACTGATGGTTTATTTACCGTTCGCGAACGACTGCGCTGCTCTTCGCGAACGACCGCGCTGCCCTTCGCGAACAGCCGCGCTGCTCTTCGCGAACAGCAAATGAATCCATCAAACGAAGTCGGGAAAAACGCTTTATTTGTAGTGGAGAAAGGCAAATGATTTTGTACATCTCTTCGTGTAATATTGTACAAATTCACATTGGATTAATCTACATCAAGCACATTTCTGTTAAGTCGTCAAGGACAACCCGAGGACGACCCAGGTTGTCCTTTTCTACTGATTGACATACAACGTGTTATGCCTTGCAAGGACAGCCGGACAACCTATTCCGCAACACTTGTTTTATATGAATATTTTGGGAAACGCACCTTCATTTTGCTACCGATACAACATACCCCCATAACTCTAAACCGTCATCCATCAACCATCAACCGCAGCTCCGCTGCTTAGTCATCGTTTATCGTTAATCGTTCCTCGTTCCACGTTCACCGTTATCGTACAGCCAAAGATTGTCCTCCTTCTGTTTTAACTTTTAATTTTTAATTCCCAAAGGTTTTCGTTTTCGTTAACGTTTATCGTACACGAAAAGCGTGTCATGCTCTAAAGCATTAAAAATAATTCACATTTCATGTTTGAAATTAAAAATTAAGCCGTACATTTGCATATTCTCGCGCCGATACCTTAATTTGTTTGTGCGGATTAAGGTGGCAGGGCGGGGATGACATATAGGAAAAGGCGTTTACTTGACGCTTTGGTTTTGACTGTGTTGAATCTCGCAAATTCTTAATGTCCGTCAAAAACAAAGCAACGGTGAATGTCTCATGGGTATGTTTTTATTCTCCTTTGTTATACTAATCGTGATGATTGGTGTAATGTAAGGATGTATTTACATATCGGCGTGAGGCTTCGCGTTGCTCGTTTCGACGGACAGGCAATGCGAGAGCCTAACACAGTGAAGCGAGCAACAGGTACAGGTTCTCACGCTTTTCTTTTTTATAACCTAATCATTTTTTATTCGGTTAGGAGAGCCTACGGATACTTTTGACAAGAGTAGCAGTTATAGTAGCTCTTCCTTTATGCCTTTTGAATTTGGCATAAGGAGATAAGTGTGTATTTATTCATCATTAAATAATTATAATATGGAACAGAACAAATTTGTTAAGATTTTTTCAATCTGTGCTTTTGTAGCGTTTGCTACAGTTAGCTGTTGGGCAACAGCTGAGTCATTACATCTTTTATTACCAGCACTTCCGTTAGTGTTGTCTTGGATTATCACCATTGGTTTCTTTGTGATTGCATCTATAGGTTCTAAATTGATTGTAGATAGCCTTAATCAAAACATATACATGGAGAAGCGTGGTTTGAAACTAGTTGGCGGTACAATCCTGCTCTTGGTTTTCTGGTTGATATGCAGTATGCCTACCAATACGCATACATTCTTCTATCGCAATTGTATCGTTGATGTAACGCTTGATGATCTTAAGAATACTGAAGGGTATTTGAATGATATTAGAGACAATACATTTGCCGAAGAAAAGTTTCGTTTGCAATGTGCCGATTTGGAGAGCAAAGTGAATGCTAAGCTGGAAGATTTGAGACTCGAGATTGAAGGGCCAGACCATGGTGATGGTCCCAAGGCACAAGCTATTCTTGTCGAAATATCAGAACTCTTAAAGTGTGCTCCTATAACCAAGATTGATGGTCCAACTGCTACCAAGCAGCAACGCACCAATTTGGTTAATGCTTATAGAGATAAAATTTTAGCTCAATTACAGCAGAGAGAGGCCGCCATATATCTGCAAATGGTAGATGAAAGAAAGGTAGCTCAGGCTAAGAAGGATGCAAATACCGATATTAAAAAGGTGCAGAATGCAATTATCGGATTGAACGAGATGAGAAATAGCGGTGTGCAAGACGACGCAACTATCAATACTGCGAATGGAATTTTGAAAGGTGCATATTCTACCGTAAAGAATTACTCTGATATGGTAGTTTTCAAATCCGATGCTGACAAGGATGCGTATACAGCACAGAACCAAGTAACAAAAACGACAAGACTGCTCTCTGTCATTGACACATGGATGGATTTTATCAAGGGTGAATTTGCAGGCCGTGGTTTTATCTTCTGGATTATCATCTCTATCTTGGTTGACGTGGCTGCATTTGTCTTCTTCGATATCGCATTCAAGAAATCTGAATATTAATAACTCATTAAAACATATACTATTATGTCAGAATCTAACGAATTGACTTTTGGTTTACCTTTAAGCGAAGAGATGGAAACCACTAATGAGGGAACTCTCGATTTGGGAGCTACGGAACCTGCAGAAAATGATGACGAGCAGAAAATCAAGGGCTTGTCCAAGGCTGAATATGCTGATCCCAATCAAATTCGCGTAACTATTGCTGATGGGAAAGCTCCATTGGTTATCCTTTTCGGTCCTCCGGCTTGTGGTAAGACAATGACACTTGTGCGTCTTGCACGCTATCTTAACAAGAAAGGCTATATAATCTCGCCAGTCAAGACATTCCGTCCTAGTGACGATCAGAACTATGTGGAGATTTGCAAGCCTGAGAATTTCAATAGAATAATCAATTCTCCTGACGCAGCCAATTCTACGGCCAACATCAGTTTTATGCTTGTTGAGATTATAAAAGATGGTAAGCGTCTTTGTCAAATATTGGAGTCTCCTGGTGAGTATTTGTTTAACCCCAATAAGCCCAGCGAGCCTTTCCCTAGTTATGTAAACACCATTATTCATAGTAACAATAGAAAACTGTGGGCTATTATGGTTGAGCCGGATTGGAGAAACGTAGAAGATAGGATTAACTATGTAGCAAGAATTAATGAGTTGTCTACCCGAATGGATGTAAAGGATAAGACCTTGTTTATCTTCAATAAGATTGACAAGACCAACTTTACAAGAAAGAAAGGTCAGATTAATATACCTCAAGCAAGAGTAGAGATAAGCAATCTGTATCCAGGCATCTTCGAAACATTCAGAAATCAGAATCCCATTTCCAAGTTGTGGAAAGATTATCTTTGCGGCTTTGTTCCTTTCCAAACGGGAACCTATACACAAACAACAAAGATGGATAGCCGTGGAAATGTAGTCTACAACTATCAAGAGGGAGCAGACTATTATCCTCAGATTCTTTGGGAACAGATTCGTAAAAGCATAACAGGTTAAAAAGGATTACAACTATGACCGTAGACTTGATATTGCATGGCGTGCCTAATGGGCATGACATTTGGGGAGTCAGTGATGACTCCCACTATTTCTCCACTTTCTATGTTCAGAAAGATGAGAAAGAATATCTGACGATTGAGGCGAGGAAAGTGGTAGGTAAAACATACTGCTACTACAACTTTCTTAAATATAATGGTGTAACAGCTTCGGATGGCAGAGCTGGTGCATATATTGGTATCACTCTTCGATTTGATGCCTATTATAAGGATATAGCTAATGTCTATCACTTGTGTGAGATTGTATATAACAACCTTCTTGATGCAATCTTGGTTAAGAATGGAGAAAATGTTAAATTTAAGATTGCAAGGTACGAAGATGCAAACCGCGAACTGAATGAGATAAAAAAGAAGGTTGTCAGCCTTATTCAATTATCAGCAACAGGAAAAGACTTTGCAGCAGTCAATGAATCATTCTTCAATAATGAGGGTAAGACCATCAAGGCATTTTTGCTCGATTGCACACAAGCAAATGTGCAGGATGCATTGTTGAAATATGGAAAGGTGGAGGTGTCAAAGTATTTTCCTTCTGTCAATGAAGCGAAGAAACTGAAAGATGCCGAAAAACGCTGTAATGATGCCGTAGCACAAAAGGATGTCGAGTTGAAGGATGCCGAGAAGCGTTGTAACGACACAATAGCAAGGAAAGATTCGGAGTTAAAAGATGTCAATAAACAGAAAGACAATCTGAAGGCAGAGCGTGATAGACTTCAAGGTGATGTAAAGAGTAGAGACAATGAAATAAGTCGTCTGAAAGGTGTAGTCTCAGAAAAAGAGAACATAATCAAAAAGAACGAGGCTGCCATAAAGGAAGTTAATGCTCTAAAATCTAAGGAGCAGGAACTCAACAAAAGTTTGCAATCAAAAAACAGAAAGATTGAGCAACTGGAAGCCGAATTGTTGCAATATAAAGACACTCGAAAGTTCTCTGATATAGTAAAGGAAATCAAGGCTCCGTTAAAGACCTTGGCTGCAGCTGCGGGGAGGGAGCTTGCTACCTTTCCTGAGGGCAGTGATTCTCGTGCTCGCAAAGATGATGATTTTGTTGATACAAGCATTGAAGACTGTTGTAGACAAAATCAAAGCTTCTGGGAAACCTCAATCTGGCAAATCGCAAAAGTAGTGTTGCTTGTTCTCATCTTGGCTGTTTCTGTGTTCTGTGCCTGTTCTTTGTATTCTTCCCAAAATGAAAAGGTTGAAAATATTGACAAGGTAGTAAAAACTACATTTATCCAAGAGGAACAACAAAAGTTTGAGGGTGATTCATTGGACAAGGATGATCTGTTTATTAATGAAAATGATTCAACAAAATCAAAAGAAGACGAAGATGATGACAAAGAAGAATAAATGTTTCTTGTATACATTTGCACTCTTAAGTTTTTTCTTGCTCCCCTCTTGTGGGGGCAAGAAAAAACAATCTGTTTATATTGATATGGATGCAGATGTGCCTTTCGGAGAACTTACAGAAGTCCCTTACAGAGAGTCAGGAGGTGTGAAGTTCGTTCATGTGAAAGTAAATGGAGTCGGTTGGGATATGATATTCGATACAGGTTGTTCTGGTACTCTACTCTCACTTTCCGAAGCGAGATATTTGGCTGAGAAAGGATTGCTGGTTGAGGATGATGTGTTAGGAATGACTCAGTCACAGATTGCTGATGGTAGCATTGTAGAAAATATGGTTGTCAATCTTCGAAAGGTTAGTATTATAGCAAATGAAGGAGTAACTATTGATTGTTATAATGTTCCCGCTACCGTATCAAGCAATATTGAAGCACCTCTGCTACTCGGTAATGAAGTGCTTGACGAGGTAGCCTATGATTACACGATAGACAATACAAGAAAGGTCATCTCATTTAATGTAAAATAACGTGAACAATACTATCTATTTGTTTGGGAAGTTCAAACAGGGGATAACTGCTTCTGTAAATGACTATACGAAGAGTATCTTTGAGGAGTTTATATCCAAGGCAAATGCTCCAACTCAGATTATAATACATCGTGATGGTCCCATTATGAATTATGGCTATGTACGTAGGATTGCTAATGGTCATATGTTTGGTATTTGTATCCAAATCAATGGTCAGTATTTATCAACAACAAAGAAACTTTTCGAAGTCTTTGAAAATATAGTTGCAGACATTGCGGTGCGCGGTGATGTGTTGAGACTAAACAATCAAGGTGACTTGGAGCCAACTATATCATACTTTACGGATAAGCCGGAGGAGGTGGAAAGGGCAATCGCTAATTGTTCGAATGAAATAGTAAGACTCTCACAAACCTGCAAAACTTTGCCTGATGTCGATTTCTCAACATCAGATACGGACATCAACTATTTCAAAGAGAATGATAATAGCCAAACTATAATAAAGGCTTCTGTTAAGAATGGATACACCTTTATATATAAGGAACACGACTACGACACCTTGGCTCTTGGAGGCTATCGTTCAACCTTGTATACATTGAATCAAGAGAATGAAAACTACAAGAAGAAAATCAAAGAACAGGAAAACAAACTAAGAATACTCGAAAGAAAGAAGAAACAGATGGGAGTTGTTGTTGCCCTATTTGTAGCTCTATTTGTTGGCTCAATTATTTTCTTTAACACGATTGAGGAGAAGAATGAAAACATAGAGGTTAAACAACGAACGATAGAAAAGCAAAGAGTTGAAAACTATGCTTTGAATGAGGAAAAAGAAGAAATTCAAAAGGAAAATACGCAATTACAAGGCCAGAATCGTAGTTTAGCTGATAAACAGGAGACAACGAGCAGAGAATTGGAGGAATTAAAGGCTGAGTATGAAAGACTGAAGATAGATTATAGTAAGTTGAAGCAAGATAATGACGATTACATTACAGAAATAACTTCTCTTACGAGTAAAAATAGCACTTTAGATAAAAAATTGAAGAAAGCAGAATCTGACTTAGCAAGTAGAAATACTGCTTATAGAACCTTACAAAGCAAGTACGACCAAATAAGTTACCAACTGGCAGCTATGGAGAATAAATACTACTCCACCAAAGAAGGCAAGAGGGAATTGAAAAAAATAAAATAATAAACTTTGATTCAAACATTTCGGCTCTGTAAACTGGATGATGGAAGATTTCGTTTTTTCCTCACTGCTAGAAATGGACATGAACTGTGGGAATATATCTATGTTGACCCACAAAGTAAACTGGTAACCTTGGAAGTCTCTACTTTCTAAAAGGGCGATGCGAATGATTACGAAAATGTACAATAAAAGAAAATACATATGAAAAAGGCATTATTGGCAATGGTAGTGGCGCTGATAGCCACAGCAAGTGTAAGCGCACAGAAGGTGAAGCGTCCCGACACGTATAACTACAATCGGGGTGTGGAGTTGCTCAACAATGGTGAATATGATGAGGGTGTAGAATACTTGGAATCGGAGTTGAGCGAAAACCCAAAGAATGGCTATGCGTATATATGGATTGGTGCAGCAGAGTATGCCCAAGAAAACTATTCTAGTGCCTTGACAATAGTCAACAAGGGACTGAGCTTGCTGCCCAAAAAGGACAAGGAGTATAGAGCTTTCGCTTATAATTTGCGTGCAAGGTTGTACTATGAACTTGGTGAGGGGGATAAAGCGATAGTGGACTTTAATGAGTGTGTCGCGTTGCAGCCCGAAAATACGGACTTCCTGGAAGAACGGGCACAGATATACTATGAGCGTGAGGAATATGAACTGTCGGACAAGGATTACTTGAAGATTGTGGCGTTGGACGAGGGCAGTGTGATGGGCTATATGGGCATCGGACGCAATGCCATGATGCAGGAACGATATGACGATGCACTGAAACGGTTTGACTACGTGGTGAAGATGGCCAGTGGCTATTCTTCGGGTTACTCGTTCCGTGCTGAAGCATATATGAAGAAGAAAGAGTATAGCAAAGCTGCAGAAGACATCGTGACTGCATTGGAAATCGATGGTGATAACAAAGCGTTTTTCTTGCTGAGCGAAATGGCAGATTCGGCCAAGATGGTGATGGAGGCCAAGTTGAGGGCAAAAAGTCTGAAAGACAAAAGCACTCCCGGCTGGCAGTTTTATCTGGGTGTGGTGAATGAACAGGTGAAGGATTACCCCAAGGCAATTGAGTATTACAAGAAAGCTTTGGATTTGTCTCCGGCTGCATACTATGCCTATCGTATATATTCATGTTACGAAGCGATGGGTAACTATCCTCAGGCGTTGGAGTATGTTGACTACGCCATAGAGATGGACTCGACTGATATGAACGATCTATTGGCTAAGGCTGACTTGCTATATTACATGGGTCGCACGGAAGAGTGTATACGGACAATTAATAAATATGTGGATAATGTTCCTGATTTCTTCTACGGATACTATCGCCGTGGGTTCTATAAGAATAACACGCGTGATGTGAAGGGGGCTATCGAGGATTATTCAATGGCCATAGCATTGAATCCCGATTATGCTTATGCTTACCTTGGGCGTGCCGATATGTATATATTGCAGGGGGATAAGGTGGCTGCCGAATCAGACTTCCTCAAGGTAATAGAAATAGATACGGTTCCCGACACTGATGCATGTGCTATGTATGCCTACATGGAAATGGGCGAACAGGATAAGGCAAAGAAGTTTATGCAACGAATGATCGATGAGAATCCCGATGATAAGGGCGTGTACTATGATGCTGCATGCCTCTACTCACGAATGGGCGAGACGGAGCAGTCGGTGGCCTATTTGCGTCAGTCATTCGAGAAGGGCTTCCATAACTTTGTGCATATCGACAATGATGACGATATGGATGCTATTCGTGACATGGAGGAGTTCAGGAATCTTATAGAAGAGTATAAAGAAAAATATCAGTGGACCGTGGAGACCACGGGCAAGACCTTTGAGGAGGTAGTAGTGGAGGTCCCCTTCACAAAGGATGGGGATATGTGTATGGTGAAATGTACCATCAACGACCTACCGCTGCACTTTATCTTCGACACAGGAGCAAGCATTATATCAATGTCAGACGTGGAGGCCACCTTTATGGTGAAGAACGGCTACCTATCATCAGAGGATGTCATTGGAAAACAGCATTTCCTCACTGCCGACGGCAGTGTGAGTGAAGGCACGATACTTAACCTGCGCAATGTAAACTTCGGTGGAATTAACCTCGACAATATTCATGCCTCAGTAGTGAAGAACCAGCGTGCTCCGCTCTTGTTAGGGCAGTCGGTGATGCAGAAACTAGGACGCATAGAGATTGACAATGACAAGCGGGTATTGCGAATTACCTATAAAAAGGTGGTGAAGGAGTAAAATTTAAAGACAAAACAGCAAATGAAAAAGGTAGTAGTAGCAATGATGGTGGCATTGATGGCCACGGTGAGTGTGAGTGCACAATTAAAAAAACGTTTCGACACGGCTAACCTCAATCGAGGAATAGAGCTGGTAGACAAAGGTAAGTTAGATGAGGGATTGAAGTGCTTCGAGGCAGAACTGAAGGTGCACCCGAAGAACCCCTATGCACACTTCTATATGGCAACAATATATATGGATAAGAAGCAGTATGACTATGCGATGACTGCTATAGATAAAGCTTTGAAGTATATGCCCAAGAGAAATAAGGAACTTAGAGGAATCGCACATGCTCTGAAAGCATGCATACACGAGTCTTTCAAAGAGTGGGAAGAGGCTGTTGAGCAACTAACATTATGCTTGAAGGTATTACCCGACGATGAAACTTCACTCCGAGATAGGACAGTAGCATACAAACAACGGGCAACGATGTACTATAAGTTGGGAAGGTACGACCTTGGAGATAAGGATTACGAGAAATATAAAGAGTTGAAAAAGGAAACAGGATTTGATTATTAAGTTACTAGAAGCAGAAAGGAATGAAAAGGGAGTGGTGTTTTGTATTGGTCATCGTACTACTTTGCTCGTGCTCAAATGGTAAATCGCCGAAACAGGGTTCGGAACAGGGAACGAAAGTGCTGATTGAGCAACTGGAGCATACCTATCAGCAAGGAGATTGGGAAACTACGCTCTTGCTTATTGACAGCTTGCGCAAGATGGATGCGTATGGTAATATCCAGCCTATCGAGGCGGAATGCTACATAGGATTGGGTGATTATGACAAAGCCATAGCATTGCTCACCGATGTGGTGGAGGAGGGCACCGCACACAATATCTACTACCATTATAATGCTTTGGGTACGGCATATTACTATAAGGGTGATTTAGACCAAGCTGCAGAGATGTATAAGAAGTCGATAGAGCTGCGCCCCACATACGCACGTCCCTATATACACTTGGGTAACCTATATGCACAGCAGGGAGACAAAGAGGAGAGTATAAGGTATTACTTGCAGGCAATAAGTCTCTTTGCCGAAAATAGATTCTATGCCGAGGTAATAGAATATGCGAATATCGTGCTGGAAATGGATGTGACAAACATAGAAGCGCTGAACCTCAAGCAATATGCGTTATTCACAACTGGTGAGTATAGAGAAGCACTGACGATAGGAGGATATCTGGACGAATTGTTGGAGAAGCTGGAACAATGGGAGGAGCGCCATATCAATTGGCTGTTTACTGGCCTTAGTGCTTACCAGTGTGGTGAATATACCCTTGCACGCGACTTGATAGGTAATGCGATGAGGTATCAAGAGGTTGTACAAGTGTATGGTTGGCTTGGGTATTGCTACTTGTCTGCTGCATATACTAAACTTGGTGATGAGAACCTTGCAGAACAGGCTAAAGCAGCGGCAAAGAGTATCGATGCTGAAGGGGTTGATGAATGTATAAAAGAACTGCTTGCAGGGGGTGATGAAGAATGACATATACTATGTCTCAATGACGCGGTGGACATCTCATCCACCGCTTCTTTTTACATCTCCGAAGTTGCAAGCATTTTGAACATTAAAAAACAGAATATATTTGTGGAAAATTTATGGCCAATTTACGGCAATTTATGTCCACATAAGAAAAAAGAATAAGGAAATCCTTGCAATCTTCTCGCCCAATCCCCAAAGCGGATGAAAAGAACGCAGCCACGGGCGATTAGGATTTTTCAGAAAGTAAGCGAAACGTGAGTTTTTGAGTTTTTAAGTTTGTGAGTTGGGTAAGTCTATACTTCCGATTTCATCACCATGTAAGCAAACTGCAGGATTTGCCTTGCATAATGCTACAAAATTTCTGTACAGGATTTCCTCACGTTTCGTCTCGCACCCCTATTAGAACGACAAAAGAGAGTGCCAAAACGGCACTCTCTTTTGTCGTATAACAGGATGTGAAGAATCGCGATGTTAGTTCTTCAGCCACTTGTCGAGCCACTCGAAGTAGGTGCGCTGCCACAGCACGCCGTTCTGCGGACGCAGCACCCAGTGGTTCTCGTCGGGGTAGATGAGCAGTTCGGCCGGGATGCCGTGGATGATGGCGGCATTGAAGGCGGCCATGCCCTGTGAGGCGAGGATACGGTAGTCTTTCTCACCGTGGATGCAGAGGATGGGGGTGTCCCACTTGTCGACAAAGCGGTGGGGTGAGTTGCTGAATGAGTGCTCGGTCATCTTGTTCTTCTCCCAATAGGGGCCACCGAGGTCCCAGTTGGCAAACCACAGTTCCTCGGTCTCGAGGTACTGCTGCTCGAGGTTGAAGATGCCGTCGTGGGCAATGAAAGCCTTGAAGCGCTTGTCGTGATGGCCGGCCAGCCAGTATACAGAGTAGCCGCCGAACGAGGCTCCCACGCAGCCGAGACGGTCGGCATCCACGTAGGGCTCCTTGGCCATCTCGTCGATAGCGGTGAGATAGTCTTTCATGCACTGGCCACCGTAGTCGCCGCTGATGGCCTCGTTCCACTCGAGTCCGAAGCCGGGCAGTCCGCGACGGTTGGGCGCTACGATGATGTAGTCGTTAGCCGCCATGATCTGGAAGTTCCAGCGGTAGCTCCAGAACTGGCTCACGGGGCTCTGTGGGCCGCCCTCGCAGAAGAGCAGGGTGGGGTATTTCTTGCTCGGGTCGAAGTGGGGAGGATAGATGACCCATGTGAGCATGTCCTTGCCGTCGGTGGTCTTCATCCAGCGGGGCTCCACCTTGCCGCGCTCTATCTGGTCGTAGATGTGCTTGTTCTCGGTGGTGAGCTGGGTGAGCTGCTTGCCGTTGGCGGGGTTGAAGGCATAAATCTCGTCGGCCTCGGCCATGGAGTGGCGCTTGCAGAGTATCTGGTCGCCCATGAGGGTGATGCTGCCAAAGTCGTACTGGCCCTCGGTGAGCTGACGTACGTTGCCTTTGAGGTCGAGGCTATATATCATCGTTGTTCCGTGCCATACGCCGCTGAAGTAGAATCCCTTGCCGTCGGGCATCCATACAAACTCGTCCACATTGCTGTCGAAGGCGCGGCTGAGGAAGCGCTTCTCGCCCGTGGCGAGGTCCATCACGTAGAGGCGGTTCCAGTCACTTTCGTAACCATCGCGCTCCATGCTCTGCCAAGCTATCATGGTGCCGTCGGGCGAGTACTGGGGATTGGTGTCGTAGCCCATGTTCTTGTCGGTGGCCGATGCCTTGCAGATGTTCTGTGTCTCGCCAGTGGCTATATTATATAGGTAGATGTCGCTGTCGGTGCTCTTGGAGTACGCGGCACCGGTCTTCTTGCGGCAGGTGTAGGCAATGGTCTTGCCATCGGGGCTCCAAGCAAGCTGCTCCATACCGCCGAAGGGGCGCATGGGCGACTCGTAGGGCTGGCCTTCGAGGATGTCGCGGAGGTTGCTGATGCCCTTGCCGTCAAAGTCGGCCACGTAGGGGTGGGGGATCTCGTCGGTCCACTCGTCCCAATGCTTGTACATGAGGTCGGTGATGACGCGGCCTGTAGCCAAAGGCAGGTCGGGGTGCTTGTCGGCGGTGGTGGGGCCGTTCTTCACGGTCATCACGAGAATCACTTTCGTCTCGTCGGGCGAGAAGCTGTAGCCCTCAAGGCTTTTCTCCGTGTCGGTGAGCTGTCGGCGTCCGGTGCCGTCGGGGTTCATCTCCCACAGCTGGTTGCTGCCGCTCTCGGTGCTCAGGTAGGCCAGCTTGGTGCCGCCCTTTATCCAGGTGACGTCGCCCTCGCTGGCTGCCGAAGTGGTGAGCATGTGATTGTCGGTGCCGTCGGCATTCATCATATATATGACTCGATGACTCTTGTTCTCGGGCACACTGTAGTAGGTGACACCGTAGGCAATCTGCTTGCCGTCGGGCGAGGGGCTCACGTTGCCGATGCGTCCCATAGCCCACAGGGCCTCGGGAATCATGCGGTCGCCCTCGATCTTGATTTCATTCTTGCCGATGAATGGGGTATCGGCCTTGGTCTGCTTCTCTTCGCCTCCGCAAGAGCACAAGGCTCCTGCCACGATGGTTGTTGCCATAAGTAGCGCGTGTTTTGTCCAATTCATAAATTCCTATGTTTTTGTAGTTTGTACAATACAATTATGTGCAAAAATACATTTTTTTACTTGTTTTACCTAACCGATACTATGAAAATGCAAAAAATAAATGTCGGCAGTAATGACGGAATCAGTGGAAAAGTGTATTTTTGTGTCGTAAACTTTTTGTATAATGGTGCAGAATACATTTTTGTAACAGAACGAGAAGGCTGAGAGAGATAATACCAATAATATTATAAGTTAAAATCATGAAAAGACAACTGATGATGGTACTTGCGACGCTGTCGCTATGCCTACCCATTGCCTTACAAGCTAAGGTAGAGCACCTATTGCCCAAGGTGCAATTGTTAGAAGAAACTGATGGAGGTTCCTTTGCACTTCATCGCAATGTAACCATTGGTTACCATGATGGCGCAGCACAGTGTGCCTTGCTTGAAGAGTTCTTTACCGACAATGGATGCACCCTCACCAAAGATGGAGCTAGCGTGAAGGTCGCTCTGGTGGAGAGCATCGCCGGTGCCTACGACTACGAGCTGCATGGTTACGACAATGAGGCCTACACGCTGAATATCACGGCAGATGAGATACTTATTACTGCAGTGACGAATACGGGTGTTATCCGTGCGGCACAGACACTTGCACAGTTGGCTGAAGGGTACGACGAGGGCAGCGAGGCTATCGGCACGGTGGAGATTACCGACTGGCCCGCCTTCAAGCTGCGCGGATTCATGCACGATGTGGGTCGCTCGTATATTCCTGCCGATGAACTGATCAAGCAGATAGAGCTGCTGTCGCGCTTCAAGGTAAACACCTTCCACTGGCATCTCACCGAGAACCAGGCATGGCGCTTCGAGGTGAAAGCCTATCCGAAGCTGACGCAGAGCCAATACATGACCCGATTCCCCGGACAGTATTATACTCAGGAGGAGTGCAAGGCTGTGATGGCTGTTGCCAAGAAGCACGGCGTCATCGTGATTCCAGAAATCGACATGCCGGGACACAGCGGTGCCTTCGAGCGTGCCATGGGCTTCGGCATGCAGACCGAAGAGGGCAAGAAGGTATTGAAGGCCGCTCTGGATGAGGTGGTAGAGGTGTTTGCAGATGCTCCTTATATACATATAGGAGGAGATGAGGTGAGTACCACCGCTGCCTATCTCAATGAGATGATTGCCTATGTGGAGAGCAAAGGCAAGAAGGCCGGCATATGGAATCCCATCAACGGCATCGGGCAGGACAACCTGAATGCTTCGCTCGCACAGATGTGGGGCACACGTGGCTTCGTGGCTTCAGGGAAGGCCAACATCGATAGCCGCTACAACTACACGAATCACTTCGACGTGTTTGCCGACCTGGTGGGCATATACAAGAGCACCATCTATTATAAGGAGAAGGGCGATGCCAACATCGCCGGCACCATCTCGGCCTGCTGGAACGACCGCAAGCTGGAGTCTGTAGCCGACATCATGGCGCAGAACAACGTGTATGCCAATGTCATCGCTTCGGCCGAACGTGCTTGGATAGGTGGTGGTAAGCACTACATCGACAACTGCACGAATGGCGGCACCAACGGTGGTGGCGGTGTGATGCTACCCAATTCGGGCGACGAGTATGAGGAGTTTGCCGATTGGGAGCGCCGTTTCCTTTTTCATAAGGCACACTCACTGAAGGGCGAGCCCATCCCCTATGTGAAGCAGACCAATGTGCGTTGGCGCATTACGGATGCCTTCCCCAACGGAGGCGACGCCTCGAAAGTGTTCCCGCCCGAAGAGCAGATGAACGAAGAGGGTATACAGCCCGACAGCTACACCTACAACGGTACTACCTATCAGACAGGCATGGCTACAGGTGCTGGTATCTACCTGAGCCATACTTGGGGAAAGAGCATCATCAACGCCTACTACAATGCTCCAGCCTATAACCAGACGGCTTATGCGTGGACCTATGTATATTCGCCCGAGGCACAGGAGGTGGGCGCCGTCATCGAGTTCCAGAACTATAGCCGTTCCGAGCAGGACCCTGCTCCTGCGGCAGGCAAGTGGGACCTCTATGGTTCAAATATATGGCTTAACGGCACACCTATTGCCGCTCCCGACTATGAGAACACAGGCGTGAGCATCAGCAACAAGGAGGTGACGCTGAAGAATGAGAACTTCCCCGCCCGCAAGCCTATTGCCGTACAGCTCAAGAAGGGATGGAACAAGGTATTTCTCAAACTGCCCTATGTAAATGCCGGCTACCGTCTTGACAAGTGGATGTTTACCTTCGTGCTTACCGACCTTGACGGCACCAATGCGGTGGACGGACTTATCTACTCGCCCAACCAGTGCATGGATGAAGCAGCCGAGCTGACAGCAGCCAAGATCAGTGAGGTGAAGCTTGCCCGTGCGGCCTATATCAAGCCATTGCCTGGCTACTGGCCCGAAAGCGCTGCCACAGCTCTGGATGCCAAGATTGCAGAGATTGAGGCTACCTTCGCCCAGGAGGCAACAGCAGAGGAGCGTGCTGCGCAAAGAGTTGCGTTGGACAAGGCCTTGCAGGCAATGATTGCCAATTGCACCGCAGCCAATATGAATCAGCCGGTAGCTAGTACCGATGCGAATGCCATATACTATCGTATGTATACGCCTTTGCGTGAAAGCCGCTATCCTACAGCCAAAGGAGTGGGAGCCGATATCGTGGGCGAACGTACACCGACCAACCATTCAATATGGAAGTTTGTGAAGCGTGCCGATGGAGCCTTCGATATCGTCAATGCAGCTGAAGGCAGCTACATCTCACCCGCCAGCAGCCACAACACTGCGCTGAAGACTGCAGCTGCATCGCCCACATCGGGCTGGACACTGGCTCCTGCCGATGCAGCAGGCTATGTTATCATCAAGAGTGGCAGTGTGCAGTTCAACCAAACCAACAACTCGACCCTCGGTTATAAGGTTTACAACTGGGGCGGTGGCACCAATATAGATGACACCGGCTGTAAGTATGTGTTTGAAGAGGTGGAGTATACGCCAGAAGACATTGAGAACTCACCAATGCCTACTCCTGGTGTAGAGTACTATATCTATAGCGACACCTATCATGGCGGTGAGTTCGTAAACCGCTACCTATATAATAATAATGGCACATTGACCCTCAGCACCGACAATGCTGCGAGCGATGCATATAAGTGGACTGCTGCGAGCGATGGCACCTATTACACCTTTACCAATAAGGCTGGTAAGTACCTCGGACACAAAGGCATGTCGGATACGCCATACAACTTCACTGTTGCGGCCAATGCTTCTCACGAGGGTGTGACACTCTATTCGGTTGGTGCATCCCGCTATTTTGTCGTAAAGAACGACGGCAGCAAGTTTGACCAGTCTACCATCACCTACGACCAGACCTCGGGCGACTGGTGTACCGACTTTGTATTCGTGCCCTGCAACAGCAATAAGGGCAAGGTGTCACTCACTGTAGTGAGTAACACAGCCTTGGCCGATGCCGTGTTTACCTGGAATGGCTACGACATTACTTCGGCTCCAATCTTTGTTGATACTGCAGAGGTGGCCACGCAACCCAACCTCTCGTTGAAGTCGTGCAATGCAGCCTATAAGTTTGATGGATTCTACAGCGATGCAGCCTATACCACGCCATTGGTATCGACCTCTTTTGAAACCCTTACAGAGAACGTTACCATCTATGCCAAGTTTAGCCTCGATGTGCTTACTGAGAACTATGGAGAGAAATGGTTGCGCATCCGCATGTATCGTGACGGAAGCTATACTGCAGGTGTTGGCGGAACGGCTAATGGTGCTGCAGGAACCACGCAAGTAAGCGACCTCACGGCAGTAGGTGAGCTATGGAGCCTTGTGGGCACAACAGAGGCCTTCAAGCTCTACAACAAGGCTACAGGTAGCGACTATGCCCTTAAAGTCAGTGGCACTACCGACGGTTCAGCGGCAACCATGGCTGCGGCCAAGTCGGCAACAACCTGGAAACTTATCGACAAAGATGGCGGCTATGCCATTGTGCCCTCCAATGCTACGGGAATGAGCATCAATGCCTATGGAGGCAAGGGTGGCAACCTGAAACTCTACAATGCTGCCGACCAAGGCGGTTGGTGGATATTCGACAGAGTGTCTGACAACACCCTAACTATCGGCATCGAGGTAGATGGAGCGCCCTGGGAGGACAATCCACGGGTGGCAGAGATGAATATGAACATCAACGGTGTGAACAGCAGCACTCGCGTCAGTGGCAGTGTAGCCGCACAGACCTATTACCTACCGGCAGGAGCAACCACCTTCTCGCTCAGCTCTATGACCTATCGTGGATATACCTTCATCGGTTTCGAGGAGGGAGGCCGTATCGTGGCCTCATATACTGATGCCGACCTCACCGACGCACTCAGTATCAAGGCGCTCTACCGCACCAATGACTGGCGTACCCTCTATTATACTCCCGATGCCAATGGCTATCCCTACCGTATACCTGCCATTGCTACAGCCCCCAACGGGCATATCTTTGCCATCTCGGACAATCGCCCCTGCGGCTCTGATATCGGTTATGGCGAGGTGGACATCAAATGCCGTATCTCAACGGACAATGGTGCCAACTGGGGTAAGGAGTTCTTCGTGGCCAACGGAAAGGGCGGAAGCAGCAATGCGATGACCACCGGATATGGCGACGCAGCCATCGTGGCCGACCGTGAGCAGAACAAGCTCCTTGTGATGATGGTATGTGGACGTACGGTTTGCTGGAACGGCCGTTGGGATAAGAGCAAGATTGGCGACACGGATGCGGATGCTGTCAACCGCGTGGCTCGCGTATACGCATCCTTCAATGAGACAACTCAGGAATGGGAATGGACACAGCCCGAGGAGGTGACCGACCATATCTATTCGCTCTTCCTCGATGGTGAGACACCCACGGTATCCTCCATGTTTATAGGCTCGGGTAAGATATGCCAAAGCCGCGTGGTAAAGAAGGGACAGTATTACCGTCTCTACTGCTCTATGTGGACTCGTGATGGAGGCAACCGTGTAATCTACTCCGATGACTTCGGTGGCTCGTGGCATGTGCTCGGCAAGGTAGCCGACCGCCCTGCCCCCTCTGGTGATGAGCCCAAGGTGGAGGAGCTTCCCGATGGCACTGTAGTACTCAGCAGCCGCAAAGGTGCAGGCCGTTACTTCAACCTCTTCACCTTCACCGACAACACGTATACTACAGGTAAGTGGGGAACGGCCGTATCGAGCAATGACGTGGCTAATGGCCTTGCATTCGGTGGCAACAGCACCAATGGCGAGATACTGCTCGTGAATGTAATCCGCAAGAGCGATGGTGCCAAGTGCGACCTTATGTTGCAGTCGGTGCCCACAGGCAATGGACGTAGCGATGTAGCAATCTTCTATAAGGAGATGGAGTATAAGGCCGATGGCACCAATAAGTATACCCCCACCACCTTCTCGCAAGGTTGGACCAAGGGCATACAGCCCAGCGACCGTGGCTCGGCCTACAGCACCATGACGATGCAGAAGGATGGCCGGGTAGCTTTCCTCTATGAAGAAGAGCCTGGCGGATACTGCATCGTATATGCACCGCTCAGTATCGAGGAAATTACCGATGGAGTTTACACGGTAGATCCGGAAGGAAATGCCGTTGAGCACCCTTTCGTTGATGCTTACCCTCATTCCTCCGCAATCTATGATGTGATGGGGCGTAAGCATGTTGATGTAAATGTTCCTGGAATCTATATTGTCAATGGAGAGAAAATGGTGATAGAATAGAAGGATGTCTATGACGTGAAGTTTGTTAAGAGAATTAACTTGGATAGAAACTTCTGTTAATGATGAGAAGAAGGGTTATGCAAAATGGCGTAACTCTTCTTCTTTTTTATTGGAAACATGGAGGGATTAGTGTTGGTGTGTAAAAGTGTTGCTTGTTAAATTGGGAATTAGAATCGTTGTAAATGTTAAATGTGGTGAAAACTTTGCGTAATAGTTGTTAATTGTTTAGAGCATTTGGGTGTTATCGTTTATATTTGCGGATATGAAGAGAACCACGATACTGATATTAGGATTTATAATGAGTCTTTCCTTTGTAGCTTTGCTAAGTTTGCAAGTTAAGTATATAGAGGAGATGGTGAAGATGCGTCAGACGCAGTTCGATGAATCTGTCAAACGTAGTTTATATAATGCGGCGCATAAGTTGGAACTGTATGAGACTATGCGCTATCTGGAACAAGATGCCATAGCGTCGGAGAAGAAAGCAGCAAAAAATCAGCAGAATGTGGGAGTGGTTACGCATCAGTATGATATAAAATCGAAAGATGGTATAATCTCTTCGTTTGAAATGCGTACTATTGTGATGCCTCGTCATCCTCAAAACAGGCGAACAATCCCGGAGGCTTCGCGTTCGTTACAGGATATTATCCGTAGCCGATATGCTCATCAGCGTTCTTTGATGGATGAGGTGATATATAAGATATTGTATACAGCAAGTGACCAACCATTGGAGAAACGCATCAATTTTGTTTCTCTTGATAGGGATCTTCGTGCAGAATTGCTGAACAATGGTATAGATATTCCGTATCATTTCATTGTCTCGTCCAGTGACGGAAAAGAAATCTATCGTTGTAGTGATTATGAGCCTGAGGGCGAGGAGGATGCATATACGCAAATTTTGTTTGGTAATGATGCCCCAAGCAAAATGGGTGTGTTGAAAATTCATTTCCCGACAATGAACAGTTATATATTTAGTTCTGTTCGTTTTATGATACCTTCGCTATCTTTTACGGTTGTTTTGTGTATTACATTTATGTTTACCATATATATAATATTCAGGCAGAAAAAGGTGGCGGAACTTAAAAATGATTTTATAAATAATATGACTCACGAATTCAAAACGCCTATATCGACTATATCATTGGCTGCGCAAATGCTTAATGATGCTTCAGTGGCAAAGTCTCCTCAGATGTTGCAGCATGTGACTGGCATTATCAATGATGAGACTAAGCGGTTGCGCTTTCAAGTGGAAAAGGTGTTGCAGATATCTCTCTTCGATCAGCAGAAGGCTACAATGAAAACTCGTGAGCTTGATGTGAATGAATTGGTGAACGGAGTTGTGAATACATTTGCTCTTAAAGTAGAGAAGAATGGAGGGACAATTATTTCGCAATTGAATGCAACGGATGCTATTGTGTTAGCTGATGAAATGCATATAACCAATGTGGTGTTCAACTTGATGGACAATGCGGTCAAGTATAAACGTACGGACGAAGCTTTAAGGCTTACGATACGTACTTGGAATGAACATGGTAAACTTGCCTTGTCCATTCAAGATAATGGTATCGGTATTAAGAAGGAAAACTTAAAAAAAGTTTTCGATCGTTTCTATCGTGTGCATACAGGAAATTTGCACGATGTGAAGGGATTTGGTTTAGGGTTAGCTTATGTGAAAAAAGTTATACAAGATCATCACGGTACTATACGTGCTGAAAGTGAACTTGGTGTGGGAACGAAATTTATTATTGTATTACCTTTATTGAATAGTAAGTAACTATGGGTGAAAAGTTAAGTATTTTGTTGTGCGAAGATGATGAGAATCTTGGCATGTTGTTAAGAGAGTATCTAAATGCCAAAGGATATAATGCGGATTTGTGTCCTGATGGTGAGGTCGGTTATAAAGCTTTCTTGAAGAATAAGTATGACTTGTGTGTGCTTGATGTAATGATGCCTAAAAAAGATGGTTTTACATTGGCTCAAGAGATACGTCAGGCTAATACTGAAATACCCATTATCTTCTTGACTGCGAAAACTTTGAAGGAGGATGTGCTTGAAGGATTTAAAATAGGTGCAGATGATTATATCACTAAACCTTTTAGTATGGAGGAACTTACTTTTCGTATTGAGGCTATACTCCGCCGTGTGAGGGGTAAGAAGAATAAGGGAAGTAACTTATATAAGATAGGTAAGTTTACCTTTGATACTCAAAAGCAGTTGCTCACAATTGATGGTCGCCAAACCAAACTGACTACCAAAGAGTCTGAATTGCTGGCATTGCTTTGTGCTCATGCCAATGAAATATTGCAGCGTGATTTTGCTCTGAAGACCATTTGGATAGATGATAATTATTTCAATGCTCGCAGTATGGATGTTTACATTACAAAATTGCGCAAGCATCTGAAGGAAGATGATTCTATTGAAATCATCAATATTCATGGAAAAGGCTATAAGTTAATTGCTCCAACGATTGAATCTTGATGATAGATGTAAATGTCGTAATTCGTCTTTTTTTAGATCTTTATATAAAAATAGGAGAGAGGTGGCCTCTCTCCTATTTTTTTGTGTGTGCGGTGTCTTGCGTTAGTCTACTTTCTTATTAAGAACGATGTACAGAATCAATCCAACAATCATAGCTCCAAAAGAACCGAATTGCACATTGTTGTTATTGTTCCATCCTAAGAAATAGCTGCAAATCAGCACGATTGCTGCTATGATTATCACGATGAGACCCAAATTTTTTAGAAATAAATTTTTCATTTTATGTATTTTTAAATGTTATACACTCTTTACAACTTGCAAAGTAACGGATTATTCTTTAATTGTGAAAATAAATTGCTTGAAATTTTCTTTCTTTTCTTTTTGTAGAGTCCTTTTTTCCTCTTTTTTTTCCCTATTCTCAGTATTTATGCCTGTTGGATGAATAACATTTGGAAAGTTCCGCAAGAACACACAAAAATAAAGAAACTTTGTTGAATATCTCTCGTCCAATAGCATTTTTTCTCGATTCCCGCTCAGTTTGCGCTAATTTGGGCTTGCTCTCGCAAACAGAAGGTAGACCGGATCTCTGGGGATTACCTCAAAATGGGTGTTTCGTTCGATTTGAACTGCCTTTAATTTACTTCGTAAGTGGAATTTAGGCTGAACTTCGGAAAAATCAAATAAAATTTGTTTTTTCGCTCGATTTGCACTAATTTTGCAGCCGATTTCAAATAACTGTTATTAATTAATTTTTAAAAGAGTATGAATCAGTACGAAACCGTTTTCATTTTGACTCCCGTTTTATCTGATGTTCAGGTAAAGGAAGCGGTCGAAAAGTTCAAAGGTATTCTTACCGCTAGTGGCGCTGAGATTATCAATGAAGAGAATTGGGGTATGAAGAAATTGGCATACCAGATTGAGAAGAAGTCAACAGGTTTTTATCAGTTGCTCGAGTTCAAGGCTGAGCCTACAGTAATCGAGAAACTGGAGTTGAACTTCCGTCGTGACGAGCGCGTAATCCGTTACATCACAGTCAAGCTTGACAAGTATGCAGCAGAGTATGCAGCTAAGAGAAAGAGTGTTAAACAAGCTAAAGCACAGGAGGCATAATTATGGCACAGGAACATGGTGAAATCCGTTACTTAACTCCCCCTACTGTAGATGTTAAGAAGAAGAAATACTGCCGTTTCAAGAAGAGCGGTATCAAGTATGTTGACTACAAGGATCCCGAATTCTTGAAGAAGTTTTTGAACGAGCAGGGTAAGATTCTTCCCCGTCGCATCACCGGTACTTCGTTGAAGTATCAGCGTCGTGTGGCTCAGGCTGTTAAGCGTGCTCGCCACTTGGCTTTGCTCCCATTTGTAACTGATATGATGAAATAATTAAAAGGAGGAAATTAGCATGGAACTTATTTTAATTGAAGACGTAGCAGGTTTGGGCTACAAGAACGACATCGTTTCAGTGAAGAAGGGTTATGGTCGTAACTACTTGATCCCTCAAGGCAAGGCTGTTATCGCATCAGAAAGCGCCCGCAAGGTGCTTGCTGAGAACCTCAAACAGCGTGCTCACAAGCTCGCTAAGATTAAGGCTGATGCCGAAGAGTTGGCTGCAAAGCTCGCTCCCTTGGCATTGACCATTGCAACAAAGGTGAGCTCAACAGGTACTATCTTCGGTGCTGTTGGCAACATCCAGATTGCTGAGGCTTTGGCTAAGCTCGGTTTCGAGATCGACCGCAAGACAATCGTTGTTAAGGATACCGTTAAGGAAGTGGGTTCTTATACCGCTACTGTAAAACTCCACAAGGAGGTTTCTGTAGAGATTCCTTTCGAGGTTGTTGCTGAAGAGGCTTAATGAGATTTTTATTGTGATAGGCGAGGGGCTGGATTAATCCAGCCCCTCTTTTTTTTAGTATCGTGATGAGAAAACTCGTCGATTGACATGGCTATAAGTTCGTAGTGTTGCTCTAGTGGGGACTTGCTGTTGTGATTGCGTGTATGTGTATAGAATTGCTTTATGAAATGTTTGTGGAAATATCGTCGCATTGTTTTCTTGTTTGCAAATAAATTCCGTGTTTTGGAGCAAAAGTGTTATCTTTGTGCCATAAATAGTCTTTTTGTATGTAGCAAACATGAATGTTGATCATGTACTTATTCGGCGCCTTGTTGGTAAACCTCATGTTGTGCATATTAAGGCAATGGCTATGGAGGCTATGAATGATGCTTCTATGCTTGCTGGTCTGTTTCGGATAATTTATTCGGGAGATGATTCTTTGCGTTGGCGTGCGGCTTGGGTGATTGAAAAGGTTTGTGATAAGAATCCCTCATTGGTGTCTAGCGAGCGGAAAAAGTTGGTGGCGATGCTCCTTGGGAATACTCCTTCAGATGGTCTTAGCCGTTTGTTGCTTAGCATTTTGCATAAACTTCCGGATGATGAGGAGTTTGATGTGGCATTTTTTAATTACCTAATAGGCACGATGGTTGATATGAAAGCAACATCAGGCGTGCAGGCGTTGGCTATGAAGTTGGCAGACCGCATAAGCCGAAAAGAACCTGAACTGCATCGTGAGTTTCTTTGTATTGTTCGTGCTATGGAGTTGGAGTACTATACTGCTGGAGTATGTTCGGTGATACGCAGCTGTTTGAGGAAATATAAAAATGAATGATGGAATGGGTAGAAGAGTGATAGAAATTGTAAATGGGGTTGCTCGTCATCCGATGTATAGAATGAGGGAGCCAATCAATTTTGTATTATGTGAGAGTGAACAGTTGGCGTTGATAGGACCCAATGGTGCAGGAAAAACGATGTTGGTAAATACTATCCTGGGGCGATATCCTTTACTGTTAAATGAGGTGCACTATGATTTTGGTGTGGCCGACCATCGTATGGTGTTTGAAAATATTCAGTATATAGCCTTTCGTGATAGCTATGGTGATTATGATGCTAATTATTACTATCAGCAACGTTGGCATTCTCAAGATGTGGAGCTTTCTCCAACAGTGCGCGAGGCACTGGGAGTGGATGGGGTAGAGGTAAATGAAGTTTCTTGTTTGTTTGAGCAGTTGGGGATAGATGTCTTGTTCGAAAAGCAGTTGGTTATGCTTTCAAGTGGTGAGTTGCGCCGCTTGCAAATTGCCAAGGCATTGCTCAGAAATCCGCAAGTGCTCATCATGGACAATCCATTTATCGGACTCGATGCCGATATGAGAGAACAGTTGCATTCTGTACTTCAGATGCTGATTCGTGATAAGCATTTGCAGCTGATATTGGTGCTTTCTCGTGAAGAAGAATTACCAAATTTTGTCACCCATGTAGTGAGGGTAGAGGATATGATATGTGGTGGGAAGATTGCGGTAAAACCAACAGTGTGCAAGAGGGTGGAGAACATATCGGAAAAGAAAGCTCATCTGAAGGCTTCTGTTGTTAATGATGGTGAACCGGTAGTTTCGTTACGCAATGTGACACTTCGGTATGGTAATCGTACGTTGTTTCGTGAATTAACTTGGAGGGTTTGTCGTGGTGAACATTGGGCTTTATTAGGACATAACGGAAGTGGCAAGTCGGCTTTGTTGGGTATGATTTGTGCGGATAATCCTCAGTCTTATGCATGTGATATCAGTATTTTTGGTCGTCGTCGAGGTACAGGGGAGAGTATATGGGATATCAAGAAACGAATAGGCTATGTGTCTCCAGAGATGCATCGGGCTTATCTGAAGGACTTGCCTGCTGTTGAGATTGTGGCTTCGGGACTTCATGATAGCGTCGGGCTGTATTGTCGACCGCGTTCGGAGCAGATGGAGGTATGTAAAAAATGGATGCGCGTATTTGGAATTGAGGAGTTGGCTGATCGGACATTCTTGAAACTATCCTCGGGTGAGCAACGTCTAGTGCTCTTGGCGAGGGCGTTTGTGAAGGATCCCGAGTTGCTGATTCTCGATGAACCGTTCCATGGGTTGGATTCTGTGCGTAGGGAGATGGTGCGTGACATTATAGACGATTTTTGTTTGTCGCCCAATAAAACCTTAATAATGGTAACACACTATATAGAGGAGCTGCCAGTGTGTGTTACACATTTTAAGCGTCTTTCATGATTTGTCTATCTTAGTGTAGTCAGTGAATTTTTCAATGGCGGTGATGATATCCGTCGGGTCGTCAGAAAGAGATAGTATCAGGTTTTGATACTTGCCACTTGCCGTTAGCTGTTGTAGCAGAGGGTATACGGGTACTTCGTGGTTCCAGTATGCCGTGTCAAGGAATACCATGGGGCTGGCGTAACCGAAACTCAAATAATGGTTCTGTACGGCATCTTGAAAGATTTCCTGCATGGTTCCTGCGCTTCCTGGGGTATATATGATACCTCCCTTGGCTATGGTAAGTATACCATCTTCCCGTATGGCATTCTCAAAATATTTGGCTATGTGTGTTGCAAATGGGGTGGCTGGCTCATGGCCGTAAAGCCATGTGGGAATACCGATGCTTGCATATTGATTCTGTGGATATAGTTCGCGTACCTGAAAGGCCGTGTCAAGCCATCTGTAATCCTTGTATGAAGGGGCTTGCGTAAGTAGTGAGAGCCCCTTTTCAACTTGGGAAACCGTTCGTCCTGCCATCCATGCTCCCATATGGGTAGCTTCCATGGCGCCTGGACCTCCACCGCTAACCATGAGGTAGCCGTTTTCTGTGAGATGTTTACTTATATATACAATTTTGCGGAAGTTGGCATCGGTACGCAATAGACCATGCCCTCCCATGATACCTATAACCTTGCGCTCATCGTATTGTGTGAGCAGTTCGTGCAGAGCATCGCTAATGGAATGGTCGTGTAGGGTGCGGGCTAGAGTTTCCTTGATGTCTGTAGCTGTCTTTCCTTTCTGTAAATAATGCTGGTACACCACGTGGTCAAAGCATTGTGCATAGCTATCAGGATTTCTGGTTGTATAGCCTTTATACAACGTGTCAGCAGTGTATAAAGAGTTTTTGAAGCAGTTGAAGGGTACGTCAAGGTGTGAAAAGATAAAGCAGCTCTTGTCTATCTGTATGCGCATCTGCTTGCTGAATGTGCAGCCCATAAATAGGCAGTCGTAGTAGCGGCACGTCAGGTTTTCGTCGGTCAGCTCTGAAAAATCCATGTCCTGGAATGCACATCGCTCAATACGCTCATGGTTGGCGAGCAGTTTGTGCAATTCATCCATGGTGGTGATTTCGTGATATTGATGGGGCATGGTAATGTTTTGTTTCGGTACGTTATGCTGATGCAAATGTAGTAAATTCCTTTGTGTTGTGGAAGCCAATTGAAAAATAAAGCTTTTAAATTCTCATGTCTGATGACGGATAAACTTTTTTATGTTTTCCTGTTGTCGGAAATCGAACCTTTCATTATCTTTGCTCATTGGATAGAGTAGCCTTCCCTCCGAGAAGGTTATCTGCTATTTGTGCCATAGGTCTCATAGTATGTGATATAGTTTCTTGTGGCTGATATAAATATGCGGATTGTACGAAAGTTATGTAATAATAATGATGCTTGGTTTACTTTTAAAGATATAATATGCGCAAAGTTATTGGTATAGGAGAAACTATTCTTGATATTCTTTTTAGAAATGGTCGGGCTGTCTCTTCTGTGCCGGGTGGTTCTACGTTTAATTCTATGGTATCACTCGGTCGCATGGGAGTTCCTTCTTATTTCATTAGTGAGATAGGTGATGATAAGGTAGGGGGGATTGTGCGTGATTTTCTTACGGTAAATGGTGTCTGCGACCGATACCTTACGGAATATCCTGATTGTAAGTCGCCCATATCGTTGGCTTTTCTTGATGAATGCAGTAATGCTACTTATTCATTCTATAAAGAACCTTTTCGGAAGCTTGACAATTGGGAATGTCCTTCAATACAATCTGATGATATTGTGCTTTTCGGTTCCTACTATGCTCTTAATCCCGAGACTCGTTATAAGGTTGTTGCCTTGTTGGAGGAAGCCCGTCGTGTGGGGGCTATCGTTTACTACGATGTTAACTTTCGCCGCAACCATGCTGGTGAGTCAATTAAATTTATGGGTGCGATGCTCGAAAATCTCGAGTACTCCGATATTGTGCGCGGGTCTGACGAAGACTTTGAGGTGCTCTATTGTATCGGTGAGGGTGAAAAAGTCTTTAAGGATAAGGTGGCGTTTTATTGCCCTCGTCTTATTTATAGCTGTGGGTCGCGAGGGGTCGAGTTGTATGCGGACACGCTATCCAAGCATTATGCAATTGAGCCTGTTGCCCCCGTGAGTACCATAGGTGCAGGCGATAATCTTAATGCTGGAATCCTTTATGGGCTCATTAAGTATCGCGTTCGGCGTACTGACCTTGCCCATCTTACAGAACGCGACTGGAACGATATCATAGTTTGCGGGCTTGCGTTCAGTGCCGAGGCTTGCCGTCAGGCGGATAACTATATCAGTCGTGAGTTTGCGGAAAACTTTCAGAATGGAGGATAGTAGCGGTATAGGAGCTGGTCTCCTGTATTTTTTTCGCTCCTATGCAAATTACTTTGCTTATTCCGTGTTCTTTTTGTACCTTTACAAAATATTTAAATTGTATGCGAACATTCGAAGAACTGGGCGTGATGCCCGAGATATGTGAAGCCATCAGCGAACTGGGATTCGTACAACCCATGCCCGTGCAGGAAGAGGTGATACCCTACCTGCTGGGCAATGGCAACGACGTAGTGGCACTGGCACAGACGGGTACGGGCAAGACGGCAGCGTTCGGACTGCCCATCATACAGAAGGCCGACCCTACCCTGCCTTATGCACAGGCACTCATCCTGAGTCCTACCCGTGAGCTGTGTCTGCAGATTGCCGATGACCTCGCCGCCTTCTCCAAGTATGTGGAGGGACTGCGCGTGGTGCCCATGTATGGCGGCACCTCCATCGAAAACCAGATACGCAACGTGCGTCGCGGCGTACATATCATCGTGGCCACACCGGGCCGCCTCATCGACCTCATGGAACGCGGCGTGGTGGACCTCTCTACCGTGCGCGACGTAGTGCTCGACGAGGCCGACGAGATGCTCAATATGGGCTTCACCGACAGCATCAACCGCATCCTCGAGGATGTGCCTGCCGACCGCAACACGCTGCTCTTCTCCGCCACCATGAGCAAGGAGATTGCCGCCATTGCCAAAAACTACCTCACCGATGCCCACGAAATCGTGATAGGCAACAAGAACGAGGGCGCCAAGAACGTGAACCACGTATATTATATGGTGCACGCGAAGGACAAATACCTCGCCCTGAAGCGTATCGTCGACTACTACCCCCATATCTATGGCATCGTATTCTGCCGCACCCGTATGGAAACGCAGGAGATTGCCGACAAGCTCATCCAGGACGGCTACAATGCCGATGCCCTGCACGGCGAACTGTCGCAGCAGCAGCGCGACCTTACGATGCAGAAGTTCCGCAAGCGCCGCATCCAGCTCCTTGTAGCCACCGACGTGGCAGCACGCGGACTCGATGTGGACGACCTCACTCACGTCATCAACTACGGCCTGCCCGACGACACGGAGAACTACACCCACCGTAGCGGACGTACCGGACGTGCCGGCAAGCGAGGCACCTCCATCGCCATCATCAACCTACGCGAGCGCGGCCGCATGCGCGAAATAGAAAAGGTCATCGGCAAGGAGTTCGTCAAGGGAACCCTGCCCACAGGCAAGGAGATTTGCGAAAAGCAGCTGTGGAAGGTGATTGACGACATCGAGAAGACCGAGGTCAATGAAGCCGAGATAGCCGAGTTCCTCCCCGCCATATACCGCAAGCTCGACTGGCTGGATAAAGAAGACATCATACGCCGCGTGGTGACCCGTGAGTTTGGCCGGTTCGTGGAATACTACAGCAATGCCCCCGAACCGGAGGCGGTCGTTGAAAGAAGTCAACGGACAAAAGACAACAGACAACGGACAAAAGGCGAGGACGGGCCACGCCAACGCCGTGAAAAGGGCGATGGCCCCCGCAAGGCAGAGAAGGGTTATGTACGCTTCTTCGTGAACCGCGGCAAGCGCGACGGATTCTACGCCTCGCAAATCATCGATCTGGTGAACCGCCACGTGCGCCACGAGCGCATCGAGATGGGGCGCATCGACCTGATGCAGAACTTCTCCTTCTTCGAGGTGCCCGAGCGTCAGGCCGACACGGTGACACGCGCCCTGAGCCACGCCCACATGAACGGACAACACATCGTGGTGGAGCCTGCAGGAGAGGATATGGGTCAACAGTCAACGGACAACAGACAACAGACAACAGACAACAGACAGCGCAAACCGAAAAAACGCGATGAAATGGGCAATTCTGACAACGGCTTTGCCCGATTCGAGAAGAAGAACAAGAATCGCAATCCGCAAAGTCCTGCCCCCTCCGGGGGAGCTAAAGGCAGCCGCACCAAGCCCTCACGCGAAGAGCGCGGCTACACCAGCAAGCGCGGTCCCATGAGGAAGGATGACTGGAAACAATTCTTCCAGCACGACAACGACCTGCGCGGTCCCGAACCCGACTTCTCGGAAGAGGGCTGGGCACGACGCAAGCCGAAGAAGAAATAAAAAGTGGGCAGTAGCCAAAATGCTCTTGAGGAATAGTTGGGAACTGAAAAAAAAATATTATTTTTGCAAAACCAAATGATTGCGTTTTTGTCGGGAATAGCATATTCTTTGGCCGAAAAAATAATAACAGAGTTGCATGGCGATGGAAAAAATTATAGATCCAATAAGTAAGGAACTGCTCAAGGCAGAACTGACAGAAGATAAGCGTCTGCGACATACCAACCGTGGAGGGAATGATCTCTATGTGATAGATGCTCACAACGCTCCCAACGTGATGCTTGAGATAGGCCGCTTGCGTGAGATAGCTTTTAGGGCTGGCGGTGGAGGTAGTGGCTTGAGTGCCGATATTGACGAATATGATACGATGAAGATTCCCTATAAGCAGTTGGTGGTATGGAATCCCGATGCCGAGGAAATTATTGGTGGGTATCGCTATATACATGGTGCCGATGTGAAGTATGATGCTGCAGGGCAGCCCATCTTGGCCACATCACACATGTTTCATTTTTCCGACGATTTCCTCCGCACCTATTTGCCTCGCACTCTTGAGTTGGGTCGTTCGTTTGTTGCTGTGGAGTACCAAGCTTCCCGTACGGATGCGAAGGGACTATTTGCCCTTGATAATCTTTTTGATGGTCTTGCTGCTCTTACTGTTGTGCTTGATGATGCCGAGTTTTTCTTTGGTAAGATGACGATGTATCCTTCCTATGACCGTTTGGGACGTGATATGATACTATATTTTTTGGACAAACACTTTGGTGACCGCCAACATCTAGTCTATCCCTACGATCCACTCTTCATAGAGCATGACCCTGAATCTTTCGAACATTTATTCGTGGAGGATGATTTCAAGTTAGACTATAGGATACTCAATGGCGAGGTGCGTAAGTTGGGTTACAACATCCCCCCCTTAGTGAACGCTTATATGAACCTCTCTCCTTCGATGCTCGTGTTTGGTACGGCCATCAATCATGAGTTTGGTAAGGTAGAGGAGACTGGCATCCTTATCGGCGTGAATGAATTGCACGAAGATAAACGTAAGCGGCATATCATGTCGTTTGTAGAGGAACGCCCAGAGTTTAAGAAACGTATCAAGGGTACAAAGGTTCTCTTTCCGCGTTTGTTTAGGCGAAAGTGAACTTGTTTCTGTGCGCATAGTGTGTCTTAGAAAAGTTCGCCTTGGGCCTTGTTGGCAACTACAGACTTGATGGCAGTTGTGAGGGTGTTGAAATCATTGACTACGATGAGTCGGCCTGCGAGTGAGTGGCGCAGCAAGCCTTGTTGGCGTAAATCGTCAAAGAGTTGCAACAGCACGTTGTAGCATCCATTACTGTTGTAGAGTATTACGGGCTTGTTGTGGTAGCCTATTGAAGCTTCGCCTAACACATGGAATATCTCATCCAACGTGCCCAATCCACCAGGAAGTGCTACGGACAAGTCGCTTCGCTCCAGCATCACGGCCTTTCGCTTGCTCAGACTGTCCACGGGGATGACTTGATCTATAAGTTTGCTAATGATACCTCGTTCTTTCAACTTGCTGGGTACTACTCCTGTGATGGTGGCTCCTTCTCTCTTGGCTCCTTCTGCTACATGCTCCATAAGACCGAGTGAGGCTCCTCCGTATACCAGTTGCCAACCCTGTTGGCCAATCCACTCTCCTAAACGGGAAGCTTCGCTGCAGTACAATGTTGGTAGCCCTTCTGCTGCTGAGCAGAATACGGAAATGGTTATATTTTGGTTCATGCTGCGAAGATAATCAAAAAAAATGAATTGCCAATAGCTTGTTTCGTTGAGGTGTGTGTACCATGTTGCAAACTTTTTTGGGAAATTTGTGGTAAAAAGTGTATCTTTGTACTCCATATCACGATGATGTGTCATGAAAAAAAAATGTACTACAGCGGTGCTTTCTAATGGGTTGCGTATCATACACGCCTCTTCGCCTACTCAAGTGGTCTATTGTGGCTATGCTGTTGATGCCGGTACGCGTGACGAGTGGGTTGGCGAGCCCGGCTTGGCCCACTTTGTAGAGCATATGCTCTTTAAGGGCACAGCCAAGCGACGTGCATGGCATATTCTAAATCGTATGGAAAATGTTGGGGGTGATCTAAATGCTTTTACCAATAAGGAAGAAACCATCGTTTATTCAGCTTTCTTGAAAAAGGACTTTGTTCGCGCATTGGAACTTCTTACTGATATTGTGTTTCGTAGTACCTTCCCGCAGCATGAGGTTGATAAGGAACTGGGGGTTATTTTAGAAGAGATAGAAAGCTATGAAGATAATCCTGCTGAGCTAATCTTTGACGACTTTGAGGAACTCCTTTTCGGTAAGCATCCTTTGGGACACAATATCTTAGGTTCTCCAGATGGCCTCCGTCATTTCAATTCGGTCGTTGGGAAAAGTTTTACTGATCGTCTGTACCATCCCTCAAATGCAGTGCTGTTTGTGTATGGGAACGTTTCCTTTGATCGCATCTTGAACTGGGCCGAACGTTTCACGGCCGACCTTCCGTGTGGCATCCCTAATAATGGCCGTGTGGCACCACCGAAATATACCCCCTGTTGCAAAGAACTGAAGCGAGGTACACATCAGACACACGTGATGATAGGGTGCGAAGGCTACTCGGCATCAGACCATAGACGTACAGGGCTATACCTGCTTAACAATATGCTTGGAGGACCAGGTATGAATAGCCGCCTCAACTTGGCTTTGCGCGAGCATAGTGGACTGGTGTACAATGTTGAGAGTAGTCTCACTGGTTATACGGATACGGGAGTGTTCAGTATCTATTTTGGTGCTGACTCCCGTGATGTTGAGCAATGCATAGCTCTCACCTATGAGGAGTTGAGAAAATTGTGTGAGCGTCCGCTAACTACTTTGCAGCTATCTGCGGCAAAGAAACAATTGATAGGGCAGATAGGAGTGTCAAGTGACAACTTCGAGAGTGTGGCGATTGGGATGGCTAAGAATTTTTTGCATTATAATAATTATGAGGGGCCGGAAATGGTGTATAAGCGCATCGAGTCACTTACGCCCGGCGAGTTGCTGGATATTGCCAACGAATTGTTTGTGGCGGACCATCTGTCGACACTGATTTATCGTTGACAAGACCCTCCCTATGTACACTTTTGATACTATAGTTATAGCATAATCCAAACAGGTTTTTCTACTGATGGATGCGTAGATGTACTTCACGGGAATTGCCTTAGTGGAGGCTACTGTGGTTGGGATATGTGGTAGGGGACGAGCGTGCCTACCTGATTTTTTACGACTAATTCATAATATAGTGTCGGGCTTAATGGGGCACAAAGCATTTTTTTTGATCATATCTTCACCCTGGCAAGAGTGTAAACAGTAGTCAAGTGTCTAGGCGAGTCGTAGAAGAGAACTTATTGCTTATTATTTAGATAAATTGTTCGTTTTTTTTGTGTGTGTCCCGCCAAAATACCAAAATTATGCGTACCTTTGTATTCTAAAACGTGAAAGAAAAGGATTTATATTAAAACATTAAAAACAATTACCATGAGAAGGATTTCTTTTATACTTGTTGCCTTCATATGTATGGCGCTTGCTGTAAAAGCGCAGACTGTGACTGAATTGTTGCATTTGGATAATGGCAATACGTATACTTTGCGTAGTGCCCGTGCTTTCTTGCTATACAGTGCTGCAGTACCTAATGAAATATGCTCAAGTAATGGAAATGCTGTAGGCACAGTGGTTTATGACAAAGCCGATCCCAATCAGCAATTCCGCATCGAGAAGAACGGAGCCAGCTACTATCTGTATAGCGTGGGAGCAGAAAAGTATGTAGGTGCCAATGGTGCTTATGTATCTACCGCTTCGGCTGCACTGACATTGGAGAATGTAGGTGGCGAGTACCCTTGGAAGCTGGTGCTTGGCGGCCAAGGCATGAACTCGCAGGTTTCAGGACAAACCGCTTCGGGTATCATTGTCAACAGTTGGGTGTCAACAGATGCAGGAAACTGTTACGAGATAGCAGAGGCTATCGTCAAGGCCAAGACCTATACGATAGACGTGCTCGGAGCCGATAATGCCAGTGTCACCTACAATGGCCAAGAATATAAGGATGGCGACACCTTCGAAGCCAACGGTCGCTTGGAGAAGACCGACCTGACGGCATCAGCCGTGGATGGAAAAATCTCGATGGTTAGCATCGACGGGACTACAGTCTATGTGAGCTATATGGATGCCGACACCAAGTTCTACACCATGCGTGGTGGTCATGGCGGCTATGTAAGTCTGAACCCCAGCTATCGTAATGGCAATAATCTGCTGCTCACTAACACCAATGCGGTCAAAGACAACCAGGGGCTCTGGGCCTTCGTGGCACAGAATGGTGGCGGTTACAAGATCTACAACTACTCCACCGGACTTTCCAAGGTAATAGGAATGACGGGTAGCGAAGCCGATGCACGCGCTTCGATGGTAGACCCAAGCTCAACAACACATACAACGACATTTGACGGCAACATCAAGTTTGACGGAACCGATGGCCGCATCAAGCTGAAAGGCTCTGCCAACAACTATTGGAACAAGCGAGGCGACTATCTGGCGCTTTGGAACAGCAGTGCCGCTACAGGCAATGACACAGGCAGCAAGTTCTACCTTGAAGAGGCTGACTATGTAAGCTATCCCGACGAGTATATCCACGAGATTTCCGAGATTGCTGGCATTGCCGCTTATTCGCCAAAGAATCCCAATACATTATGGTATACCACCTCATCGGAAGCTGCGGGCGTCAGCTATCCTTGGATGGAGTATGCACTGCCCCTCGGCAACGGCGAGCTGGGCTGCATGGTATTTGGTGGCGTAGCCCACGAGGAGCTTCAGTTCAATGAGAAGACCCTCTGGAGCGGCCCCGCCAATACGATAGGTGCAGCTGGCGGTAACCGTACCTTCATGAACTTCGGTTCATTGATTATTGCCAATAAGGATGCAAGCATCTGGAACGGCGGTGTCACCGACTACGTACGCTACCTCGACATTGAGGAGGGTATAGCAGGTGTAGAGTTCAAGAACACCAACGGGACCAAGCAGGTGCGCAAATACTTCAGCTCAGCTCCCGACCAAGTGATTGCCGGTCAATACAAGAGCGAGGGCGACGACAAGCTGAATCTCGTATTCTCTCTCGAACCAGGCAACGATATCAACGCCAGCAAGGTGACCTATGAGAACGGCACAGCCTCATTCTCTGGGGCCATGACCGTGAAGTATGCAGCTCGCCTGCACGTGGTAGCCGACGAAAATGCCACCATTACGACGACCAATGCAGGCATCAGTGTCAAGAACGCCACCGAGGTGACCTTCTACCTCAAGGGAGGCACCAACTTTAATGGTGACATGAAGGTGCTTAACAACTACTTCACCAACGAAACAGCCGCAGACGTGGACACTCGCGTGAAGACCGATATCGAGAAGGCTATTGCCAAGGGATTCGATGCCGTGGAGGCCGACCACGTAGCCGACTTCACCGCCATTACCAAGCGTATGACATTTGACCTCGGGCTGGCAACTCCTACTGTAGATACCAAAACCCTGATTGACAACTACTATCCCAACAACAGCAATGCCAGCAGCAAGCAGAACGACCATCTGTTCCTCGAACAGCTCTACTTCCACTATGGACGCTATCTGGCTATCAGCTCTAACCGCAAGCCCATCGCAGCGCCCAACAACCTGCAAGGTATCTGGAACGACCGCGGCACCGACTCACCCTGGAACTCGGACATCCACACCAACATCAATATCCAGATGAACTACTGGCCCACCGAAATCACCAACCTCAGCGACCTGCACAAGCCCTACGTCAACTTCATCATCCGCGGCGCACAGAGTACTGGTTGGAAAGAGGTCGGCAAAAAGTACAACAACGGCCATGGTTGGAGCGTGCTCACCGAGTCATCACTCTACAACAGCATGAGTACCTGGGGCGACAACTACCTCGTAGCCAACGTATGGTACACCAGCCACCTGTGGACACACTGGCGCTACACGCAAGACAAGGAGTTCCTCAAGGAGGCCTTCCCCGTGATGTGGGACTGCGCCAAGTTCTGGTTCCACCGCCTCATCGAGGACCGTGGCTTCGACAACACCAAGGACGAGCAAGCCAGCGTGAAGAATTACCACACTCCCTACAAGTTTGAGCCCGATGGCACCTTCGTCGCTCCTAATGAGTTCAGTGCCGAGCAGCACGACAATCAGACCGAGGACGGTACTGCCCATGCACAGCAGATGATCTATTACCTCTTCACTAACATCAAGGAGGCCATCGACATCCTCGGAGGTGCTGAAGCAGTAGGCCTCACCGCTGCCGATGTCGAGAAGCTCGACCTCTACCTCGAGAAGACCGACCAGGGCTTGCATACAGAGACCTATACAGGCGCTTGGGGTGCCACCTACAATGGTGTGAAGAAGGGCGACAAGCTGCTGCGCGAGTGGAAGTACACCCCGTTTGATATCTCTAACGACCGCGGCCACCGCCACATGTCACACATGATGGCCCTCTTCCCCATGGACCAGATTACTCCCGAGAGCGAGTACTTCACTCCTGCAGTAAACTCACTCAAGCTCCGTGGCGATGCTGCCACCGGATGGTCAATGGGCTGGAAGGTCAACCTCTGGGCACGTGCTCAGGATGGCGACCATGCCCACATCATCATCAAGAACGCCCTCAAGCACTCTACAAGCTATGGCACCAATGCCGGGGCGGGAGGTATCTACTACAACCTGTTCGACTCACACGCTCCCTTCCAAATCGACGGAAACTTCGGTGTATGCTCAGGTATTGCCGAGATGCTCATGCAGAGTGCACACGGCTACATCAACATCCTTCCCGCATTGCCCACAGTATGGGAGAAGACCGGTACCGTGACAGGCATGAAGGCTATTGGCAACTTCACCGTAGACTTCAACTGGAGCGAGGGTAAGTGCCAGAAGGTTATTATCACAAGCAATGCAGGTGCCGAACTCCGTGTACGTTGCACCCGTGGTGCCCGCGATATCGCAACAGCAAAAGTCACGGTCGATGGCACCGAGGTAGGCGTGAAGATCGACGAACACGGCATCGCCACCATCCCATGCACAAAGGGCAGCATTGTAGAGATTGACTACACCACAGAGGGCAGCGGCATCCACACACTGAAAGCGCAAAAAAAAAACGAAGGAGTCTATGGACTCGATGGACGTCAAGTAAGTGAGATGCAACCCAAGACTATATATATCGTTGATGGCAAGAAGGTGCTCAATGACTGAGTAGGCATTCTACTAAACTGATAGTAGGATGAGGGTGTGTCAAAATGCAGATGCCATGCCCTTTGAAAATCTTACAATTAAAAAATTAAGAATTATAAAAGTCCATTTTTTAGTCTTGCAGGGCTAAAAAATGGACTTTTCCTTGTTGTTTTCGAATAGGATACTTGCAGATTGTTGGTTGTGAACTCGAAAAATTCGTATGTTGACACAGTCTCCTCTTCTATAACCGAAGAGGTTTTCTCTTTTTTATGCTGAGTTTTTTTGAGAATAATCTGTAAGAGAACAAAAAAAGATGTACCTTTGCACTCTCGAAAAGTAGGGTATGATATCATTGGAATATCTCTTCTACTTCTCATTCGGAAGTATCATAATATCGGTAAGTATTTGTTGTATATGAAATTGTTCGAGTTTCAACCCAAATTGTTCTCTTGTCTCAGGGCTTATGACAAGGCCACCTTTATGTCGGATTTGATGGCTGGTATCATCGTCGGTATCGTAGCATTGCCATTGGCTATTGCCTTTGGTATTGCTTCTGGAGTTACTCCTGAAAAAGGAATCATTACGGCCATTATTGCCGGATTGCTTATCTCTGTGTTTGGAGGCAGCAAGGTGCAAATAGGTGGTCCTACAGGTGCTTTTATTGTTATTGTGTTCGGTATTATTCAGGACTATGGAATGAATGGACTTATTATAGCTACCTTCATGGCTGGAATATTCTTGATTCTGATGGGGGTACTACGCGTAGGTACAATCATTAAATACATACCTTATCCTATTATTGTGGGATTTACAAGCGGCATTGCCCTTACCATTTTTACAACGCAGATAAAGGACCTTTTTGGTTTGCAGATTGCTGAGGTTCCTGCCGATTTTGTGAGTAAATGGATAGCTTATTTCCAACACATGGGCTCGATAAATCTTTGGCCATTGCTTATAGGTATTGGAAGTATCCTGATTATTGTATATACGCCTAAGATCTGCAAGAAACTGCCTGGCTCATTGCTCGCTATCATCATAATGACCGTAGTAGCTTTGCTGTTGCGCAACTATGCAGGTATAACAACGATTGAAACTATTGGTGACCGTTTTACCATCAACCCCAATGTGCCTACTCCTGAGGTCCCCAAGATTACTTGGGCTGTATTTACGGAACTGATGTCACCTGCTTTTGTGATAGCCATGTTAGGAGCTATTGAATCGTTACTTTCGGCTGCTGTAGCCGATGGTGTCATAGGTGACAAACATGACAGTAATCAGGAACTAGTAGGGCAGGGTATAGCCAATATGGCTTGTTCATTGTTTGGGGGTATCCCGGCTACGGGGGCTATAGCCCGTACCATGACAAACATCAATAATGGAGGACGCACCCCTGTTGCGGGCATCGTACATGCTTTGGTGCTATTGCTTATCTACTTCTTCTTGATGCCATTAGCTAAGTATATCCCAATGTCGTGCTTGGCTGGTATTCTTGTAGTGGTATCGTATAATATGAGTGAATGGCGTAGCTTTAAGGCCATTCTAAAGAACCCCAAATCGGATATTACAGTCCTGCTGGTGACTTTTTTCCTTACGGTTATTTTCGACCTCACGGTGGCTATTGAAGTCGGGTTGCTTATTGCCTGCTTACTTTTCATGCGTCGCATGTCGGAAACTACAAAGGTCTCTGTAGAGAAGGATGCTATAGATTTGAACGCAGACAGTGATGTTCCGTATAATACCGAGAATCTTACAATTCCTGATGGGGTAGAGGTTTATGAAATCAATGGTCCTTACTTCTTTGGTGTGGCCAATCGTTTTGAAGAGGTGATGAATGATGTTGGCAAACAGCCAGCTGTGCGTATTATCCGTATGCGTAAGGTGCCGTTTATAGATTCAACAGGGGTACATAATCTGACCAATCTGTGCAATAAGTGTTTAAAGAAGAATATTCAGATAGTACTGTCTGGAGTTAATGGTAAGGTGCTGGAAGTGCTTTGTAAATCTGGGTTTAATGAACTCATCGGTAATGAGAATATTTGTAGCCATATAACCATAGCATTGGATCGTGCTAAGACTATTGTGATGGATAAGGAAAAGCAATAATTGTCCGGGAGTCCAAGTTTCCTTTATGGTATGTGGTGAGTCCGGGTAGCTGGGCTCATCATTTTTTTATTCCAAGTTCGGCTTTTAGGAATTCGTAGCCAATGCGGCAACGTAGGCAGTCTCGTCGATCGCAGTAGTTCTTTTTTAGTTGAATGAGTGCTTGGCTATCGGCTGCATGCTTTACAGATAGTCCGCAAGATTGCCACTCTCTGATGATGTAGTTGTTTTCAGTTTTTTGTTGTTCTAGTAAGTTAATGGCTTGTTCGCAGAGACCTTCATCATCTTTTCGTCTTCCATAGCTATATAGGAATGGAACAACGGAGTTTATGAGTAATAGAGTGGTGGCGCTTCCCGTAATCAGCTTCTTTACAGAAGGTGAACTTGTGGATGCAAATACATAGTGGGTGTCCCAATAAGATGAAGCCTCGGTTGCAAACAAGGCCTTTAGGCTGGCGTGATCTGTTGCGGCAAGAAGATTACTTACACTGATACTTCTCTTGTGGTAAAGTGCTGCTAGTTGGGCGAGCCGTATATGTGGAAAGTTTGCAGGGCGTGTCCCTAGTAATCTCCACAGGGTATAGTCCATCGGTTGGAGCCCAAATTTGTGGGCAAGAAAGGTGTATTCGCATTTCAAGGTTTGAAAATACTCGTCTGTTCCCAGATTGTCTTGATAGTAAGCTGGTACTGATGCTTCGTTGAGTAATCCTGCTTGTCCGAAAAACAGAGCTTCTATCTGCATAAGATTGTCTGCGTGCTTGTCTACAGCCCTAAAGGGCATGCGATGTGCCCATATTTCGAACGCATCTCCATTGGTGCCGAATCCGAAGTTGCGGGCAATGGTGCAAAAGAGGGCATCGTCCCAGTTCTTATCATGTGCTTCATAACGTTCGACTATTTGCTTGGTACGCATGTTAAGGCGTTCGTGTAAAAGGGATGACATGTAACTGTGGATGGTGAGATTGGTGAGGGTGGGGATGATGCGATGGCAGGGAGGGTATTTGTCGGCTATGCGTAGCTCATTATAGTTGTTGGCGATATGTGCTGGAATGGTTAGTTCTAGCTGTGGAATGACAGTCCCGTCAGTACGTGTTATCGTATGGTCTACTGTGCCCGCTACGTGTAGTATCACCGTGTCGTACCGCTTGTTGGTGTGGTGTCCGTGGGTATACCAGTCTGATGCTCGCCCATGAATTTCCACATTGCCAATCCATAGTGTTCCGTTGATTTTTATTTTGGCGTTGAAGAAGTCGGGTCCATCGTTGCGGTTTTCAAGGCCCGGATCCAAAATCTCCAATGATTGTCCATCTGTGCTCTGTGTTGAAGAAAAGGGAAACAATTTATGTTTCCATACATATCGAACTAAATCTTCCATAACATGTTAAAAATCGTGACAAATTTACATAATTCATTGATAAAGCTGTATCTTTGCAAGAGTTTTTTTAGAATAATATGAATAATAAATGAAAATTGCATTGATAGGTTACGGCAAGATGGGTAAGATGATTGAGCAGATTGCCCTGCAGCGTGGACATGAGATTGTTTGCATCATCGATATAGATAATCAGGATGATTTCGCCTCAGCGGCGTTCCGTAGCGCTGATGTGGCCATAGAGTTTACCAATCCGATGGTGGCTTACGACAACTATATGAAGGCATTTGCTGCTGGTGTGAAGGTGGTGTCGGGCAGTACAGGATGGCTCGAGGAACATGGCGATGAGGTGCGTCGCATGTGTACAGAAGGTGGAAAGACATTGTTCTGGTCATCAAATTTCAGCCTTGGCGTAGCTGTATTCTCAGCTGTGAACAAGTATTTGGCTAAGTTGATGAACCGCTTCGATGAGTATGACGTAAGCATGAGCGAGACTCATCATATACATAAGTTCGACGCTCCCAGTGGCACAGCCATCACCTTGGCCGAGGGCATCTTGGAAAATCTCGATCGCAAGGAACGTTGGGTACCTGGCACGCTGCTCGCTGCCGACGGCACACTGAGTGGTACTACCGAGTGCGCTCCTGAGGAGTTGCCCGTAAGCTCTATACGCGAAGGTGAAGTACCTGGTATACATAGCATCCGCTACGATTCTGAAGCCGACAGCATCACCATCACCCATGATGCCAAGAGCCGCCGCGGATTTGCTCTCGGAGCAGTGCTTGCGGCTGAATATACGGCTGAGCATCAAGGGTTGCTTGGCATGAGCGATTTGTTTGACTTCTGATAAAAATATTGCTATGAATAGAATGAAGAAAGCCACTCCTAAGCAGTGGATAAAGTTCGGCATTGTACTTGCATTGTACCTTCTCTTCTTACTATGGATCAAGAGTTGGTTGGGACTCATCGTGTTACCCTTCATCTTCGATGCCTACATCACCAAATTAATCCCCTGGACTTGGTGGAAGACCGCCAAGAGCGCTGCTGTGCGCAGCATCATGAGCTGGGTCGACGCCATCGTGTTTGCCCTCGTAGCCGTGTACTTCGTGCATATCTACTTCTTCCAGAACTACACCATTCCCACCTCGTCATTGGAGAAATCACTTCTTGTGGGCGACTACCTCTTCGTGAGCAAAGTGTCGTATGGCCCCCGCAAGCCCAATACACCGCTCACCATGCCGCTCACGCAGCACACCATGCCCATCACTGGTGGCAAGAGCTATATTGAGTGGCCTCAATGGCCCTACGAGCGTGTCAAGGGATTGGGCAACGTAGAGCTCAACGACATCGTCGTATTCAACTACCCCACAGGTGACACCATCGTGAGCAATCCGCAGTTTGCCGCCAACGACTTCTATAAGATGGTGAGCGATATAAGTGTAGAACTCAACAAAGGTCAGTATCCTCTTGTGGATAGCCTCAGTGCTGCCGATGAACACAAGGCTTATGAGCAGTTCCTGGCTAAGGGACGTAAGTATATTGCCAATCATCCCGAGGTGTTTGGTAAGGTGGACTGGCGTCCCGTAGACCGTCGCGAAAACTATGTGAAGCGCTGTGTGGGCATGCCTGGACAGATATTGGAGATTAAGGACAAAGTCATCTATCTCGATGGTGTGGCCAACAAGGAGCCCGACAACGTACAGTACAGTTACTACGTGACTACCAAGCGCCCTATTAATGAGAAGTTGCGTCGCGAGTTGGGCATCAGTAAGGAGGACCTTGCTAATCACAATGCCAACAGCACCTACTATTATCTCCCTCTCACGCAGAAGGCTTACGAAACACTGTCAAAGCGCACCGACATTGTGGAAAAGATTACTCCTGTGATTGAAGAGCACGGACAAGGCCTTTACCCTGTGAATAAGTATACAGGATGGAGCATCGACAATTACGGCCCCTTGTGGATTCCCAAGCATGGTGAAACGATAACTCTCACACTCGACAACCTGCCCTTTTATGAACGTCCTATTGCCGTCTATGAGGGAAACGACCTGCAGGTACGTGATGGTAAGATATACATCAATGGGAAGGAGTCCACAGAGTATACCTTCACTATGGACTACTACTGGATGCAAGGCGACAACCGTCACAACAGCCTTGACTCACGCTTCTGGGGTTTCGTGCCCGAGGACCACATCGTGGGTAAGCCTATCCTTATCTGGCTTTCGCTCGACAAGGATCGCGGTTGGCTGGATGGCAAGATTCGTTGGGACCGACTGTTCCGTATGGTAGAAAGCTACGATTAAAGCGAGAACCTCTCTACTTCGGACTCTTGTTTAAGAGGTGTATCTTTTTATTTGGCGTAAAAGCTGTACTTTTTTTGGTGATTTATTGTTTTTTCTTGTAACTTTGCAGAAATACAATAAAAACTTTATTACCAATCATAACAAAAGTAAAGCTATGAAGACAAATTATGAAGTTCGTTATGCAGCACATCCCGAGGACGCGAAGAGCTACGACACTAAGCGTATCCGTCGCGACTTCCTCATTGAAAAGGTGTTTGCAGCCGATGAGGTAAACATGGTGTACTCTATGTACGACCGTATGGTAGTGGGCGGTGCCATGCCCGTGAACGAGGCGCTCAAGCTCGAGGCCATCGACCCCCTGAAGGCACCTTTCTTCACCACTCGCCGCGAGATCGGTATGTTCAACGTAGGTGGCCCTGGCGTAGTGAAGGCTGGCGACGAAACCTTTGAACTCGACTATAAGGAGGCGCTCTACATCGGTTCGGGCGACCGCGATGTAATCTTCGAGAGCAAGGATCCCCAAAACCCCGCCAAGTTTTACTTCAACTCATGCACCGCACACCGCAATTACCCCAACAAGAAGGTAACCAAGGCCGATGCCGTTGTTGCACACATGGGTTCGCTCGAAGGCTCCAACGACCGCAATATCAACAAGATGCTTGTCAACCAGGTACTCCCTACCTGTCAGATTCAGATGGGTATGACCGAGCTGGCTCCCGGTAGCGTATGGAACACCATGCCCGCTCACGTACACAGCCGCCGCATGGAGGCTTACTTCTACTTCGAGGTACCCGAAGAGCATGCCGTATGTCACTTCATGGGTGAGGTTGACGAGACCCGCCACATCTGGATGAAGGGCGACCAAGCTGTGCTCTCTCCCGAGTGGTCAATCCATAGCGCTGCTGCCACACACAACTACACCTTCATCTGGGGTATGGGTGGCGAGAACCTCGACTATGGCGATCAGGACTTCTCTTTGATTACAGACTTGAAATAATTAATATACAATAGAAATATGGCAAACATTTTTTCATTAGAGGGTAAGAACGCCTGGATCACCGGCGCATCTTACGGTATCGGATTCAACATCGCCAAGGCATTCGTGCAGGCAGGTATCAAGAACATTATCTTCAACGACATCAACGAAGCCGCTTTGGAGAAGGGCTTGGCCAACTATAAGGAGGCAGGCATCGAGAACGTACACGGCTACGTATGCGACGTTACCGATGAAGTGGCTGTAAAGGAGCTCGTAGAGAAGATTCACGCCGAGGTAGGCCAGATTGACATCCTCGTCAACAATGCAGGCATCATCAAGCGTATCCCCATGCATGAGATGAAGCGCTCAGAGTTCCAGCAGGTTATCGATATCGACCTCGTAGGTCCGTTCATCTGCTCTAGCGCCGTTATCCCCGAGATGATGGAGCGCCGCGAAGGTAAGATCATCAATATCTGCTCTATGATGTCAGAGCTCGGCCGCGAGACCGTATCAGCTTATGCAGCAGCCAAGGGCGGTTTGAAGATGCTCACCCGTAACATCTGCTCAGAGTATGGCGAATACAACATCCAGTGCAACGGCATCGGCCCGGGCTACATCGCTACCCCACAAACCGCTCCTCTCCGCGAGCGTCAGGCCGACGGCAGTCGCCACCCCTTCGACTCATTCATCTGTGCCAAGACTCCCGCAGGTCGCTGGCTCGATCCCGAGGAACTGGGTGGCCCCGCAGTATTCCTTGCTTCTAAGGCTTCTGATGCCGTAAACGGTCACGTGCTCTACGTTGACGGCGGTATCTTGGCTTATATCGGCAAGCAGCCCTAGTGAGACTTTAACGTGGAAGTTGCCGATACTCGGATAAGCCTGCAAGCAGTCTTTACCCTTGTTGCTCTCAACTTTCATAATTCATAATTAACTTTGTTGATACTTGGCTGCACTCGTTGAAAGATTGCAAGTGACCTTGCATCTTGCTCGTTTGCGCAAGTATTCATAATTCATAATTCAATGAAAAAGTATTTTTCAACCCTCCCCCTCCTTGCCCTGCTCGCAGCATGCGGTCCCAAGCAGAGTGCTGAGTTTATCATCACTGTGACGAATGAGCAGGCCTTTGATCGATCAGAGGAAATGGTGGAAGTTCCTATTAGTGCTGTGACAGAGAAGGTGCAGCTTATAGATGAGGAACAGTATATTGTGGTTGATGCAGAAGGCAATCAAGTGCCTTATCAGATAACCTATGATGATAAGATATTGTTCCCTGCTACAGTAAAGGCTGGTTCGGAAACTTTTTATAAGGTTCAAGTGGGCGAACCTATTGAACCGGAGAAACTGGTCTATGGACGTCACTATCCTGAGCGTGTTGATGATATTGCTTGGGAAAATGACCGTACAGCTTATCGTGCCTATGGCCCAGCTCTTCAACGTAATGGTGAGCGTGCTTTCGGTTACGATGCTTGGGTAAAGCGCGTGCCTCATCTTGTAGTAGAGCAACGTTATGCTACGGAATTAAATGTTGAGGCTCGCAACGAAATCCGTCGTTTGAAGAAAGAACGCAAGTTTGCAGAAGCTGATGAGATATTCCGTTCCATTTCTTATCATGTAGATCATGGTGATGGTCTTGATTGTTATAAGGTAGGTCCTACTCTTGGTTGTGGTACTGCTGCTCTTCTGGAAGGTGAAGCTATTGTATACCCTTATTGTTGGAGAAATCATGAGATTCTGGAGAATGGGCCTCTTCGCTTTACAGTAAAGATGGAATATAATCCTTTGACAGTAAATGGTGCCAGTGATGTTGTTGAAACTCGTATTGTATCATTGGATAAGGGCTCTCAACTCAACAAGACTGTCGTTAGCTATGCTGGGCTGAAGCAACCTACTCCTGTAGCAACAGGCTTGGTTATCCATCCAGAGAATCAAACTTCCGATGCATATGCTATAGAGGCAGAAAAGGGGTATATTGCCTATGCAGACCTTACAGACAACGTAAACAATGATAATGGTATTATCTTTGTTGGTGCTGTAGTTCCAGAAAAGGTGAATGAGGCTAAGGTTGTTATGTTCCCAGATAAGGAGGCCAAGGAACGTGGCGCTTCAGGACATGTGCTCGCTATTAGTGATTATAAGCCTGGTTCGGAGTACATTTATTATTGGGGATCAGGTTGGACTAAGTATGGATTCGCTTCCATGGATGAATGGACTGCCTACCTTGATCGTTATGCACAGTGCGTACGAAATCCTCTGAAGGTGACATTCTAATCTGATAGATGATAGTCGGCGAGGTCTTTCGTCGACTATCTTTGTTATAGCAATACGTTTTATAATTAATAAAAGAATCTAAAATGAAAACTATACGATGGAAACACATGTTGTTGAGTCTGGCTACAACTGCTTTTGTAGTGGCTTGCGCGCCCAAGAATGTGCCGGTAGAGACCGGTGAGTTTGCTCCCGACTGGGAGAGCCTGAAGCAATGGGAATGTCCCGAGTGGTTCAAGGATGCCAAGTTTGGTATATGGGCACACTGGGGACCGCAGTGCCAGGCGATGCGGGGCGACTGGTATGCCCGCCACATGTACTACGACGGACATTGGCAAAACAACTGGCACAAGGAGCACTTTGGTGACCCATCGGAATATGGCATGAAGGAGCTCATACGCGACTGGAAGGCCGAGCGCTGGCAACCCGACTCGCTGGTGGCACTCTACAAGAGCGTGGGAGCACGCTACTTCTTCACCCTCGGCCAGCACCACGACAACTTCGACCTATGGGACTCGCCCTATCAGGAGTGGAACTCGGTGAACATGGGCCCCAAGCGCGACATCGTGGGCGAGTGGGCTGAGGCATGCGAGAAGTATGGCCTGCCACTCGGCATCAGCATGCACGGCAGCCACACCTGGATGTGGATGGAGAAGGCGCAAGACTATGACGGTAACCTCACCAAGGCCGACGGCAAGGGGAAATGGTGGGAGGGCTACGACCCACAGGAACTCTATGCACAATGCCACGAGCACAGCAAAGGCTGGGAGCGAGAGGGCAACATACATGGCCAATGGGGATGGCAGAACGGTGCTTCGCTACCCTCGGAGGAGTTTAAGATGAAGTTCCAGAACCGTGTGCTACAGTGCATTAACGACTACGACCCCGATATACTCTACTTTGACGACACAGTGCTGCCTTTCTACGGATGCGACGATGCCGTGGGACTCAATATCCTGGCACACTACTACAACCGCAGTGCTCGCCTCCATGGTGGCCAGCAACAGGTGGTTGCCATGGGCAAGGTGCTGGAAGAGCATCACAAGGACCTGATGATGTGGGATGTGGAGCGTGGCGCTCCCGACCGTGCGCAGGAGAAGTACTGGCAGACCTGCACCTGCATCGGCAGCTGGCACTACGACATCGCCATATATAATGAGAACCGCTATAAGAGTGCCGAGCAGGTAATCTCCATGCTGGTAGATATCGTCAGCAAGAACGGTAACCTATTGCTCTCGGTACCTGTGCGTGGCGACGGCTCCATCGACGATAAAGAGATGGCTATATTGGCCGACATCAAGGCATGGATGGATGTGAATGGTAGCTCCATCTACGGCACTCGCCCCTGGAAGACCTTTGGCGAAGGACCCTCGGCTGAGGCATCGCGTCCCATCAATGCGCAGGGGTTCAACGAGAACAACAACTACTCGGCTGCCGATGTACGCTTCGTACAGCGGGGCGACACCGTGTTCACCACCATCATGCGCTGGCCCGAGGTGCGCACCTATACCATCAAGGCGCTGGGCTCGGCATCGCCTCACTATAGCGGCGATGTGGCAAGCGTAGAACTGCTGGGCTATGGTGCCGTACCCTTCACCAACAGCCCCGAAGGCCTCGTGGTGACTCTGCCCGAAGAGAATACCAATGCCATTGCTCCCGTGCTGGCTGTAAGCTTTTAATTAGAAGTCAGGAGCCTTGATGCAAAGCCTTGATAATTGGCATTTAACCTCTTCGGTAGGCAATTCTCAACTTTCAACTTTCAATTTTCAATTAAAAAAATGACCGGATACAACTCGAAACAACACCCCGTGCCCGTGAAGCGCTACTGCCGCACCATGGACCTCAAACCCGATAACGCGCTTATACGCGAGTACATACACCGCCATAGCGAAGGCGAAGCATGGTCCGAAATCCTCGGCGGCATACGCGAGGTGGGCATACTCGAAATGGAAATTTACCTGTTGGGCAACCGTCTGTTTATGATTGTGGAGACTCCCGTCGACTTTGATTGGGACAGTGCCATGGCACGCTTGGCCACCTTGCCACGCCAGCAGGAGTGGGAAGACTATATGGCTATCTTCCAGGACTGCAATGAGGGCGACACGGCCGACGAGAAGTGGAAGATGATGGAGCGCATATTCTACCTATACGATAAATAGGCACAACAATGAAAGCGACTGCTGTCAAGACTCTATACTTTGCTCTACTTGTAGGCATTATGGAGCTTGCAATGCGCCGCAAGTAACGTATGAAAGTATCGATGTGAAGCCCCATTTGAGATGGAGGCAATACAGATACCTGTCTTTCCATAGCAGGGTTTCAGTGTTGTTGACTATGGTGCAGTACTCTCAGAAACTGCGCTCTGTACCGAGGCATTGTAATAGTTTTTCTATGCTATTTATCTAAGGGGTAGGAAAGGGTATCTTGGAGGTTTGATGTCTCAGGTATGCTCCTTGTGTGTCGTCCTCATGAAGACTGCTGCCATTCTCCTCGTTATACTTTGAAATGGAGTTGTAGACGAAAAGTGGTACTGCTTGGGAAACAATGGGGGATACGCCAAATTTACAAACAGGGTCCTAATAAGTACATGACCTTAATATATATGGATGGTGAGTTCGTGTTTTTTGTCGATTATCAGGATTCACCTTTCTAATTCAACAAACAGTGATGTCTTCTTGTTATCGCTTCGCATAAATTTAAGCGGATGAGAAGGTTCGGTTTGTGGTTAATGGTCATATGTCTTTTTGTGACAACAAATGGTGCTTACCTGTGGGCAAACTCAAAAGCCGTTGATCGCCCCAAGGTGGCACTTGTGTTGAGCGGAGGTGGTGCTCGTGGAGCAGCTCATGTGGGTGTAATACGCTTATTGGAGGAAATGCAGATTCCCATTGATTATGTGGTAGGTACAAGTATGGGAGCTATTGTAGGAGCATTGTACGCAACGGGTTATACGGCAGATGAACTGGATTCGCTCCTTATGATACAAAATTGGAAGTTGCTACTCAGCAATGGTGTGCCACGTACCATGCAACCTTATTCGCAACGTATGGCAGAGCGGCATTTCCAGATAAATATTCCTTATAACAATAGTGTGCGTGCTGAACGTTCAATACGCTATCGTGATGCGGGTATTAAGGTGCGCAAGAGTAATAACTTAAGTGCTCCTCCTCAGGTATTGGCACGCCCGGGCTTGATTGACGGTCAAAATCTGCTAACAGAGTTTACCCGTTTGACTCTATCATACCATGATTCCCTGGATTATCGTATGCTCCCTCGGCCTTTTGCATGTGTGGCTACCGATTTGGTGACTGGCAATGCTAGGGTACTTCAGAAGGGATTCTTGGCTGAGTCCATGCGTGCCAGTATGTCTATCCCCGGTGTTTTCTATCCCGTATACAATGGCTATGAGGTGTTGGTTGATGGAGGTGTCACCAATAATTATCCGGTTGATGTGGCACGTGCCATGGGAGCCGATATAGTAATAGGGGTAGACCTGCATACAGGAAAAGCAAGTGCTGATAAGTTGCATTCGTTTACCTCTATTTTTGAACGCCTCATAGCTACAATGGGTTCTGAACTGCACGAACGTAATGTTCATGATACGGATATCCTTATCAAACCACAGGTGGCAGGGTATCCTGTTATGGGTTTTGATACGGTTCGTCTATCCCAACTTATTACAATAGGATATGATGCAGCCTTACAGAGCAGAGGACAGCTTCAACAATTGAAAAAACGTTTGGATTACTATCCCCCATCAGGGGAATACAATTCCTCTGATTACTTACAACAATCTTTCGATAAATTTCTCATTGGGGATATACGTGTTTGGGGTTGTGATGAGAGCGATTTTATGTCCTTGATAGCTCAATATGGAATAAAGGAAGGCGAGGAGGTGTCTGTAGATGCCATAGGTGAAGCTGTAGATTATGTCTATGGATTGGGAACCTATTCTTCCATTGTGTACCATTTGTTGGGTGATGTCCCGTATACATTGGAGTTTGAAGTAACTCCTAATCCTTATAATCAAGTAGAGGTAGGAATACGGATAGATTCAGAAGATGCTGCGGCAGGTATTTTTAGTATTGGGGTAAATCGTTTGAAATTGTCGGGCCCAAAGTTTGATTTATCCACGCGCCTCAGTATCAATCCTTGGATTGAGGCTAAGGTATCTTATGCTAAGCATCGTCTCCCTCAGTTGAATGCTTCTGTCAAATATTGGTTCTCCGATGTCAATCGTTTTTATGACAAAAGAGGACATGCTTTCAATTATCATTTTTATGGGAGCGACATTTATTTCTCTAATTTATTTTCATCTGCTTACGATTGTCGTATAGGGGCAAGGTACGACTATTATCTTGTACATGAGATTGAGCGGGAAGGATGGCTTCAACGTAGTTATACCGATCAGAAAAGCCGCTCTTCTTATGTAGGATTGTATGCAATGCTCCGCAATGATCTTTTCAATGCGGCTTATCTTCCTACACGGGGGTATGCTTATGAGCTTGAAGCCGTATACTATTTGGATACTCGTGCGAAGGACAGCTTTTGGGCATTGCAGGCCAATGCCTCGGTGGCCTATCCCATTGGTAATTCTTTGGTTTTGCAGCCTTCGGTGTCATTTCGTTGCTTGTCTGGTACCGATATCCCTTTAGTCTATGGAAACAGTATAGGTGGCTATCTTCCCGGACGCTATATGCGTCAGCAGATACCATTTGTAGGAATTACTGGGTGTGAGTTTGTACAACGCCAATTGGCTGTTCTTAAGGCAGAACTTCGTTGGGAAATAGCTGGAAATATATATGCATCGGGTATTGCCAATTATGCCTATAGTGCCAATCATCTGAGAAATGTTGCTCACCAGCATGGCATTTGGGGACTTGGTGCTGGATTCATCTACGACACTACCGCTGGCCCATTATCGCTATATGCACATTGGAATGATCATTATCATCGCTTTGGCGCCTATTTTAGTTTTGGTTTTCAATTCTAACATGGGTCTTCGTATTGGCGACTCTGTGGATAAGGCTGAATCCTCTTGTGTTGGTCTTGTTCGGTTTTATCGTGCTGCATTTGTCTCATATTTTTATTATCTTCGTACCTTTCTTATATGATAAGTAGGTATGGAATAGGTTAATCTTCAAGATTCGTTTGCATAGTTCGAAAATCTTCGCGAACTTTGTCGCATAAGTTGGATGGAGGTCTTTCTTTTGTTGTTCTGCGTGCGTGAAGAATCCTGGAAGGTTTTGTCTAATGGAGTTTCCGTTGTGCTCATGATAATAAGAATGAACATGAAACATGGTATGTGATGAAGCAGTTTTTATTGACTCTTATGATTATTACTGGTCTCTTGCAAGGTGTAGATGCCCAGTCACTACGAAGCAATCGCTTTGAGGAGTACACTCTTTCTTTAGGTGGAGGGTATACCGGTTTGATTGACACCTATCTGTCGCCTTTGTGTTATGGAGGTGGACATGTGGCTTTACAGAGCGAGCGCTTCGGGCAACTCACTTCTAAGAATGGACGGTGGTTTGCCCAGTCGCTCTTTACACTTCATGGTGACTATACTGTTCCTCGTTCGGGAAGCGGACTCACTATAGGCGGAATGGCTGACTATAGTTATACCTATTATTATCGTCCGTTGCATGAAGAAGGGTGGAGTCTCTATGCTGGTTCGCAAGGACAGCTACGTATGGGAGGGATATATAACCTGCGGAATTCTAACAACCCAGCTCAACTCAAGCTTGGAGTTAACCTTGCAGCTTCTGTTATGGGTAAATATGCTTTTATACTATGGCATACGCCTATGAGTGTACGTCTACAAGCCGATGTGCCTCTTTTGGGTTTTGCCTTTGCACCCAATTACGGACAGTCGTACTACGAGATTTTTTATCTAGGGCAGGATGAAAACTGTGTACATGTGACGGCACTGCACAATAACTTATCCTTGCGTACAGGGTTTAGCTATGACGTGCAGTTTCACTCATGCACCGTTCGTCTCAGTTTGCTTAGCGATCTCTACCATTGGACACTCGGCAACCAACAATATCGTATGTTTACTCATTCGCTGATGCTTGGCTATGTAAGCAATCTCTATCACGTATTGCGTGATGATGAGGTAAAGCGATATATTCCGTATTGATGTGCAATGGGCTGGTTGTCAATTTCTTTTCATGATTTCTGCGAATTGTAAAATTCATTAAATGGTAAATAGACTGTAAATGGTAATTTGTAAATTAGTAAATAAGAAATATAGAACTCTCTTGCAGCTTTCCATGCTGTTGTGTTTCATCTCTTGTACAAAGGTAGAAACTTACGAAGATACCCCTACTGGTAATTTCGAAGCGCTATGGAGCATCATTGACGAAAAATATTGCTTCTTCGATTACAAGGCCGAAGAGTATGGGCTCAACTGGAATGCTGTTTATCGTAAATATGCACATAAGATAGATGATGGCATGAGCAATGCCGGCCTCTTTGAAGTGTTGGGCGAGATGCTCGACGAACTACGTGATGGGCATGTGAATCTTTATGCAGCCCATGATGTGGCTCGTTACTGGGATTTCCGCGAAGGATATGCAGCTAACTTCAGTGAAGAGGTGCAGGCTGAGTATCTCGGTACTGATTACAAGATTGCCTCAGGATTACAATACACCATCTTGCCTGACAATATTGGATATATCTATGTGTCCTCCTTCTCCAATTCCATCGGTGAGGGCAATTTGGACGAATGCCTCCATGCCTTGGCACTCTGTCGAGGACTCATTGTGGATGTACGCAACAATGGAGGTGGCAATCTTTCTTATGCCGAGACGTTGGCTGCTCGTTTCACCAACAGGCGTGTACTCACAGGCTACATCTGCCATAAGACAGGTCCTGGGCATTCCGATTTCTCTACGCCAGAACCCGTGTATCTTGAGAGCTCTGATCGTATACGGTGGCAGAAGCCTGTCTGTGTGCTTACTAACCGTAGTTCCTATAGTGCTACCAACGATTTTGTGAAGATTATGCGCATTCTGCCTCTTGTTACCATTGTAGGCGATCGTACAGGTGGAGGCTCAGGATTGCCTTTTTCTTCGGAGCTACCCAATGGATGGAGCGTACGTTTTTCTGCATGTCCCTCTTTTGATGTAGATATGCAGCACGTCGAGTTTGGTATTGATCCCGATGTAAAGATTGATATGGCTGATGAAGATCGTGCCCGAAGTGTAGATACCATTATAGAGAGGGCACGGAGTATCTTGGCTAATTCTTAGTGGGTTTATAGCTCTTCCTCAGTAGCCTTTTTCCTATTTCTATGGCTTGTTGCATACGCGCCTGTGCTTCCTCGGTGAGATCGTTGGGAATGGTGTCTTCTGGTATAATACGAAAATTTCCCGTACGGCTTAAGGAGGCTCGCTCAGTCCACACAAGTTGATAGTCGATGTTTCGGAGTCTAGTTTTGTGACCTATTTTTTCAAGGGAAAGTTCTACCATAAGCCCTACGTCACCGTGGGCGATGCTCATGTTTGACACGTAGTTGCCCAGCGAATACACGATGGCATGGTGGGTGGGGTGCTCGGCCGAGGGCACCAGCTCGATGGGCTGCACCACGTGGGGGTGACTGCCTATGATGTGGTCTACGCCCTGTTGCAAGAGCCATTGGGCGAGGTTGCGCTGCTCGGCATTGGGTTGTTGTTGGTACTCGTTGCCCCAGTGCACGAGGGCGATGATGGCATCGGGGTGCAGGGCGCGGGCACGGCGTATGTCGGTGGCCAGTTCATGCCTGTCGAGGCTATTGACGATATTGGGTGCGGTGGCAGGGATGCCGTTGGTGCCGTAGGTGGCGCAGAGGAGCGCTATGCGCACGCCATTCTTCTCTACCATGAGGGGGTAGCGCTGCTGGCGGTCTGTGCTATCGCGATAGGTGCCTACGGTGGGTATGCCGAGGCTGTCGGCAAGGGTGAGCGTGCGCTCAAGGCCGCGTTTGCGGCGGTCGAGGCTATGGTTGTTTGCGGTGCCGAGGATGTCGAACCCCGCATCGTGTATGGCATGCAGGTATTCGTCGGGGGCGCTGAACTGCGGGTAGCCGCGGTAGGGCTTGCCGCCCAGTGTGACCTCGAGGTTGCCGATGGCCAGGTCGGCACGGTCGATGTCGTCCTTCACCAGCGAGAAGCAGTGGCTGTAGTCGTATGTGCCGTCGGGCTGGCGGGCGGCATCAATCTGTGCCTGGTGTTGCATGAGGTCGCCCACGAACAATAACGACACCTGCTGCCCTTGCCCATATATACATATAGGTAAAAGCAGCAGGAGTATGGTGTGGAGGATTCTCAAAAAATTAAAAGTTAAAAATTAGAAATTAAAGGTCGAAATGGGTAGCAGCTATCCGCAAATTCTAATTTTCAATTCTCAATTTTCAATTTTCCATTGTCCATTATCTGTACACCGCCTTGGTGCCTGCCAGTAGCGTGTTCATCATGAGCGACACGATGGTCATGGGACCTACGCCGCCAGGCACGGGGGTGATGTAGGAGCACTTGGGGGCTACCTCGTCGAACTTGACGTCGCCGGTGAGCTTGAAGCCGCTCTTGCGGGTGGCGTCGGGCACGCGGGTGGTACCTACATCGATGACTACGGCGCCCTCCTTCACCATGTCGGCCTTCACGAAGTTGGGCTGGCCCATGGCGGCAATGAGGATATCGGCCTCGCGGCACTCCTTGACGAGGTCCTTGGATCGGCTGTGGCATACGGTCACGGTGGCATCGCCGGGGTAGGCCTTCTGCATCATGAGGGTAGCCATAGGCTTGCCCACGATGTTGCTGCGGCCCAGGATGACGCATTTCTTGCCCGAGGTCTCTATGTTGTAGCGCTTGAGCAGTTGCAGTATACCGTTGGGCGTGGCCGACACGAAGCAGGGGAGCCCGATGGCGAGGCGGCCTACGTTGATGGGGTGGAAGCCGTCTACATCCTTGCGGTAGTCGATGGCCTCGATGATGCGCTGCTCGTTGATGTGGCGGGGTAGGGGGAGCTGCACGATGAAGCCGTCTACATCGGCATCCTGATTGAGGCGCTCTATTTCGGCTAATAGGGTCTCCTCGGTGACATCGCTCTCATAGCGGATGAGCGAGGAGGTGAAGCCGCATACCTCGCAGGCCTTCACCTTGTTGGCTACATATGTCTCACTGCCTCCGTCGTGGCCTACCAGTATGGCGGCCAGGTGGGGGCGCTTCTCGCCGCGCGCCACGCGCTCGGCTACTTCGGCAGCAATCTCTTGCTTGATCTGCTCCGATATGGCTTTTCCGTCGATTAGTTGCATGCTTCCTCTTCTTTTATCTCTTAAACTTAGGCATTCCCATCTTGCCCATCGGCATGTTGGCCACGTTCTTCATCATCTTGCGGGTTTGCTCAAACTGCTTCAGCAGGCGGTTCACCTCCTGTATGTTGGTGCCGCTACCCTTGGCGATGCGCTGGCGGCGGCTGCCGTTGATGGCGTCGGGATGGCTACGCTCATAGGGTGTCATCGAGTAGATGATGGCCTCTACGCTCTTGAAGGCGTTGTCGTCGATGTCGAGGTCCTTGATTTGCTTGCCCACACCGGGTATCATGCCCATGAGGTCCTTGATGTTGCCCATCTTCTTGATTTGGGCTATCTGGGTGAGGAAGTCGTTGAAGTCAAACTGGTTGCGTGCCAGCTTCTTGGTGAGCTTCTTGGCCTCCTCCTCGTCGAACTGCTCCTGTGCCTTCTCCACGAGCGATACGATGTCGCCCATGCCGAGGATACGGTCGGCCATACGGTTGGGGTGGAATACGTCGAGCGCTTCGAGTTTCTCGCCCGTACCCACAAACATGATGGGCTTGCTCACTACCGTGCGGATAGAGAGGGCGGCACCACCGCGGGTATCACCGTCGAGCTTGGTGAGTACCACGCCGTTGAAGTCGAGGCGGTCGTTAAACTCCTTGGCGGTGTTCACGGCATCCTGACCGGTCATGGCGTCTACCACGAAGAGAATCTGGTCGGGGGTCACGGCCTCCTTGATGGCGGCAATCTCCTGCATCATCTGCTCGTCTACGGCAAGGCGGCCTGCAGTATCCACGATTACCACGTCGTAGTTCTTGGCCTTGGCCTCGCGGATAGCGTTCTGTGCTATTTCTATGGGGTTCTTGTTGCCCTCCTCCTTGTATACGGGCACGTCAATCTGTTCGCCCAATACGGTGAGCTGGTCTATAGCTGCGGGGCGGTATACGTCACACGCTGCGAGCAGCGGACGGCGGTGCTTCTTGCTCTTGAGCATGAGGGCGAGCTTACCCGACATGGTAGTCTTACCCGAACCCTGCAGACCGCTCATGAGGATTACCGAGGGACGGCCCTTGAGCTCCAGCTCCACGGCATCGCCACCCATGAGGGCGGTGAGCTCATCGTGCACGATCTTCACCATCAGCTGGCTGGGGCGTACGGCGGTGAGCACGTTCTGTCCCAATGCCTTCTCCTTCACCGTGTCGGTGAATGTCTTGGCTACCTTATAGTTGACGTCGGCATCGAGCAATGCCTTGCGCACATCCTTGAGGGTCTCGGCCACGTTCACTTCGGTGATTTTACCTTCACCCTTCAGTATCTTAAACGACCTTTCTAATCTTTCACTTAGGTTTTCAAACATATCTTTTTAGGCTAATTTTCTAATTAAATGCACAAAATTAGTGCAAACCGAACGGAAAAGCAAATTTATTTGCATTTTCCTGAGGTGCAGCCTAATTTCTGTGTTCGCGTAGCGTACACTAAAGTGAGTGCAAACCGAACGGAAAAGCAAATTTATTTGCATTTTCCTGAGGTGCAGCCTAATTTCTGGCCTTGCGTAGCAAGCACTAAAGTGAGTGCAAACCGAGCGAAGAGGAGGCTATGGATATATTCTACAATTCCCCGCTACTACCCCTCATCGAGGGCGGCACTGCCGACTTCCATTGCCGTAGCGACCACTATCTGGCCGAGGAGATTTGGAGCGATAGGGCAAGGTAACACTGTGTCAAGTGAACGGGAAGCTCCACAAGGACTGCCCGCGAATAAATCCAATCAGATTCTATTTTCTGCCTGGATAGACCTCAGTGTTTTGTCGACAAAGCCGATATGGTATAAAAGCGTCTGTTAACTTGGCATGTCTCTTGCCATCCGTAGATACAAATTGGTGAGGGGTACAATTTGTATCCTACACGGAATTTAGTTCTGGCTCGCTTTGTCGCAGACGTTTTATGTGTTTCCTTACATCATTGCTATCGGTCAACGGTACGTTTAATTAGACTTTTGTATTTTTGTCGCAATGTGTAAAATAGGGCGTATGCAAAAAACACAAGCCCCTCAAGATACGTCTTCGCCTTTTCCTTGAGAAACTTGCGGGTTGCTGCGTGTTTCGCTACTGCAGATTGGGGATTTTGTGTCCGTTATATCTCTAAACTTTTGGTTCCCTTAATGGATTCAAAGTTATTGTGGGTGCAGGGGAATTTTAGATTGTTACTCGTTTAATGAATCTCTATTCTTGAAATTCAAAAATGTGGAATTCGACTGTTCTAGTGATTTATACAAAAGGTTGTATAAATGCTCTTCTTTTAATGCAGGCACTATTATTAAACGGTGTTCACTGCGAAGAATCTCCATAAAGTCTAAACCATTAACGCATACAAAAATATCATCTTTACTTTCATCGTTCCTTGAAAAGACGATAAGTTTATTGGGTAGCACTCTACAGTATTTATATCCTAGCTCTAATTTGATGTCGTATTCTATAGATGAATATCTTATATAAATTGTTGATGTGAGAAAACGGTATCGTAATATAGTCCTTGCAGCATTAGATAAATATTGTCTTTCGTTGCATTCTTTAATCGCTTCAGAATGAACAAAACAATTTCTTTGTTTGTCAAAATGAATACTGTTTCCGCATCCCAAGCAATGGAATGTACATTCTGGATCAAGAACTTTTGTGTGGTATGTGTCAATAATATCTCCTTGTTCATCAATAGCAAAATGCATTCGTCTTTGTATATGAGTGCTATTCTCGAACTTTTGCCTGTTATCATTAGGATTTACGCTATCACTCTTTTGCTTAGTTTTAATCCTCGGAATTCTATGATAGTATATCCATTTACGATTGTTGGATTTCTCTTTGATGAATAGTTCTATCTTTTTGCGGTCTAGTTCGCAGTCTTTAAGGTCTATCTCCAAGCAATCAACTTTTTCTTCCCTTATTCTATCTTTCTTTGCAGTATCTACGGCATGTGTTTGTTTGAACTCTATCCATATGGCTCTCCCATTTTTATGATATCCAATACAATCAGGGCGTAAAGAGAGTTCTTTATCAAGTGGCTCGATGTCTACCTTTTCAAATGTTGATAATTCTGATTCGCAAACTCCTTCAATAGAAGGAAGGCAGAGGCATTTAATCTCGGCTAATACCTCTTTAGCGAGACGATGTAATGCTGTTTCTGTGGCACCAATACATTCTTTGCCGCTGATATGCGCAAAATGATGTGTACGATGTGTGCCTTCATTTTTTGCGCATAGCGCTTCTTTGCATTTGGGACACGTACAGTTGCATTCGTTTCCATTTGGAACCTCATCTACATAAACCAAACGTTCATGTACTTCACTGTACGCATAGGTTAATCTTGCATCATCTGAATCCTTCATTCTTTCGCATCTTCAAGTTCACGCAGCAGTTCTTCTTCTGACTTGGTGAATATATGATTCAGTACACCTACCGAAACAATATTTTCTTCTCCTTCATAAATGAATCGACCGATGCTACATACAAAGTAGTTATCGACTATTAATTGTTTTTCGATAACGTATTCCGCAATGCCTGATCCTAATGCGGAACCAAAAAGGGCCAAGCCCTCATTCTCATTAATACCGACTTCTGCCAGTTCCGTCTGCCATGCGACGTTAAACAACTTCATTAATGCATCAGAATGCGCATCTTTGTCGGGACAAGTAACTATGCACACCAAAGATAGTGCGAACACAATCAAAAGAGTATATAAGAAACCTTTCATGGAGTATGACATTTAGTTGTGGTAAGTGATTTATCTTCGTCTAATACTATACACCTCATCGTTGCCGCCTTCTAGGTTTATTGGAGTGCTGGATTTGGTCGCTCCTGCAGTCTTCTTATAACTATTATAGAAAGCATTAGGCGCTTCGTTTAGAATAATTGTTGTAGTGGTGGAATAATTGGTTTCGCATGTGGTAGCCTTTATCCGCTTCTCCATTTCAGAGTAATAATAGTTTTGCAGATATGACACCCACAATTCATTCTCAATATACTCACAAGTTTGATTGGTCTCATCAAACGTATACGCTATACGGTTTCTAAACTTCCACGGTGAGTCATCCTTTTCATAAGTTATGAAATCTGAGACCTTTTTAGGGTAGTTGAATTCATAGTCGTCACAGTCTTTGTATGCATCTGCTATAAGCTGGAATCCATTAAAGCTCTTTGCTGCTCTAGGCGGAATACATATAACTGCCATTTCTTTTGTTGTGGTAGAATTTTCAGCTGTTGCAGCTTCTGCATAGGTTGCAGCCCTTCCAATACCTAAGGTGCTATTCCCAAAGATGCTTGCATAGGAGTTGGCATATGATGTGGCTTTTCCAGATTGCACCACCAAACGTGATATATGTATTGCATTAGTATAATAGTCATAGGCTATGCCGTTTTGGATAAAGAATGATTGGGGCATAATAACAAACATGTCTTTATCGGTCTTGTTATATAACAGGAATGACAGGTCACCACTTTCTCCCCAAAGATTATATGACACTATACAATGTTCATTCTCAAAAGTAAGACAGTTGTTTTTCTGTTCCAATCCATTTGTGGAAACTTTATACAACTGGTAGTATGACTGAGGGGCACATGCGCACAAAAATGCTATAGCTGAAATGTAAAGAAGTTTTTTCATGATATCTCTATTTGTTTTGTTATTTGTTCTTGCTTTCTCAAGTGCTCTATAGTAGAATTACACCTCTTCTCGCTCCTTTCTGATATTATCCAGTATCTTCCCTTGGTAGGCGAAGTATTTGGCTCCTTGATATGCACCAGAGGTGTTACGTTGTTCTTCGGGCATGAAGGTGCCAACGAATGGAGATAGTTTATAAATTCTTCCCTCATACTCTATCGAGTCGTCAGAGGCAACCTTAACGGTGATGCCAGTGGGAACGAAGGTCACCTGCTCGCCAATCTTGATGCCACACATGGAGAATTTGAAACGGGCTCGCTTCACCTCTCGTTTGGTCTTGTCTTGAATGTCGCTTTCATCGATGATGGGTTTGTTGTCCTCATACAGCGTGACTACGGCATCGTCTATGGTGGTGGCGATGTCGCGGAAGATGTCGAGTGCTATCTGTGGCGCTACGTTGAAGAACTCGCGGTTTTGGCGAATACGCAGGTCGGTGAGTCGGTCGATGGTCTTGTGCACCAGTTTCTCTACCTCATTGTATTTCTCGGTCTTCATTGTGGCAAAGATTTCGAAGGGCAGGGGTACGGCAGTGTTGTCGAGTTCCTTCGAGCGCACATCTACAGGGCGGCTGCTCTTGCCAATCTTTACCCAATCTTCACGAAAGCTGGGGTTGGTGAGGATATAAACGTATCCAGGTTCCTTGTGCTGCATAGGACGTATCGTGTAAGTATATGCGCAAAGGTAAAAATAAAATAATGAAGAAGCAACAAGAACAAAGTAAACATTGCACATCTTTCATTTATTAAGAAGAAATGCGCAACATTTACGCAAAAGTTTACGCAAATGTTGCACTTGTAACTATCGTGTGAATCAGTGCGTAATGTGCCAACTTGCGCAAATCTTTGTTTTGCTACTGTTTTTTTTTTATGGGGTATAACTCCTACCTCCCGAAGTTCCCCTTCGTAGGGCGGAAGCAGCCATTGACGCGAGGCACACGCTCCATCTCTCCGTGCGCTACATAGTCGTTGAGCTTCTGGTACGAGGTGCTGGTGGCGTAGTGGCTGATGCGGACAAACTCGCGGACGCTGATGTCGTCGTGCGTCTCGAAGTGTTCGTACAGTGCATCGGCTAGCTCGGGGGCCGACAGAGGTTGGCGCACCTTACCCTCTACCTGAAACTTCACATCGGCCAGGCGGTCGAGCAGGTGTTTGTCGGCACGGAAGCGGATGCCACTAATCTTTACATCCTTGCCCGTAGGAGGCGTAGAGCCGGTGTGGCTACTCAGCTCCATGGTGAGCGAGCCAAGCCCGTCGAGCTGCACACGGTGGCCGTGGCTCAGAGCATCTGTGGTGACAGTGCGCAGCGCATCCCACACGAGCTTCACATCGGTGGGCGTGGCGGTGGTGGCGTGGCTGATGTCGTGAGCCATCTGTTCGATGTCGACCTTCTGCGGGTGGGCAACGGCTACGGCCACACCCTGTATGTCGGTTTCCGTGCCGCAAACGAGGCGGCGGCTGGTCAGTTTGCAGTTTACCACAGGGGTGTAGCCCCTGTCATGATGCACATGCTTCGATTTCTTGATTTTCATAGGCGATAGGGATTTTTCTATGGTTTCAACTAATTTTCTATTCGCGGTCAGAATATTTTCTACTCGCGGTCAGAATACTTTCTATTCGCGGTGAGAAACATTTCTATTCGCGAGTAGAAATATTTTTCTCTTTGCCCAACAAAGATAATCTATTGTTCCGATTTTTGCAAACGAACCTCCCATTTTATTCGCAAGTGCACTGGCTCTCAGGGTATTGACATTGGGATTTTGAGGTTGTAACTTTGTGTCAAAATAACATAAACAAAATAGAAAGCTATGCAAGAATCTAATGTAAACCAACAACCCAAGTCTTACGCCGACGTGCTGCGTGAGACCCAGCAGGAGGAGTTTCCCCTGCTCAGTGAAGTGACCCGTGGGCTCGTGGAAGAACCCATCACGCTGATGAACTCCATCTACGATGAGGATGGTGTGGTAGTGCCCTGCGCCCTGCCCGATACGATGTGGAAGTCTCTGCCACAGATGATAAGCGAGACACTCAGCCTCTACGATGATACCGACATCCGCACCATGCTCCTGATGGCCCTGATGCCCACCTTAGGCTCGGCCATGAGTAATGTACGTGTGCGCCACGGCCAGCGACTCTATTCGCTCGGTATGATGAACATCTGTGTAGGCCCCTCTGCCTCGGGCAAGGGATGTGTGGGCGATGTGGCGAGCCTTGTCGATGGCATCAACAAGATTATCTGCGAGGAGAGTGCCCAAGCGCAGGCCGACCACCGCAAGCGCCACACGCGCTACAAGCGTTTAAGCAGCCAATTGAACTTCGCCGCCAAGGGCGACGTATCGCAACTCGTGGATGTGAACGACATTGCCGAGGAGGTGGACGAGCCCCAAGCACCTCTGCGCCGTATGCACAAGCTACCGGCCAAGACCACGGCGGCGAACTATTACCGCCTGCTCTATGCCAATGGAGAGAATATCTCCTATCTGCATATCCCCGAGCTGGCGGAGATGAGTGCCGCCAACAAGGGTTCGTTCGGTGACTTCATGTACATCCTGCTGGCCGCACAGAATGAGGAGCAGCTCCACACGGGGCGCAAGACTGACGATGAGGACTACCTCATCGAGCACACCCGACTCGCCATGGCCGCTACGGGCACCATGTCGTCGGTACGCGAGTTTATCCCCAATCTTGAGGATGGTCTCTCCACCCGCTTCCTCTACCATAACCTTCCAGCCAAGAGCACGGTGCGTGGCGAGATGGATGAGGCTACGGCCGAGGCTTTCCGTGACGTGTATGGCCATCACCGCGGTGTGCTTACCGATATATGGAAGGAGCTGCGTCCGTTTGAGGGCAAGGCCGATGAGGAGCTGCCGCGCTTGATTATCTCGGACGAGCAGCGGGAGTATATCGACGAGTATTACCGCCAGCTGGTATCGTTCGTGGCCTTGGCCCTGCCCGACAAGGACTTGCGTGCACCCATCCTGCGCTCTCGCCTTAACCTCTACCGTATGCTGATGATCATTGCCGTGCTGCGCCGCTATGAGGAGCTGGGCAGTGTAGAAGGAATGTTCGGGGAGAAGCGCTTCGCCGTGTCGGAGGCCGACCTGAAGTGGGGCCTCGCGTACATCTTCTACTGCATGATGCAGACCTCCACGATATACGACCGCCTGCGCCGCGAGGAGTGCGAGGAACCCAAACGTGTTAACATCAGTGCCTTGGCTTTCGCACAGTATTTGCCTCAGTGCTTCACTACGGCCGTGGCCAATGAGAAGGGTGAGGAGCTGGGTATCAAGTCCCGCGCCGTGAGCTATCACTTGCGCACACTCTGCGTCAAAGGCTACATTGAGCGTATCCGCCAAGGGGTATATCGCAAGGTGGTGAAGCGTGTGAGCCGAAAAAACAGACTTGCAGCATAGATTTGCGCAAGTTGATACGCTATGCGCTGAGAATCATAGGAGTTGCAAGTGCAACTTTTGCGTAAACTTTTGCGTAAATTTTGCGAAATGGTATCGAGGCGAGCTCTCGGGCCATCCGCACACGTAGAGGTGATACTTGCCATCGGAGGTCTGCAGGATGTTGCCGCCCCAGAAAGAGATGTCGGGCAGTTCTATGCCATTGTCCACGTAGCGGCGTGCCACCTCCATGAGGTAGTCGTTCTGTATGCCGTCGATATACTCTTGTGTGATGACTGCTGCCGACACCTGCGCATAGTCCATATTGGACAGCATCACCTCGGCGCTGTTCACCCCGTCTACCATGAAGGGCGGCACCATCTGGCGTATCTCGCCCATGAAGAGCGAGCGGCCGCCTTCGAGGGTGCGTATGGGAAGGTCGTCGACCACGGTGTCTTGCTTGAGCCACAAGTGGGCATGAGCATCGATAATTGTTGCCATATCTTTTCTTTGTGTGTTGCTTACGAGTTTTTCCAACTTACACGTTGCTGTTTGCCGATGATGTCTTGCACCTCGTGCACCAGCTGCCAGTCGATAGGCTCTTCGGCCCAGCGCAGGTTGCGTGCCACGTTGTCGGGGTTGGCACTGCTGAAGAGGGTGGTGGCGATGCGCTCATTGGTGAGGGCATACTGTATGGCCAGCTTTTCTATGGGGTAGCCCTTGGCCTTGCAATGCTGTGCGGCGCGGCTGCACGCCTCTACGAGCGGTTGCGGTGCCGGATGCCATGCAGGCACACCGCGCTCAGAGAGCAGTCCCATCGACAGGGGCGAGGCGTTGATGATACCTATGCCGCGCTGCTCGAAGTAGTCGAGCCAGTCGGCCAGCTTATCGTCGCACAGGCAGAAGTGGCAGAAGTTGAGCACCGTCTCCACCGTACCCTCGGGCACGTGGTCGATGACCCAGGTGAGGTTCTCGAGCTGGAGGTCGGTGATACCTACATGGCTCACCACACCCTTGTCGCGCAGCTCCACGAGTGCAGGCAGCGTCTCCTCGGCCACCTGGTGCAGGTCGGCAAACTCGATGTCGTGCACGTTGATGAGGTCTATATGGTCTACGCTCAGGCGCTCCATACTCTCATACACGCTCTCCGTGGCCCGTCGGGCACTGTAGTCCCAGGTGTTGACACCATCCTTGCCGTAGCGCCCCACCTTGGTAGAGAGCCAATACCTGTCGCGCGGCACGGTGCGCAGCGCCTTGCCCAGCACTGCCTCGGCACGGTAGTGCCCATAGTAGGGCGACACATCGATAAAGTTCATGCCTCCCTCTACCGCTGTGTGCAGCGCCTCAATGGCACGACCCTCATCGATAGCGTGAAACACACCGCCCAAGGAGGAGGCGCCGAAACTCAGTGCCGACACCCTCATACCAGTATGTCCAATAGTGCGAAAATCCATAACAGTATATAATTATTAATGATTGTGTAAAGGTAGTAATAAACGAGCGAGATATATCAAGATTCTTGTCTTTTTTTGCAGCGAGTGCCAATATCATATCGTCTTGGCGTAACCATAAAGAAGGTATAGTCCCTACGAGGAATTTCTCACTCCGTTTCGAGATTACACTAAACTCCAACTCCCCCCAAAAAACTCTCACCGCAAAAAACACTTAATGAATCACTGCCACGAAGCCGCCGCGAGGAGCGAGGTCGATACTGACGGGGAGCGTGGCATCGGTGTGGATAGCCCATGCGCGGGCTTCGCCCTCCACATCACCGAAAGTAGTGACACAGTAGTCGTCGCCAGCAAGGAAACTCCAGTCAACAGATATGCTCTGCGGAGTGTCGAGGCCATTCATAATGCCCACATACCAGGTCTCGCCCGAGCGGCGGGCCATGGCCACCCACTCTCCTGGGTAGCCCGAGAGCAGTTTCGTGTCGTCCCATACGGTGGGAAGATTGGCTATGAGTTGCTGCACCTCAACAGGCTGTTCCAAGAAGCCCGAAGGACGGTCGGCAAGGTGTTGCAGGGCCGACTCAAACACAATCGTCAATGCCAGTTCATGCGCATGGGTGGTGATATGGGGGTGCTGCGAATCGGTAAAGGCGCAGGGCGTATAGTCCATCGGGCCTATCACGTTGCGGGTGAAGGGCAGCGTACAGTTGTGCCATGCGGCATTGGGGGTGAGACGGGTGTTGTTGTTGTACCACTCGGCGCCATACACCGCTTCAGAGGTCATGAAGTGGGGATAAGTACGCTGCCAACCACGGGGGATGGTAGCACCGTGGAAGTTCACCATGAGGTGATGCTTGCCGGCGGCCTCGAGAATGTCGAGGTAGTAGTTCATCATGCCTATGCTGTCGGCACCGAAGAAATCGACCTTTACGCCCTTGACTCCCATACCACTAATCCAGGCAAACTCGCGGTCGCGCTTCTCGGGGTCATTGAGACGATATCCGGGACCGGGGCCGTAGATCCATCCAGTAGAGGAGTTGTACCATATCATCGGGGCTACTCCCTTGCTGCGGCTATAAGCCAGGGCATCGGACAGTGTGCCGCCATTACCCATCGCATCCCACTCGGCATCGATAAGCATGTAGGGGAGGTCGAGCGTATCGGCAAAGTCGATATACTGCTTCACTATCTGATAGTCGCGCGAGCCGTGGTTGTGTGCCCAGTATATCCACGACACTACACCGGGCTTTATCCACGAGGTGTCGTCGAGCTGGCAGGGGGCGCTCACGTCGGTCACGAGGGTAGACTCCACCACATCGGCCAACGAACCCACGATAGCCAAGCGCCAAGGCGAGTGCCATCCCGTAGGACATACAAAGCGCTTATCAAAGAGCTGTACGCGGTAGCATGAGTCGGCCTCGACATTGGAGAGGTAGGCACCGCACTGATCACGCAGCACATTGGCCTCGGCGAGCAGCACATAAGATGAAGGGGCAGACTGAAAGAGGGCTGGCATATTCCAACGACGACTATTGTTGTGAGCTTTGCCATCGGTGTTGGGGAAATAGAAGTCTTCGTAACCTACGGCATAGGGCTGTGTCCAGCGTTTAACATCAGCGGCAAACTGGAACTGGGTATGCTCGCCCGTGATAGACTCGCCTGCAAGGGCATCAGATTCATAACGAAAGGCGATACCGTCATTATAGAGGCGCATCACTATGCGCACCTCGTTACCTTCGACATCCTCCAAGCCATAGATATACTCGTCGGCCTCGTTATAGCACTGGCGACGTTTGCCGCTAATCATAGCATAGTCATCGGTATGGCGGCGAGGGCCAGTCACCTCTTTAAATATAAGGCCTTCGCCAAGGCCGCTCTCGGTATCAACACCGACAGTGGGTATATCCAACACTCGCTCCAGCCCCTCATCGGCATGACGATAGAGGGTATAGGATAGCGTTCCCGAAGGAGATACTTCGTGTACAAGGACAAGTTTACCATTGGGCGAGGTGAATCTATCTGCTTGACAAGCTGTAAGGAACAGCACAAGGCAGCACAAGAGTTGTGATAAGTGTTTCATAGTGGATCTTTTTATTCTTTTCAAGATTATGTGCAAAGATAGCCAACGGAAAAGAAATTCAGATATAAGTATTTCATAGAAGAATAGGACAAAATACACATTTTTTCATTATCTATAAGAAATGGCTATTGGGGTAGCAAAATTTATCACCGCCATGAATATACCTATAGAATCGCATGATTCTGATCATGCTCAATGTGGAATTTGCACGCCACCACGCCGATTGGAAATGGCAGGGAGTGTCGTCGCCCTTCACACGCCTGTTTCTGGTGACCGAGGGCGAGGCAAGGACCATCTGCCAAGCAAGGTATTATCGTACAATCATTTTCTTGTTCCCAATAATGTATAATCCGCGTGGCAACATATCAATACTTGCGTTTACTTTCACACCCTGCAGTGTATATATGCTTGTGTCTACAGGTTGCTCGGTATACTCAACATCCTCTATTGCAGTGGCTCCGTAATAGGCGAGTTTTACCTTTTCGGCACGGAACTCCTGCGTGTTGTTACCGTTCAGAAGATCAACCTGCCATCCCAACAGCACCTCTTGTGTCTCCGGGAGTGTAAATCGGATACCCCAATACTCACCATCTGCAGCACACTCTGCTATGCGCATATATGCAATCGCACGGTCGGGAATCTCTGCTGTCGGTAAGGTCTCCTCTGTAGCAAATACGTATGCATCGGCCATGTTATATATAGTATTGTATATAGCTCCGAAGAAATAGGTACCTGCATCGAGGGTTACAGGGCGATATACGCGTGTATTGACGATGTCCGATGTCTCGGGAGCATTCTGCTTATCGTCCCATACTCCTATGGTGAGATGGTCGTGACCAGGCCACTTGTCAAGTCCGCCACGTATACCCTCTGTAGCGGATGGAATGTCATAGTTCTCTACCGTCCAATATAGTGGTGAGCCGAAACGGTCATTTCCGCCCGCTTTGCGCGTAAAACCGTATATCTCGATGAGGTGCTGTTCGGTGATGTCTGTAGCGTCAGTCTCATCATAGGTGGTTCCTTTGATGCGGCCTTCCACGAGGAAAGTGGCATATGCTGCGGTGAGTGCTTCGTAGGCAGCGACAATCTCCTCTACTGATGCTCCTTCGGTTACAGCTTGTGCGTCGGCAATATGCGCAATCAAGGTCTCGTATGCTTCAGCGGTGTAGTGTCCTGTATTGTCGCTCACCTTGACAGATGAAATCTTTGAGTTGATGCTGGTGATGAGTTCTTGCAGCTTGGCGTGGGTCATATCATTGTATTGGTATAGCACCACCTGCTCGGCACGTATCTCTTGGGTCGACGAACCGCTGGTAAGGTCCATCTGGAATCCTATGTAGAGGTCAGTTTCCTCAGCAAGGGTAAAGTTGAGTCCATACAACTGTCTATCGTTGGTAGCCTCAGCGAGTGCGTAGTATGCTGTTGCATTACCCGGTATCAGATCGGTATCGTAGAGTTCGGTTGATACGAACATGTAGGCATTGGGGCTCACTTGATAGCACGCGTTAAATGCGGCACCAAAGTAGTACTTTCCCGCTCCGAGATGTATGCTACGATAAATGCGTGCGTTTGACAGGTCGCCCTCCTGGTTGTTGCCAGCATCATTCCATACACCAAGCATGAGGGCATCTCTACCCTCATACTTATCAAGTCCCTGCTTGGTACCATCACCCCCATTGGGAATACAAAAATTCTCTACCGTCCAGTGTTCAGGTTTGCCGAAACGTTGCTCCCCACCTTCAGCACGAGTAAAATCGGATGCTTCAACGAGATACTCTACGGTGATATCTTCGTAGGGCATATTGGCGGGGGCACCACCCTGAATCTTGGCAGTGGCAAGATATGCCTCCCATTGAGTCTTCACCTTATAGTATAGATCCAGTTGTTCCTCTGGAGTCAGAGTAGCCAATTCATCCATCCACGCATAGCACTGATCAAACATTCTTTCCCATGCTGTACGGTCATAATAACCCGTATTTTCACCTAAATAGTCCTCCATGGCCGCCAGTGTTGCATCCATTTCGAAAAGGAACTCTTCGAGGTTCTCATCAGGGAGCAGGTACAATGCCACTTGTTCGGCACGGAACTCTTGAGTAGAAGCCCCGCTGAGGTCGGCTTGGAAACCAATATACACATCTTGCTCTTCTTCCAATTTGAACCATAGTCCGCATAGCTGGCGGTCTTCGGTAACATTGATGATGGGATAATAGGCTATAGATTTATCGGGAATGTCGGCCGTGGAAGTCAACGCTGTAGATACAAACATATATGCATCGGCACCTATGCCATAGCGTGTATTGTAGCCAGCGCCAAAATAGTACTTTCCTGCATCGAGATGTATCTTACGGTATATGCGGGCATTGGCAAGGTCGCCTTCCTGATTGTTTGCAGCATCGTTCCATACGCCCAGCATAAGCGCATCGTTACCCGAATAGCTGTCGAGTCCCTGCTTCACTCCATCGTTTCCGTTGGGAATGCTGAAATTTTCCACCGTCCAGTAATAGGGCTTGCCGAAACGCAATCCATCACCTGCTTCGCGTGTAAATGCGTTGGCTTCAATCAGCATCTCTGCTGTCAGATCTTCACTGAACTCTCCTTCAAACTTGCCGCCTTTGTTGACGCCATTGGCTTTGAAATCCCGGTATGCTGCTAATAGAGCTTCCTTGGCAGCGGTGGTCTCCTCACCAGAGACATCGGCTGTAACTTCCTTAGCTTTTGCTAAAGCCTCGCGCAAGGTGGGGATTGCCAGCAAACTGGGTTTTCCTGTGTTGTAAAGGTTGGCCTCCTCTGCTACAGTATTGAGATATGTTGCTACGGCCTCAATGACAGCCTGTAGCTCCTCGTAAGGAGCAACACTCACCTCCTCGGTTGTGATGGCCAGTACAGGTGCTATCTCATTAGGATGTTCGGTAGGTAATGTCACAGTGAGTCCATTGATACCTTGTGTATATTCTACACTTCCATGTCCCAACAGTTCTACCCCTGTAACCTTGCCACTATAGTATTCAGATGTAATGGAGAAGCTCTCAAAGGTAAACTTCTCACTGCTGGGCCATGCCATGATGGTGGCATATATCTTACCATCCTTCTGCACGTAGCGCACGTCGCGGGCCGAGTAGTTCTGTCCTTCATTGAATCCTTGCGCATTCATCGGATTGCTGGCCTCGGCCAAGGGTCCCTCGCCGAAAGTCTTCCATGTGCGTGTACCGTATACCGACTCGCTATTGATATCCATCCAGGCTTTGATATCGGCCAATACGGCCTCCTCCTTCTCATCGATGGTACCATCGCTCTTGATGGGCACTGAGAGTAGCAGGTTGCCATTCTTCGATACGATATCTACAAGCATGCGCACCACCAAGGCAGCACTCTTGTATCCATTGTTGTTGTATACACCCTGATCATAGTGCCAACTACCGATGCAGGTGCAGGTCTGCCAATACTTTTCCTGCATACGGTCGGGGATACCGCGTTCCACGTCCCACAGCATATACTTCTTCTGGTCGGCATCGAGCTGCTTGCCTGTGACTACCACCTGTGGAGTACCTCCGTTTTGTGCCGCACTCTTATTGTAGTAGTGTGTGAGGATATTCTTGCCTATATTGTCGTCGCATCCATAGAATGGCATAGCCGTATCATCAAAGTATATCATGTCGGGCGCATAGTCGTTGATACATTGGAGCACGCGGTTCTGAAACTTCAGCTTATATTCCTCTGAGGGAAGCGATGCGCCATTACCCCATTCCCATTGGCTATGTATGGTTCCAGACTCACGCCATCCATTGCTGGGGATATGATTCTGTGCATACAATTCCTGCGGGTCATAACCCTTCCACCATTTCTCTGTGCCGTCGGCATTGAGGGTATAGCCATCCTCCTTGGTGAGATTGCCATCGTATTCCTGCGAAGGCTCCAACCAAGTCCAAGCATGGCTGGCATGCATACTCACACCAAGGGGCAGCCCCACCTTCTTGCAAGCATCGCTCCACTCCTTGAGCAAGTCGCGCTTGGGACCCATGTTTACCGAGTTCCATTCCTGATAGGGGCTGTTCCAAAGGTCAAAATTGTCATGATGGTTACCCAGTGCCATAAAGTAACGTGCCCCCACACTATGATACAGTTCGATTAGTTTCTCGGGATTCCAGTTCTGTGCTTTCCAGTCGTTGCACAGCTCCTTGAGTCCAAACTCAGCAGGATCGCCAAAGTGTTCCCAGTGCCAGTTCTGCTGCCCCGACCCCATATAATACATGAATCGGGCATACCAGTCGCCAGCCTCAGCGTGACACTGCGGTCCCCAGTGAGCCCAAATACCAAATTTGGCATCCATAAACCACTCGGGACATTCCCACTGATTGAGCGAGCTCCACTCGGGTTTATAGTTACCCGTCATCACCTCCACGTCGGTCTTCTGCGCATAGCCTGCGATACAGGCTGCTGCCAGCATTGCTGACAATAGCTTTTTCCTCATAGTAGCATGTCTCATAATTGATAGTTTATTTATTGTTGTTTGAATATTCTTCATAATCGTTCGCCCACATCATATACTCACCGCAAAGATATATAACAATATTATTCCGCCATGTCATTATTATGCGAAAGAATAGGACAATATATCGTCATGCTATTTTGTGTATCAATAATAATCCTTACATTTGTCGTGAAAATCGTTAAGTCAACCTAAGAAAAAAACGCTATCACTATGAAAATACCTATCGAGTCGCTCAACCTCATCATGATCAATGTAGGATTTGCACGTCACCATGCCGATTGGAATTGGAAAGATGTATCGTCACCCTTCACGCGTCTGTTTCTTGTGACTGAAGGCGAGGCCAAGCTCCATCTGCCTGAAAGCGTAGTGACGTTGTGTCCTGGAAATGCCTACATGGTACCCGCCTACGTGACACACAGCTATGAATGCCACGGCGACTTTGCGCTCTACTACTTACACGTGTACGAGGGATTCAAGAATGAAACCGATATACTCGATGCCTATGAGTTCCCCACCACTGCAAAGGTCTGCGATATGGACAGAGAGCTGTTTGCTCACATATGTGCCCTCCACCCCCATGCGGCACTTCCGTCGAGCAACCCCGACACGTACAACAACACCGTCTGTATGGCCGACAGTATCGAACGTTACCACGCCCTCCCGCTCCACGACAAGATGCGCCTACGCGGCTTTGCCCTCACCCTTTTCGCGCAGTTCGTGGAACATGCCCGACCGCGAGTATGGACCCGCGACAAACGTATCATCCGTGTTGTGAATCATATACAGAGCCATATTTTCGACACGCTGTCAGTTGACGAGCTGTCCTCTATAGCCTGCATCACCAAGAATTATTTCATACAGCTCTTCACCCATACCTTGGGGATGTCGCCCGTGCGCTACATCAACCGCAAGAAGATGGAGCGGGCACAACTCATGCTACTCACCGAGCAGGTGCCCGTGAAGGAGGTGGCCTACCGGCTGGGCTTCAGCGACCACTCCTACTTCATCCGGCTCTTCCGTCAAACCGTGGGCATCAGTCCGCAAGAGTATCGTAGGCGCAACGGACGAGGTTGAGCGTTTTATGTTTGCTGCCCCCGCCCCTACGGCCAGCGACCTGCAGGGGTTGCGTTGCTTAAGATGGCTGCGTGGGGCTATATCTGTGGGTGGGACACCGTAGGTATGTCGTTCTAAAAAAGGAAGCAAGTCTGGAAGTCCCGGACTTGCTTGCACGATTAGTTTTACTTTCAGATAATTTTCCTATCGTTTCTCTCTACTGGATATTTCTATTCGAAGCTGATGGCAAAGCCGCCGCCACGGGCCATATCGAGGCTGAGTGTGTCGGCTGTGGTCACCTGCTTCTTGGTTATGATATATGCCTGCGGATTGGTGGCATAGTCGGCATCGGGAGCGTCGGCGTAGATGGTGGCCTCGTAGGTGCGGCCTGCCTCAAGGAAATGGAGGGGCACGTCGACGTGGCGCTTGTGCTCGTCGGTGATGCCACCCATGAACCACTGGCCGCTCTCTTTGGCTTGGCGGGCTATCACGAGGTAGTCGCCCGGCTCGGCAAGGAGGTACTCGGAGCGCTGCCAGTCGACAGCCACGTCCTTGATGAACTGGAAGGCATCCATGAACTTCTCATAGTGCTCGGGGAGGTCGGCAGCCATCTGAAGGGGCGAGTACATGGTGACGTAGAGGGCCAGCTGATTGGCGATGGTGGCGTTGACCTTCGAGTTGTTGTTACCCCCAGTCACAGGGCCGAGGTCCATCTCGAAGATACCGGGCGTGTAGTCCATCGGTCCGCCATTGAGGCGTGTGAAGGGCAGGATGGTCACCAAGTGGGGCTTGGAGCCACCGAACGACTGGTATTCGGTGCCACGGGCGCTCTCGTTGCCGATGAGGTTGGGGTAGGTGCGGCAGAGTCCGGTGGGGCGCACGGCCTCGTGGGCATTGACCATGATATGGTGCTTGGCGGCCTCGGTCACGGCGTAGAGGTAGTGGTTGACCATCCACTGTCCGTAGTGGTACTCACCGCGGGGGATGATGTCGCCCACGTAGCCGCTCTTCACGGAGTTGTAGCCATACTGCTCCATGAGCTCGTAGGCCTTGTGCATGTGGCGCTCGTAGTTGCGCACCGATGAGGAGGTCTCGTGGTGCATCATGAGGCGCACGCCCTTGCTCTGGGCATAGGCGTTGAGTGCCTTGATGTCGAAGTCGGGGTAGGGGGTAACGAAGTCGAACACATAGTCCTTGGAGTTGCCGGCCCAGTCTTCCCAACCTTCGTTCCAGCCCTCCACGAGCACTTGGTCGAAGCCATGCTCGGCGGCGAAGTCGATGTAGCGGCGCACATTCTCATTGGTGGCTCCGTGGCGTCCGTTGCGTGAGGCGTTGGCATAGTCGGTCTGACCCAGCTTCACCGTGGGGTAGTCGTCGGTATAGGCCCAGGTGCCCTTGCCCGAAATCATGTACCACCATACGCCCACATACTTGACGGGCTTGATCCACGATACATCGTCGTAGGCGCAAGGCTCGTTGAGGTTGAGCACGAGGCGTGAGGCGAGCAGCTTGCGGGCATCGTCGGTGACCTGTATGGTGCGCCAGGGGGTGTGGCAGGGTGTCTGCATGTAGCCTTTCCAGCCTGTGGCGTCGGGGGTGAGGTGCGACACGAAGGTGTAGGTGCCGGGACGCAACTCGAGATGCATGCAGGGGTAGTCGACGAGGGCTGCCTCGTGGAGGTTGATGTAGAGGCTATCGGCGGTGCGTAGCTGCAGGGAGGTCTGCACGCCAGTCATCGAGAAGGGTGTCTGCGATGAGTTGGGCGTGATGGCCTGCGGCATGAGGCCCTCAATTTCGGAGAGGTGTGACTCTACGTAGTCATACTCCTGGGTGTCGTAGTCGCCGGGGATCCAGAAGGCGGTGTGGTCGCCTGTGAGGGCAAACTCGGTGCGCTCTTCCTTGATGACGAAGTAGGCCAGGCTGCGCTGAGCGGGAAACTCGTAGCGGAAGCCCAGGCCATCGTCGTAGAGGCGGAAGCGGATATTCATCAGATAACCGGTGCCCTCCTGCTCCATGCATACGAGTAGCTCGTTGTAGTGGTTGCGGATGGAGGATTCCTCGCCCCAAACGGGAGTCCAGGTGTCGTCGAAGGTGGCGTTCTTCACCTCCTTGATGGTGAACCCGCTGTTGAGGGGGAGCACCTCAGAGGCGTTGCTGGTGATGTCGCCACCGTTCCAGAACTCTTTCTTCTGGGTGTCGCCACGAAGCTCAAAGCCCATGGCGCTGGGGAGGATTACTGCTTTGTCGCCAAACTGGAGACTATAGGTGGGGGTGCCGCTCTCGGGGGTGACACCGAACTGCATGGTGAGTGTCTTGCCGGGTGAGGTGAGCTGGTGCTCGCCTTGCCATGCGGCCTCACGTGTTGACTTGCTATCGCATCCCATGAGGATGGCTGTGGCGATGGCAAGGAGGGTAAGGGGGATTCTTTTCATTGTGGTATGTGTGATTATTATTTCTTTTTTTTATAGGAAGTTATAGGATTTTCTAGGAGGTCCTAGGATTTCCTAGAACTCTAAACTAAAATCACTTTCTCTTAAACTCCACTACCAGCGCCTGTTCGGGCCCTACGACGGTGTCATCGGAGAGCGTTACCGTCTCGCCAGTGATGACGTTGCGTCCGGTGGTGAGGCCTTCGGAAATCTCCTTGTAGTAGCTCCAGGGGAGGTGCTTGGGCTCCTGTGAGTTGTTGATGTATACGAACACTACCTCCTTGTCGTTGTAGCGGAAGTAGGCGTAGGTGTTGTCGCGGGTCATGAAATGGAGGGTCTTTCCGTTGTGGATGACCTCCTTGCTCTTGCGCCACTGGAAGAGTGTGCGTGAGTAGTCGTACATGTCGGCGATGACAGGATGCTGCTCGCGACCTTCGGGGGTGAAGTAGTCGGCCTTGTCGCCAGCCCAACCGCCGGGGAAGTCGACACGCAGGCCGCCATGGCCTTGGCTGAGGTCTTTGGAGTAGAACATCATCTCGTCGCCGGCAAAGAGCTGCGGGATACCGCGCATGGTGGCCAGCATGGTGATGCCCAGCTTGGCCTTGTTGTAGTTGCGCCCTACGACATCGCCCAGGCGGTCGGTGTCGTGGTTGCCGGCGAAGATCATCATGTTGGAGAGGTCATGGTAGAGGAAGTCGTGTGACAGACAGTCATACACGCGTGTCATGCCCTGTCCCCAGCCGGGGTTGCGCTCGGCGAGTCCGGCACGCATGGCATCGTGGAGGGGGAAGTCCATGATGGCAGGCAGGTGTGAGTCGAAGCCATCCTTATTGGCATTGCCGCCTTGCCAGTAGGCCAGCTGCGGAGCCGAGGAGGTCCAGCACTCGCCCACGATATTGAAGTTGGGGTACTCGCGCATCAATGCCTCGCACCAGCGGCTCATGGGCTCCTTCTCGTTGTAGGGGTAGGTGTCCACACGCAGGCCGTCGAGGTCGGCATACTCGATCCACCAGATGGCCCACTGGATGAAGTAGCGCAGGGTGTACTCGTTGTCGAGGTTCATATCGACCATCGAGGGCACAAACCAGCCGCTCTCCTGGATGTAGAGGTCCTGCTTCGAGGCGTTGGGGTCCATGTTGGTGGAGAAGCAGATGTTGGTGCCGGTGTAGGTGTCGAACTGGTGTATCCAGTCGTGGAAGGGGAGGTCCTGCATCCACCAGTGCTCGGTGCCGCAGTGGTTGGTGACGATGTCCATAATCATCTTGATGCCCTTGTCGTGAGCCTTCGACACGAGTTCGCGGTAGAGGGCGTTGCTGCCGAAGCGCGGGTCTATCTGATAGTAATCAGAGGCGGCATAGCCATGATATGACTCCTTGGGGGCGTTGTCGAGCAGTAGGGGAGTGGACCATATAGCGGTGGCGCCGAGGTCGGCGATGTAGTCGAGGTGGTCGATGATACCCTGGATATCGCCACCGTGGCGTCCGAAGAAGGCATCGCGGTCGGCCTTGTCATCGGTGTCGGGGGTAGAGTCGTTCGAGGGGTCGCCATTGGCGAAGCGGTCGGGCATGAGCAGATACACCATATCGGCCGTGGTGAAGCTGGTGCGCTCGGCAGAGCCTTCGCGGCGTGCCTGCAGCTGGTAGGGGTAGCGGAACTCCTTGCCCTCCTTGGTGAATACGAGATTGTAGGTGCCGGGCTGTGCCTTGGCATCGATGGTGACGTCGACAAACAGGTAGTTGGGACTCTCGGCCTTGTGTACTTTGGCAATCTGCACGCCCTCGCCGCCCTCGATGGTGAGGTCGTAGGAGGCGATGTCGGTACCATGAATCATCAGCTGCAGGGGAGTGCTCATGCCGGTCCACCAGGAGAGCGGCTCCACGCGGTCTACGGGGTCGCACACGGTGCGGTACTCCCAACGCCAGGGAGCCTCGAGCTGTACCGATACCTCTACTTTGTTGCCCGGTACCGAGCGAGTAAAGGTGAGGGTGTTGTTGTCGGTGCTGATAATCTCAAACTCGCCATGCCCGATGCCTGCGCTCAGGGCAGGGTTGCTATGCTTGAAGGCGATGAGGTCGCGGTAGAAGTCGGTATGCGCATTCTGCTCCCATGCAGGGATGGGGTCTTTCTCGAAGAACTGGAAACGGTGGTTCCATCCCATCTCCTGACCGGTATAGATGAGTGGCTGTCCGCCCGGCAGGGTGAAGGTGAGCACGGCCATGGCCTGCGTGGCGTCGCCCATACGCTCAAATTCGGTGCCGGCCCAGGAGTTCTCGTCGTGGTTGGTGATGAACATGAGGCGGTAGGCACCTTCGGGGTGGCGCTCGGTGTCCTTCTTGAGATAGGATACCAGGTCGTCGATGCTCTTGTTGCCCTTGGCGATATCGTTCATCATGTGGTGCAGCTCCCAGGAGTAGGAGGAGTGGAACCTGCACTGGCTCTGCAGGAGAGGTTCTTCGCCCTCGGCGAGCATGAAGACATCGGGATACTGAGCCTTGATGTCCTTGATGGTTTCTTCCCAGAAGGTGAGAGGTACCTCGCAAGCCATATCGCAACGGAAGCCATCGACACCACGCTGTAGCCAAAAGTGCATGGCTTCTTGCATGCCCTTAACCATGCCCTCATCGGCATAGTTGAGGTTGGCCGTGTCGCTCCAGTCGGCCGTGTAGGTGAGGCCTCCTTGCGCATCGCGCTCATACCATGAGGCGGGCGACTCGGTCACCCAGCGTGCATCGGGTGAGGTGTGATTGGCTACCCAGTCGATGATGACTTTCAAGCCCAGGCGGTGAGCCTCGGCAAGGAAGTTGTCGAAGTCGGCCAATGTGCCAAACTCAGGGTTGATGTCGGTGTAGTCCTTGATGGCGTAGTAGGAGCCTAAGGTTCCCTTGCGTCCCTCCACACCGATGGGATAGATGGGCATGAGCCATACCACGTCGATACCCAGTTCCTTGAGTCGGGGCAGCTCGCGCTGGGCAGCGGCAAAGGTGCCCTCGGGCGTGTATTGACGTACATTCATTTCGTACACTACGGTGTTGGCCCAGTCGGTGGCGGCCACCGTGGGTTGCTGTTTGTTACCGGTACAGCCTGTCATCAGTATGGCTGCTAAGAATACCCAGAATAGTTTTTTCATGAGTTGTGTATTATGAGTTATTTGTTTTGTCGCTTTTTGGAAGTACTCGGAGAACTCCGATATTCTCCATTCTCAATTTTCAATTTTCAATTTTCAATTTTCAATTTTCAATTAAAAACAGTCTGTACTCTCCAGCCCCGAGGGTTACCGTTGTCGTTGTGCCAGTGTAGCTCTCTGAAGACTCAAAATAGTTTCTCCATGAACCCTCGATGGGGAAGGTCACGGTGATGGCTTGCTCGCGTGTGTCGGGGTTGCCCACTACCACGAAGGCCTCCTCACCTGCTACGCAACTGATGTGGCGTCCTGTGCTCCAGTGCGATGTGGACACCTTCCAGGTGAAGTCGGCCTCGCTGGTGAAGAACTGGGGATGCTCTCTGCGGAAGGTGATGAGCTGGGCATAGGCATCGTAGAGGGCACGGCGTTCAGGCATCTCAAAATAGTCCCAACGTAGTGGCTTCTCGCCTGTGCGGCCATTCTCCTCGATGGAGTAGTCGTAGCCGAGTTCGCCAAACTGCCATATCATCTTCGGACCCGGCACGGTGAAGAAGAAGGCAGCACCCATGGCGGCGCGTTGCATCTGTTCATCGAGCGACTGCGCTATGGTGCCTGCACCCCAGGTCTTGGCCTTGTAGATGAGGCGCTCCTCGTCGTGGCTTTCCATGAAGCCGACATAGGATCCGAAGGGCATGGAGGTGCCTGTCCACAGTCCGCTGAAGCTGCTGTTCTCCACGTAGCCCATGGCCGATTGGCAATAGCTGTTGTTGAGGTTGCGCCATACCTTGATACCCTCTTCGGCAAGTGCACGCTCCTCGGCATCACAGCAGAAGTGCTCGAGTATCACTACGGCCTCGGGATTCACGGCCTTGATGGCGTCATGGTACTCGGTGAGCACGTCGATACGGCCCTGGTCGTAGTTCGATGCGGTAGCCTCGGTACATTTACGTTGGGTGAAGCCCTTGGTAAGGTCGAAGCGGAAACCATCGAAGCGGTACTCACGGAGCAGGTACTCGAGGTTGCGCTTCACATGCTCGCGCACCTCGGCGTTCTCGTGGTTCCAGTCATGGAACACGCTGTAGGGGTGGGGGGCTGTGACGTTGAACCAAGGGTTGTCCGCTGCGGTACAGTTGCCGGTAGTGTTCCAATAGAGCTTGGCCATGGGGTGTGCACCAGTGGCATGGTTGTATACCACATCGAGGAGCACTGCGATGCCACGGCTGTGACACTCGTCGATGAACTGCTTGTACATCTCGCGTGTGCCGTAGGCCTTGTCCATGGCAAAGTAGGCGCAGGGGTTGTAGCCCCAGCTGTTGTTGCCGTCGAACTCCTGAACCGGCATCAGCTCGATGGCGTTGATGCCCAGCGCCTCCAGGTAGTCGAGGCGGGCAAGTGCCCCCTTCAGGTCCTTGGTGGAGGAGAAGTCGCGTAGGAGCAGTTCGTAGATGATGAGGTCGTCGGGGTTAGCGATGGTGAAGTCCACCTGCCATGCATAGTTCTCGCGGGCGGTCTGGAATGCGCCCACGAGTCCCGATGTGGCGGTAGGGTAGGCTGGCATGCCGGGGTATGTGCTTGCCGGTATCCAGTGGTCATCGGCACTGTATACAATCTCTGTGTAGGGGTCGCAGATGCGTATGGTGCCGCGCTCGGCATCGTGCAAGTGGTATTGGAAACGGTATTCCTTGCCTGGCTCTACCTGCTCGAAGGTGTACCACCACGTGCCTGCCTCCTCATCGCGCAGCATGGCGTATTCGGATTGGTATTCCCACTCGCTGAAGTCGCCAATGACGTAGGCATGATCGTAGCTGCCGCCTTGGCTGTCACGGTCTTTCAGTACCAGGGTGACGGTATGCTCATCGATGTAGTTGATGCCTTCGCACACGCCAGAAGGCATTGCGGCATGCTCTACCTCATCGTAGGCGGTGCCGTGCCGGTCTTCCACAGTGCAGAAGAGGTCGGCCGTCTGACGGGTGCCATCGGCATTGCGCACCACCACACCTATCTTGTTTATCACCTCGTCCTGTGAGGCACCGAACCACTCTCTGATGCTTGGCTCAAGTCGTAGCATCCACACGTCGGGCACGTCGGTGGCCGTGAAGCGACATCGATCTAAGTTTGTATTCCAGTCGGCAGGCACATGCTTCCACTCGAACTCAACGATACCGATGTGTGCATACAGCACCTCGGTGTATCCACTGAAAGGGAATCCGTCACCAGCCTTATAATAGATTACGCAGGGCTCATCGGCCTTCGGTGTGCTATTGTCTGTGAGCGAATAGCCCGAGAGTCCGTAGGGTAGACTGCTTAGGTCGATTTCTTCTTCGGGTGTAACAGGAACTTGTGGCTCGCAACTGGCCAGGAATGCCAAGAAGCACAATTCAAGAGCTAGTAGGATATAGCGTTTCATGAGTTATAATTTTATTAAAAAGTCAACGGTCAACAGTCAACAGACAACGGTCTTTGGCTTTTGGTTTATTGTTTATGGTTGAACGTTTAACGTTTAACGAGGACTGAAAATCGCCTGTCGGATGGCTAATTCTCCATTTCCAATTTTCAATTCAGCAATGCTGCATTAGCGACCTAAGGCCCGATCAAAGACCTTAGGCCAAAAGGGGCACCCGCTGAGGGCACCCCTGTGTTGTTTGTTCATGCTATTGTCCCCTAGCAGAACCTATATATACCCAAGGGTGATTATATGGATTCTATTTAGAGGAAGCTTCACATGAACGTGTTGTTTACTCAACAGGAGTTACTTCCAATGTCTTCGCTTCGGTAGCAGCATCAATTATTACTTTTACAACATAAAGGCCATCAGCCTCTACAGCTGCATTGCCACCATCCATGCCAAGATCGAAATTAGGAATATCTCCTTGAGCCTGAGCGTTCTCAGTGCGAACCTTAAAGCCACCTGCTGCGAGTAACTTAACATTAGATACCTCCCATGTGTAAACAGTTCCATTTACAGAAGGAGTTCCCATTGAATAAACATTACCCCAATTCCATGTTGCATCCTTTTCAGCACCCTCTTGCTCAGCAACAGCATCACCTACGAGCTCAAGAACGCAAGCTGAATAGTCTTTTGCTGCCACGTCTACAGTTTTGGTAAGCTCATAAGTTAAAGTTTTTGTGTCATTAGCAGCATCAATAGTAACGGTTATATTATAATAGCCATTTTCTTTTACTGTTGCATTACCGCCATCAATACCGAAATCAAATGCAGGAATATCGCCTTGAGCCTGAGCGTTCTCAGTGCGAACCTTAAAGCCACCAGCTACACCTAATTGAACATCAGAAGCTTTCCAAGTGTAAACGTCACCCTCTACAGTAGGAGTTCCCAGCGAATATACATTACCCCAACCCCATGAAGAAGCGTCTTTCTCTGCACCCTCTTGATCAAGAATTGCATCACCGACGAGTTCTATAACGCAAGCAGAATAATCTTTAGCTGCAACATCACCTGTCTTAGTAAGCTCATATTTATAGCTATTTGCAATATCACCCTTAGCAAGAGTATAAGTCATAGTAATAGTGTAAATACCTCTTTCTGCAACAACAATATTAGCACCGCCATTTTGGAGATTGGCACCAAGATTAGTGTGTGCCTTTACAGCACCAGCATCATCGAGAACGATTTTCCAACCATTTTCATCTTTGAATTTAAATTCGCCATTTGCAGAGATTTCCTGCTCAGTCCAGGTCCAAACGATCTCTGTCGCTGATTTAACCTCAGCATCTGCAGTTGTCATCCCCCAACCATTCATAGCACCAGAAACACCCCATGTGACAGGAGCAACAATGATTTGAGCGCCACCTGTAAGGTCTAGTTTACCATCCTTATTCAAATCAAGCACAATGTGATATAATCCAGCCTCGGCAACTTGCATCTTTTGACCGATAATCAAGCTACCCTTGTAACCTTGAAGCGGAGTACCATCTGTAGTAAGTTCCTGCTTTGTTAACTCTGCACCATAGATAGTCGCTTTGGAACCTTCTTTCAGAATAAGTTCGAAATCCTTGTTAGCCTCAAGGTAAATGTATTTCTCCCACATTCCATCGCGCTTAGCTTCTTCCCAAGTTTTACCTTCTTGGTCCATTAGAACTTCGTTAACACCTTGTGACATCTGTGCTAATACTGCATTTTCTGCATCTACAGATTTAATAGGGCAAGCCTCGCCCACTGCGTAGAAACCATCCTCTACGAGGTTGTCAAAATCTACACCACCCTGAGGACCATCTTCGGGGTCACAAGAAGTAAATGTAATTCCTACAAGTGCAAGACTGCACATGAAAATACCAAATTTCTTCATAATAATTAGAATTTTGAATGTTAATAAATAAGTTAATTGTTGATAATTTATAGTTTTATATCTTTATCATATTCATATTCTAAAGAAGTACTGATTAGTATCCTTCGTTTTGAATCCAGATAGGATTACCGTTCTCATCGCGCTTTGCTTTCTCGATGACAGAGAATGGAATGGGGAACCAACGGCGGAAAGGCTCCTTGCCTGTAACATATTCTACCTTGTCGAATTGATTGAAGCGAATTAGGTCACGGCGACGAATGCACTCCCAAGAGAACTCACGACCACGTTCGTCTAGTATATTGTCAAGGGTAAGTACATCGGGGTATGCACTTGCATAAGCGGCTGCTGGATTAGTCTCATAGGCAAAAGCACGTTTCTTGAGCGTTTGGAAATCAGGTGTGTTGAACCCTGAAGAACCTTGACCACCACGGAGGATGGCTTCCTCTTTCATCCAAAGTACGTCGGCATAACGCATGAGTACGTAGTCATTCTCTGCCCAATCATATTTCTTGGTTTTATCTACTTCGTATTTGCAGAAGCGTGCCCCATCATTCCATGTGGCCTCAGAAAGTGAAATAATATCTTTCGTGATAATTGCAGGATCTCCATTCTCATCTTTGAGTACTTTGCCATCCTTGTCTGCTACAGGACCAACAAACCATGCAAACTGCCTAGGATTGTTAGTACCAACCGTCTCTTCTCCATAGCCAATGCCAGTACCACGAACATCCTTGCCATCAAATAAGTCGATGAATGTGGGACGGGCAGCGAAACCATTCCATGGCTTCTCAATCATATTCCAAGCTGTCTGGTGACAGTAGTGAAGCGATAGGTGAACCATACGCATCTTGTTGGACATAGATCCATTGTAGCGCAAATCAAACTTGGCATTACCATCCTCTACAATCACAAAAATATTCTCGCGACTATTCTCATTAAGAATCTTAAAATTATCGAAATAATTCTCTTCAATGCTATATGCGCCTGAGTTAATTACCTTATCACAGCAGCGAACAGCATGGGTATAGAAATCAGTGGTATTGGTAATTTCCACCTCGCAGCCTTCAGGGAGATTTATATTAGTAGGTGTACAGCCATAAGACTCGGCATTTAGGTAGAGACGTGCTAACAATGAATATGCCATACCTTGTGTAACACGGCCATAATTGGTTGCACGGGTAGCATCAGTAACAACGGGCAAGTTGGGCGCATTACGCTCCAAACAGGCTACAAGATGTGACCACACAATTTCGGGCTCCATCAAAGGCTCTGTGACATCTTCAAATGATTCCAGGTAAGGGATACGACCAAAGCAATCGAATAGAAGATAATAGTAGTAAGAACGCATAACCTCCAGCTCACCACGATATTGTAGATAAATCTCATTAGACATATTCTCTTTATAGGTATCCAACGTGCTTATCAACTTATTGCAGAGGACTGCTCCTGAAATGGTAGAATTCCAGATGTTCTTGAAAGCATCGCCAAAGGCATTCCAGTTGTGTGTGTTGAGATTTTTCCAATAGCCGCCATCAGCCCAATGCTCACCAGGAAGACGTGTAGGACACACGCACTCATCTGAAGTAAGGGAAGATACACCCCAATATCCCCAATGATCATGGACCCACTTTACTTCTGCATAAGCTTGACCAACAAGAAGGATTACGTTTGCTTCATTGGACATCATATCCTCAATGGTCGGGTTGCCGTAGTTTTGCTCTTGCAACATGTCTTCGCATGAAGTCAATGTGCCAAGCGTGATTAGGATTGTTAAGAAAGCAATAAATATCTTTTTCATTGTAGTCATTTTTTAAATGTTTTTACTTCAGACTGATATTAACACCTAAAAGGAAGTTGGCCACAACGGGGTAGAAATCGCAGTAGTCAATGCCTGCACTCCATACGTTAGTGGTGTTCACCTCCGGATCTTGTCCGCTATACTTAGTGAGGGTGAGAAGGTTTTGTCCAGTAGCGTAGATGCGCATGTTCTCTACAAACTTATTGCTTTTAGGCTTGAAGTTATAGCCGAGTGTGATGTTGTCAAGTTTTACGTATGAGCCATCCTCCAAATAGTAATTGGAGAAATCGGTTTTATTCGTGTAGATAACGCCTCTATCTTTTCCGTCTTGTATATAATGATTCTCGATATCATACATGAAAACGTTGGATGACATACTTCCTTGTGGACCATAAGCAAGACGTGTCACATTGAGAATCTTATTGCCTATTACACCACGGAAGAAAAGTGACATGTCAAAATTATGCCATCTTACGGTATTGTTCCAGCCAAAGGTAACAGCAGGTTGTGCATTACCTAACGTTTGGCGGTGCCCCTCTACCGGAGAAGATGTCCAACCACCAGCAGGAGTAGAATAAACCCAACTGCCATCAGACTTCATGCCTTCAAACTTATATCCGTAGAACTCACCGATAGATTGGCCCTCGATAAGAATCTGGGTGTTGGTGTTCATCAAACCATTCTCACCGCCAATACCACCAGAAGTTGTTTGGGTATAGTTGAATCCTTTAGAAGGATCTGAGAGCTTTGAAATATAACAACGATTCCATGCAACAGTCGGGGTGGTAATCCAAGTCCAATCTTTGGTTCTCACAGGAACACCAGAAATTGACAATTCTACACCATAGCTGTTCATTTCACCTGCATTGGCTAGCAATGTTGGATATTGGTATGGAGGAGTCGGAACGTCGTAGTCCCAAAGCAAGTCTTTGGTGTTACGATAATAGGTATCCAAACTACCATAGAGGCGATTGTTCAAGAACGCATAATCCAATCCGATGTTATACTCATACTTCTTTTCCCAACGGAGATCTGGGTTTACGTTACGGCTAACAGCATATGTGTTTACATACTGGCCATTGTACCAGAAGGTACCACCATTAGAAAGCATGGCTATAGATTGGAGATCAGAGCCTAGGTTGTTACCTGTAACACCGAATCCAGCACGGAGTTTCAAGTCGTTACACCAATCTTGATTACGCATGAAATTCTCACCGCTGATTCTCCAACCCAAGCTAACAGCGGGGAACCATCCCCATTTGTGGTTTACGCCGAAACGAGAGGAACCCTCACGACGTACAGAAGCTGATACCAAATACTTTTCGTCATAGTTGTAGTTGGCACGGAAGAAGGCTGCAGCAAGTGTGTTTGAATTGCGGTATGAACTAACATTTAGGTAGTTTTTAGACGCATCACCATTACCAATCTGATAATACTTGGCATCATCGGTAGGGAATCCCTTGTTTTCAATATTGTTGCCATCATACAAGAAATTCTGATAAGAGAGACCGGCTACAGTAGTGATACTATGGCTGCCATAAGTACGCATATAGTCGGCGGTGAGTTCGAATAGTCTACTGAAACTCATATCAGTACCACGTCCAGCTGTACCAGAGCCTGCAAGGTCGGTATTAATGGTACTATTGTACCAATAAGAGCGGTTGTCACCCTCTTCGATAGCTGCGAATCCATTGATGCGGAGCATGCCCTTTACAGGCTTCACGTTCACGGTAGCCTTTACCGATCCACGGAAATAGTTACCATCTTTATATGATTCCTTCTGCATCATCTGCTCTACGGGGTTGGATTGTCCTGTACCCTGAGGCATGAAGAAGCCATTAGGCGTAGAAGAATCATATATCGGATAGGTGGGATTCATGGTTGCTGCTTGCTTGAAGTCACCACAGAAATAATCGTTGCGATAGTGCATGTAGGAGAGGTCGTACTGCAACTCCAGCCAACCATCAAGGGCCTTCTGCGATGCAGCAAGCTTACCGATAATCTCTTCACGGTTTGAGTTTAGAGCGATGCCTTGTGCATCTTTATAAGTAAGTGATGAGCGGTAGTTGAACTTGCTTGACGAACCTACGATAGCCACATTGTGATTGTGTGCCAAGGCTGCATCGCGGCATAACGCATCCATCCAGTCGGTAAGAACATAATTCCCAGCCTCATCTTGAAAAATTGTTGGTTTGACAAGCCCATTTGTGATTTTTTCCAAATTAACAAATTCTTCGGGTGAAGCCATTCCAAGATTTCCGTTACGCACTGAACCAGACACATAGCCATCATATTCTACGCGTGTGGTAGCTACGTCAGAAAAGCTGTCGCCACGCTTGGTGGTGATGATGATGACACCATTGGTACCGCGAGTACCATAGATGGCAGCGGCCGAACCGTCCTTAAGAACGTCCATGGAGGCAATCTCATTGGGGGAGATGTTGTCGATGTTGCTTACAGGCACACCGTCAACGATAAAGAGGGGTGAGGTGCCCGCTCCTTTGTCAAGAGTGGAGAAACCACGAATTTGGATGTTATAGCCAGTAGAGGTGGGATCTGAAGACGTTTTGATGATGTTCAGACCGGCTACCTTACCTTGCAGCAGTCCCACGGGACTCGACTTGATACCGGCATTGAAGTCCTCAGCTTTGATGGAGGCTACAGAGCCTGTCACCTCTTTCTTCTTTTGCGAACCGTAACCGATAACGACCACATCGGTAAGGTGTGTGGTCTCTTCGGCGAGTGTGATGCGTTTAGGCAGTGCTGACGCTTTGAAACTCTGTGTAGTGTAGCCTATGTAGCTGATTTCAATGATGGCATTGGGGCCAGCTACTGTAAGTGCAAACTCGCCTTCGAGGCCTGTGGCAGCACCGTTTGTGGTACCCTTTTCCACTACGGATACACCTACGGCGGGGCCTAACTCATCGTAGACTACGCCTTGTACCTTGTATTTGCCTTGGGCAAACACTTGCGCGGACGTCAGGAGTGAAAGCATCAGTCCGGCCAATACAACTTTAATCTTATTCATATTAATATAGATGTTTGATTATGCTCGTTTTTCTTTTACTAAATATACTGCAGCAGCACCACACACGAGCAGGATGCCTGCAATGAGAAACATTGACACTTGGCTGCCACCTACCATTCTGAGCAATATTCCTCCACATGCGGCAGCTACAATCTGAGGCAAGCAGATGGTACCGTTGAAAAGTCCGAGGTAGGTGCCTATATGGTCGCCTGAAAGCGAGTTGGTGAGCAATGTGAAGGGTATGGCGAGCATTGCTGCCCAGGCTGCTCCAATAAGAAGAAATGATGCAAACAGTATATATTGGTCGTGTATGAAGAATACAGAGGCGAAGCCTACGGCACCCAACAGGAGGCTTACGACATAGGCTGTTTTGATGTTCTTGAACTTAGGGATGAGAAGTGCCCAAAGCATAGAGCCTATGGCCTGTACGGCAAAGAGAATACCTACCCAGTTACCTGCTTCCTGATAGCCCTCGGAACGTACGTCGGTAGTTTCCCATACGGTGTCGGCAATGGCGCCGTTGGTGTAGGTCCACATGTACATGAAGGCTGCCCAACAGAAGAACTGTACGAGACCCACTGTCCAAAAGGTGCTCGGAGCCTTCCTGAGTAGGGTAAGCATACCGGGTGACTTTTCCTTTTGTGTCTGTGGGTCGATACCGTGGAACTCGGCATACTCTTTCGGGGGCATCTCCTTGACCTTGACGCTAGTGTACAATACGCAGAGGATGAGGATGGCTGCACCGATATAGAAGGCGTACTTCACGGTGTCGGGAATCTCACCTTCAGGAGCGGTATTGGATAAGCCTATCCAAGCAAACAAGAAAGGGAAGATGTAACCAACAAGACTACCCGCATTGCAAAGAAAACTCTGTATGGAGTAGGCCTTGCCCTTTTGCTCTTCGTTTACCATGTCGCCTACAAGCATCTTGAAGGGTTGCATGGCCATATTAATAGAGGTGTCGAGCAACATGAGGGCGATAAGACCGAATATCATGGCACCGCCTATGGTAAATCCAAAGCTGCCGGCATTGGGCAGCATGCACATGACGAGGATTGCTACAAGCGAACCTATGAACAAGTAGGGGATGCGGCGACCAAATCGACACCATGTCTTGTCACTGTACTTGCCTACGATAGGCTGTACTATCATGCCCATTAAAGGTGGAAGAATCCAGAAATAACTCAAGTCGTGGGGGTCAGCACCCAATGTGGCAAAGATGCGACTGATGTTGGCGCTCTGGAGCGAATAGGCTATTTGCACTCCGAAGAAGCCGAGGCTGATATTCCAGAGTTGCCAAAATGATAAACGATTGGAGGTCATGGTATGTGCTTTCTTTTGTTTTTTATTTGGTTAATCGTTATAGCTGAATTCATCAATGAACCTTTCTATATTCTATGCAAAAATAGGAATCTTTTTTGTATGCTACCCCCTTCGGGGGCATTGTTTCTGACGAATGGCAAGTTTACTATGATGAATTGCCTCGAATGCGTGACGAACGGTTTTTTGCACAAAGACGCTAAAAGTATCGATGGTATCAGAAAATAATTGTATCTTTACACCCAGAATGTAAACTTTGCGCTGATATGCTGAGAACGATGAAATCCTCGGGAGTGATACATCTTTTTGCCTTATTGCATGCCTTGGTTGTTCTTGTCTGCCAATGGGCTGGGATGGATGATGCACTCACGCTGACCATCTTTACCATGACAATGACGGTAATACTGTGCCTCAAAAAAGGCATGCCCATTGACATCATTGCAGTGATGGTGATAGTGGTCAATGTGGTTGGTTTTGTCGTTGGTACCTTGGGTGCCGGCATCATACGTCATTTTATGGATGTGGAGGTGGCAGCAAGAATTTTCTCTACCGTGCTGACTACTGAATTGCTGGGATGGACTCTCATACTTCTATCGCGCCTTACCTATAAAATAAATAGAGCGGAGGCCGATCCCTCACGTTCTGATTCGAAATTGCGATGGACGTTTGCCATCGTTGGGGGCATATTGGCCTTACGCATAGGTGCTGCTATGCTCTTCTCCTCTCCTTTGTATGCCGGAACCAGTGTAATGGATTATGCATGGGAAATCCTGTCGAGTTCGCCTGCCTTCATCACCTATACCTGTATTACCATCATCTGTGTGAGGAGATTGCGCCATCAACGTAAGATAAGGCGCAAGTCGCTGATGTGGTTCGGCTACGTGCTCTTTGTGGGAGTGGTATCGGCTGTAGGAGCATGGTGTTTCAGCATTGCGCATGAGAGAACTGCGACTATTGCGGTAGATATACATAACTACCTACGTTATTTTATCGCGTCGGTGCTCGTGGAAACTACCATCTGCTGTATTGTGATATTGGTCGATATCGTGTTCACTATACGAAAAACTATGCAGCTCGAGCGCGTGAGGGCGGCACAGGCTCAGTATCGGTATGCGACGCTCAAGCAACAGGTGAACCCTCACTTTCTCTTCAACTCACTCAACACTCTCGACGGACTCGTATGCGAGCAGCGTACCGAGCAGGCCAGTGACTACATACACAAACTGGCTCATATGTATCGCTACATGCTACGGTGCGAGGAGGACGCGCTGGTGCCCTTGCGCGAGGAGATTGACTTCATACAGGAGTATGTGGCCCTGCAGAAGGTGAGGTTTGCCGATGGGTTTGAGGTGAAGTACGCTATTGCTGATGAGGCTATGCGGCGTATGGTGGTACCATGTACCGTACAACTTCTGGTGGAAAATGCGCTCAAACACAATGCGGTGAGTGCCGCCAATCCGCTACGTATTACCATATCGGCCAACGAGGAACAGCTTATGATAGAAAATAATGTATTACCCAAATATACGCGTCCAGCGTCGACTGGACTCGGACAGAAATATATACGCGAGCACTATCACACCCTATCAGCGCAAGATATGGTCATTGATAGTACAGATGAGTTTTATCGGGTGGTAATACCGCTGCTTTAAGAATTGAAAATGGAGAATAAAAGTAATTTTTTGAGTTTTGAGTTTATAAGTTTGTTAGACGCAAGCCGACTGAACTCAGAAACTCAAACTCACAACCACGCAGCGTAGCGAGAGCAATATATGCTTGCATGATATTGCAGAGCAAGCAAGTGGTCTTAAATGTGAAACATTTATAAACTCAAAAACTTAAAAACTCAAAACATGATATGACCGTACTGATTATAGAAGATGAAATAATGGCACAGAATAACCTGATGAGGATGCTGGGGCAATACTGTGCCGACCTTACCGTGGTAGGTGCAGTAACCTCGGTGGCTAGTGCAGTGGAGTGGTTGCAAGACCCCTCTCACAAGGCAGACATCCTGTTTATGGATGTTGAACTGGCCGATGGCGTATGCTTCGAGATATTCCGAAAGGTAGATGTAGAGGGAAAGGTCATCATGACTACCGCCTACGATACCTATGCCATCAAAGCCTTTGAGGCGGGTAGCGTAGATTATCTGCTCAAGCCCATTGCACCAGAAGCACTGCAGCGTGCCGTGTCGCGTTGCCGTGCCCGAAGCGAAAAACCAGATATGGTTGCCGTGATGAATACCCTATCTGAACCCAAGCGCTATAGGGAACGTTTGGTGGTGAAGTTCAACGATCGTATAGTCCCTGTTCCTACAGCGGATATTGCCTATATATGCTCTGAGGAGAAGTGCAACTATGTGGTCACATCGGCTGCTTGCCGCTATGTACTTGATGCATCGCTCGATGTGGTGGCCGAGATGCTCGACCCTGAGAAGTTCTTCAAGATTTCGCGTAGCTGTATCATAGCCTCAAATGGCATCAAGAGTATAGTGAAGCATAATGGCCGCTTGCGCATAATCCCTTTTGTGGAGTCGCCCGTAGAACTCACCGTGAGCCGCTCTCGGGTAGATGATTTCATGGCTTGGCTTGAACGTTGACGGTAGTTGTGTGTTGTAAGAATATGAAAATCTTCTTTGGCTTATAAGGAATGCTTTTGATTGCATTATCGTCAGTTGTTGTTCTTGTCCTCTTTGTTCTTTTTGTAAAAAGAAAGACGAGTAACAAAAGTTACTCGTCTTTCTTGCGGAAAGGGAGGGATTCGAACCCCCGGTGCCTCTCAGCACGGCGGTTTTCAAGACCGCTGTAATCGACCACTCTACCACCTTTCCAGTGCTATGAATAGGTCTTCTGTTCAAAAGCGATGCAAATTTAGATGTTTTTTTTTAGATGAACAAGCGTTTCTTGTTTTTTTTTAGCGATAGGCTGTTTTTTTTAGGAATAAAAAATAAATGCCACAAATTGTGGCATTTATTTATAGGCTAATAAATAGGGAATGAGTTATTCGTTTTCGCTTTGCTCTTCAAGAGCCTTTATTTTTTTTAATATCACTTCTGCATCACCTTTCAACTTTTCCATCTTTCGCTGCATTTCAGCTACAAGGGAGTTCCCGTTTTTACTTGATGCGGTGAGGAAACCTAAATTGTTCTCATAGGTTTTGATTTCATTGCACATGTTTTCATAAGCTCTGAGCAATCTCTCGCGTTCGCGTCCTATGTTCATACCCTCTTTGATTGAGTCTTTAAATCGGGCGACCTTTCTTGTGGCCTCGCTTTCGTGCAATGCATCAAAGAGTCGGTCGATGAGTGCTTTGTATTGCTTGTAGATTTTGTCTTTGTCACGGAAAGGGACATGTCCTATGCTATTCCATTCGCGGATAAGATTGTGGAGTTTTACGGCATCTTCTTCTGTTGCATTTTCAGGGGTAATGGCTGAAAGTGCCGCTATCACCTCTTTCTTCTTTGCTAGATTCTGTTGCTCCTCTGAACGTTGGGATGAACCTGCCTCTTTGCGCTTCTCAAAAAAAGCATCACAAGCGGAGATAAAGCGTTTCCATATGGCGTCTGAGTGTTTCTTGGGAACTGGGCCTATTGCTTTCCATTCGCGCTGCAATGCAGCAAGTTTGTCTGCGGTAGCTTTCCATTCTGTGCTCTCTTGCAAAGCTTCGGCTTGTTCGCAAAGCGCTGTCTTCTTCTCTAAATTTGTGGTGAGGTTATCTTTCATAGATTTGAAGAATTCGGCCTTGTGTACGAAGAACTTGTCACAAGCAGCACGGAATCGGTCGAAAATCTTTGTATTCATTTTTTGTGGAGCAAACCCTATGGTTTTCCACTCTTCTTGCATGGCAATGACCTCTTGGGTCTTTTCGTTCCAAAGTGTATAGGTCACAAGTTTCTCGTACTCTATAGCTTCTATGCGTTCGCATATGGCTGTCTTTTTATCCAAATTTTCGTTTTCTCTCTTCTTGATTTCTTCAAAATGCTGTTGATGGCGTTTGTTTACTGCTGAAGAAGCTGATTTAAAACGATCCCATATCTCATCGCGGAACTCTTTTGCTACAGGCCCTGTTTCACGATATTCTTCATGTAGTTTTTGTAGTTGGTGAAATGCAGAAATGACATCTCCCTCATCGGCTAAACGCTCAGCAGCTTCGCAAAGCCGAGTCTTTGCTTCGAGATTCTTCTTAAAGTCGTACTCTCGAAACTCGATGTTGAGTTTCAGTATGTCATAAAAACGTTCTGTGAGCTGTTGGTAGCGTTTCCACAAATCGGTTTGTTTGGTGGGAGGGACGTTGCCTATATTTTTCCACTCCTGTTGGAGGGCTTTGAATTCATTATATGAGGCTTGCTCCTTATCGGAATTATCTACTATGGACTGTATTTGATCCAAAATAGTTTCTTTTCTTAGATAATTCTCTTCAAGAATACGCTCTTGTTCTCGTTGATGTTCTGCACGTTTTTCCTTGATGACTGCCAAGGCTGCTTTGTATTCTTCCTCCGGACTATTGTCGTATTGGAATTCTTCAGGTTGGCCACCATTGTTTATGAAAGCTACACGTGCGGCTTCGTTTGCAGCATGGTACAGCTTGTAGAAGGTTTGCTTTAGAGTGTCTAGTTCCTCTTTTGTGACATTAAGGGGGGTATTGGCCAGTACTTTAATCCGTTCTATCACTTCTGCAGTGTCTGCATAACTCACCGTGCTAACCGTTTCTACGGTAGTTGTCTCTGTAGGGGAAACCATGGCTTCATTTGTTTCTGCAACCTCAGGAATTGTCGTCTCGTGCGTATCCATTTTAAATAATACTAGTTGTTTTAATGGTATGGTGTAGTTTATATGGTACAAATAAAAGAAATAAAAATGAATTATTATAATTTTTTTTATCTTTTCTTTCTGTTCTAGTAGCTTTTGATGTTATGGAGCGGATGTTTTGCTATAAAAGTTCTTCGTTCAGATACCCCTTGGGTAAGGGGCGGCAATTGTATTGAGAGGCCATAATCTCTCCGTAGGCTCCGGCTGAGCGGATAGCGATAAAGTCGCCACGGTGGGTAGCATTCAGGTCAATTGATTTACCGAACACATCGGAACTTTCGCAAACAGGACCAACCACATCATAGGTGACCTCGGGCTCGTCGGACGATATATTCTCGATGCGGTGATAGGCTTGGTAGAGGGCCGGACGGATGAGGTCGGTCATGCCGGCATCGACGATGGCAAAGCGCTTGCAGGTGCCCTCCTTGACATAGAGTACACGGGTGATGAGGCTACCGCACTGGGCCACGACGCTACGGCCAAGTTCGAAGTGGAGTGTCTGCCCAGGTATCAAGCGCAGGTGCTTGCGGAAGACTTCGAAATAGCTGTGGAAGTCGGGGATGTACTTGTGGTTGGGATGTCCGTAGTCGACTCCCAAACCTCCGCCTACATTGATGCTACGGATGGGATAACGGCGACGCTCAAACAGAGTGGTGAGCTCGTTGATGCGGTTGCACAGGGCCACGAAATCAATCATATCGAGTATCTGCGAACCGATATGGAAGTGTATGCCCACAAAGTCGATGTGAGGAAGGGCTATAGCCTGCTCTATGACACTCTCAATCTGCTCCAAGTTGATACCGAACTTGTTTTCGGCAAGTCCGGTAGTGATGTTGCTGTGGGTATGCGCCCCCACATTGGGGTTGATGCGCAGGGCAATGCGTGCGGTCTTGTTCTTTAGCCCAGCAAGCTCGTTGATGATGAGCAGTTCGGCTTCGGACTCTACATTGAAGCAATGGATGTTGTAGTCGAGGGCAAGATTGATTTCGCGGTCGCTCTTGCCAACACCGGCATATACCACCTTGTCGGCGGGGAAGCCAGCCTCGATGGCTGCACGTACCTCACCACCGCTCACGCAGTCGGCTCCCAAGCCAGCTGCACTGATGATGCGCAGTATCTTGGGGTTGGCATTGGCCTTGACGGCATAGTGCATCTCATATTCAGGATTGCGGCGTAGCTCCTCACGGATGGTGTCGAGGGTCTCGCGCAACACACGCGTATCGTAGTAGTAGAAGGGCGTCTCGATGTCCTTGAAACGCTCAACGGGGAATGTTCCTTTAATCATGTCTTAAATTAGGAGTTAGGAGTTAGGAGTTAGGAATTAAGAGTAAGGCGTTAGGATTTATAGGTCAGGAGTAAGTGTCCGGATGGCTCAAACTCCTAATTTCTAACTCCTAATTCCTAATTATTTAAACAAGTTATCCTGCAGTGCCTGCAACGCACGTTGCTTGTCGCTCTCCTTGATGAGGAAGGAGATGTTGTAGTTGCTACCGCCGAATGAAATCATACGTACGGGAATGTCGCGCATGGCATCCATGGCGCGTGCCTCGAAGCCGATGTTTTCCCAGTCCATGTCGCCCACCACGCAGATGATGCACATGTTGTGGTCGATGGTTACGGTACCGTACTTCTTCAGGTCGTGAACAATCTCACCTAGGTGCTTGGTGTTGTCGATACTCATGGATACACCGACCTCGGAGGTACAAATCATGTCGATAGAGGTCTGGTAGCTCTCGAAGATTTCGAACACCTTGCGGAGGAAACCGTGGGCGAGGAGCATTCGGCTCGACTTGATTTTGATGGCGGTGATGTTCTCCTTGGCGGCAACGGCCTTGATAGTGCCAGGGTCGGCCTCATTGTTGATGGTTGTACCAGGGGCGTCGGGCTGCATGGTATTGAGCAGCTTGACGGGGATATTGGCAAACTTGGCCGGCTGTATACAGGTGGGGTGTAGAATCTTGGCTCCGAAGTAACCCAACTCGGCAGCCTCCTCGAAGTGGAGATGACGTACGGCGGTGGTCTTGTCTACGATGCGGGGGTCGTTGTTGTGCATACCGTCGATATCGGTCCAGATCTGTATCTCGCGTGCACCGACAGCTGCTCCGATGAGCGAAGCTGTGTAGTCGCTACCTCCGCGTTGCAGGTTATCGATTTCTCCATTGATATTGCGGCAGATGAAGCCCTGTGTGATGTATATCTGCACCTTGGGACTGGCAGCCAGCACCTCGGAGAGTTTTTCCTTGATGTAGGAGGTATCGGGCTCACCATTCTTGTCGGTACGCATATAGTCGAGCGCAGCAATGAGGTGTGTGCTCACTCCCTGCTCCTTGAGGTAATTGGTCATCATGTTGGTGGAGATGATTTCACCCTGCGCTAAGATGATGCGCTCCTCGATAGAGGTGAAGAGTTGCTTGGTGAATGAACGTAGGTAGTTGAATACCTCTTTTACCAAAGCTAAAGTTTGTTGCTTGTATTCCTCAGTGCTGTACAGTTCGTTGATATGTTTCTTATAGAGATTCTCAAGCTTGTTGATGACCTCATTGGCACTATCGGGATTGTTATTGGCAAGGTAGCCACAGATCTCTACCAATGAGTTGGTAGTGCCCGACATGGCTGAGAGTACCACTATCTTGTCTTCGCCATCGTTGATGAGCGAAGCAACGCCTTGCATACGCTGTGCGGAACCTACGGAGGTGCCGCCAAATTTCATGATTTTCATATTTAATTGTATGTATATCTATATTGGTCGTTTACGGTAGCTGTTTCTGTACTTGTTGTGGCTTCCTCGGGGGAGGTTGCGTCTTTCTTCTCTGCTCCCGACGTCTCACTTGTGGGTAGCTCTTGCTCTTGAGATTGTGCATTGGCATCTTCGTGATTCTCTCTTGGCTCTTCGGGTATAGGAGAAGTAGAGGAGGGTAGGGAAGTTGCTTGAGAATCGGAATCGGGCTCTATGGATTTTTCTTGATGAATAGCAGTATCTGTGGGCTCCTTTGTTTTCTCGGTTTCCTCTATCTTTGAGACAAGGTTATTCCCTTCGGCACTTTCCCCTTCAATGTCAGAACCATATTCCTCGGAAGGTATCGAGAAAACCTCTTTAATATGGTGGTTGTCGCATACCAATATCCTGCCAGGGAATTCCTCGATTAATTGAAGGTTGTGGGTTGTCATGATAACGGTAGCTTCTTTCTTGCTGATCTCATGCAAAAGCTTTACGATTTGTGTTCCGGTTTTTTTATCAAGGTTTCCTGTAGGCTCGTCGGCCAATATTATATCAGGATTATTTAGTATGGCACGTGCAATAACGATACGTTGCTGTTCTCCACCAGATAACTCATGGGGCATTTTATATCCTTTGGTTTCCATCTCTACTTGTAGAAGTACCTCCTCTATGCGATGTGCCCGTTCCTTTTTATTGCTTATCCCTATTGCTTTAAGTACAAAATCGAGGTTATCTCTTACATTACGGTCGGTGAGTAATTGAAAATCCTGAAAGACGATTCCTATACGCTTACGTAGGGCGGGAATTTGTTTACGGCGTATATGTGCCATGTCGTAGCCTAATACGTTGGCTTCTCCGCTATGTATGTCAAGTTCTCCGTACATAGTTTTCAGTAAACTTGATTTTCCGGAACCAACATTGCCTATGAGATACACAAATTCTCTTGATCCTATTTTGAAATCAACGTTTTCAAGTACGATGCTCTCTTGTTGGTATATCCCTACATTTTTGTATGTTATTTGTGACATTTTTATCTGGGGGTATATTTGTGACGAATATGATTGTGCTGAAAAACTATTGTATGGTATGCAATATTTTCTCTACAGTGACATCACCGTTGCTGTATGTTTTCTTTACTATATTAAGGCCATTCTGTGGCATGTCATGGCCTACTCCATCGAGTGTGTAATAGATTATTCTTGCGACTGTAACGATAGTTTGTGGTTTCTCTATGTTGGTCGTTCCATTCTCTATAACTTGCTGTATCTCATCAGCTGTAAGAGCATAGTTATATATGCGGAAATCGTCGATGTCACCCTTTAGGTTTGCATCGTTCTTAAATTGGCTTTTTCCGATATAATTGAATTTGGGACTGAAATCTGAAGGTCGTATGGTGATATCGTTTGAAAGGGCCTTCTTTTCTCCATTAATATATAACACAATACTGTCGTTGCTGATTGTCAGGGCTATGTGTCTCCAAGTTTGGGAACTTAATCTTGTTCCTTCTAAAATTTGTTCTTCGCCGCCGTTCTTGATAGTAAAGCGCATGTTGCCTGTTCCGGCATTCGTTGTAAGGAACATGTATTCGTCTTCATTATTGCCGAAGTCAAATATGCGTTGCCAGTTATTGGTGCTCTTTAGACGCAACCATGTAGTGATTGTCATTTCTTGATGGTTGGCTATGGCTGTTGGCAAGCGTAAGTAATCGCTTGAACCGTCAAGGTTGATAGCTCTTTTGCCGGACTTCCCTGTAATGTAGCTTTCGCTGCCATAATGTACGCAGTCAAGTCGATTGATACTGTTATCGGCTAATGTGTCTTCAAACCAATATTGGGCAACCAAAGCCTTTTTGGCGAGTGTGGTTGCAATTATAGAGTCTGAAGATTCAGAGCGGTTGGTTGATTGGTCAACGGCTTTGATTTTATATGCGTAAGCTTGATAGGGGGTAACGGTGTTATCAATGAAAATAGTGTCCTCGATATTTCGGCCAATTACGTCCCATTCGTGTGCAGCATTCCCATTATGTTTACTGCGTAGTATCATGTAGCTTGCAAGGTCACTTTCTGTATTTGCATTCCAGGAAAGTTGGATAGATGCAGTCTGTGGGGTGGCTGTTAGTCCTGTAGGGGCCTGGGGTGCTTTGATTTCAGCAGATGCATTGATCGGGAGTAGGCGCCAAAGTTGCTGGGGCTTGCCGTTGGGCGCTTGTTGCAGGATGGCAGCATTTTCAGTGCTACTTCCACCAGACACTTCAAGGTATTTACCTGAATGGCGGCTGACAATGTAGTAATAGCCATCACCGGCATATTTGAAATACCATTGTTCGTTGGCTCCCTTGCCTCCGTTGATTAGTATGATGCCTCCTCCATTGGAGGTAGACCAATTGTTGACGTCCATTTGTGCCCCATTTTTAGCATTCGAGATGTAGAAATAGCTAAAATCTCCTCCTACGCGGCTGTCAACGGGGGTGATGTCCCATTGTTGGTATGTGGCGTTTGTTTTTTTTGCCCCCTGTCGTATGCTGGTGTTGTTTGCTGTGCTACCATTTTGTGGCATGATGAGCTTGCGGCTTTTTTTGTTCATGATAAGGTAGCGTCCGTTGATGGGAGAAAGGGGAACGTCTTCACCTATGTGTATCTCAAAAGTGCGTTCTGCATTGGTTTGCCCTACTTGATAGCCTGTGCCTCCAGGGAGTGTCATGATGTACTCGTTGGTGGGACCATAGCCATCAAAATAAGCTACGCGGTCTTCTGATACAAAACGATAACTTGAGTTGTTCGCTTGGCGCTCAGAAGTGCCTCCAAAGGCTTGAATGTTCCCGTTGGGCATGCGGTATACTGAGGCTGCTGTCCAATGTGTACGGTCTTCTGCATAGCCAATGCGTTCGCCAAACGTAGCTTGGCAATACTCTCCTCTTGCACGTCCATCATATCCCCACCAGATACCTGTTTGCATTCCATATTCTACGCCGACCATAGCTTCCATTACATTGTGGAGCTCGTCGGCCGTGGCATAATGGCCGTTGGCACGCACAGTTGTGAAGAATTTGGCATAGTTGTCAAATGAACCGGCTAACTGGTGCGTATTCCCTTCATCGATATAAGGGCTAAGGCCGTTGTACCATTTGAGTGCTTCGTCGCAGTTGAGTGTGTTACCGCCGCTTATACGTATGCCGTCAAAAAACGGGTCTGCTTTTGCAAGGCGGCAAATCTCCTTAAAATCAGCCATGCTGCCTTGATTCCAATTACTGAAGTCTGCTTCATTGAATGGTGCAATGGAGACTACGTTGAATCCCTTGTCACGGCAATAGGTTACCGTAGCCTTGAAGAGTCGAATCCATTCGGCTGGTTTGCCTACATAGTTTTTGCGATGTTGCTCTGCGTTGTCGTAGCTGCATAGAACTTCGTGGTCACAGTTCAGTGCAATGTTTTTAACCCCTGAGAGTCCAATGAGACGTAATCGCTCGTTGAGGTAACTTTTTTGATTCTTTGATAACTCTCCGTTTTCATCTATAAGATCGCTTGGTTGAAAAGACACGCGTCCTGTGCCAAGATACTCTTTACCTATATGGTTGACTCCTCTACGGATGTTGTCTTCGCTGGGCCATGCGGTGTCTAATCCCCATATGACAGGGGTCTTCTTTCCTTCGTCTTGGGTGTTGAAATTTACTGTAGCATCGGTTTTTTTGTTTGCTTCGAGATAATCATTAGCTGTAGGAATCGAAGTTTGTTGTGCTTGGATTCCCAATGCTATTGCTAATGCAACGTGAAAGCAGTAAAATTTATTCTTGTTCATAATCAATGATTGTTTGTGTATATGACGCACGTCATTCCTAATGTAGGTACGAAGATACGTTATTTTTTTCAAAAACGGAGGACTTTCTATGAATTTATTATAAAAATAGTATCTTGATGTAGAAAATGTATTGGGTGGAAGCGAATAATGTGACACTTTTACCCTAAAGCGACATCCAGAATCATCATAATGACAAAGCCGCTCATGACGCCCCATGTGCCAGTATGGGGGTATTCGCTGATGTTGGAGTCGGGAATAAGGTCTTCGGCCACGACGAAAATCATGGCGCCAGCAGCAAAGCCAAGAAACCAAGGTTGTAAGGTGCCCAACTCTGTGGAAAGGAAGAATCCCAAGAAGGCAGCGATGGGCTCTACGGCACCGCTCCCCATCCCGTAGAGAAATGCACGATGTTTGCTACGTGTGGCACTGCGCATGGGTAGGGCGATGGCTGCTCCCTCGGGAAAGTTTTGAATGGACATTCCGATAGCAAGTCCCAAAGCGGCGTAGTAGGCCGAGGGATTATCACTGATGGCTGCTGCGCCGAAAGCGAAGCCTACGGCGAGGCCTTCCGGAATATTGTGGATGGTGACGGCGAGGAAGAGTTTGGTACTCTTACGGGCCGATGAGTGAGGACCCTCCTCCTGATTGGTGCCAGCATGAAAGTGGGGGATGATATGGTCGAGCAACATGACGAATAGTCCGCCCAGCAGGAAACTCGTTGCTGCCGGGAGCCATGCGAAGTTCCCGAACATGGCTTCGGCCTCTCCGATAGAGGGAAGCAGCAGTGACCAGACGGAGGCGGCAATCATCACTCCGGCAGCAAAGCCGAGGAGGATGGAATTGGTACGTTTGGAGATGTCGCCACGGAAGCAGTAGACCAGGGCCGAACCTGCAGTGGTGGCCAGGAAGATAATGGTGAATCCGATGATGGTAAGGGGGGACATTGGACTGAGGGTTTATGGTTGAGGGTTTATGATTTATGGCTTATGGTTGAGGGTTTATGGTTGAAAGATGAAAGTTCTCCGTCATCCATCGTCCATCAACCATTAACTCTTCCGCTTGGGATTCTTGGGAAACCATCCTTTGCGTACTCGTTCGCGTTGCTCAAATAGTTCTTTGATACTCCAGAAAGAGGAGAAGGCAAATACACCGAGCAGGGTGGAGAGCAGCGAGCTCTCGACAAGCAGTGAGCCGATTACTCCGAGTATGCCAGCTATGAGGAATATCCACCAGCACTTGACTCCAAGGTAGTACTCGGCTTTGATGACTATGGGATGAAACAAGCCGATGGTGAGAAATGTTGCGGCGCCGATGATAAGTCCGTCGAAATAGATATTCATAGTTGAGGTATGGATAGGCTATCATTTAAAACACCCGGCCAACGAAAGGGCTGACCGGGTGATGGTATTCATGTTGAGTGGTGTTTACTTAGAAGTTTCGGCTTCGGCAGCGTCAATCATGGCCTGACTGGCATATAGGTAAACTTCTACACGACGGTTTTGTGCCCTACCTTCTTCAGTGTCGTTAGAAGCCACGGGCTGCGTAAAGCTCATGCCTAAAACATCTTTGATTTGGTTTTCTGCTACATTTTGTGAAGTCAAGTATTTGGCAACTTCCTTAGCACGTTTTTCAGAAACAGATTGGTTGGCTTTCTCTGAACCTACATTGTCGGTGTGACCAAGAATGGCAACGTCGGCATCGGGAGTCGATTTCAGTACTTCTGCAAACTTGTTGAGGCTAGTCTTTGCTTCCTCGCTCAGTTTAGAACTGTCGAAACCGAAAAGGATACCAGACTCAAAGGTTACCTTTACGGCGGGTAGGCCTTGGATGTCTACCATCTCTACCTGTGCACCTTCTACTTTCTTGGCTTCTGCTGCAGCCTTGTCCATCTTACGACCGATGAGGGCTCCTGTTGTAGCACCTACAGCAGCTCCTACAGATGCGCCTACAATCTTACCGGTGTTGCTGTCGCTGTTTCTATCGGCCCAGTAGCCAATGCCCAAGCCGATTGCTGTACCTGCAACAGTTCCGATACTAGTACCCCAAGCCGTGTTTTTCCAGCTACCGCATGAGCTGAGGATAAACGCTACGCATAAACCTAATGATAAAGCTTTAATTTTCATAATGGTATGTTTTATGTGTTAAATAATAGGTGTTATTGCTTTGTGCTTGTAAAAACATTGCGAAAGTAATAAAAAAATGAGATATTACCATAATTTTAGAAAAAAGAAGTGCAAAACGATGAAAAAAATGTAATTTTGCATTCTGTTTATGCCGCAATTGAAAAACGTTATGAAAAATGTGCTCTTTGTGGCTGAATAGTAAAAGAATATATTCAATAAGATAATATGGCAAAAGAACTGAAAGAACTTACCAAACGTAGCGAGAACTACTCGCAGTGGTACAACGACTTGGTCGTAAAGGCCGATCTTGCCGAGCAGTCGGCAGTGCGTGGCTGTATGGTAATCAAGCCCTACGGCTATGCTATCTGGGAGAAGATACAACGTCAGCTGGATGATATGTTCAAGGCTACAGGCCACGTGAACGCCTATTTCCCCTTGCTGATTCCGAAGTCGTATCTCTCACGAGAGGCCGAGCATGTAGAGGGATTCGCCAAGGAGTGCGCTGTGGTGACTCACTATCGTCTGAAGAATGCGGAGGATGGTAGCGGCGTTGTCGTAGACCCCGCAGCACGTCTTGAGGAGGAGCTGATCATTCGCCCCACCTCGGAGACCATCATCTGGAGTACCTATAAGAACTGGATTCATTCATACCGTGACCTGCCTATCCTGTGCAATCAGTGGGCCAACGTGATGCGCTGGGAGATGCGTACCCGTCTGTTCCTCCGTACCGCCGAGTTCCTCTGGCAGGAGGGCCACACTGCTCACGCCACACGCGAGGAGGCCGAAGAGGAGGCTATGCGCATGATCAACCTCTACGGCGAGTTTGCCGAGAAGTATATGGCCGTGCCCGTAGTGAAGGGCGTGAAGAGCGCCAACGAGCGTTTTGCCGGTGCACTCGACACTTATACCATTGAGGCATTGATGCAGGATGGTAAGGCACTGCAGAGCGGTACGTCGCACTTCCTTGGGCAAAATTTTGCCAAGGCATTTGATGTGCAGTATGTGGACAAGGAGAACAACATGCAGTACGTATGGGCCACCTCATGGGGTGTATCGACCCGCTTGATGGGTGCGCTCATCATGGCTCACTCTGACGACAATGGTCTGGTGTTGCCTCCGAAACTCGCTCCTATCCAGGTGGTCATCGTACCTATATATAAGAATGAGGAGCAGTTGAAGGCCATCGACGCCAAGGTGGAGGGCGTCGCCTCGAAGCTGCGCTCTATGGGCATCAGCGTGAAGTATGACAATGCCGACAACAAGCGTCCTGGCTTCAAGTTTGCCGACTATGAGCTCAAGGGTGTTCCCGTACGCCTCGTGATGGGTAGTCGTGATCTCGAGAACAACACTATGGAGGTGATGCGTCGCGACACGCTGGAGAAGGAGACCCGCTCATGCGACGGTATCGAGGAATATGTAGCACACTTGCTCGACGAGATTCAGGAGGGCATCTATCAGAAGGCACTCAACTACCGCAACGAGCATACTGTGGCTGTGGATACCTACGAGGAGTTTAAGGCGCAGATTGAGAAGGGCGGCTTCGTGCTGGCTCACTGGGACGGTACGCCCGAGACCGAGGAGCGCATCAAGGAGGAGACCAAGGCAACCATCCGCTGTATTCCTTTCGAGGGCGACACCACGCCGGGTGTCTGCATGGTGACGGGCAAGCCTTCGGCCCGCCGCGTGCTCTTTGCTAGAGCTTATTGATGGTGCAGGATAGCTATGGATGAAAATGCGGTGGACCCTTTCTCACGAGAGAGTCCACCGCTTCATTTTGGCAAATAGTGTATTTTATAAATCAATTCTTACTGGTAATTCACGAAGGCAGCCTGATTAGGGTTAGCACCACCCACATCAAAGCGATGGATGAGACGACCTTCACGGTCGCAACGATGTATCATACCCGACGAAACGAACTTGGCGCCCGCCAACCCGATGTAGAAGTCACCATTCTTCGGGTTCACCTCCATCATGTATATGCTATTGGAAGTAAGCTCATCGGTATCGCCCTGCAAGAACGACCGATTGCTTACGGTAGCCGTAGCCACATCATAAGTAAAGAAGGTGTTTTCAGTTTCATTGGTAGCCCAGTTGGTGGTAGAGTTGCAAAGATAGAGCATACCATCAAAAGCCACGGCACGTGTGGCATTGGTAATGGTGCGCACCTTGCCAGACGCCACATCGATATGCTGCACCGGGTAATCGCAATTCCAGTTCTCGTCGTACTGGCCATTGGCGAGGAGGTATACACTGTCTCCATCCACGACAAACTGCTGAGGATTCCACTCCACAGTGATGGAGGCGATAGAGTCGAACGTCGCCACATCGATGACGGTCACCCGATTGTCTGCTCCCCATCCCGAGTTAGCCACGAGTAGTTGCCCCTTATGCTGGACAATATCCTCAGGGTTCATACCCACAGGAGCATAATCCACGACACTCAAATCCGAAGCCTTCATCTTGGCCACCTTGCCGCTATAGAGCGTGACATAGATGTAATCTCCATCGGCCGTGAGGTAACGTGGCTGGCCCTCCTCGGCAGAGAATGAATAACGCGCCAGCTCCTTGCCCTCAAGGTCCATCTTGGCAACATACGAAGAACCATACACCGACACATACAGGTGATTCTTGTGGTAGATGATGTCCTGCCCCGTGTCGCCCAAGTACTGGCCATTCTGTGCCAAATAATACTCAGGAGTACAGAGCAAGCTATCGGACTTATACGCCGAGATGTCGGCATTGTTAGCACCCCACAATCCTTCGCAAAGGATAAACACATCGGGGTTAGAGACTACCGAGTCGTCCCTTTTGTAGGGATCCTCAGGTTCACAACTTGCAAGCACGAAGCCTGCCAAACAAGCGCACAATGCGCTGCGATACACTTTCTTCATCTTTTCTGATTAATTGTAAGAAAGTAAAACAAAATGTGTCCCTACGCATACTTTCCTCGAATACACGCGGTTTAACTGGTTTTGCAGGTCTTCTGACTCACCCCTGCACATCGGCCTTCCCAATGTCTTGTTTTCGGTTTTAGAGTTTGGAATTTAGAGTTTACGGTTTCTATCAACCTTCAACCATCATCCATCAACCATTATCCCAGACAGAGCATCAGTGGCAATAGATTCGATGTGCAACACAAGGGCACACAGCAGCGGGACTGTTCAGGACTCTCACCTAATTCCCTTTTCATCCGTAGCCCGCATACGGGGCATCTGGAACAAAACTATGGCAAAGGTAGTGCTATCCTGTAAATAATCCAAGTGTTTTATTCGTTTTTTTTGTGTGATATAACTTCCCTCAACAGAAAGGTGTTGGTTGGTGTTGACGTGGCCTGTTTCGTATAAGCTTAATGAACAGGCCTACACCTACCTGTATTATGGGATGAATCTTTTTCCCACTACGAGCTTGTCGCCCGAGAGGTCAATCTCGAACAGGTGAGGTATGCGGATGTAATGCCCCACATCGCGATGGCTATGTACCGACATCAGCCACTTCCCGTTCAAATCTTGGAACAGCATACCGTGTCCGAAGTTGGGCGGTGTGATGGGCTCGGGCTCCTGCACCCACGGCCCGTCGAGAGTGCCACTGGTAGAATAGGCCACGCCTTGTGTGTATACGTCGTATATCCAGCTGGTCCATATCATGCCGAGGCGTCCTGTGCCAGTGCGGAAGAGCCAGGGACCGTCGGTCACGCGGTTGGGTACAATCTTGCCGTCAATCTTCTCGCGGCTCCAAGGCGAGTCGCTGGCACGGAAGAGCACCTTGCCTTCGCCCACCGAACCGCTGAGGTCGGCCTTCAGCTCAATCTTCTCCATGGTGCCGTTGAGATTTTGCAGCCACTCGCCGCAGTACACCATATAGGGCTTCCCGTCGGTGTCAACCCAGAATGTGCCGTCAAGCGTAGGCATGTCGTCGGGCAGATAGGTCGGGTCGGCCATAGGGAGGTAGGGACCTTCGGGTGTGTCGCTCACCAGTACGTGGCTGGCACGGCGGGGTATGACGTTGCCCGCTACGGTATCGATTTTGATGGCGTTGTTGGTGAAGGTGGCAAAGTAGTAGTACTTGCCGTTGTATTGGTGAAACTCTGCAGCCCAGATTTGCGGACGCGGTCCCATCCACGAACTGCTGTCGGTGAGGGCAATGTGGTAGGGCCCTTCCCAGCGTGCAAGGTCACGACTTTTCCACATACGTCCGCCTGTACCGGTCATATAGTACATGGCTGTGGCTTTGTCGGCCATGATGCAAGGGTCGCTCAGATGGATCGAGTCGAGCGGGATGTCGGTACGGAAACCGCGTGCCTTGCGTATCTCCTGCTTGGGGAGTTCTTGTACTTGTTTTTTCTCCTTGGGAGTGCCTGTGCAGGCGGTCAATGTAAGTAGGACAGAGAGTAGGAATGAGATTCTTTTCATAGGGCGATAATATAAGTGGAACATGTGGTCATTATTCTTCTGATGCTACACTCAAAGCCAGACGCTTTACAATGACAACAAAGCCGCCTGTTAGGATAAGGTTAAATACCAGGGTGAGCACCGAGATGAGTAGTATGGGGCCTCCGATGTGATAGCCCAGTGCAATGAAGATGACGCCTGCTCCCACTTCACCGCGTGTAAACATGCCGATGGAAAGTGCCAGACGCTCCTTGAGTGTGCGGTCGTGATAGAAGAGCATGGGAGTCAGTTTGCCGATATTTGACAGCAGCGATACCAGTACTACGTGTAGGACGATGGTCCCCCACGATGGCATGGGTAGCGTAGCTATCATGCTTGTGGCCTCTTGTGGTGCCGAGTCGAAGCTGATCTGTGGCATGCTCATACCCACCAGTAGCATGAAGAGCAGAGATACGGCGGTAGCAGCGCGTTCATCAGACTTAGAGGTGTCGTGCGAATGCTTCATAACCATACCTAGCACGAAGGCTGGCAGGAGAACCTCGATGTGCACGCTGCCCTTCTCGCCGAAGAAGTAGGCTGTGAGCAGATAGATAAGGTAGGTGCTTCCATAGGTGAGCGCTGCATAAAGCAGCAAGCTCTTCCAATTGTTGCATAGCGTGTAGCTGCCCATTTTTTTCCATCCTATCCATAATAGGATGACTACCGTGGCGAGTATCACTCCCATCTGCCATTGCATGCCTATCATGGCTATCTGTAGGGGAATCATCAGCAGTATAGTGTCGAGGTCGTCAAAGATGGCAAGCACTTGTATCTTTTTGTATATCCAGCTTCTCTGTAGCCCTATGGCTGCCAACATGGTAAATAGGATGCCAGCCGAAGTGGGTGCTGCAAACCGGCTCAGCAATAGTGTCTCTTTCCACACCATACCGCTGGTGTACCATTTGGAGGGCATCAGCACGAAAATGTAATAGCAGGCTATCAGTATCCAGGGTAGGGCAGCTGCCAGCATGGCCACCAGATAATCCTTGGCGTAGACCTTGATGTTCGACTTGTCTACCTCAAACTCGCGTCCGACATTGATCATAATAAATGCGAGGCAGGTGCCCAAGAGTATATCTATGATTTCGCGTGTGGGTTCAAAACTACTGCCCAATGCTCCAGGCAAGAGTTGCGATAGCACCAGCCCAAGCATCAGCATCGCGGAGAATGATAAGACTTTCTTCATTGACCGTGTGTCTTCTTTTAATAATGTTTATATTGGAAATCGCTTGCAAAGATAATATAAATAAGCATACCATCCAAAACCCTTTGCGGGGATTGTACGGGTTGACGAAATATTTATAAATCTTGAATTTAGTACTCCTTATCCGAAAAGGATTCTGAAGGCTTCTTCTACCTTGCGTACGGGGAGTATCTCTATGCCGAAACGTTTTGGGTTCAACCCTTGCATATTGTGCTTGGGGAGTATGATTTGTTTGAACCCTAGTTTTTCGGCTTCAGCGATGCGTTGTTCTATGCGGCTTATGGGACGTATCTCGCCCGAGAGGCCCACTTCGCCCGCCATGCAGACGGTGGGCTCGATCTCTGTGTCCATGTTGCTCGACAGGATGGCGCTGATTACGCTGAGGTCTATGGCCGGGTCGTTTACGCGTAGTCCGCCTGCGATGTTGAGAAATACATCTTTCTGCGCCAACTTGAATCCTACTCGCTTTTCCAGTACAGCCAGCAGCATGTTCATTCTTCGCAGGTCAAATCCTGTGGCCGATCGTTGTGGTGTTCCATAAGCGGCCGTGCTCACCAGGGCTTGCGTCTCGATGAGGAAGGGGCGTATGCCCTCTATGGCCGAGGCGATGGCTATGCCGCTCATTCCTTCGTGGCGGTCGGTGAGCAGCAGTTCTGAGGGGTTGCTTACCTGGCGCAGTCCGTCGCCGCGCATCTCATAGATTCCCAATTCGGCCGTACTGCCAAATCGGTTCTTGATGCCGCGTAGGATGCGGTACATGTAGTGTTGGTCGCCTTCAAACTGTAGCACACAGTCTACGATATGTTCCAGTATTTTGGGGCCTGCTATGCTTCCCTCCTTGTTGATGTGCCCGATGAGTATGGCGGGTATGTTGCTCTCCTTTACGAATTTGAGCAACGAGGCGGCGCATTCGCGTATCTGTACGATACTACCGGGTGAAGATTCAGCCGTTTCCGTACTGATGGTCTGTATAGAGTCGATGATGATTAGCTCGGGCTGTGTCTCTTTGATGTGGCCGTAGATTTTTTCCAATGAGGTCTCGCACACGATGAGGCAATTGTTGTGGCTGTGCTGTATGCGGTCGGCGCGCAGTTTGAGTTGTCGTGCGCTCTCTTCTCCTGATACATACAGTACCCGTTGCTTGGGCATGCGCAGGATGGTTTGCAGCACCAGGGTACTTTTTCCTATGCCGGGCTCTCCGCCCAACAACACCAATGAGCCGGGCACCAGCCCGCCTCCCAGCACTCTGTTTAGCTCCTCGTCGTGCATGTCAATGCGTGGTTCCTCGCCAGTGGCTATCTCTGCTAAGGTCAGTGGGCGTGCTTTCTCGAAGGTGAATCCCGGTGCTGCTCGATGGTCAATAGCTGCGGGGCGTATCATCTGCTCCTTCATGCTGTTCCAGGTGCCGCACGATGGACATTTTCCTGTCCATTTAGGGGAGTCGTATCCACATTCGGCGCATACGTATGCGATTTTTTCTTTTGCCATTATTTTTTTTCTTTTTTGAAGTCTGGATTGGTCCTTAAGTGGCAAGGGGTGGTGTACTCTGTTGTCATTTTGAGGTGGGTTCCAAGTATCTTATTTGCAAATATAGTGATATTTGTATTTTTGGCCAAACTTTAGCGAGGGATTTCTGCCTTTGTCGTGCGGATAGACTTCTTATGTCTCTCATTTAGCGTTTTGGGGGTATTTTTTTAGAAAAATAGTGGGGATGGGTGATTTTTCTTGAAAAAATGTTTGGAGGTTTACAAAAAAGCAGTACCTTTGCACTCGCAAAACGGAACAATGCCGTTTGTTCTTTGAAATATTGCAAAACAATTGCGGAAATAGCTCAGTTGGTAGAGCACAACCTTGCCAAGGTTGGGGTCGCGAGTTCGAGTCTCGTTTTCCGCTCACAAGTTTGAATTTGTGTCTACGGCCGATGAGTCGGTCTATTGCCCAGGTGGCGGAATGGTAGACGCGCTCGTTTCAGGTGCGAGTGTTGAGAGACGTGCAGGTTCGAGTCCTGTTCTGGGCACAAAACCAAACGAGTATTTGACTTAATGGACAATGGAGAGATGGCGGAATTGGTAGACGCGCTACTTTGAGGGGGTAGTGACCGTTGGGTCGTGTGAGTTCGAGTCTCATTCTCTTCACCACAAAACGAAGTAATTGCGGAAATAGCTCAGTTGGTAGAGCACAACCTTGCCAAGGTTGGGGTCGCGAGTTCGAGTCTCGTTTTCCGCTCACAGAGAGGTCTAAGGCATTAGGCCTCTTTTTTTATTTTAAAAGCCTGATAAAAAGATTAAATAGCTCATTGGGAGGAGTACCACTTTTAGGGTAGGGGTCTCGGATTTGAGTTCTTTTTTGGGGGTTGCCATCAACTTGATTTCCTTGTAGTTTGGAATAGATGCATGCCCCCCCTTAATTCACTCCGACAAGCCCTGCTTTCTGGCTCTCTCGCTCGTCAGGACTAAATTTCTAATGCTCAACAATACAAGTTTACTTGCTTTGTTTTCGTTAAATCGAAATTTCACACTAATTTTAGTGATTTCATCACAGAAATTAGGTTGCGGCTCGGAAAATTACAAGTAAACTTGCATTTTCGCTCGCCTTACACTAATTTTGCAGCCTTTTAAGGTAAAAAGATAGGATTATATATATGACAACCCGACAGATTGAGATAATGGACACTACGCTGCGCGATGGCGAGCAGACCAGCGGCGTATCGTTCGTACCCCACGAGAAACTTTCCATTGCACGCTGCTTGCTCGACGACCTCCGTGTAAACCGCATCGAGGTGGCTTCGGCTCGCGTGTCGGATGGTGAGGCCGAGTCGGTCAAGGCTATTTGCGACTGGGCTGCCCGTGCCGGACATATCGACAAGGTGGAGATACTCGGCTTTGTCGATGGCACTACCTCGGTCGACTGGATACGCCGTTGTAGCGCCCGTGTGATGAACCTCCTCACCAAGGGTTCGCTCAAGCATTGCACCGAGCAACTCAAGCGCACGCCCGAAGAGCACATTGCCGATATACGCCGCACCGTAGCCTACGCCACCGAGCAGGGCGTAGCGGTGAACGTGTACCTTGAGGACTGGAGCAACGGCATGAAGAACTCGCCCGACTATGTGTTCCGGCTCATGGACGGTCTGCGCGATTGTGGCATACGCCGCTTCATGCTCCCCGATACCCTCGGCATTCTCAATCCCATGCAGGTGCAGAAGTTCATGGGCGTGATGGTGGATCGCTACCCCGACACGCACTTCGACTTCCATGCCCACAACGACTACGACCTTGCCGTGAGCAACGTGTATGCCGCTGTGCTGGCCGGTGCCAAGGGTCTCCACACCACCATCAACGGACTGGGCGAGCGTGCGGGCAATGCCCCCTTGGCCAGCGTGCAGGCTATCCTGCGCGACCACTTCGGTGCCGAGACCTCCATCAATGAGGAGCGCCTCAACGACGTGAGCCGCCTCGTGGAGTCCTACTCGGGCATCACCATCCCCGCCAACAAGCCCATCGTGGGTGAGAACGTCTTTACTCAGGTGGCAGGCGTACATGCCGACGGAGACAACAAGAACAATCTCTACTGCAACGAACTGCTTCCCGAACGCTTCGGACGAAAGCGCGAATATGCACTGGGCAAGACCAGCGGCAAGGCCAACATACGCAAGAACCTCGAAGCCTTAGGACTCGAGCTCGACGATGAGGCCATGCGCAAGGTCACCGCGCGCATCATCGAGCTGGGCGACAAAAAGGAGGTAGTCACGCAAGAAGACCTTCCCTACATCATCTCCGATGTGCTGAAACACTCCGTAGAGGATGCCCGCGTGAAGCTCCTGAGCTACTACGTCACCCTCTCGCAGGGCCTCAAGCCCATGGCTTCGCTCAAGCTGAGCATCGGTGACCAGATTTACGAGCAGAACGCCAGTGGTGACGGACAGTACGACGCCTTCGTGCGTGCCCTGCGCAAGATTTATAAGGAGACGCTGGGCCGCAAGTTCCCCATGCTCACCAACTACGCCGTCTCTATCCCCCCTGGCGGCCGCACCGACGCATTCGTGCAGACCATCATCACGTGGGAGCACGAGGGCAAGACCTTCAAAACTCGCGGCCTCGATGCCGACCAGACGGAGGCTGCCATCAAAGCCACCATCAAGATGCTCAATATCATTGAGTGATGATGTTCATGCTGCCTTTGAGCATGTAAAACATCGCATCTTTGGCTTGTTGGACTTTGTTTGGATAATGTAAGGCTAAACATTATAGAGTGTTCTCCTTGAATGAGAACCTGCGTATTCCGTAGTTTACTTAACGACCATCTTTTTGTTCCCTATGATGTAGACCCCTTTGGGGAGTGTCTCAATGGGAACATTAAGGCGTATGCCTAGTGGGGTGTAAATAATGCTTGACGAGTTTACGCCAGATGTTGGGGACTGAATACCATCGGGGACGGTCACCTGCAGGATGGCATCCACGATAACGCCTCCGTTGGCAAGAATGCCGTTTGGGCCCGTGCAGGTGCCGTCGGCAGCAACTTGTCCGCCCGCATCGATGCTGTTCCAATCCATCTTGAAGCGGATGCGGTAGTCGCCCTCCTTTGCAGGTGCCACAAACGAGGGGCACTCCATGGTGTTGCGGGCACCGCCCGTGAGGGTCGTTCCTGCAGAGTTGACACCGCTGGCATCATTGTTGAAGTCGCCCGAATAGAAGCTGAACGACACGACGTCGGTGCCGCTTTGGTCAGTTTGCCCGTCATTGAAGGAGAACTGCTTGTCGCCGTCGAGGTCGATATACACGTATCCGTGCATCCAGTTGGCCTGCTTGTCGAAGGTGACCTTCACGGTACTGCCTGCGGTGCAGGTGAGCAGCTGGTCGGTCTTGTCCATATAAGGCTTGCCCTGGCCTACGGCCAAGGTCTGTGCCTCGGTGCCCTCCTCCTTGAAGATGATGTTCTTGATGAACCGGTCGGTGCGTGTGGCATTGGTGTTCTTGTCAAAGTTGGTGGCATAGGGCTCCACCACCTTGGGAGTTACGGTGAGGGTGACCGATGCCGTGATGCCCGAGCCGTCGGTGGCCGTAGCGGTGATGGTTACCTCGCCCTCTTTCATCGGTACCACGAGTCCGCCCTCGACGGTAGCCACTTCAGGGTTGCTGCTGCTCCATGCAATGGCAGGGAAGGTCGCCTTGGCGGGTGCTATGGCAGCGTTGATTACAAGTGTGCGATTGGCGGCTACAGAGGTTTCTCCATTCTCGGTGGTGAGTGTGATGCTCTCCACCTTATTGATGGTAGCCTCAGCATCGATGCCCTCGAAGCCGTAGATGCTGCTACCGGGGAGCTTCACGGTGAGCTCGGTGTCGATGTTGATGGGCGTGCCCTCTGCAAGTCCTTCAAGTGCATCCTGAATGCCGAATGCGCTACGCAGGATGATGCTGCCGCTTACATTCTTCGGGATGTTGAGCGCCTGGCGCAGGGTGAACTTATAGGTCTGTGCATCGTTGGCACCGTTACGGAGTGCGAGTGTCGACTTGGTGCCGTTCCATGCAGCCCAGCCATACACCTCGGCCTTGGAGCCTGTCCAGGGATTTCCGCCTACCCAGTGTGCGTCGGGGAGCACGTCGGCATTGCGCTCCTGCCAAGCGATACACTCGGCGAGGTCGGCCCAGAGGGCACCGCCGTTGATGCTGCCCATCAGGTCGTAGTCGTTGTAGAGCTCTACCATGCCCGAGCCGCAGAGGAAGGCAGCACGGAGCTCGTTACGTACGGGGAGGTAGTCGCGTTCGTCGCTTGCGGGAGGACCGTACTTGGTGAGGATGAATCCGTGAGTCATCAAGGTATTGATAGGACAGATGGGCGAATTCTTCACGTAGTTCTGATATACCAGTCGGTCGCGGTAGGTAATCCAGTTCTCGCGCTTGATGGTGTTGTTGCCCGTGCGGTCGTGGTCGTTCTCCTGACGCCATGTGGCATCGGTAATCTGATACCAGAAGGGCGATGCCCAGGTGCCCACGGAGGTGTTGAAGAAGATGTCTTCGCGCAACTCCTCGCGCACATACTGCTCGAGGCGGATGATGCCCTCGGCATTCTCGTTGCCGGTGTCACCGGCATCGGGGCCTACGGATGAGAACTGCCCGGAGATACCGTCAAACTTGAAGAAGACGTAGTTGTCGTTGCCCTGCTGATAACCCTCTGTGCCATCCTGATTGCATACGAGGTTGAATGCGGCATCCTTGAACGCCTTGTAGTAACGGGGATTGGAGAGCTGCATGCCACCCTTGTCGCTCCAATAAGAGCGGCGATGGTTACCGCTGGCACCATAGCCGCCTACCGGGCCGAGCCAAGCGCCTATGCCTGCGCCCATCTCCTTGGCTACCTTGGACATATCGCGCATCTCGTTGGGGAAGCTCTCGTGGAAGGTCCACTCGCCATACTTGTCCCATCCGTCGTCGATGATGAATATCTTGGGCGCTACACCATAGCGGTCATAGAAGTCGCTCTTCCAGTGAGCCATCACGTCGAGCACATCGTCCACCTTCGTGTTGTCGAGATGCTCGCGGCCAGGGGCTGCATTGTTGCGGTTGATCTGCAGCTCATACCAGGTGAGGTACATGGGCATGGCACGCCAGGGCACGGCACGCTCGCGCTCCGAGTAGGCGAGGAACGAGCGACGCTTCTGTGTCTTGTGTATATCGGTGTCGGCCTCGGTGCCGTCCTGTGCGATGAGTCCCACCACGGAGGCCACCTTCCACGTCTCGTCCTTGGCGAGGGTGGTGTTGCGGCTCCAGCGGCCCTGTATGCCTACGACGTCGGTATTGATCACCACGCCCTCCTTGGCGGTATATATCTTCGTGCTGAGGGTGCTGGCGGCATCGATGCTCTCGGTCTTGTTCTCCACGATGACACGGATGGTGAAGGTGCCGTCGTTGGGGGCGATGAAGGTAAACACGTTCTTCTCGTGCTGACTGCCCGAGTAGCCGCTATGGTAGTCGTTGGCGGCAATGTCGCCATTGGCAGCAAGCAGGTCGGCCCCACCGAAGTTGAGGCGGTGGCTACCGCTCTTGTACTGCACCTTGACCTCCACCTTCTGACCCTCCTTCAACTCAACGCCTGTCTGCCTGTAGGCCAAGAGGTTCTGATAGCCAGCACCGGTCACCTCGGTGAGGCGTGCGATGGCCTTGTCGCCCTCCTCCATCGGCACCCATGAGCTGGCCGTGAGGGCCACGTCGGGCATGGTGGTGGTGAGGTTCCAGTTGTCCTCCTCGCCGGTGGCTCCGCCCACGGTGTTGTAGGCTGTAGGGGTCTCGAGCCCGGCAAATATCTTGTTGCTCATGAGCACGGCTCCGCGGGTGTTGCCCACCACGGCAGGGGTAGAGCCGGCCTTCTTGGTGTCCACATTGTAGATCATGGGGATGATGTTGTACATGTCCACATCGTCCACGCCCTTGAGCTCCATCTCGGTGCGCAGGTAGTGCGAGCCGTCGCGCAATACGGCACGCCATACGATCCCGATCTTGCTCTCATTATAGGTGTACTCGTAGTTGGCCACGAGCGCCTTGCCGTCATAGTGCTCGGCCCCGCCGATGGCCTTGTCGTTGCCCGTGAGGTCCACAAGCTCGAGGCTCTTGAGTGTCATGGCCGATGCAGGCACATTGTCGCCCGAGCCAAAGGCTACGGTGAAGAGCTCGGTACCGGCCACGAGGTCCATGGCATCAGAGCCGGCAAAGTAGACGGCATCGCCCAGGCGCATGTATGAGGCTGCCAACACGTTGTTGCTCAGTGTGTATACGCCTCCGTTCTCCTCGCTCTTGGCTGCGCCTACGGCTTCCTGCTGGGCGGGGTATACCACCGCTTGGGTGTAGGCCACGGTAGCCGGTTGTGTGGGCAGGGTGGCGAAGTATACGTTGATGGTCTGCTTCACGTCGTCGATAGCCACGGCGGCAAACTGCCCCTCGGGAGCCACCACGGTGATGTCGGCCTTGTCTACGCCACCCTCCGTGGTGTAGGTGTCGCCATCCTTGTAGGTGGTGTTGCCAATCTTGATGGTGCGCCCGTCGGGGATGCTGATGGTGTAGGTGCGCTCGGCGATGACCACCTCGGTGAAGGTGTAGCGGCTACCTCCGTCGGCCGCTCCGGCATCTTGCCACAGGCCCAGCGTGTTGGGTCCGTCGTAGGGGTTACCGCCCACGCCCTGGTACCAGTTGAGGTACTTGTCGTTGGTGCCCGATGTGGTGTAGGGCTGCAGCTCGTAGTTGTCGGCCGCATAGTTGGTCACCTTGAAGTAGGCGCCCTCGACCTTCGTGTCAGAGAATTTCACGAAATCCTTGCCGTTGCTGTAGCTGGCCGCCTTGGTATAGGTGAGCCACTTCTTGGCCGTATGGCTGTAGATGTAGTACGCCCCATCTGCCTCGGCCTCGTAGAAGGCAAAGAGGCCATAGTTCTCGGCCGTCTGCGTGGGTGCGGTGAGTGCGTTGGCGTACACGTTGTTGCCATTCATCATCGTGTACACGTGCTCGGGCTTGCCGCCGTCGGGCATCGTGGCAGAGGGCTGCACCTTATCGGCCCATGCCATGGGCGACAACAACAACAGGAGTAAGGGAAGTGTGTGTTTCAATAGCTTGTGTGTCTTCATCGCAATCATGTTTTTATCAGTGGTTCATATTCTTTCTTTTAGTCCAGCTCGGAGCATCAGCTAAGAGCATGCAAATATAAGGTTTTTTCACGGATTGTCAACAACTCTTCACCAGTATTTTCAAAGCACAATACCTATATTGCCATAAAGCGCGCCTATCCTCCTTGCCTGCAAAGCGTTTCTCTACAAGAATTCCACACAAATTCTTTGAGCAATCGTTAACAATACAGATATTGTTTGGATTATACAATCGTTAACTGAAACCTGTGGCTTCGCATAATGTGGGCAGAGCGGGCCGGGAGTTAGGAAAGAAACCTCTCCCTTCCCAACTGACCCTTAAAACAATAAAACAATCCAGTATACTGTGCTTGGGGATAAAATTAATTCAAAAATGTTTTGTTCTCCGCTCGGCTTATTGTACTTTTGTCAAATACAATGAAAAAGCGTTTCGGACATATCTTGATAATCCTCTTGTGCATGGTGTGGCTGGTGGGCTGCAGGAGTCATGACACGCATGGGGTGGGCACACATCCGGCGGATGTGCTCAACCGCAAGGCTTATGCGTGGCGCTATCGTAATTTAGACTCGACATACTATTATGCTTCCATGGCTCATGAGGCTGCTGGGCGCTATACGCACGGGCTTGCTATGGCGTGCAACACGCTGGGCTTTGTGGCTTGTATGCAGATGAACTATGAGGCGGCTCTGCACTGGTACGATGAGGTGGACGGTAGGGCAGGTTGTGAGTTGGAGCGCCTGGTGGCCGACGTGGGGCGGATGAACGTATATCTTCGCACGGCCGATAATCTTGCCTTCTACGATTGCAGGGTAAGGGCAGCTGAACGCTTGCGGCATATCAATGAGGAGGTGTCGACACTCTCAGCTGCCGAACGGACCCGGCTGAACGCTACGGTAAATGACATGCATATGGTGATGGCATTGCACCATCATAGGGTGGGGCAGCGTCCCGAAGCACATGCCGAAATGAGGTATGTGGTGGATGATGATGCTTTGCATGCCGACTCGGCGCAATGGCTCATGTATGTCTACTTGAAGGGAATAGGGCTTGATGTGGAGGGTGATACCTATGAGCAACGTTTGCTGCGTCGGTACACATACCTCAACAGTCAGTGCCTGCGTGTAAGTCAGGCAGGAGGATATAGCTATTTTACGGGACTGGCTCTGTCGGGTCTGTCAGAACTGCTGGCCGACTCGTCACGCGTGGCCTATATTGCGTTTCAGCGTCCAAACTCGTTTGCTCAGCTGGGTGATTCGGCAGTATGCTCTGCCGAGGGGTTGAGCATGGCTCTCGTGGCTGATGCCATGTGCCATCTGGATAGCTATGGCGACCGCTATGGGATGATGAATGCAATGGTGCAGATGGCTTCGTTGCACAATAGTAGAGGACACTATCAGGCTGCTCTCGATACCTTGCAGCGGACACTTGATGATTTGGCTTGGATATACTCGACACACTATCTCTCTGCCGATAGCGTGGCACACCTGACGTTGTATGCGACTACGGACGAACAGCCCGTGGAACTCGGTTGGTTGGCATCGGCCGAGGGGCGTACTGTCCCCGATGTATTGTGCCGCTTACGCGAGGAGGCGAGCCTGGCTTTTGCCGGATGGGGTGATAAGGTGGCCTCAGACTACAACCGGAATATTTATCTCGACTTGTTGGAGATGACCCGTCAGGATAAGGAACTGGAGAGTCGTTACCTCTCGCTGAAGCGTCAGCAACGAATGATAACGGTATTGCTATGTGCCATACTTGGTGGCGCTGCCTTGCTGGGTGTACTCATCGTAGTGCTCTCAAAACATAGGCGTACGAAGGGAAAAGGATACGAACAGCAGTTGCGCGACTTGCTGGAGGAAACCGAAAAGCGTGTCTGCTTGCAGCAACGCCATATCGAGGTGGGTAAACGGGGAAACGTGGTGCGTAAAGCTACCCTCTCTATGGTGACGGGGATGATGCCTTATATAGATCGTATGGCTCATGAAGTGGACCGCCTGCAACTTGATGAGGTGTGGCGCGATGAGGAACTGAGGGCACGTAAATTGGAGTATATAGATGAGTTGGCTGGAGAAATTAATCATCTCAACGAGGTGTTGGCGCAGTGGATCAAGACCACGCAGGGGGTGGTGGGACTCCATATAGAGTCGTTTCCCTTGGCCGAGGTGTTTGACATGATTGCTCGTGGCAACGCCTCTTTTGCCTTGAAGGGACTCACGCTGGAGGTGCGGCATTCCGATGCTGTAGTCAAAGCAGATAAGGCACTGACCTTCTTTATGCTGAATACATTGGCCGACAATGCACGCAAATTTACTCCCGAAGGCGGACGGGTAAGTATTACGGCGGAGGTAGGGGATGAATATGTAGAGTTGTCGGTGGCCGATACAGGGGTGGGAATGTCGGCGGCAGACATCTCCTGTATCCTGAATGAGAAGGTGTATAATGCGGCCTCTATCGGTCATGAGTTGCCGCCTGGGCAACGCAAGAATAAAGGTGGCGGCTTTGGCCTTCTCAATTGCAAGGGTATCATTGAAAAGTATCGCAAGACTGATCCGCTCTTTGAGGTATGCCGTATGGGAATTGACAGTAGGGTAGGCGAGGGTAGTCGCTTCTGGTTCCGTCTGCCCAAAGGGGTACGGCGCTTGATGACGTTGCTATGCTTGATGGTGCTCCCTCTGGATATGTTGCCTGTCCCCTCCAGTGAGAAAGACTCCTGCCATATCGGACAGGACTCTCTCCTGCATAGGGAAGGTAAGGTGATGGCCTCCTATTCGCCTCTGCTAATGCAGGCATCGGCTTATGCCGATAGTGTGTATTATGCCAACATTGATGGCCGTTACGAAGCGGCTCTCTCCTTTGCTGACTCGGCTCTCTCCTATCTTAATGCCCACCATCGTCAGCATGCAGCCGAATATATAGCCCCGCTCACCGCTACGCGAGGGGAAGAGCGCGATGTGGAACTTCGTTGGTGGTTCAGCGACTTTGCCACTGATTACCATACCATACTTGATGTGCGCAACGAAATGGCTGTGGCCAACCTCGCCCTGCAACGTTGGGGACATTACCGCTACAATAACCGCATCTACAACGATCTATACAAGGTCATTAGTGAAGACCGCTCACTCATCGACTACTGTGATCGCATGCAGCGGTACAATAGCAATATCTCCTTGGCTGTACTCATCTGCGTGCTGCTTGTGCTTGGCTATGTGGCCGTACTTGTCTACACCTTCATGGGGCGTGTTGAGCATGTATATCGCGATATCGAGTCGGTGGAGGATGAGGAGCGCCGTGCACGCCATGAGGGAAACCGCCTTCATGTGCAGAATATGGTGCTCGACAACTGTCTTTCCACAATCAAGCACGAGACGGTATACTATCCCAACCGAATCAAACAGCTGGTAGAGCATCTTGATGGGTACGACAAGCGGAAGCAGATGAAAGAGTTGGTAGATTATTATAAGGTAGTCTTCACTACGTTGGCCAACTGTGCTTCGCGGCAACTGGATGAGGTCACCTTCCGGCGCTCCGATGTGGAGACCGAGGTGCTGGCCCGTCGTGCGGCTTCGTACTATGCCAAGTTGGTGCGCCGCTCCTCCCATGACGCCCCCACGCTTGCCGTAGAGGGTTGCCGCGAACGGGTTTGGTGTGATGCCGATTTGGCAGGATTCCTGCTCGAACAGCTTATCGATGTCGCCTTGGCCTTGTCGCCTTCTGCTCCTCTCTCCCTTAGATGTGCTGCCGATGACGAGTTTGTGCGTTTCACGCTCTTCAATGCTTCGTGCGACCTTTCCCCCGAGGTGCTGCCAATCCTCTTCTCGCCTTCGCACATGAGCAATGCCCAGGGAGGTGTGTTGCAAGGAGCAGCGTATGTCATCTGTCGTCAGATTATTCGTGAGCACGATAGTCAGTTTAATCATATCGGCTGCCGTATCAAAGCAGAACCCATACCAGGTGGCTATGCCGTATGGTTTACCCTTCCCCGTGTAGCTGTGCCGTCAGGAGAGTGAAGGCATATAGGGTTACGATATTTGCAAGTAGAAATGTCGGATGAATTTCAGAAAAGTTGTATCTTTGTATCCTATGAACTATGATGTATATATATGGGGTGCAACTATTACCAGATGGTTGGGCAGACCTCTTGTACTTGCCATGCTGGCAGGATGGCTCCCCTTGGCTGCGCAGACTCCCGAGCCACGCTTCGGCGCACCGTTCGACTTCCCGCTCTATCTGAGTGGTAACTTCGGAGAGCTCCGCTCCAACCACTTCCACGGAGGACTCGACTTCAAGACCCAGGGCGTGGTGGGCAAGCCGCTGCTTGCCATTGCCGATGGCTACATCTCCAAGGTGACGGTCACTCCCGGTGGCTATGGCAATGCGCTGTATCTCACTCACGACAATGGCTATACCTCCGTGCATGGCCATCTCGACCGCTTCCTGCCCGAGATTGCCGGGCTGGTTCGTAAGAAACAATACGCCGAGCAGACCTTTGCCGTGACGCTGGAGTTTGGGCCCGATGAGTTTCGCTTCCGCCAAGGCGAGGTGGTGGCATACGCCGGCAACACGGGCTACTCCTTCGGTCCCCATCTACACATGGAGATTCGCAAGACCGCTACCAATGAACCCATCGACCCACTCCCCTTCTATAAGGACAAGATTGTAGACAATATCGCCCCGCGCGCTACCCGCATCATGATATATGGAGATGAGTACAGAGGTAAAGTAGCACTCAATAAGCCTATGAAGGGAGTTGCCGAAGTCGATGGAAAAATAATTGTCAATTGTCAATTGCCGATTGTCAATTGTATGGAGGCTTGGGGCCGCATCTCCGCCGCCATCTCGGCCAACGACTATATGAATGGCACCCACAATAGCTATGGGGTACGCTACGTGCGCCTCTATGTGGACGACCGCTTGGTGAGCAGCAGCGATGTAGACCGCTTCTCCTTTGATGAGAACCGCCTCATCAACTCATGGACCGACTATGCCGAGCAGCGCACCACAGGCCGTTGGTATATGCGTGCCTCCATAGCCGAGAACAACGAACTGCGTATGCTCCGTGCCGATGAACAGCGCGGATGGGTCACCATTGATGAGGAGCGCGACTACCACTTCCGCTACGAGCTCGAGGACCTCTATGGCAACCGCTCCGTCTATCGCTTCGTGGTGCGTGGCAAGCGCATGGAAATACCTTGTCGTGTGCCCAGCTACTATTACCTCATGGATGCCTCGCGCGACAGCCGCTTCTATGCCCAGGGCTTCGAGCTATGGATGCCGCAAGGCACGCTGTTCGATGATGTGGAGCTCGACTACCACGTGTTGCCCTCCGAGAATGAACAGGCCCCTATCTACCAGCTCACTACCACACGCATCCCCTTGCGCCGTGCTGCCGAGATCACATTGCCTACCCACAAGAGTGAGTCTGTAGATGGCTCCAAACTCTACGTGGCCCGTGTCGATGGCAAGCGCCGCACCTGTTGCGGAGGCACCTATCGGTATGGCCGCATCACCGCCAATATCACCGAACTGGGCAGCTACACCGTATGTGCCGATACCATAGCACCCAAGATTACTCCCATAGGCAGCACCTCGTGGCGCAAGCAGGGTAGGATAGTGTGCCGCATTGCCGATGCCGAGACCGGCATCCGCGACTATCGCGGCACGATAGATGGCCGCTGGGTGCTCTTCAAGTATAGCAGCAAGAATGCCCGCCTCACCTGCGACCTCCGTGCCGAAGGCATCGGCCCCGGCCGTCACCAAGTAGAAATCAAGGTGACCGATATGCGGGGCAACGTGAGAGTGGAGCGCTATGAACTATGAATTTGTCAAACTTTTTCGCAGGCTTGACAAATCTTGTGCCAGTGAGTAAGTGAAAGTTGTTTTCACATTCAACGAACTCAGCCAAGATTCAACAGGGTTAAAAAATTACAACGAAACGATAAAAAATTGTCGAGCCTGTTATAATTTAATTTGAAAGGCTCCAAACTCCAGTTCGGACAAAGATAAACTCCAGTTTGCATAGCTACATAGAAATTACAAACTGAGGTGTGTGTCTTGTGTGACCCTCAAAATGTACTTTGTTTTCGTGCTCATAATTCAATGTTATTGAGTTTTGGCCTCGCTCAGTTATAGAAAAAGTAAACTTTTCCACAACATTCACTCGTTGAAATTTGGCATTTCATTCGCCTTGCACTAATTTTGTAGATTGATATGAATATGCTACGCACTATACCCTATACGCTGAACGTCGGCGGACAGCTGCTCTCGCTGGAGCGGCCGCTCGTGATGGGCATACTGAATGCCACCACGGAGTCGTTCTACGAAGCCTCGCAGATGCATACGGCCGATGCCGTGGCCGAGCGTGCCCTGACGATGCTGCGCGAGGGTGCATCGATAATTGATGTGGGGGGCTGCTCTACCAAGCCCGGGCTTGCTCCCGTGAGCGAGGAGGAGGAGATGCGCCGTCTCGGCATGGCCCTCGCGGCCATACGCAAGGTGGCTCCCGAGGCCATCGTGTCGGTCGACACCTTCCGTGCCTCCATTGCCGAGCGTTGCGTGAGGGAGTTTGGCGTACAGATGATCAACGACGTGTCGGGCGGCGAGGCCGACGAGCGGATGTTTGCCACCGTGGCCGACCTGCAAGTGCCCTATGTGCTCACCTGCAACAAGGGCCGTTGGACGGAACTGATGTACGACCTTGCCGAGCGCATCGGCCGCCTGCACCTCATGGGCGTGAACGACGTAATCGTAGATCCCGGCTTCGGGTTTGGCAAGACACTCGACGACAACTACCGCCTCATGGCACACCTCGAGGAGTTGCATCTGCTGGAGTGCCCGCTGCTGGTGGGAGTGTCGCGCAAGTCGATGATATACAAGCACCTCGATATCAACCCCGCCGAAGCTCTCAACGGGACGACCGCTCTGCACGCAGTGGCGTTGATGAAGGGGGCACACATCCTCCGCGTGCACGACGTGAAGGCGGCCCGCGAAGCCATCCTGATTACAGAAAAGCTAAAAGCTATGTCCGAGTTCTCCGAGAAACCAACTCATAATTCATAACTCATAATTCATAATTAACAAACACCCCATGTTACTCGGTTTCAGCATAAAAGACCTGATAGACATCCTGCTCGTAGCACTGATGCTCTTCTACTTCTACAAGTTGATGAAGGAGTCGGGCTCGCTCAACCTCTTCATAGGCATCTTCATTTTTATCATCCTCTGGCTCTTGGTGTCGCAGATACTGCAGATGAAGCTCCTGGGCGGCATTCTGGACACACTCGTCAGCGTAGGTGCCTTGGCCCTCATCGTCCTCTTTCAGGATGAGATACGCCGATTCCTGCGCGAGATAGGTTCGCAAAACCGCGTAAGGCGCATCATCGAGATGTTTACGGGCAAGAAGGAGGCCAAGGCCGACCACGCCGAAATGATGCCCATCGTGATGGCCTGCATGAACATGTCGAAGCGCAAGGAGGGAGCACTGATAGTCATCGAACAAGGCTATAAGCTGGGCGAAATCATCAAGACGGGCGAACCCATCGATGCTGCCATCAACCAGTTGCTCATCGAGAATATCTTCTTCAAGAACAGCCCCTTGCACGATGGAGCTATGGTCATCAGCCAAAAGCGTATCGTGGCCGCAGGCTGTCTGCTCCCCGTATCGCACAGCATGGAGATACCCAAGTCGCTCGGCCTACGTCACCGTGCCGCCTTGGGCGTATCGCAAGAGAGCGATGCCTTTGCCATCGTCGTATCTGAGGAGACAGGGGCCATCACCGTGGCACATCGGGGTACCCTGCACCGCTGGCTCACGGCCGAGCAACTCGAGAAACTCCTCTTCGAGCTCGAATAACTGACAAACTGACACGTTGCTTGCCAAGCCGTCATCCATTGACACATTGCCGCGAACTCAAACAATCGTGGCACGCTTTTCGTTAATTATATTATGGCGACTTGCTAAACAATAAATGAACAATAACCATAAAACCAAACGTACAACAATGAACATTAAACCATTAGCTGACCGCGTGCTCGTAGTACCCGCACCGGCCGAAGAGAAGACCATCGGCGGCATCATCATCCCCGACACCGCCAAGGAGAAACCCCTCAAGGGCGAAGTAGTAGCCGTAGGCAACGGCACCAAAGACGAGGAGATGGTAGTAAAGGTAGGCGATACCGTACTCTACGGCAAGTATGCAGGCACCGAGCTCGAGCTCGAAGGCAACAAGTACCTCATCATGCGCCAAAGCGATATCCTCGCAATCGTAGGTTAATAATCTTCTAGGAAATCCTAGGCAGTCTTAGAGAATCCTAGGCAATCCTAAAAAACTAAAATAATAATATAGAACTATGGCAAAAGAAATCGTATTCAATATGGAAGCCCGCGAGCAACTCAAGAGAGGTGTCGACGAGCTTGCCAACGCAGTGAAAGTAACCCTCGGCCCCAAAGGCCGCAACGTGATTATCGAGAAGAAGTTCGGTGCTCCCCACATCACCAAGGACGGTGTAACCGTAGCCAAGGAGGTGGAGCTGGCCGACCCCTTCATGAACACCGGCGCACAGCTCGTCAAGTCGGTAGCATCGAAGACCGGCGACGATGCCGGTGACGGTACCACCACAGCTACCGTACTCGCACAGAGCATCGTCAACGTAGGCATCAAGAACGTCACCGCAGGTGCCAACCCCATGGACCTTAAGCGCGGTATCGACAAGGCCGTAGCCAAGGTAGTAGAGAGCATCAAGGAGCAATCTGAGGCCGTAGGCAGCGACTACGACAAGATTGAGCAGGTGGCCACCATCTCGGCCAACAACGACCCCGAAATAGGTAAGCTCATCGCCGACGCCATGCGCCGCGTATCCAAGGATGGCGTCATCACCATCGAGGAGGCCAAGGGCACCGAAACCTCTATCGGCGTGGTTGAGGGTATGCAGTTCGACCGCGGCTACCTGTCACCCTACTTCGTGACCGACACCGAGAAGATGGAGTGCGTGATGGACAATCCCTATATCCTCATCTACGACAAGAAGATCTCTAACCTCAAGGACTTCCTTCCCATCCTCGAGCCCGCCATTCAGACAGGCCGTCCGCTCCTCGTCATCGCCGAGGATGTAGATAGCGAGGCACTCACCACACTCGTAGTGAACCGCTTGCGTGCACAGCTCAAGATCTGTGCCGTGAAGGCTCCCGGCTTCGGAGACCGCCGCAAGGAGATGCTCGAAGACATCGCCATCCTCACCGGCGGCATCGTCATCAGCGAGGAGAAGGGGCTCTCACTCGAGCAGGCCACCATCGAGATGCTGGGCCGTTGCGACAAGGTGACCGTATCGAAGGACAACACCACCATCGTCAACGGTGCAGGCAGCAAGGATGCCATTGCCGAGCGCGTGGCACAGATCAAGGCACAGATTGCCGCTACCAAGAGCGACTACGACAAGGAGAAGCTCCAGGAACGCCTGGCCAAGCTCGCAGGCGGCGTAGCCGTACTCTACGTGGGCGCAGCCTCTGAGGTAGAGATGAAGGAGAAGAAAGACCGCGTCGACGACGCACTCTGCGCCACCCGCGCAGCCATCGAGGAGGGTATCGTGCCCGGTGGTGGTGTAGCCTACATCCGCGCCATCGATGCACTTGAAGACCTCAAGGGCGACAATGCCGACGAGACCACCGGTATCGAGATCATCAAGCGTGCCGTAGAGGAGCCTCTCCGTCAGATTGTCTCCAACGCAGGCAAGGAGGGCGCCGTAGTGGTACAGAAGGTGCGCGAGGGCGAAGGCGACTTCGGCTACAATGCCCGCACCGATGTGTACGAGCACATGAAGGCCGCCGGTGTCGTTGACCCCGCCAAGGTGACCCGCGTGGCACTGGAGAACGCCGCCTCTATCGCCGGCATGTTCCTCACCACCGAGTGTGTCATCGTGGAGAAGAAGGAAGACAAGCCCGCACCCATGGCTCCCGGCATGGGCGGCATGGACGGCATGATGTAATCGTCAACTCCAAGAGATTCAGATTAAAAGCCTGCAGATTTTCTGCTGGCTTTTTTCGTTTATAAAAACAAGACATACACCCTTACAATCAAGCTGTCGGGCACTTTATCACGTGAATATTTGGTCAATTGCAAAGTTTGTATTACATTTGCACATAAACAAATACACAAACACATTTAATACAATCATGAAGAAAACATCTGTTCTTTTCGCATTAGCCGTGCTAATGATGAGTTGCACATCATCAACTCCAAGTAAGAAAGAGGTGCTGAGCATCATCGACAAAGTAAACACCTATTGGCAAACCAACAACAAGCCTGAGACACGCCCCTTCTGGGACAATGCAGCTTACCACACTGGAAACATGGAAGTTTACTTCCTCACTAAGAACGAGGAACAGCTTGCATATACCAAGCGCTGGGCTGAGCACAACAAATACTGGGGTGCCACCAACGCCAACAAGGAAGAATGGCGCTACTCATACGGAGAGCGTCCCGAATATGTACTCTTCGGTGACTGGCAGATCTGCTTCCAAACCTATGCTGACCTCTACAACCTGGAGCCCGACACCATAAAGATAGCCCGTGCACGCGAGGTGATGGAGTACCAGATGAGCACACCGCAAAACGACTACTGGTGGTGGGCCGACGGGCTCTACATGGTAATGCCCGTAATGACCAAGATGTACAACATCACAGGCAACCAACTATATCTGGACAAGCTGTACGAGTACTTCAAATATGCACAGAGCATCATGTATGACGAGGAGACCGGTCTCTTCTATCGAGATGCCAAGTATGTATACCCCGCCCACACCTCTACCAACGGAGGTAAAGACTTCTGGGCACGTGGCGACGGATGGGTACTGGCAGGCTTTGCCAAAGTGCTGAAAGACCTTCCCGAAGACAATGCACATCGCGACGAATACATACAGATCTACACCAAGATGGCCGAGGCTGTAAAGAACTGCCAGCAGCCCGAGGGTTACTGGACACGCAGCATGTATGACAAGGATCATGCTCCTGGCCCTGAAACCAGCGGCACCGCATTCTTCACCTATGGCCTGCTGTGGGGTATCAACAACGGTTTCCTCAGCGAAGAGGAGTATTGGCCCACCATACAGAGTGCATGGGAATACCTCACCGCAGTAGCATTGCAGCCCGACGGACGTGTAGGTTATGTACAGCCCATCGGAGAACGCGCCATCCCCGGACAAGTTGTTGACGCCAACTCTACCGCCAACTTCGGCGTAGGCGCTTTCCTCCTGGCAGCATGCGAAATGGTACGCTACATTGACAGCCATTAATCCTCACTGCACCGAACATCTATCGGATAAAGCGTTATCCGGTTACATATATAAACAAGTAATCAATCTATAGTCACGGGGTTAGGCATTAGCCAATCCCGTGTCTTTTATTAAACAGACATCGTATTATGAGATATCCTATCGCCTTATTCGTATTTATAAGTCTCGTATCTGCCAGTTTTGCACAAGAGAACCGTACACTTGTATGGAGCGACGAGTTCAACACCGCAGGCCCCCTCAACGAAGCCGACTGGAACTATGAGAGAGGGTTTGTGCGCAACTACGAACTGCAATGGTACCAACCCGACAACGCCATATGCCGAGACGGATGCCTCATTATCACCGCACGCCACGAGCAAGTGAAGAACCCCAACTACATAAAGTTTGACAATAACCTGCAGGATGGCCGCCCACGCCGTCGCCGCCCCGATTGGAGGCAGCAACGTGAATATGCCGAGTACACCTCGGCATCGGTCAACACACGCGGTAAGCACGAATTCCTTTTCGGCACACTCGAGGTGCGCGCACGCATCCCCGTAGCCGAAGGTTCATGGCCCGCCATCTGGACACTCGGCACACAATGGCACTGGCCCTCCTGCGGCGAGATTGATGTGATGGAGTACTACCGCATCAACGATGTGCCACACATCCTAGCCAATGCAGCATGGGGCAACGATCATAACCAAGCGGTATGGAACTCAAAGGCAATCTCGTTTACACACTTCACCGATAGGGATGCCGATTGGGCTGAGAAATTTCATATATGGCGTATGGAGTGGCAACCTGAGTATTTGCGCATATATCTTGATGATGAATTATTAAATGACATCGACTTGACTAAAACATTGAACGGAAGCTATGGTGAAAACAAAAATCCCTTCCATACTCCGCAGTATTTCTTGCTGAATTTAGCCATAGGGGGACAGCATGGTGGCGAACCGGTTTCGGAAAAATACCCTCTTCGTTATGAAATAGATTATATACGCTTTTATCAAACACTAAAATGATGCTTCAGCAATTGATAGGGTAAATCCTTTTTTTTGTAATCTGGCTTGGGCTGATATGATAAGAGGGCAGGATCCGAATCCTGTCCTCTTATCATATCAACCATAGGTATGTGTTTTCGGTTGTTTGATGGCCGAGTTCTAAACGCGGAAGAGCATCTTGTACTCGGCATAGATTAAGTAACTTATCTCTGCTCTCACTTATCGTCCACTTTGCTTTACGAGACGACCTACCAGGCGGTTGAAGTCCTCTGCTTCGAGGAGTTCTTCCAGCGTGAGGTGCATGCGGTAGCGCCAGTAGTGGTTGGAGTTGGCGGGTACGTTGATGCGCTCAAAGGCTGGGTCGGGGTAGCGCAGGTGTTCGTCCATGGCCATCCAGTCTTGCAAGGGGAGAATGGTGAGCATGGCGGGCGAGTCGAGGTGCTGGTGCACGATGGCCTCGCATATCCATGCCTCGCACTCGTGAGGTGCCTTGCCGCGCTGATGCAGCATGTCGGCCCAGTAGCGCTGGGTGAGCATGGGGTCTTCTTCCCACCAGCCGCGTATACCGCTCATGTCGTGAGTAGAGGTGGTACATACGGAGTAGTAGGGGTAGTTGGCCGGATTGTCGAAGGTGCATCCGTAGGCTTTGGGCATGCGCTGTATCTCAAGTGAGAGGATGCGCAGTTCGTTCATTACGGTAGGCACGCAAGCGGGTATCATGCCGAGGTCCTCACCGCAGACGAGCATGTCGGTGGCATCGATGAGGGCGGGGAGCTTCTTCATGGCTTCGCGATACCAGAAGTCGTTGTGGCGATGGTAGAAGAAGTGGTCGTGCAGTGCGTAGAAGGCTTTGCGCTCATTCTCGGGCAGGGCCTTGAACGACTCGGTGTCGAATCCGTTGATACGTGGGTGGTAGGTGCCGGGCTGGTAGGGGTCTTCCACGAAGAGCACGTCGGTCTCGTCACCCAGGGTGAAGGGGGTGGCGTGACGCTCCTTGTAGAAGGCGATACCCCACTGCGCTATCTCCTCAGGGGTGAGTGGCATGGCAGGGTTGAAGTGGCCAAGCAGTCCGCTCTTGGTGGTGCAGGGAATCTCCCAGATGCGGAAGAAGCCGAGGATGTGGTCGATGCGGTAGGCATCGAAGTAGTCGGCCATCTTGGTGAAGCGGCGTGCAAACCACTGGTAGCGCTCGGCGGCCATGGCTTGCCAGTTGTAAGTGGGGAAGCCCCAGTTCTGTCCGTCGCGGGCAAAGGCATCGGGCGGTGCACCGGCTTGGCTCTCCAGGCAGAAGAGTCCGGGATTGCTCCATGCCTCCACGCTGGTGCGGCTGATGCCGATAGGTATGTCGCCCTTGAGCACTACGCCATGCTTGTGGGCGTAGTCGGCGGCATGCTTGAGCTGCTTGTGCAGGTGATATTGTATATAAAGGTAGAGTCCTGTCTCTTTGGGGTTCTTGCTGTCCCTGATGCAGCAGAACTCGGCATAGGGTACCAACCACGATTCGTTGTCCTTGAAGAAACGCTTGTAGGAGGGTGAGGCAAGGGTCTGCTCGCCCTCTTGGGCGAAGATGCGGTGCAGGTAATCCCACTTGGCGATGACTACGGCATCAAAGTCGACCTGTGGCAGCTTGTTCAGCTCTTTCTGCTTTTTGCGGAACTCCTTCATTGCCTCTTTGTCGTTGAGTACGCCTACCTCTTCGAGGCGGATGTACATGGGGTTGAGTGCAAAGCAGGTGATGGCGTTGTAGGGGTACGACTCGTGCCAGTTGCGGTTCATGGTGGTGTCGTTCACGGGCAGCAGCTGCAAGAAGCATTGGCCTGTCTTGGCAGCCCAGTCGACCATAAGGGGGATGTCGGAGAATTCGCCTATACCGAAGCTTTTCTTTGAGCGCAGGGAGAATACGGGGATGGCGACACCGGCACCGCGCCAATGCTCTTGCGGGTCGCGCAGGGTGTAGGTGCGCAGTACGCGCAGGCTCACATCGCTGTAGTGGTCGATGTGTAGGGTGCGGTTCTCACCGGGCTCCCATGCGACTAATTGATAATTGACAATTGACAATTGACTATTATTGGCCTCCGGATGGTGGTTTTCGTTACAACTGTTGTCTGTTGACTGTTGACTGTTGTCTGTTGACTTCTCAAGGATTATAAACTTGAACTCACAGTTCTCGCCCAGCTCGCCTTTGTCGAGCCATAGCTGCCACTCTGTGCCGTGAGGCTCCATGATGCGTGCGCGGTTGGTGTCCCATGCGCCCAATGCTTTTGCATTGCCACATACGGCGAGCACTTGGTCCTTACGTATGGTGGGTGCTTCGCAGCAGATGCAGATGCCTGATGCTCCGTGTGGGGTAGTGCTGTGTGTGTCGTGGGCGAAGATGGCGCGTGTGAAGGCTGATGAATAGAAGGGGGCCAATTCGGAACGGTCTACCCAGCGGTCGCTGATGTGTACGTGTCCGTGCAGTGAGTCGGGCAATGTATGGTGGCGCCATTCGGTGCGTTTGATGTTGCCGTTCTCCATCACCACAAAGGTGTAGGGATCCGAAGGCTTGTAGGTGCCCTCTATGGTGATAAACCAGCGTCCCTCGCCATTGGTCTGCATGGGAAGTGTGGGCACACTGTGTACGTTAGCTACAGGGGAGAATGCCAGATGGAGACTTTCGCCCCATTGGGTGTGATAATGTAATGTAATTGTGAATTTCATAGTGCGAAGATAATAATAAAATAGGACATTCTGAAGAGATTGCCCTATTTTTTTGTCTATTTACTTGATGTCAGGATTCACTATTCTTGAGTATAAGTTTTCTGATGATTGCATCGAAGGAATAGTGCCCTGGACCCGCAATGTATAAGAGGATAAATACAATCATATATATGAACGATAGTTCCTTAATGGCAAAAACATCGTTTCCGTGTACAATAAAAAAGGCTACAGCCATTGTGATAATCATAGGTATCAGTACCAATCTTTGTAGGATACCCAAAATAAGGGCGAAGGAGCACAATACTTCGGCAAACACCGTGAGCCATAAGGACAGGGTGCTGCCTAACCCTAATGGGTCGGCGTAGACGTCGGATAGTGATTCGAACGACATGAGCTTGGCGTAACCATGGCTGAGGAATAAGAGTCCAAAGATAATGCGTGTAACTAACAGCAACGTTGAAGTAAGATGGCTGGATGGAACTGGAGGAAATAGGATTTTTTTTACAGACATAGTATAAAGTGTGAAATTTGTCTATATTAACAGATGATAATGTCTATTGTTCAAATGTTTTTGTGTATATTAGCAACAATTTTTATGGTTTGATTTATACATAAGTAAAAAAATGACAAAACGTATGTTATCACTTGCGCTGGTAGGTCTAGTGGCTTTCAGTGCTTTCGCGCAAGATGCGAAGAATGACGAAGGTTTCGTGTTCACAACAGTGAAGGAGAATCCTATCACATCTATCAAGAATCAGAATCGTGCCGGGACTTGTTGGTGCTATTCAACCCTTTCGTTCCTTGAAGCAGAGTTGCTTCGTATGGGAAAAGGAGAATATGACTTTTCTGAAATGTACATTGTGCATAACACCTATCTTGACCGTGCGGATAAGGCTGTCCGTACTCATGGTGACGCTTCTTTCTCGCAGGGCGGTTCATTCTACGATGTGTTGTATGGTATGAAACACTATGGTCTTGTGCCTGAAGTAGAGATGCGCCCCGGCATTATGTATGGTGATACCTTGAGCAACCATACAGAACTCTCAGCTGTGAGCGATGCCGTGGTTGCGGCCATAGCCAAGGGAAACCATCGTAGCTTGCAGACCGATGAAAATGGAACACCGTTGTGGAAGAAGGCTATAGAGGCTGTTCATGACATCTATCTTGGTAAGCGTCCGGAGAAGTTTATTTATAATGGTAAGGAGTATACTCCAAAATCATTCTATGAGTCTACGGGGCTTAATGCGGATGATTATGTGTCATTGACCTCATATACTCACCATCCTTTCTACGAGTCTTTTATCCTTGAAATTCAAGACAACTGGCGTTGGGCGTCATCGTATAATCTTCCTATAGATGAACTGATGGAAGTGTTTGATAATGCTATTATGAATGGCTATACTATAGCATGGGGCTCTGATGTAAGTGAGGCGGGCTTTACCCGTAATGGTGTGGCGGTAATGCCCGATCAAGAAAAGGCGCAAGAACTCAGTGGATCGGATATGGCCCATTGGCTAAAACTCTCTCCCGCAGAGAAAAAACTTAATGACAAACCCCAACCCCAAAAATGGTGTACTCAAGAAGAACGTCAGCTTGGTTATGATAATTGGGAGACAACTGACGACCATGGTATGGTAATTTATGGAATTGCTAAGGATCAGACGGGCAATGAGTACTATATGGTGAAGAACTCATGGGGTAAAAGTGGCAAGTATGAAGGTATATGGTATGCTTCAAAAGCTTTTGCTCGTTATAAAACAATGAATATTGTGGTACATAAGGATGCATTGCCCAAGGCTATTCGCAAGAAACTTGGCATAAAGTAAGATAATAGTGCAATTTTGATAGGGCGCAGCGACTCAGTTCGCTGCGTTTTTTTTAGAAACAAATAGTGGTTTCAGATAAATGATATAGTGGGCTTCTGCTTACTGATATAAATGAATATAAAGGCTTCTGCACGTTACGATTGAATGTTGATAACGGAGTGTAAATTTGTACATTTATAAATAATGTTGTAAGTTTGCAATCTCAATGAATATAAGATGAAAAAGATTGTTCTAGGATTCCTTTTGTGTATGTTGGCAATAGCCTCTCGTTGTGAGATTGTCATTAATGAGGTATGTGTGTCAAATACTCGGGATATTGACCGCTCTTTCAACTATGGAGGATGGGTGGAATTGTATAATAGTGATAATGCAGCACAGGACCTGTATGGTTTTTATTTCTCTGATGATCCTTCAGTCTTGCGTAAGTTTCGTATTCTTAAGCATGTCATGATTCCTGCTAAGGGGTATGCAGTCTTTTATTGCGGAGGACCTGATACACTGCAACTAAACTTTGATTTGGACGTGGATGGAGGAAGGGTATTCTTTGCAGACAGAATAGGTCGCAAGAAATCGGAGGTAGAGTATCCTATAGCAATGAGTAATATATCCTATGCACGTACTTCTGATGGAGGAGGCAACTGGTCTTTCTGTGCGTATCCTACGTTGGGCTCATCGAATAATGGAGCTATGTTTGCTTCAGAACGCTGTCCTGAACCAATCTTTTCAGTTCAAGGAGGCTTATTCGAAAAGGGCGTTGATGTCGTTGAATTAGGAATTGATTGTCCTGATGATATGGAAATACGCTATACCACAGATTGTACGGAGCCTACTCGGGAAAGTACTGTGTGGAAAAAAGGAATGATTATTGACAAAACGTGTGTTGTGCGGGCTGCTGTGATGGGTGATGGTTATCTACCTTCAAGGACAGTGACGCAAAGTTTTATATTTACAGATCATCGTCATTCCTTGCCTGTTGTTTCTATGGTGACCGATCCAAAAAATCTATGGAATGCTCAAATAGGAATCTATTGTACAGGAACCAATGGTATACCGGGTAACGGACAGGATTTGCCACAGAATTATAATCAAGATTGGCAGCGGCCTGCCAACTTTGAATACATCAAGGAGGGAGAAACTGTGCTTTCTCAACCTTGTGATATCGCCATTAGTGGAGGATGGAGCAGATCATCAAAACTAAAGTCGCTTAAATTGGTGGCAAGGAAGAAATATGATGAGATGAATTCATTTGACTATCCTTTTTTTGAAGCAAAGCCAGGACTGAAATATAAGAGTCTGCTTCTGAGAAATAGTGGTAATGATTGGTCTAACTCGATGATGAAGGATGCATTGCTGCAACAGTTGGTGGCAGAGGTTATGGATGTGGAATATCAAGCCTATCAACCTACCGTTTATTATATGAATGGGGAGTATTATGGTATCATCAATCTGCGGGAACGAAATAATACTCAATATGTCTATTCTAATTTTGGTATGGATGAAGAGGAAATTGACATGATTGAAAAAGTTCCGTATAGCAGTAAGTTGCCTACTGGCGAAACTTTTGAGATTAAAGCAGGTGATACTAAAGCTATTGATGAGTTGCTGGTATTGGCTGAACGTATAGAAGAACCAGGAGTCTATGAGCAGATATGTGAACAGGTTGATATTGATGGGTTGATTAATTACCTAATGTTGGAACTCTGGACAGGTAACTGGGATTGGCCGCAGAATAATATTAAATTTTTCCGTCATCGCGAGGGAGGTAAGTTCCGATGGATAACTTATGATTTGGAAAATGGATTTGGAGATATGGAGTTCAATCATTTTACCGATTCGGAGTATGGTTTTTCTGGCTCTAAAGCTTATGACGGGCATACATCCAGGTTGATTGTGGCATTATTGAGGAATGAAGATTTTGTCAATGCCTTGGTTGACAATATGTGTATCTGTATGGGTTCTGTTTTTCTTCCCGACCGTTTCGATGCTATTGCTGATAGTATATATGGCCTTATTGTGGATGAACTCCCTTATAATAATGCCAGGTGGGGGACTACTGGCAATGTGCCATATTATGTCAATTCATTCAAAAATTTCAATCGTAGTCGGCAGAACCGTATGTTGGAGCAGCTTCGCAATAGATTTGCTTTGGGTGAAGCTCACCAACTTACTGTAGCTTCGGATCAGCCTCATGCGACTTTGTTCCTTAATGATCAGCCACTACCATTAGGGTATATGCAAGGGTATAGTTTTGCGGATCGTGAGATTACCGTTCGTGCTATACCGCCAGTAGGCTATCGTTTTAGAGGATGGAGTACTTCGTTAGGAATGGCTTCTGATGTATTCCCCTTAGGCTCTGTGTGGTATTATAATGATGAGGGTGGACTATATGATGATGCATGGAAAGAAATTTCAGATGTTTCATGGAATAGGGGAGATGCACCTTTGGGATATGGAAAAGATGGCATTGCCACCACGGTGTCGTATGGAAGAAATGAAAACAATAAGTTTGTGACCACCTATTTCCGAAAATCGTTTACTTTGCGAGAGTATGCAGTGACAAACAATTATGGAATGGAACTTCTGGTGGATGATGGAGCCATTGTGTATATTAATGGGATAGAGGTGTATCGACATCTGATGCCTTCAGGTGAAATTGATCCAAATACAGTAGCTTCAACCTATGCTTCGGGTAATCCCGACCGGGTGACATTTATGGTGCCTACTTCTGTGTTGCAGGAGGGTACTAATATTGTAGCGATAGAGGTACATCAGAATAGTCGTACGAGCTCGGATATTTATATGGATGCTCGTTTGTATGAAGTGAAACCAGATGAAAGTTCATTGATAACAAGCGAAGAACATACATTTGTTATGGATGGACCTATGAACTTGCAGGCATTGTTTGCTCCTATCAGTGAAAAAGAACAACGCCTTTTGCCCCCTATTCGTATCAATGAAATATGTTTAAGTAATGCGACTTACCTTAACGATTATTATTTGCGTAACGACTGGATAGAATTGTACAATACTACTGGTAAGGCGGTATCGTTAGGCGGTTTGTATGTAACGGATGACCCCGATGATCCTAGGGCCTATTGTATTCCCGATTTGGGTGAGCAAACAACGATTCCTCCTTATGGCTATTATATCTTATGGGCCGACAAGTTGCCTTCATTTACCGAACTCCATTTACCATTCAAACTATCTTCAAGTGGGGATTTTATAATGATTAGCAGTTTTGATGCAAAGGGTGATATGGTATGGGCAGACAGTCTATATGTAGGTGCTATTGGGAAGAATGTATCGTACGGACGTTATCCAAATGGAGCAGATAGTTTGTATGTCTTGAATCGTATGACATTTGCTGATGCCAATTACTATAGTTCATACAATTTGCCGGTACGCTATGATGCGTCGGTAACAAGTGTAGGTACGTCTCCTTGGAATGATGCGTTAACGATGATTGAATATGATGGCGAGAAGAAACATCTCTTGGTAAGTTTAATCGATGCCGACCTCCCAGCTCTGTTGAACGTGTTTGATGTGTCTGGTCGTATGGAACTGTCTCAAAGTCTGAACTCTTCCCATGAAGTTGTAGATGTCAGTCATCTTTCTGATGGGGTATATATCGTATGTGCTGCAGGTAAAACACTCAAGATAAGGATATCTAACTAATGATAGTATAAGAATATTATGGATTTTAAGGAACTGATAAAGACACGGCGTAGTTGTCGTACATTTACAGAGGAATCGCTTACGGAGGATCAAGTTTGTTCGTTGATGCGTGCGGCATTGATGTCTCCTAGTTCTAAACGTACTAATGGGTGGCAATTTGTTCTTGTTGATGAAAAAGAAAAACTTCGTGCACTATCACGTTGCAAAGACAATGGTGCAGGACTCATTGAAGGAGCACCATTAGCTATCGTGGTTTGTGCTGATAGTACAGTGAGTGATGTTTGGATTGAAGATGCTTCTATTGCTACATTAATGATACAGTTGCAGGCCGAAGAACTTGGGCTTGGCAGTTGCTGGGTGCAGATACGTCGTCGGACCTCCATTGATGGGACTCCGTCAGATGTAGTGGTGCGCAATTTATTGGGTGTCCCAAATGAAATGGAGGTGTTGTCTATAGTGGCTGTAGGACATAAGGGCATTGAACGGAAACCTTTCAATGAGGATAACCTGCAGTGGGAGAAGGTGCATCTTAATCAATGGTAACATCTGTAGTCTTTATTGGTTCGGGGCGAGTAGCCACTCACATGTTACCTGCTTTTGCGAATGCAGGATATTGTGTACGTCAAGTTTATTCAAGGAATATAGTTTCGGCTCGTGCGTTGGCGGCTCCTTTGGGTATTTCTTATACGGATGATTTGTCGGCAGTTAGTACAGATGCGGATATGTATCTTGTGTCTGTAGCAGATGATGCGTTACCCCAAGTGGTAGAACTTTTAGTGAGAGGGCGTGAACGGGCGCTTTTCTTGCATACTGCAGGGAGTGTATCTATGGATGTTTGGCGTGACGCAGGAGCTCTTCGTTACGGCATTCTTTATCCTTTACAGACCTTTAGTAAAGAAAAGTCTGTAGATATGCATTCTGTGCCTTTGTTTGTTGAAGCCTCTGATGAGGCAGTTCTTGATGATGTCTGGTCGATAGCTGGTAGCTTGTCTTCATTTGTGTATCGTGCTGATTCGGAAAAGCGCATGAAACTTCATGTTGCAGCAGTTTTTGCTTGTAACTTCACAAATGCAATGTATAGTGTTGCTGATAGGCTATTGGGGAGTGTGAATATCCCGTTTAGTGTCTTACTTCCTCTGATTGATGAGACAGCTTGTAAAGTACACTCTCTTTCTCCTTGTATTGCACAAACTGGTCCTGCTGCTAGGGGGGACGAGAAAGTAATGAACTCTCACGTGGAAGTTTTATCCAGTGATACAGAATTACGTGATATGTACCTTCAAATTAGTAACTATATAAAAAGAAATATATGAAATTGGTATTGGCATCAAATTCTCCTCGTCGTCGTGAATTATTGGCAGGACTGGGCTATCCTTACGAAGTTAGGGTACTTGAAGGTATAGATGAATCATATCCCGAAAACCTTCGTGGCAATGAAATAGCTTCCTATATTTCTAAGGCCAAAGCCGATGCATATAAAGAGTTGATTGCTTCTGATGAACTTATTATTACAGCTGACACGATTGTGTGCCTTGATGAGAGGGTTTTAGGTAAACCTTCTGATGAGGCTGAAGCTATATCGATGTTACATTCGCTTTCAGGTCGTACACATCAGGTTTATACTGGAGTCACACTTACTACTATACAGCATCAGACAAGTTTTGTCAGTTGTACTGATGTTACATTTGCTCACTTGTCTGATGAAGAAATTCAACATTATGTCTCTCATTTTCGTCCATACGATAAGGCTGGTGGATATGGTATACAAGAATGGATTGGCTATGTTGGTGTGAGACGTATCGAGGGCTCTTATTTCAATGTGATGGGGCTTCCTGTACAGCGGTTGTATACTGAACTTAAACGGTTGGGTATTTAAGCTAACCAAAAAAGAGGGTTTCGAAACCCTCTTTTTTGGTTAGTAAAACTCTATATGTCTTTAAGTAAAGATTTCTATTACTGATACAGATAGCGTTTGATACTTTTCTTAGGAGTTTTTTCAAACTCTTCACTGTAAATTTGTACACTTGTAATTTGGCAGTATGCAGGAAGGTTCTTGTTCAGTTCAGTGCGGTTGAGGTCCATCTGTGTAGCCACATCTTGTACGCTCTTTCCTTCCTTGAAGGCCGTGTCGTAATCAGGATGGATGAGGGCTACAAGTTTTCCGTGGCGATCCACTATGAGTGATTCTGCTACATAGGGGAAACTGTTGAGCTGATCCTCGATTTCTTCGGGATATATATTCTGTCCTGAAGGGCCTAGGAGCATATTCTTCGAGCGACCTTTGATGAATACATTGCCTTCCTTGTCCATCACACCTAAGTCACCTGTATGATACCATCCGTCTGCATCGATGGTGTCGGCAGTGGCTTCCTCGTTTTTGTAGTATCCGAGCATCACATTGGGGCCTTTTACGAGAATTTCGCCGGCGATGTTTGCTGGGTCTTTGCTGTCAATACGAACTTCCATGCCGTAGGCTGCCTTGCCGCATGAGCCTGGTACAAATTTTTTCCAGTCTTCATAGCAGATGATGGGAGCGCACTCGGTAGCTCCGTAACCTACAGTGTAGGGAAATTTGAGTTGGTGTAGTAGATTCTCTACTTCCTGGTTGAAAGCTGCTCCACCCACGATTACTTCGTAGAAGTTACCGCCAAATGAACTAATCATCTTCTCTCGTACTTTGGACAAGATGGTTTCATTCACGATGGGTACCTTGAGCAGTAGCCTTGTGCCGGGTTTTTCTAACTTCGGTAATACGTTCTTTTTAATAATCTTCTCGATAATGAGCGGCACGGCTACAATAACTGAAGGTTTAATTTCGTTGAGTGCTTGGAAAATGATTTTCGGTGAAGGTATTCGTGTGAGGAAGCTGATGTGCATTCCGATGGTAAGCTCATAGAGAAACTCGAAAGCCATACCATACATGTGGGCCATGGGCAACATGCTTACAATGGTCATTCCAGCCTTTAGGTTAAGTGCTTTTTCTGCAAACTCCATGTTGTTGCTCACTGCACGATAAGGTATCATTACGCCTTTTGAGAACCCGGTCGAACCACTGGTGTAGTTGATGATGGCTAAATCGTTAGGTTGGTTATTGTGATAATATCCAATCATGTTTTTTTCAAAACGATTTGGGAACTTCTTCCCAAACAGTTCGTTCAAGTGTTCACGGGCATAGGTCAACTTTTCATCGCGGCTGATGAGAAGGTCGTAGTCCTCCATTTGGATGACACCGATTACGTTGGGTATTTCATCTTCATTGAGGTTCTCCCAGTTACTCTCGCCTATGAAAGCCAGTTTTGAGTCACTGTGGTTGATGATGTTGTGTACGTTGTCAGCTTTGAACTCATGTAGGATGGGGACAGGTACTGCTCCATAGGTCATGATAGCGAGGAAAGCCACACCCCAGTTCGAACTATTGCGCCCGCAGAGGGAAATCTTGTCCCCAGGCTCTATACCTATTTCACGGAACATGATGTGTAGTTTCTCTATTCTCCGGGCAACATCTTTGTATTGCAGTGTACAACCCCTGTAGTCGGTCAGTGCATCGCGATCCCAGTTCTTCTTTATGCTGTCTTCGATGCGGAGGATAATGTCTTTTGCCATAGTTATGCTATTTAATTCACGACAAAGATAGAAACATCCTTTGAATATTACAAACAAAAATATTGGAAATGCACTTTTTTTTTTGTGTGTGCAAAATTGGTTAGCCTTAAACCATTCATGAAAGACTTTTTAGTATAAATTTTGTTCACGTGGTATATTTTCGTATCTTCGCACGACAAAAGTATATAAACCGTTTATTTATATTAAGTTTATGAAAAACAAATTGATGACACTTGTGTGTTTGTTTGCAGCGATTACAACGATGAGCTGCACTGCTGGTAAGGATAAGGATGATGCCTATGTAGGTTACCTCTTCGCTTACTTCAATGGTAATGCTCCTTGGCAAGAGCAGATATGCTTTGCGCTTAGTGCTGACGGCTACAATTATGTGCCTCTCAACGATGGCCATCCTATTATTAGTTCTGATACCATAGCAAATAAGCAAGCAGTGCGCGATCCGCATATCCTTCGTGGTGAGGACGGATATTTTTATATGGTAGTTACTGATATGCGTTCATCTCAAGGTTGGGCATCTAATGACGGATTGGTATTGCTTCGTTCAAACAATTTGGTTGATTGGACTCATTCTGCAATTGATTTCCCTACCACTTGGCCCGAGCGTTTCCATCGTGATAGTCTTACTCAGGTGTGGGCTCCGCAAACTATTTATGATCCTGTAGCAGGAAAGTATATGCTCTATTATGCTATTGGTGAAATAGGGGCACACTATATAACTTATTGCTCATATGCAAATGAGGATTTTACCGAAATTAGTATGCCCGAAGTGCTATACGATCATAATGCCAATACTATTGATGCGGATATTGTGTATGCAGATAGCATGTATCACATGTTCTTTAAAACTGAAGGGCAGGGAAATGGTATACAGAAGGCTACGGCTAAGACTTTGCGTGGTGAGTGGACTCCCGAATATCAATATCTTCAGCAGACCAAAAATGCTGTAGAGGGTTCAGGTGTGTTCAAACTCATAGACTCTGATGAGTGGATACTTATGTATGATTGCTACATGAATGGTCATTATCAATATTGCAAGAGTACTGATTTGAAAAACTTTACATACGTGTGCAATTCTGCCAATACCGATATTTTTACTCCACGTCATGGAACCACTATTCCTGTGACTATGAGTGAGGCAAAGCGCCTTATCGCAAAATGGCCTAGTAAGGATCAGACATTGGAAACTATTGGTATTGTAAAGAAATAAGTTTTCTAACGCAAGAATGGTGAAAAAGGAAGATGCGCGCATCTTCCTTTTCTTTTTCATTATAATTGGGTAGCGTAAAAGATTATCATCTGTAATGTCGTCCTGTCGGTCTGTTCCCAATAACGTGGTTGGTTGCAATGTTGTAGAACTTAGTTGAATCCTTTCCGGCGGCTAATAATGACATAAATAATGACTGGTGCTCCTATAATTGGGGTGATGGCATTAAGTGGAAGCAGCCCGTTATCGCCAGGTAGCATGCTGATGAAGTTGCATAGTAAGGCAATCATACTCCCGCAAAGTAGTGTGGTAGGTACAAGTATGCGGTGATTCCCAGTTCCCAAGAGCAGGCGTGCCATGTGTGGAACGGCAAGCCCTATAAAACTTATGGGGCCACAATAGGCTGTAGTTACAGCTACCAATAAACCGGTAGATATGAGCAGTAGCGAACGCGTACGACGGACATTGATGCCGAGATTTTCTGCATAGCGTGTCCCTAACAGTAGTGCATTGAGCGGTTTTACCAAGCAAATGGCTATACCTAATCCTATGGTGATAAAGGTACAGAATAAAGGGAGCTGATTGTAAGATACGCCGCCAAAGTTTCCCATTCCCCACATCATGTATGATTGTACCCCTTCTGCTGTAGAGAAGAAGTTGAGTAATGATACGATGGATGATACTATGTAGCTTGTCATCATACCAATGATGAGTAGCATCGTATTACTTCGTAATTGTGAGGAAAAGAAGAGGATAAGTGCCGTGACAAGTATTGCACCTATAAATGCAGCCCCTATCAATACCATAGACCCGCCAATCAGGAGGTTGCCAGTAGGCATGATGCCACCGAATAAGAGCAATACAATAGCTGCACCCAATCCTGCACCGGAGTTGATGCCAAGGATATCTGGTCCGGCTAACGGATTGTTGAAAACTGTTTGTAGCATAAGCCCTGATACGGCAAGTGCAGCTCCTGACAGCATGGCGGTGAAGGCTTGCGGTAGGCGCGATTCCCAAATGATATAATTCCAGGCAGTTTTGTCACTTTTACCTCCAAGGAGGATGCTGAATGCATCGCTTATAGGGATACGTACTGAGCCATATAGGAGATTGATGAGAAAAAGAATGCCGACAACCAATATTAATAGATAGGGTAAGAAGCGTTTCATAGGAGAGTGAAAAGATATGTCTTGTTATAGTTTGTGAAAATAGCGTAGTGTATCGTTGGGTAGTAAATCGGGATGCAACATTTTGATATAGTCGCGTAGGAGGCGATCTGGATGGAATGGTGTCTCCTCATAGAAAATCAATTCGGCAGAGTTGCATCCATAGACATTCTGCTTGCGATAGGCGTTGAAGAGTGTGTAAGGATGGTAAGATCTTCCCAAATCGGACAGGGCAATTCGTTGGTTACTGTTATTGTATCGTATAAACCAGAAGTCGGCTTTCTCCCCTCTATTTATTACAGACTCGAAGGAAAGAGGTATAGACCCGCTTTTGTCATCATCGCTAAAGATATATTCCCCTCCAGCATCATTGATTAGTTGAGCCATTGTGCTTCGTCCTCCTGGTACGTACCATGCCGATCCATTTTTGGTGTCGAAAAGTACACTTGGACGATGTGTTACACTATCGGTCAATAATGACAAACTGGTATAACTCGCTTCTACTGCATTAAAGATGGAATCTGCTTCTTGTCCTTTACCGAACAGGCGGCCATAGAATCTCATCCATTCAGCTCGTCCAAGGGCCGATGTTTCCATATAGTCGGCACATTGTACAATGGGAATCCCTAACCCTTCTAAATTTCCATAAGTGCTGGCATTTTCGTAGGGTGACAATAGTATGAGATCTGGATTGAGGTTTATGATAAGTTCTTTGTTCGGAGTCATGGCACTCCCGATATCTCGAATCTTTCCCTGGAGTAATGCTTCCCGTATGCGTGGATTGGCTATATATTCAGTTTCGCATACACCAGCTATGGCGTTAGTTATACCCAGTTCGTCTATAAGGCTGCTATGGGTTGTCGTGAAGATTGCAGCTCTTTTAGTCTCTCTTGTCAATGTTGCTCCTGCAATGTCGTGCTTGGTGGTAGCGTGATGTGAAGGAGTTATCAAAACTGTTTGTAGCAGTTTCCCTTTATGCCATGGATTATGTATTTGTGCTTCCGTATAGTCTTTGTGTTCTATGAGAGTGAGAAACTTTGCGTGTCGCATTGTGAGGGTGTCGGCATCGGTGGAAGTCATTTGACGTTGGTTATGACAAGCCGTCAGGAGGATATTGCATGTAGCGATTGCTATATATATGTAATGTATACCTTTCATAAGTGTTGTTGCCGGTAGGTTGGATGGGTTGCAGGGTATGTTGATTTGCTTTGGATTCTATAGTTTGAATGTAAGTGATACTCTAAATTGTCGTCCAGGCATTGGGTAGTATTGTATTATTTCATATTGGGCGTTGGTAAAGTTGATTGCATCGGCCTGTAATACGAGTTCTGTCTGTTTGATGTTGAAGATTCGTGAGAGGGTCAGGGTATGTTCCATATATCCTTTTAGATGGTAACGTAGAGACTTGTCGGAACTACTGTGCCGACTGCTTGCTGCGATGGTTGAATAGCCTACATTAAGCCACGGGGTACTGAGCAATATACGTCCGCTTCCGCTATGTCGTGGCGTATATGGAAGTTGTAGGCGATAGTTCGGGGCTGTAGGGTCGGTAATGTCAATGGCTTGTTGCAAGGTGTAATTTACTCCGAAGTCAATCCCAATATGTTGATTGGGTTCCAATTGGGCTCCTATCGTTGCGTCCAGGCCTGTGATATGCACTCGTCCATAATTGGCCATTTTCCAAACGTATGTGGTAGGAAAGGCTACGATTTTGTCTGTCACATTGTTGAAATATCCATCTGCGGTGAGTGTGAAGTTTTTCAGTATTCCGTCGGGTTGCCATTGCCATGTAATTCCCATGGTATACTCATGTGCACGCTCGGGACGCAGTCCTTTATTGCCGCTGGCTTGATAGTATAATTCATTGAAAGTAGGCACGCGGAACGTGTTCTTGTACATCATGCGTAGATATAGTGGAATGGTAAAGGGGTGTACCGATATGCTAAATGTGGGGGATAGTCGGCATATGTCGTTGAGCTTCTTTCCTTTTTGTACGCTTTCATGTATGGCAGTGTTTAATAGGATGCCATGTAGTGTGAGACGTGCATTTTTATATTGAGCTTGTAGTGCAGTGAGTGAAGTGTATCGAAGGGGATACGCGAAGTGTGGAAGGTCGCTCTGTAGGGTATTGATATATCCATCCTGTGCTATGGAGAGTTGCCATTCTGTTTTCGGACGATAGAGTAGGGTGGCTTGTGTATAGTATTCTTCTTGATCAAACATTTCTGAATACTTTCCGTTGGAGTATTTTACGTTGGTGTCAGTGTAGTGGTTATATCCATAAGTATATTTTGCGATGCTGCGTAATTGCCACTTGTGATTCCACTGTTTGGTGTATTTTGCCTGTGCAAAGAAGTTTTTGTCTATCAAGCGTTCCTTGCTATTGTTGTTGTATAGGATTACTGCTCCAGGAAGGCCACGCTCAGCGTTGTAGTAATATATTTTCCCGTCAATGTAGCTTGTGCTGTCTATGTGATGTCGTATGCCGCATTCTTGGGCGAATTGATATACGTCGGTGTTGGTACGCTCTTCTTTATTTTGTGTGTTTCCGTAGTCTTGCAGGTAGGGATAGCGTCCGTGAGCAGTCGATAGGTCCGAGGTCAGACTTAGCAATGTCCGTTTGCTTATGCTACGTACATAGTGTATTGATGAATTTAGATATCCGAACGAGCCTACTCGTACTGCAGCTTCTATATGGCGTTTCTTTTCTTGTGGGAGCTGGTGCAGACTGCTCATCTTGACTAAGCTGCCTGAGGCTAATGCCCGTGCTGTGCCCAGTAGGTTGTCATCTTGTCCTATGTGTAATGATATGGCACTGAGCTGCCCTGAAGAGAAACGCCCTAGGTCTGTCTGGCCGGCTTGACAATTCCCCAATACCACATCATCATAGCTTACTGCTGTGTGTGTAGCACCCAGTCCACGCACGGATACGGTTTTTAGGCCTCCTATGCCGCCATAATCTTTAACGGTGGTCCCTGCAAAGTGACGTATGGCTTCTGCCGCATTTTGTACAGCCAATGCGCTTATCGTTTGGCGGTCCATTTGTTGGGTCGATGTAGCCGAGGTAATGCTTTTTGATATGCGGCGTGCCGACACCTCTATCTCCTCTATGGTGTGTGTGTGTGTGGATGTGGTATCCACCTCTGTTTTTGCCATACAGGGGATAGTAATGTACAAAGCCAATAATCCCGTAAGGGTTGTCCGTATTTTTTTATTCACGCTCTGTGGAATGAATAACTTAAATCTAGCCCAGCTCTTTTTCCTCGAAAAAGCAGGACCATTGTCCATCTCTCATAGTTTTGCAGGTCTTCTGACTCGCTCTATACGTCGGCCTTCCCGATACAACATTATCAGTGGCAAAGAGATTCGGCGTACAATTAATGAGCACACAGCAGCGGGACTGTTCGGGATTCTCACCCGATTCCCTTTTCATCCAATCGCTCCAGATGGGAGTTACGGAACAAAACTTCGGTAAAAGTACAATAAAAGTTTTAATGAACCAAGCGGATGAGGATATATTTTTACGTTTGGCAGTGAATGGTATATAGGCATATAAAAAGTCACTCTCCTACAATGCAGGAGAGTGTGTGGCATATTATGGTTATGGGATATCCTATACTAAGTGTGCAATCAGTGCCTCTCGGTCTCCGTATAGGAGATCTATGACCGGAATTTCTATCATGGTGTAGGCTCCAGGTTGTTGCTTTACCGATGCTCGTGCAGCGTTGACTAGTACTTGACCGGTGAGGGCTGGATTGTTGATATGCATATTGAACTCAAAGCGTTGGTTTTGTGTTGTTCCCGATACACCTTTTCGTGTTAGGTTTACACCATGCCCCATATCTTTCAGTTCATCCACCTTGGATACTTGAATCACGTGAGTTTCGTCGTGTACAAAATAGGCATCTGCTTTTATGGCTGCTGCTACTTTGTCAAAGTCATATCCCTCTTTCAACTCTATGTATACCATACGGCGATGAATTCCGGTTCCTACAGGAATGGTCATTGAGAGAGCATTCTGTACACCATCAATGGCTTTTACTGCTACGGTATGTCCCATGCTCATGCCGGGGCCGAAGTTGGTGTAGCTGATGCCTTGAGGAGCTAGGCTCTGCATTAGTGAGCGTACGATAGAGTCGCTTCCTGGATCCCACCCTGCGGATATGATGGCAACGGCTTCATGATTTTTGGCGCAGGTATTGAGTGAGCGTCGTAGGTCTACAATCTTGCTATGTATGTCGAAGCTATCTACTGTGTTGATGCCTAATGAAAGGCATTCCAATGCATATTCCTCAACGCTACGTGTGGGGGTGGCAAGAATGGCCACATCCACGTTAGGAAGTTCGCTGATGTGTTTCACTACGGGGTAAGGAGTGAGTTCTATGGGTTTGTTGGCTGCACCATTACGGCGTACAACACCAGCAATCTCCATGTCTGGAGCTGCTTCCAAAGCTTGTAAGGCATATTTGCCTATATTGCCATACCCTACGATGGCTGCTCTGATCTTTTTCATTTTGGTTTAGTATGGGTTAATTCATAAAAACAACGCAAAAATAAGTAAAAATATGGATTGTAGCAATGAGCCAGTTGTTTTTTTGTATATGTTGTATTTCTGATAGGACAAGTTACTTCTTGTATAATTTATTAACTCAAATTTTTGTTGTATCTTCGCGTCACAATTCAGAATATAGAACGAATATATGGCAACAGTAGACGACAAGAAGATTATTTTTTCAATGGTAGGCGTATCGAAAGCCTATCAGCAAAACAAGCAAATCCTTAAAGACATTTATCTCTCCTTCTTCTACGGAGCAAAGATTGGTATCATCGGTCTCAACGGTTCGGGTAAGTCCACCTTGATGAAGATTATCGCCGGACTGGAGAAGGACTATCAGGGCGAAGTGGTGTTCTCGCCTGGCTATAGCGTAGGCTATCTGCCTCAGGACCCTCAGCTCGACCCCTCGAAGACTGTCAAGGAGGTGGTGATGGAGGGTGTGCAGCCTATCGTGGATGCTTTGGCCGAGTACGAGGCTATCAACGATAAGTTTGGTCTGCCCGAATATTACGAAGACCCCGACAAGATGGATCAGCTCTTTGCACGTCAGGCCGAGTTGCAGGATATCATCGATGCCACCGATGCGTGGAACCTCGACTCTAAGCTCGAGCGTGCGATGGATGCACTGCGCTGTCCGCCTGAAGACCAACCCGTGACACATCTCTCTGGTGGTGAGCGCCGCCGTGTGGCTCTTTGCCGTCTGCTCTTGCAGAAGCCCGACATCCTGTTGCTCGACGAGCCTACCAACCACCTTGATGCCGAGAGTATCGACTGGCTGGAGCAGCATCTGCAGCAGTACGAGGGTACGGTGATTGCCGTGACCCACGACCGCTACTTCCTCGACAATGTGGCAGGATGGATCCTTGAGCTCGACCGTGGCGAAGGTATTCCCTGGAAGGGTAACTACAGTAGCTGGCTGGAGCAGAAGTCGAAGCGACTGGAGCAGGAGGAGAAGCAGGCTTCGAAGCGCCGCAAGACCCTTGAGCGTGAGCTCGAGTGGGTACGCATGGCTCCCAAGGCACGTCAGGCCAAGGGTAAGGCCCGTCTGAATTCATACGATAAACTCTTGAACGAAGACCAGAAGGAGCGCGAAGAGAAGCTCGAGATTTTCATCCCCAATGGTCCCCGCTTGGGCAACAAGGTTATCGAGGCGCAGGGCGTGGCCAAGGCTTATGGCGACAAGCTGCTCTATGAGAACCTCAACTTCATGCTGCCGCCCAACGGCATCGTAGGTGTCATCGGTCCCAATGGTGCCGGTAAGACCACGCTGTTCCGCCTTATCATGGGCTTGGAGACTCCCGATAAGGGTACCTTCGAGGTGGGTGAGACCGTGAAACTCGCATACGTTGACCAGCAACATCAGGATATCGACCCCAACAAGACCGTATATCAGGTGGTGAGCCAGGGTAATGAGCTGTTCCGTATGGGAGGCCGCGATGTGAATGCCCGTGCCTATCTCAGCCGTTTCAACTTTGCCGGCAGTGATCAGGAGAAGATGTGCTCTATGCTCTCCGGTGGTGAGCGCAACCGCCTCCAGCTTGCCCTTGCCCTGAAGCAAGAGGGCAACGTGCTGCTGCTCGACGAGCCTACCAATGATATCGACGTTAACACCCTGCGTGCGCTTGAGGAGGGTCTCGAGAACTTTGCAGGCTGTGCTGTAGTCATCAGCCACGACCGCTGGTTCCTTGATCGTATCTGTACCCATATCCTCGCTTTCGAGGGCGACAGTCAGGTGTTCTTCTTCGAAGGCTCATACAGTGAGTACGAGGCCAACAAGCAGATGCGCCTTGGTCGCGAAGAACCCAAGCGCATCCGTTATCGCAAGTTGACTACAGATTGATTAGACAATCTATATAAATAAGAGGAGGCTGACATGTCAGCCTCCTCTTGGTTTTTACAGAGATGTTATTTTACAGGAATCTTGTCGATACGTGCCTGGTGGCGTCCACCTTCGAAGGGCGTGTTGAAGAACTCCTCCATGATGGCTGCTGCCGTAGCAGTGTCAATGAAGCGTCCGGGCATCACGAGTACGTTGGCATCATTGTGCTGGCGTATGAGATGCGCTATCTCAGGTATCCAGCAGAGTCCGGCACGTATGCCTTGATGCTTGTTGAGCGTCATGTTGATGCCTTCACCGCTGCCGCAGATAGCAATGCCGGGGTAGCACTCGCCACTCTCTACGGCTGCTGCAAGCGGGTGTCCATAGTCGGCATAGTCGCAGCTATCAGTGCTGTAGGTGCCGAAGTCCTTGTACTCCCAGCCTTTGGCCTCGAGCCATTGCTTCACATATTCTTTCAGTTCGTAGCCTGCGTGGTCGCTGGCCAATCCGATTGTCTTCATTGAATTGTTTTTTACTTCAACAGGCTCTTCACTTGATTATACACATTCTCAGCGGTGAAGCCCAGCTTCTCGTCGAGCACCTTGTAGGGAGCTGAGAATCCGAAGCTTTCGAGACCCCATACCTTGCCTTCGTGAGCAGGTACGAGACCTTGGAGGTTGACGGGCAATCCGGCTGTGAGGCCAAACTTCTTCACACCTGCGGGCAATACCTGAGCCTGATACTCGGGGCACTGGCTGCGGAAGAGTCCCTCAGAGGGTACGCTCACGATAGAGCACTTCACGCCATCCTTGCGCAGCAGCTCGGCACCAGCCACGAGGGTAGATACCTCAGAGCCTGAAGCTACAAGTACCACGTCGGCGTCGGCATCAGAGCCAGCTACCACGTAGGCACCCTTGGCAGCCTGGGCATAGTCGTTGCCTGCGGGAAGGTCGGCGATGTTCTGGCGAGAGAGGATGAGGGCAGTAGGTGTAGTGGTATTCTCCATAGCCAGGCGCCAGCACTCGGTAGTCTCCTGAGCGTCGGCAGGGCGGAGCACGAGCATTGAGTTGTGGCCCTTATGGTTTTTCAGCTTCTCCATCAGGCGGATCTGTGCCTCCTGCTCTACGGGCTCATGGGTAGGACCATCCTCACCTACACGGAAGGCATCGTGTGTCCAGATGAACTTCACGGGCAACTCCATGAGGGCAGCCATACGTACGGCGGGCTTCATGTAGTCAGAGAATACGAAGAAGGTACCGCAAGCGGCAATCACACCACCGTGCAGTGCCATACCTATGCAGCAGCAAGCCATGGTGAGCTCGGCTACACCAGCCTGGAAGAAGGCACCGCTGAAGTCGCCCTTCACGAGTGCGTGGGTCTTCTTAAGGAAGCCGTCGGTCTTGTCAGAGTTTGAGAGGTCGGCCGATGCGCAAATCATGTTCTCCACCTGTGTGGCGAGGGCACCCAGTACGGTAGCCGAAGCAGAGCGTGTAGCGTCGTTGGCCTTCTGCTGGATGGCAGCCCAGTCAACCTGCGGAGCCTTGCCGGCAAACCACTCGGCCATCTTCACGGCGAGGTCGGGGTTCTCGGCAGCCCATGCAGCCTTGGCGGCATACTTCTCGGCTACGATCTTCTCCAGCTCGGCAGCACGCTTAGCATATAGCTCCTGCACCTCGGGGAATATCTGGAATGGGTTCTCGGGGTCGCCACCGAGGTTCTTGATGGTGTTGATATAAGCATCGCCACCGAGGGGAGCGCCGTGTGTAGCGCAGTTGTTCTCGTAGCTGCTGCAGTCTGCCTTGAGGGCACCCTTACCCATGATGGTCTTACCGATGATGAGTGTGGGGCGCTCCTTCTCGGCCTTGGCCTCGATGATGGCAGCGCGTATCTCGTCGGCGTCGTTACCGTTGATGGTGATTACCTTCCAGTTCCATGCCTCGTACTTCTTGGCCACATCCTCACATGTCACCTCGTGACAGGTGGTAGAGAGCTGTATGTCGTTAGAGTCGTAGAACATGATGAGGTTGTCAAGTCCCAGGTGACCGGCGATACGTCCGGCACCCTGTGAGATCTCCTCCTGCACGCCACCGTCAGAGATGTATGCATAGATGGTCTGTCCCATCACGTCGCCCAGGCGAGCCTTGAGGAACTTGGCAGCGATGGCAGCACCCACAGCGAAGGTGTGTCCTTGGCCGAGGGGGCCTGATGTGTTTTCGATACCGCGCACGAGGTCTACTTCAGGGTGTCCTGGTGTGGGGCTGCCCCACTGGCGCAGCTGTGCCAGCTCGTCGAGGGTAAACTTACCTGCCAATGCCAGCTGGGCATAGAGCATGGGAGCCATGTGGCCGGGGTCGAGGAAGAAACGGTCGCGACCCTCCCAGTAGGGGTTCTTGGGGTCGTACTCGAGGAACTCGCTATACAGTACGTTGATGAAGTCGGCACCGCCCATAGCACCACCGGGGTGACCAGACTTAGCTTTTTCTACCATTGATGCAGCCAAGATACGGATGTTGTCGGCCGCTTTGTTCATAAGTTTCTTGTCGTTCATAACTATTGATTTTTATGAAATGATATATAAAAATATTGTAGTTCTTTTCCGTTCATATAGGCACAAAATGTCTCTGCACACTATATCCCGTGTAAAGGTACAACTATTTTTTCATATTATCAGCAGCATCGCCCGATTTTCTTTTCTATTTATTGTGTCGTCTTGGGGTGTTGGCATAACAAATAGCGCGAAGCCTGTGCTCCGCGCTATGCATACTTCATCCTTTACTGCAGCTACATCGGCAGTCGGTTTTCTATCACCTCCCAGTTGATGATGTTCCACAGCCCTTCGTAGTGGGCACGCTTGTCGAAGGCGTAGTCGAGATACCAGCTATGCTCCCAGCAGTCGATGCCCAGTATCGGTTTTAGCCCACGTCGCCACGGGTTGCCTCCGCCGCTCTCTGTCACTATCAGTAGCCGGCCCTCGGTATCGGCCACGAGCCATACCCATCCACTGCCGAAGACGTTCATGGCCGCATCGGTCATCTGTCTTTTGAATGTCTCCATTCCGCCGAAGTGATAGTTGATGGCATTGGTGAGTCGTCCACCAGGCGCCTTGTATTGCGATGCCGGCACAAATTGCTCAAAGTAGAGCCGGTGGTTCATCACCTGTCCAGCGTTGTTGTAGATGGGTCCGTCGGGTGCCTGCTGCACTATCTCCTCCACCAGCAGCCCCTCGTACTCGCTGCCGGGTATCAGCTTGTTCAGGTTGTTGACATAGGCGGCAAGGTGCTTGCCATGATGGTTCTTGATGGTCTCCTTGCTGATGACGGGTTCCAGTCCATCGCTCGGGTAGGGGAGCACCGGCAGCGTATAGGCTGCAATCTTTGTAGTTACCATAATGAATGTGGATAATAGGGTTATATACATATGCAATGTCTTTGATGCTTGCATTAACAACCTGTCATCCTCCGATAATGTTCATCGCCGCCGTGGCAAAGTGACATTGATAGCTTTTCTATGGCGCCCTGTGCGCCTAACATATGGTTATCTTTTAATGGTTAAAAACGAATCCACAAAGCCTTCAAGATACGTCTCCGCCTATTTCTTGAAGACTTTATGGGTTTATTGCTTCCTATCATTAGAGCTTCTTTAGTATATCCTCGATGTGTCTTAATCGGAAGACATAGTCATATCTTGAAGATAACGGATTCAATTCTTCAGATAAAAAATCAATGGTTGGCATTCCTAATATAGAAGATAGAGTTCTTATAGCTTTTAATACTCGATTACCCAATATTTGTAAGGTCTCTTGGTTAGAGAATTTGCGAAATAGTGCGCCATATAGAATCGCATATTTCATCGTACGATGAGCAACTTTTTCGTAATCTTTTTCTATAGGAGTCTTTTCTTTTGCAAAAGTGCAAAAGTTGACGAATTTTTCGATTGTCTCAATTCCTACCATGCAAATGCTTCTATCAAGACTATCATAAAATGACTTTTGTTGATAATTCTTGTTTATGTCATTGAATTGATAACGCTGCCTATTAAGGTAACAAATCTCTATGGCTGCAAATATTGATAGCGAGAAGAAGTTCAAATCATCCTTGGTAATGCCTTTATTGCCAGTACTTCTAATTTGTTCTAATCTTTTATATGTAATTTTTTGATATTTAGTTAAAACAGAAGTAGATAAGTCTCCGTAGCTTTTAATATTTTTCTTGCTTATTATAATATCTTGTGGTTCATCAATCGCTCTATTGTTACTAGTCTCTGCATTCCCCAATTCTTCTTCATCAGTAATTGCATCATCTATAGAACGAATTTTCTTTCTAATACTCTCTTCAATGCATTCTATCAGTTTTGATGTATGGTCTAGTTGTAAGGTTCTGTGACTTTTTGCTTCGTCATTATCATATTCTAGATTATATCGTAAATCAGGTAAGGACGCTTCTGTTTTGGGAGAATCTGCAGAAGCCCCCTTAGGTCTAGAGTCGTTATCTTCGGATTCATTGACTATATTCCACATGATATCTGAAAGCATATCTGCGATTTCCATACCTTCATATCCTTCGTCTTCTATGCGAGATATAAATCTGTTCAGGTTGCGACTTGTTTTTGAAGGATTTGTATTCGCAAGGAGTTCTGTCCAATTTAAGAAAATCTTGTTCGAAACACATGTGTTTTCATTGTTAATAAGATAACATATGTATTGGGATTTTCCTAATCTTAGATGAACCTCGTATTTACCATTCTTAGATTCTTCAAGGTCATGAATGTTGACATTAACTCCATTGTCAATAGCAAGTCGTATCCCTTCGGAAATAGCATTGTTGCAACTTATACTTATTTTCCCACCTTCGTACTGCGCTGATGTTAAAGTGATATTTATGGCATTTTTTGTTCTTGCTTGTCCGTCATTATTACGGCTAAGTTTTCGGATGGAGAAATCTATTTTTTTCTTTGGTTTTAATCCTAGTAATCCTAGAAAATCATTGTCTTTAGAGTGATATAGGACTCCAAACTCATCGTTAATTCCTCTAGTTAATAATGTACCCAACCCTGCAGTTGTCGCATTTGCACTGCCAATCATACAATATTCCGAATCATGGGTTTTGAAATGAAATATTTTTGCATGGGGCAGTCTTTCGAATGTCTTAAAGGTGTTTTTGCCTCTTTTAGTCTCATTGAAATCATAAAAGACAATTCTTTTATTTTCAGGCAACTTGCATGGTGGTAGCGCACAGTTTTCATGAATGAGAATGTTAATGCTTGCATTAGGGCATATTTGAGATATTGTAGTCAAAGATTCTCCGTCTTCATCAAAATATGGGCTAAGAATGGTGATACTTTGAACCTCATTTAAGGGTATTATTGTGGTGATTTGTTGTAGTATACCATACTTAGAATCATTGTATAGTAGAGCCGCGTTTAATCCCTCTTGAACCTTGCACATACTATGAGGGGTGATTTGAAAAGATGAGTCTAAGAAAGTGCAGTTTTCAGGAACTTCTTTAATAATCCTATTGCGTTCAAACTCTCCACTTTGTTTTGCAAATTGGGTAATGTATCTCCAACATTCCTCAATGAGAGGTCTATGACAAGTGTTTGTTTCGTCTATCATAAAGCCTGTAAAAGCTTCATGGTTCTTCCCATGTCCACATACGGTTAGATTTCCTGTACCAAATACAACAAGTACAGCCTCGTCTCCAACAAAGAAATTGATTTTAGGGTGGAATGCTCCTATAGAATTCGTACTTGTAATAGAGTAATCCTTTCCAATATTTTTCATATAGATAGGGGATACATATTCCATAGATTTGTCCATTTGATGAGAATCAGCAAATACATTTATACTACATATTTGCTTTCGATGGAGCATATTCAACAATTGATTGTCAAAATGAATTAAATCTATGGCATAAGTGGTCAATACCGCGGAATGGTATTTCCCATTTTTTCCTCCACTAGGAATGTCTAGTAATATAGCATGCTCATTCTTTTCCATAATCTGCAATAAAATCTAAAGCAACATTCGTTAACTTGTTCTCAGAATCAATATAATTCATATCTTGCAAGAAGTTGAATAAAGAATCTATTCTAGGTGAAGTTTCTACAGGATATCGTTGTTCTACTAAGATAACTCGCCCGTCTTCGTGTATGAATTTTCTTAAGTCAGAATTATTTTTACCCATTTTTGCAATAGCTACTACAATATGCTCTTGCATTATTTGTATTATCAATGATTCTATGAATAGGGGGATGGAATAATTCAAGTAGCGTTCTACATACATTCTTATTCCCTCGCTCAAAATACCGCGTTGTCGTCTTAAATCATTCTCGCTTTCGAACTTTAAAATAGAGGTTTTGTTTGTTTCAAACTCCGTGTAAAGTCGTAGCAATAGTTTTGTCGCGCATACGGAAGCTTCAAGGTAGTTGTGGGTATTAACATCTCTTTTTAACTCGTCGTATAATTCGTTAATGCTTTCGTCAATATTTGTTCTCCATTCACCAAGAGATGAATAAGGTTCATTCATAGATGATGATGCCGATCCTACAAGGCTTTGCACAAGTGTGTCCATAGGTGGGTTGTGTAGCTCTTTTATCTGGTCTAATATAAAACAGAAGAAAAAATCTATACAATAGTGCAATGCTTCGCATAAATAGTAGAAATACCATCCAAAAGAGGCATGATTATCTATGCTTTTATTCACTTGCATAAAGCGATTCCTTACAAAGTCTTGCACCTTGATACCTTTTGACATATCACTCAGCAATAATGATATAGTTTCTTTTCTCAAGGATGATTCTCCATCGTTTTTTGTGAGCAAATGGTTGAGATAATGCCATTCTTCAGATCCTAAGATAATACGATGAATGCCTAAAGATTCTAATTCTACTATCTCATAATCTGACAATTCACCATCTAAGATGCATTCAATAAACAATTCGCGGACATCTTCTTTTATGCTTTTGCGTACAGCTTCTGCTAATTCTTTTCCTTTATTACGAAGATAAAAGCGTCCTTCTTCTATTTTTACAAGCTCATAATAAATAAGTGAACCTGCATAGTACTGTCCAAGAGCCCCACTTTTAAAACTCCAGTATTTATCTTGGGATTCATAATCTGCACCATCTGCAATGTCGTATACTCCATCATCCGCCAACTTATATCTTTCTTGTGCAACAAACATAGCACCAACAATGGCCCCAATGCCTCGGCCTCTCATAATTAGAGCCATTGCCAATTCTGCACGACGAATGAAATTATATTGGTGCAAAGTTACCTCTCCTGCTTTCTCGAGTTTGTCAAATTCGCTAAGAAGCCAACAATAAAGGCTGTAATAACGAATGTGCATAGTAAGATTTGTTAAGCCAGGGAGCAATTTACTATAGGTCGCGATAGAACTATTTTGAATACCTAAAGGGTCTCGTCCTCCTTTGAATCCTTCGTTTGAAGCCCAATAAATATTGGTGATTTCAGATTGTTTGTATTGTGCCATTCTTTGCAAGAGGTGTATTTTTTTATTTCTTTTGCCCCAAAGTTAAAAAGTATAATCTGTATCTGCAAGCATCTCACAGGAAAGTAATAGGAATAGGCCACTTGGCGGTGGAGTCGAACCACTCATCAGGGCTTTCGCGCTGGAAACGTTCCACACATCCTTCCTCTACCAAGTGGGGGCTATTCCTATATATGTCAATCCTCCATAATAATATATTCCTCGTTCCTTAGCAAATAATCCAGTGCTTCGGAGTGTTTCTTCACTTGCTTGGTGTTCACATAAATACGTTTCTTCTGTTCCATAATAGTGCAGAGTTTAGTGTTTAGAGTTTAGTGTTTAGTGTTGCCCATCCGGATGGTCACTTTCAATTCTCAATTTTCAATTCTCAATTCTCCTTGTTTCTCTTCACCTTGGTGGTCAAGTGTATCTGACGTTCGGGGTGCGCCTCGGGGTTGACTTGGCAGATGCAGCACTCGAAGAGGTGTGTCCATCCCATGTCGAGGAGGATGGCAAGTTGCTCATTGTCGGTGCCGGGGATGTAGCCGATGAGTACCGCTTCGTCCGTCTCTTTGTTGTCATACATCACAGCCACTGCATTGGGGTCGTGCCGATTGTCGGCTTCGCGCACGAGGCGTAGCTTGGTGCCCACCTTGAGTTGATAAGACTCCTCTGGGGAGATAAACCTCCCTTCGTCGCAACCGACGCTTTCATACCGCGTCGGCATCAGCATCGTGATACATACGCCCTGCCAGGTGGCAATCCATGAAATACTTCTTCTTCTTGTCCATACCTTTGTCGTTTTTGAGGTTAGTAATGCAAAGTTATGCCCACGTTGTTTCAAAACGCGGTACAAGTGTAAGAAAAAACGCTTCTTTCCATATTTTTTATATATCTGGCATGAATGAAACCTTTTTTGTTGCAAGAAATCGCGGAAAGGTGTATATTTGCACTGTCTAAAAATCGCGGAAAGGTGTAGAGCCGCTATTTTGAAAAACTTAAGAATGGTGCATATGAGACGAAAAATCTACGACAAGCTGCTCCAATGGAAACAGGAGAAAAACGGGTCTACAGCCCTCTTGATAGAGGGTGCACGACGCATCGGGAAGAGCTACATAGCAGAGAGGTTTGCAAAGAACGAATACGAATCTTATATCCTCATAGACTTCAGTAAAGCGCCGACTCGAGTGAGGGAGTGGTTTGACGAGTATTTGGAGGATGTAGACACATTACTGCAGAACATTCAACTACATTACAAGACGCGGCTCACTCCGCGCAAGTCTATCATCATATTTGATGAAGTGCAGAAATGTCCTCGTGCTAGAGAGGCCATAAAGGCATTGGTTGAGGACCATCGTTTCGACTATATCGAGACAGGCTCGCTCATTTCCATAAAGAAAAATGTGGCCGATATAGTGATTCCTTCTGAAGAAGATGGTATAGATATGTACCCTATGGACTTCGAGGAATTTATGTGGGCCATGGGAGATGAAATGATGATGGACTACATAAAACGGCAGTTCGAGCAGCGGAGACCTATGGGGGATTTTCACCGAGAGGCGATGCGCTACTTTCGTCAATATATGATTGTCGGCGGTATGCCTCAAGCCGTGGTTGAATATGTGAAGACAAAGGATTTTGATAAGGTTGACGCTGTGAAGAGACAGATATTGCGCCTTTATCGCAACGACATCAAGAAGTATGGAGGTAGCGCTACGGCACGCGTATCTTCACTTTTTGAAGCAATACCTGGCCAATTGCAGAAGAGTGAGAAGAAATTTCGCTTGTCTGAAGTAAGCAGTGATGCCAAAATGCGTGACTATGACGAGGCGTTCTTTTGGCTGGGCGATGCACGCTTGGCCAATATATGCTATAATACAACTGCTCCCAATATCGGACTTCAGCTTAACGAAGAACGCACCACACTCAAGTGCTACTTTTGTGACACAGGACTACTGATTTCAATGGCATTTGATGCACGAGGTATCGTCAAGCAAGAGGTGTATCAGAAACTGATGTTTGAAAAATTAGAAATTAACGAAGGTATGCTGGTAGAGAATGTGGTGGCACAGATGCTAAGGACAGCTGGGCATAAACTCTTCTTTTATAGCAGCTATGATAAGGTCGAAGCCAGCAATCGTATGGAAATAGACTTTCTCATACAAAAAGAGAGTGTGACATCACGGCACAACATCTCGCCTATTGAGGTCAAGAGTAGTACTAATTATACACTCACATCTATCAAGAAGTGTATCAACAAGTTTGGCCAGTACCTTGCGACTCCCTATGTTGTTCACACAAAAGACGTAGAGGTCAAAGATGGGATGGTGTACATCCCGTTATATATGACATCATTGCTGTAGTATCGATGACCCTTAACTATAAACCGCTCTTCCCGAATAGGTTGTCCGGTTGTCCTTGTCGGGTGTAATGGGTTGTATTCCTGTATATAAGCAAGGACAACCGGGGGTGTCCCGAGGTTGTCCTTGCAGTTTGGTCATAATGTCTGTCGCTATTCTTCAGAAACCTTCCGATGCCGGTGCATAGAAGCGGCTGTTCTTGCGACCGAGGGCACGGAGGCGGCCCTCCTCGACGAACAGGTTGAGGTACTTCGTGGCAAGGTAGGTGGAGCACTCGCAGATGGCCTCCATCTGTGAGCGGTAGATGTAGGGGTGCTCCTCAAAGAAGGCGCGAAGGCGCTTCTCGGCAATCTCGCGGGTGAACAGGGTGCGCACGGCATGGCCTCCACTCACAATATCGGCACCACGCATGGCCTCCTTCAGCTCCTTGCAGGGGCGGAAGCTGATGCCCTTGACCTCGATGTCGTGGTGGGTGACGCGGTCGTCAAGATACTTCCTCTCTTTCAGGCCCAACTTCACGTTGAACGAGCCTATCTCATCCACTTGCACCGTGCGTCCATCGAGCAGTGCGCGACTCAGCTCGTGGCCGAGGGCGCTGAGTACGGCCACCACATCGGTCTTGTTGACGCTGGTGGCGTAGCCTATGCGCTCGGCCATCTCTTTGGTGGTCACAGGGGTGGTAGGCACAATGCTCACACCCATCAAGGGATTCTTCTCAGTGGCTTCTCCCTGCAAGTCAAACCTCGGGTTTAACTGGTACGCTATGGTACCACTCTTCTTCGTTGCTTTTGTCTTTCTCATATTTTTATCTAAGTTTTCTATTTCGTGACGGCTACCATCCGCGATAATGGTCGCGACCATGTGCGTGATTGATGGCGAGCATGTGCGCGAATGGTCGCCATCAATAGCATACAAATGCAGTTACAAATTTAAGAAAATACAAGCACTTTTGCAAGCACTTTTCTATTGAAAATATGAAAGATGCAAATTAAAACAGGGACAGCCCGAGGACAACCTGGGTTGTCCTTGTTTATTTATTGGTATACAATGTGTTGTGGACGACAAGGACAGCCGGACAACCTGTTTGGGAACACTCCTATATTACCTTGTAATTAGGTGTTAACAATCTGTGTAATCCGAGTAATCTGTGGTTGCCAATCAACGTGGATTATTGTACAAAGTATCCGCCAATAACTATATGCATATTAGTGTATTGCATGTTATTGGCGGACGGTGGCAGATGAAAAACGAAAAGCCCTTTATAGGCTTTCGTTACACGTTTCACGTTAATCGTTAATCGTTACACGTTAATCGTTAATCCTATCCTCTGTCCCACGACTTGTGCTTGTCGGCTTCGGTGATGGCTCTGATCACGCGGCAGGGGTTGCCCACGGCTACGGAGTTGTCGGGGATGTCGTGCACCACTACGGAGCCACCACCAATGACTACGTTGGAGCCGATGGTGACACCAGGCATCACTTGCACACCGCCACCTATCCATACATTGTCGCCCACGGTGATGGGGTAGGCATACTCGAGGCCTTGGTTGCGGCGCTCGGTGTCGATGGGGTGGCCCGCAGTGTAGAAGCCACAGTTGGGGGCTATGAAGACGTTGTCGCCAAAGGTGACCTTGGCGGCATCGAGGATGACGGTGTTGTGGTTGGCAAAGAAGTTGTCGCCTATCTCGATGTTATAGCCGTAGTCGCACCAGAAGGGGGCAAGGATGCAGAAGGTTTCCTTGCTGCTGCCCAGCAGGCGCTGTATGAGGGCTCGCTGACTGGCTTCGTCGGAGAGGCGCAGGTGGTTGTAGTCGTAGCAGAGCTCCTTGGCTTGCTGGCGCTCGGCTATGAGCTCTTGGTCGTAGTTGGCGTCGTACATGAGCTGACGCAGCATCTTGTCTTTTTCGGTCATGAGTAGATTTATGATTTATCGGTTGTGATTTATGGGTTGCTGGCTTTGTGAAAAAGAGCAGCGCGGGGCTGCTCTTTTCTATTATTGGGGCATGAGTCTCTTAGTCGGATTTGAGCCAGACTCAAAAACTTACTTTATCGCCTTCACACCCTGATGTGTGGGGACTACGGGCTTAATGCGTCCGTCGGGCAGGAACTCCATGCGGTCGATACAGGTCTCGCGGTGCCAGCCGGGACCCTTGTCGCGGGCGATGTAGTTCTTGTTGATGCGGTGGTATACGATGTACCACTCGTCCTTGCCGGGAATCTGCAATACGCTGTTGTGCGCAGGACCATAGATCTCCTCCTCGGGGCGCTGGATGAGGATGACGGGCTCATCGGCAACCTCGATGGGGCCGAGGGGCGAGGTGGAGGTGCCGTAGGCTACGTGGTAGTTGGGCGAACCGGTGTCGTCGACACTCCAGAGGAAGTAGTACAGGCCGTTGCGCTTGAATACGTAGGGGGCCTCGCGGAAGGCGTAGTCGCGCAGGGTGCCGCCCTTGGGTGTCATCAGGGTGACGCTACCCTCCTTGAGACTGATCATGTCGTTGTTGAGCTCGGCACCGGCCATGTAGCCGTTGCCCCAGTAGAGGTAGCTGATGCCGGTGTCGGGGTCGGTGAAGACGTCGACGTCGATCTGCTGACCGTGGTTCTGACCCTCAGGACGGAAGTCCACGAGGGGCTTGCCCAGTGCGTCGGTGTAGGGACCTTCGGGGTTGTCGGCTACGGCTACGCCGATGGCCTTACCCTTCTCACGGCCTGCATCGCCGCTGAAGTAGAAGTAGTACTTGTATTCATAGTTGACTCTTTTCTCTATGCAGGCAGGTGCCCAGGCATTGCCGCCAGCCCAAGAGGTCTGCTCGCGCACGTCAAAGTTGATGCTCTCGAAGCGCCAGTCGACGAGGTTGTCCGATGAGAAGCAGGTGTAGTACCAGCCACCCCAGCCGGGCTGTCCGTCAGTGGTGGTGTAGATGTAGTAGCGACCGGTCTTGTTGGAGTAGAGCACCTCGGGGTCGGCATGGAAGCCGGGGAGGATGGGGTTGCCGCTATACTCCTTGTTCTCCACGATGACGTTGCCGCCGTTGTGGGGAATGTTGAGCTTCACCTTCTTGTTTTTCTTGAACTTGATGTCCTTGACTGCGAAGGCGAGGTCTTTCTCGTCGTAGTAGTAGGTGGCCGATGAACCCTTGAAGAAGCTGAGGTCGACCTCTACCTTGAGGGGTTCGCCGGTGTTGTTGATGGCTGCCACGTACCACTGGTCGCCATGGCGGCGTGCCAGGATGACGTACTTGCCGGGATAGCCGTCGATGAAGCGGGTGTCGTCCCAGGTGGTGGGCACGTTGCGCATGAAGTTCATAGCCTCGGCAGGAGCATCCTCAAGGTTGTTGGGGCAGAGGCCAAACATCTGTACGGGGTTCTGGAAGAGGATGGCAGTGGCGAGCTGGAAGTTGTCGCTGGTGCGGCGGTAGGTGCCACCGTCGTTGCCGCGGTTGAGGCGCTCGTTGAGGATGGTGCCGCCAAACTCCATGCTGCCCACGGCATTGCGGATGAAGGGGTGCAGTGAGGCGTTGTAGGCCTCTACATCGTCGAAGTGCTGGTTGAACTTGAGGTTCTCTGATGCCAATACGGCCTCGCTACCGATGTAGTTGGGGTACATGCGCTCCCAGCCGCGGGGTAGGGTGCAGCCGTGGAAGATACACATGATGCCATATTCGTTGGCGTCGGAGAGCACCTGCTCGTAGAGGCGCATGGTCTCCTGCTTGTCGCCTGCCCAGAAGTCTACCTTGATACCCTTCACGCCCATCTTCTTCATCCACTTCATCTCTTCCTTGCGGGCGATGGGGTTGCTCATGCGGTCGTGCGGACCTTGTGGGGCATCGCTCCATGAGCCGTTTGAATTGTACCAGAGGAAGGGCTCTACACCCTTGCTGATGGCGTAACGGATGAGCTCTTCAATCTTGTCGTAGCCAATCTGCTTGTCCCACAGACCGTCGATGAGGGTATATTCCCAACCCATCTCAGAGGCAAGGTCGATGAACTTCTTCACGTCGTCGTAGTTGCACGATGCGTCGTCCCAAATCATCCAGTGCCAGGTGCTGCGGCCAAACTTATAGTCGATAGAGGGCTCGTAGAGGGGCTTCACCACGTCGAAGGGGATGGTGGTCTCCACGATAGGCTTGAGGTTGTCGCCCACGGTGATGGTGCGCCAAGGGGTAGCGCTGGGCAGGGCTATCTGTGCGCCCGTGCTGCCGAAGCCGTTGTTCTCGCCCTCCATGGGGTAGGCGATGGTGTAGAGGCCGTCCTTGGTGCCCTCGCTCAGGCGTGAGCCGCAGTACTCGCTGGTGACGCCAGTCTCTGATACGAGTGCCCAGCAGTCGCCGATGTGGAAGAGACCAGGGAAGGTGTAGCCGCGGCCATACTTCGATGGTGTGCCCATGGGCTCATCGGGCACGTACTCCTCTTCGTAGCTGGGCTTGGTGCGCTTCCAGCCAATCATGGGGTCCGACTGCGGAGTAAGGAAGGTGGTGGTACCTTCGGGGAAGTCGAAGCCGGTGGCCTCGCTGTTGACCACTGCACAAACGGTCTCGCCGATGGGCATGAGGCGGTACTGGAAGGCAATGTCGTTGTTGCTCACGTTGAACACCACCTGCATGGCGCGGCGCTCGGGGTAGCGGTAGGTAGCCACGAGCTGGTTGGCCACGTAGTGGATGTCGCTCTTCTTGGTGCGGTTGAGCGTGTAGCGCTCGTCGATGGCGCTGGTCTCTTGCTTGGCCAACTTGGCACCCTGTGTGTAGTCGCCCACATTGGTCATGAGACCGAGCGGTGACGACTCGATGATGCTGTGCTCCTTGTACGTAACCGTGTATGAAAGCTTGCCATCGTTGTCCGAGAGGGTCACCTTGAGGTTGCCGTCGGGGCTGTTGACACTGAGGTTCTCAGCACTCATGAGCATGGGGATGCTCAGGAGGAGGGGGAGGAGGTGTTTCTTCATAATAAATGTATTTAAGACTTAAAAACAGATTAATTCTCATATTTACTACAAAGATATGGCATTTTTTTATAATTCGAAACAGAAAGCCGAAAATGTATCATTGATAAGATGATGGCATGTGATGAATACATTACAAGTGGCCGAATCAAAGAGATGAGAGCGTGGATGTATGGAGAGTGATTTTAGGCTTGGGACTGCAGTTATATCGTTGCCGAATCTCTTTTTCCTCATCAGCATACTATTTATTTCAAAAAAAATAACTACCTTTATCACGAGTTATGAAGACATTGACAAAGAACAACAGATTTCAGCACCTCGGAGGCGTCTGCATGGTAGGCGTAGTGATTGCTTTGTCTTTTCTTGTCGAGGTCTGCTTCGGGAGTTTCCCGGTAGGCCTGTTCCGTTTTCCGCTCAATGTCTTGGTGCTGGCCTTGTGGATGATGCTGATGGCGATGATGTATCGCGGCAGAGCCCACAATGCCTGTGCTCGATTCATGCTTTCGCGCGAAGCTACATGGCTGTCTCTTGCCCTGATTGCTGCGATTGGCATTACACTGGGGCTGCAGCTCAAGCCTTCGTCGACGGCATGGCCCACGGTGTGTTCGCTCCTGTTCGTGCTGAGCCATCTGCAATTTGTCATCCTACGTGGCTGGCGCAATGGGAAGGGCCTACGATGGCGTTTCTGCCTGGCACACATCGGTTTGTTCCTGGCACTCGGAGCCGGCTTTTGGGGAGCACCCGACCGTGAGCAGCTGCGCGCTCCTGTGCAGCGTTATCCCTCCAACGAAGCCTATACTATGGAGGGCGAAGAGAGACGCTTGCCCTATACCCTCGAGCTGAAGGACTTCAGCATCGAAGAGGCCGAAAACGGCACCCCCACGCACTACGAGGCACAGATTATGGTCGATGGCACGATGGTAACATTGCGAGTCAACCACCCCTATGCACGGACGATAAGCGAAAAGATATATCTTGTCAGCTTTTCCACCTCGCCCTCGGGAGAGCGATATGCTATCCTTGAGATCGTCAGCGAGCCATGGCAATGGGTGTCGGCAGCGGGCATCATCATGCTGCTTGCGGGCGCCATGCTGCTCTTTATCCAAGGACCGTTATCTAATTCTGAATTGTGAATTATGAATTCTGAATTAGTAAACGCTCTTCGAGCGAGTGAGTGAAAACGAAGACGAAAAACTAAAAAATTACAATTTGACGATTTACAATTTATTTACCATTTGATTATTTGACAATTTACCATCCGGATAGTAATTCAGAATTCAAAATTCATAATTCAGAAATCTAAAACATGGGCTGGAATATATTCCCCTTGTGGGCAGGTATTGTGATGCTGATTGCGGCCACAGCGTCCATTTGGGCGGTGATGAAGAAAGAACGCAGCACCGTGGCCATAGCCACGATGACGGTTGCCATTCTCGCCATGGGTGGCTTCATCATCTTGCTGTGGGCCACCCTCGAACGGCCCCCTTTGCGGACGATGGGCGAGACGCGCCTGTGGTACTCCTTCTTCATCCTGGTGTCGGGCCTGTTTACCTATTCGCGCTGGCACTACCGATGGATCATGCTGTTCGCCACCGTGCTTGCGGGAGTATTCATCATCATCAACATCGCCAAGCCCGAGATTCATGACCAGACCCTGATGCCTGCCCTGCAGAGTCTGTGGTTTGTGCCTCATGTGTCTGTATACATGTTCTCCTATTCCCTGCTCGGATGTGCCACACTGCTCTCAGTGGTGGCCCTGGTGCGCAAGAGCACCGACATGGACCTGGCCATCGAGAGACTACTCTATGCTGGCCTGGCCTTCCTCTCGGTAGGCATGCTCACGGGTGCTTTGTGGGCCAAGGATGCATGGGGAGCCTATTGGAGTTGGGACCCCAAGGAGTCATGGGCCGCTGCCACATGGGGATTGTACCTCATTGCCATCCATCTCGCCCCCAGCGTGATGAACACCTCGCGCCGATGGATATACCACACCATCATCCTGCTGGGCTTCGTGGCACTGCAGATGTGTTGGTATGGCGTCAACTACCTGCCCTCGGCAGCGACAAGTGTGCATAGTTATTAAAGGGAGATGATTTTATGGAGATAAATGGAGATGATTTTATGGAGATAAAAACTGGATGTATGGAGTTAAATGGAGCCAAAAGGAGATAGCGCTCCGCGCTTGGGAGATAAAGGCCGATAGTCTTTTCGCGCGTAAGAGCATTTAACTTTGTTGATACCGCGACAGCTCGGCAGAGCCTGCAAGCAATCTTTGCTCTCGCATAATTGCGGTATTGGCATTTAACTTCATTTATCTCCCTTTAACTCCCAAATTAAAGTTGAGCAAGCGAAACTAAAAATATTAACCATTAAAAGCAAAAGATTATGAAAAAGCAAAGAAGAGGTCAGTATCTGATCATTGTCGCATTGCTGCTTCTGGTAGGTGGATTCATCGCCTATCGTGCAATGCTCACGGTGCCCTCCGAGGAGTTGTCTCCCGAGGCACGTGTCTTGGCTATCCTGGAGAAGGGTGGTTGCGCAAGCTGCCACAGTGCAGATCCCAAGGTGCCGTTCTATGCCCATGTTCCCGTTGCGGGCGATATGGTGATGAAGGACATCGAGGAGGGCTATCGTGCCTATGACATCGAAGGTGCCATGGCCAAGCTGAAAGAGGGTGCCACGCTCAACCCTGTCGATGTGGCCAAGATAGAAAAGGTGGCGCTGGACAAGCGCATGCCCATGGCCGAGTATTACCTCGTGCACTGGGGTAGCCAGATGACCGACGCGAAGGCATCTGTGATTGCCGCATGGGCACGCGACTACCGCATGGCCTACTACGATGATGGCCTCACTGGAGAGCGTGCAGGCGAACCCGTACGCCCCATCATGGCAAACCCCGACGTTGACCAGCGTAAGGTGGCCCTCGGCTACGATCTTTATCACGACACACGCCTGTCTGTCGACAACACCGTGTCGTGTGCCTCATGCCATGGCCTTAACACCGGTGGTGTGGACAACCTCCAGTATTCGAAGGGCGTAGCAGGCAGCTTGGGCGGCGTGAATGCCCCCACGACCTACAATGCCGTATACAACTTCGTGCAGTTCTGGGATGGCCGTGCCAAGACCCTCGCCGAGCAGGCTGCCGGACCTCCCCTCAACCCCGTGGAGATGGCCTCTACCTCTTTCGACGAGATCATAGCCAAGCTCGCTGAGGACAAACACTATATGGAGGAGTTCGGTGCCCTCTATGCCGATGGCATCACCGAGGCCAACATCACCGATGCCATTGAGGAGTTCGAGCGCACGCTGGTGACCCCCAACTCCAAGTTCGACCAATGGCTGCTGGGCAATAGCGAAGCACTCACCGCCGACGAACTTCACGGTTATGAACTGTTCAAGGCCAACAACTGCGCCACCTGCCATGTGGGCGCCAACCTGGGTGGCGAGTCATACGAGCTGATGGGATTGCGCCAACACTACTTCGAGGCACGCGGCACAGAGCTCACCGAGGAGGACAACGGTCGCTACAAGCAGACTCAGGACGAGCGCGACCGCCATCGTTTCAAGGTGCCTGGCCTGCGCAACATAGAGCTCACCTGGCCCTACTATCACGACGGCACCCGTGCCACCATGGAAGAGGCCGTGCGCGACATGGCACTCTACCAGTGCGACGTAGAACTCGACGATACCGAGGTAGCGTCAATCGTAGCCTTCCTGCGCACCCTTACCGGTGAGTATCAAGGCCAGAAGCTCACCTCAGACAATAAGAGTCAGTTTTGATTTTACCGTTAATGGGTTATTAGAATTAGATTTTGAGTTTAGTTGAGTTTTTTCTTGGCACCTTTCCCTTCTCTGCTTTTGCAAATAGACTACTATTTGCTGCAATCAGAAAAGTTATATCTATTCAATAATAATTCTCAATTAAACTCTAAATATAATCCCAAACAGATTCTAAGCAAGAGATTGAAAAACTGTTTCTAGCCGACGAAAGCAGTCATCACTTAACTAACACCCCCCAAAGTTTTTTACCTAAACTTTGGGGGTATTTTATGCGTCAGTGGGGACACATTAAAGCACGCCCACCTCTTCAAATTGCATGGGATTTATTCGGAGGTAATGGAGTAAGTTGGTCCCCTCGGTGCTTGATGTGCCGAGGGGACCAACTGTATAATTATGAATTAGAGCCAATCAGAGGCCAACACCTTGGGCGTTGACCTCTGATTATTGTTGGATCTATAGGAGTGAGGCTATGCAGCCTCCTAAGCTCCTGATGAATTACTTCTTGGCCTTTACGGCTGCAGCCTCGATGGGCAGGCAGGCCTTGTAGTTCTCGATGTAGGCGTTGAAGCCGGCTACCTCTTCCTTGGTGGGAGCAATCTCCTCGCCGGTGTTGCCACCGAATACTACCTCCTCGAGATAGTCTTCGAGAGACATGCCCTTGGGGTTGTTCACCAGGTAGGAGCCGAGCAGTGCCATACCCCAAGCACCACCTTCACCGGCGGTCTCCATCACGGAGATGGGCGAGTTGATGGCTGCTGCGAGGATGCGCTGACCTACACCCTTGGTCTTGAACAGGCCACCGTGGCCGGTGATGCGGTCGACACGGATCTTCTCTTCGTTGAAGAGGATGTCGTTGCCTATCTTGAGCACACCTACCGATGCATGCAGATGGGCACGCATGAAGTTGGCGAGGTTGAACTTGTCGCCGGCTGAGCGTACAAACATGGGGCGACCCTCTTCCATACCGGTGATGGGCTCACCGGAGATGTAGTTGTAGGATATGAGGCCTCCGCAGTCGGCATTGCCGGTGAGGGCGTGGTTGTAGAGCTTGCCGTAGATCTCGTTCATGTCTACGGGGATGCCCATGAGCTCCTGGTACTCCTTGAAGAGGTTGACCCAGGCGTTGAGGTCGGAGGTACAGTTGTTGCAGTGTACCATGGCCACGAGGCTTCCGTCGGGGGTGGTGACCATATCGATCATCTCGTAGGGCTTGGAGAGGTCTTTCTCCAGCACAATCATCGAGAAGGATGAGGTACCTGCCGATACGTTACCTGTGCGCTGCTTCACGGCGTTGGTGGCTACCATGCCGGTGCCTGCGTCGCCCTCGGGAGGACATACGGGGATGCCTGCCTTGAGCTTGCCCGATACGTCGAGCTTCTTGGCGCCTTCGGGGGTGAGGAAGCCTGCGTTCTGGCCTGCGAGCAATACCTTGGGAAGGATGTCGGTGAGCTTCCAGCTGTAGCCCTTGGGTGCTACGAGGTTGTCAAACTTGCTGACCATCTCGGCAGAATAGTTCTTGGTGGCGGGGTCAACGGGAATCATACCTGAAGCATCGCCCACACCCAATACGCGCTCGCCTGTCACCTGCCAGTGTACATAGCCGGCGAGGGTGGTGAGGAAGTCGATGTCGGCCACGTGCTCCTCGTTGTTGAGGATGGCCTGGTAGAGGTGCGAGATGCTCCAGCGCAAGGGGATGTTGTATACGAACAGCTCTGACAGGGCTGCTGCGGCCTGACCGGTGTTGGTGTTGCGCCATGTGCGGAAGGGAACGAGAATCTTCTCGTTCTTGTCGAATGCCATGTAGCCGTGCATCATGGCACTGAAGCCGATGGCGGCAAGGGTCTCGATCTCGGTGTCGTAGAGCTCGTTGACATTCTTGCGGAGGTCGGCATAGCAGTCTTGCAGGCCATACCAGATGGCCTCTACGCTATAGGTCCAAAGGCCGTCGACAAGCTGGTTTTCCCAAGTGTGGCTGCCCTGTGCGATGGGCTTGTTCTCCTGGTCGATAAGTACCGCCTTTATACGTGTTGAACCGAACTCGATGCCGAGGATGGCCTTGCCCGATTCGATGGTTTGTTTTGCTGTTAAACTCATAGGATGGTAAGTTTATTTGTAGGAGTTAAAGGAGATAAAGGGAGATACCTTATAAAGGGGTAGAGGAGTTATTTTTTAGGGAGTTAAAGGTACTTAAAAGGAGTTATCGCTTCGCTCTTTAGGGAGATAAAGGCCAATAGTTTTGTCAGCGATGCAACATTTGCCTTTGGCCCCTACGGGCGGCGACCTAAAGGTTGGCGTTTAACTCCATTTACCTCCATTTAACTTCCTTTATCTCCTAAACATTTGGCATTTAACTCCCTTTATCTCCTTAGATACTTAAATTATTATTTCAGCGCCTTATTCAGCATGTAGTACAGCTCGTTGTTGCGGAGCTCCTGCTTGAAGTTGCTGATGGTGGTGTCCTTGTTGATCTTGATGTACTCGATGCCTACGATCTCTGCGAAATCCTCCCAGTACTCCTCGGTGATGTCGTAAGAGAAGGCGCTGTGGTGGGTACCGCCTGCGAGGATCCATGCACCGGCACCAATCTCGAAGGTGGGCTGGGGAATCCAGAGGGCTGATGCCACGGGAAGGTTGGGCATGGGCTTCGGCTCGATGCACTCAACCTCCTGAGAGATGAGGCGGAAGCGGTTGCCGAGGTCTACAACGGTAGCCTTGATACCACGACCTACCTTAGAGGTGAACACGAGGCGGGCGGTCTGCTGCTTGCGGATACCGATGCCAAGGTGGTGTACCTCGAGCTTGGGTTTGTCAACGGCGATGAGCGGACAGATCTCGAGCATGTGGCTCTGGAGGCAAGATGAGCGGTCGCCGGCAAAGTTGAGGGTGTAGTCCTCGAGGAATGAGCAACCGATAGGCATGCCGTTCTGGATAACCCAGAGTGTGCGGCAGAGGCAAGCGGTCTTCCAGTCGCCCTCGGCACCGAAACCGATACCCTCGGCCATGAGGCGCTGTGAGGCGAGACCAGGAATCTGGTCGAAGCCTACGAAGTTAGGATCGTTGATGTCGGCATCGCCCAGGTCATCGAAGTTGGTGGTGAAGGCTGTTGCACCCTCGTCGGCGAGTACGCGACGCAGGGCTATCTCGGCCTTGGCAGCGTTCTTCACCTTCTCCCAGTATACCTCTTCGCCACTCTCGTCGATCTTGATCTCGTACTCCTTCTTGTACTCCTCAACGAGTGCGTCGGCCTCGGCGTCGGTCACCTTCTTGAGGTACTCCATGAGTGAAGATACGGGGTAGTAGTCTACATGGTAGCCCATGCGCTGCTCAAACTCTACGCGGTCGCCATCGGTAACGGCTACGTTGTTCATGTTCATACCGAACATGAGGCAGCGTACGTTCTTGGCATCAGCAACACCGGCTGCTACGCGTGCCCATACGGCAATCTTCTCCTGTGCCTCCTGGCTCTTCCAGTAGCCGCAAACCACCTTGCGGGGTACACGCATGCGAGTGCAGATGTGGCCGAACTCGATGTCGCCGTGAGCCGACTGGTTGAGGTTCATGAAGTCCATGTCGATGGTCTCCCAGGGAATCTCGGCGTTGTACTGTGTGTGGAAGTGGAGGAGGGGCTTCTGCAGGGTCTGCAGGGCTTTGATCCACATCTTGGCGGGTGAGAAGGTGTGCATCCATGTGATGATACCGATACACTTCTCATCGTTGTTGGCAGCCTTCATCACTGCCTCAGCCTCCTTGGATGAGTTGGCTGTGCCTTTGTACACTACCTTGATGGGGATGATGCCGCTGTTGTTGAGGCCATCAACCATCTCTCTTGAGTGTCCGTCTACTATTTTAACTGTTTCGCCACCATAAAGCAGCTGGGCACCTGTGACCCACCAAATTTCATAATTTTCAAACATAGCTCTTTAGTTTAATGGATAATGGAGAATGGATAATGGAGAATTAATACTTCGCATGACCGCATCCTCGCTTATCTCGGTTAATATTAGTTGGTTTGTTTATCAATGTTTCTGTCCTTTCTGGCCATAGTAGGCATTAGGACCATGCTTACGGTTGTAGTGCTTCTCGATGAGGAGCGGGTTCATCGTCGTGTCGGGGTTGAGTGTGAATGAGATGTAGGCCATCTTGGCACACTGCTCCATCACCTTGGCGTTGTACACGGCATTGGCTGGACTGGTACCCCATGAGAAGGGACCGTGGTTCTTTACCAGCACGCCGGGGGTGTGGTCGGGGTTGATGCCCTCGAAACGCTTCACGATGACGTTGCCTGTCTCCAGCTCATACTCGCCCTCTACCTCGGCCTTGGTCATGTCGTCGGTGCAGGGGATATCCTTGTAGAAGTAGTCGGCATGTGTGGTGCCGATGTTGGGGATGTCCTTGCCGGCTTGTGCCCATGCGGTGGCATAGGTGGAGTGGGTGTGTACGACACCCTGTATGTTGGGGAAGGCACGGTAGAGCACGAGGTGGGTAGGAGTGTCTGATGAGGGGTTGAGGTCGCCCTCTACTACCTCGCCAGTATGCAGGTCTACCACTACCATGTCAGAGGCTTTCATGTCGTCGTAGCTCACGCCGCTGGGCTTGATGACTACGAGTCCCTTTTCGCGGTCGATACCTGATACGTTGCCCCATGTGAAGATTACCAGACCCTGCTTCACAAGGTCGAGGTTGGCTTGAAATACCTTTTGTTTGAGTTCTTCTAACATAATGGTTGTTTGTTGTTGGAGGTTAAAGTAGTTATCTCCATTTAACTCCTTTTATCTCCATATTAAATATGTACGCGCGTGCGTATTATAATTTAAATTTAAGTGATTTCTTGTAGTCCTCTTGGTTGAACTTATAGAGCGATGCACCGCGCTTCGACGAGGTCTTGTCGATGAGCTTGGTTTTCTCTATATAGTCCATCTCGGCTACACGCTTTCTGAAGTTCCGCTTATCCATAGGCTCACCATTGATGGCCTCGTAGAGGCTCTGCAATTGGGTGAGGGTGAAAAGCTCGGGCAGCAGGTTGAAGCCGATAGGCTTTGTGGCTGCCTGCGTCTTCATCATCTGGCGGGCTTGGTCGACCATCTGCTGGTGGTCGAAGAGTAGGGTGGGCACCTCGTCTATCTTTACCCAATAGGCGTTGTGCTCCTCTACCAGCTGGCGGTCGTAGTTGTTGATGTTGATGAGGGCATAGTAGGCGGTTGAGATTACACGCTCACCGGGGTCGCGGTCGACCTCGCCGAACGAACCTACCTGCTCCATATACACATTGGTGAGGCCGGTGAGCTCAGAAAGCACGCGCTTGGCGGCATTGTCCATGCTCTCGCCCTCTTGTACGAATCCGCCCATCAGTGACCATTCACCCTTGCCCGGATCGAACTTTCGTTTCAGCAGGAGGAGGCTAAGCTCTCCTCCGCTGAATCCGAAAATGATACAGTCTACTGCGTGGTAAAACCTTGGATGTCGGGAATAGTACTCTTGCATTTTTCTGTGATTACCAGAAATAGATGTAGAATGCTACGGTGATACCGAGGATGATAACCGTATGGATAACGTCCCACTTGTTCCAACTGCGCTTGGTAGCAGCAATTTGCTCAGGAGTAGAGGTGCCGAATACAAGACCCTTGATCTCTGTTTCGGGCTTCGGCTGGGTGCAGAGGCTCACGATGAAGCAGACGAGCAAGCAGAATACCAACATGCATCCGCAGAAGAACAGCCAGTTGAAGTCGTAGAATACAGCCTTGAACCATCCACCAGGAGCATCGGGGATACTGGTATAGAGAATCTTGGCACCCAAACGGGTAAGACCTACGATAAGACCTGAGATTAAAGCCCACTGTCCACCCTTAGGAGTAGCACGCTTCCAGCAGATACCCATGAGGAAGGCAGCTGCGATACCAGGAGCAAGTACAGACTGTACGTCCTGCAAGTAGAGATAGAGCACATCACCGATACTCTTCATTACGGGGATCCAAAGGATACCGAGAATAACGATGATGACGGTAGCTGTCTGGCCAATCTTAACGAGCTTCTTACCGTACTCCTCAGAGTCTGTTACGCGACCATCCTCAGCAATTACTGGGTTGGGGTCGGGATGTTTCACTTTATAAACGTCGATGGTATAGAGCATAGCAGAAGAGTTGAACAATGAAGCAAGTGAACTCATCAATGCTGCGAGGATACCGCACACAACTACGCCCTTGAAACCTGCGGGGAGTAACTTAGCCACCAAGAGGGGGAAAGCAACGTCACCGTTCTGCAATACGGGTGCCATGGCGTGAGCCAAATCTGAAGTCAATACACCGGTCTCGGCACCTTTGGCCAGTGCAAAGGCAATCATACCGGGGATGAGGAACAGGAATACGGGAAGCAACTTCAGGTAAGCACCGAAGATGGCACCACGGCGTGCTTCGCGCTCGTCCTTACCGGAGAGTACGCGCTGTACAATAAACTGGTCAGTACACCAGTACCAGAAACCGATTACTGCCGAACCAATCAGAGCACCCAACCAAGGATATTGTGGGTCGCTATTGTCACGCATCAAGTGAATCATTGTGCCTTGGGCACCTTCATAAGCCGGTGTTACATCGCAGAGGGTCATCAGGTTGTCCCATCCGCCAAGTTCCTTCAATCCGAGCACGAGGATTACTATCGAACCTACGAGCAGAATGGGAGTCTGCAATACCGAAGTTTTCAAAACAGATTCCATACCTCCGAGTATGGTATATACGGCTGTAAGCAATACCAAACCGATGGCTGCAACCCAGAAGAAGTCGATAGTCCAACCAAAGATGGTGATAGACTCGATACCGAATACTTGTTGGAATACCACACCACCTGCATATACAGTTACGGCTACTTTTGTCAATACGTAGCTGATGAGCGAGATGTAGGTGAGGATAGTGCGTGACTGCTTGTTGAAACGCTTTTCCAAGAACTCAGGCATGGTAAGTACCATACTTCGCTCGTAGAAGGGTACGAACACCCAGGCGAGGATAAGAATCATCCATCCTTGAATTTCCCAATGAGCCATAGCCATACCGCTTGATGCACCCGAGCCAGCCAAACCTATAAGGTGCTCCGAACCGATGTTCGATGCAAAGATAGAGGTACCGATGGCAATCCATGTTGCATCACGTCCACTTAAGAAATAGTCAGAAGAGTTGTCCTTCTGTTTTCTCATCACACTCACTACAATCCATATCATGGCTGCTGTAAACAAGCCAATGACAATCCAGTCTAATAATGCCATAAAATTTTGTTTTTAGTTATAAAATGTTGTTTATGTTTCATTAATGTTTCAGATAACTCATAGTGTCCAGAGCTCTCCAGGGTCATATACTTACTTCTCTACGCTAAACTTATACACGCAGTGGCTGTAGTACTCCTGGCCGGGCTCGAGAATAGCTGAAGGCCAGCCTTCGAGGTGGCTCTTGTTGGGAGTGTCGGGGTACTTCTGAGTCTCCAGGCACATACCAGTGCGCTGGTTGATGCTCTTGCCATCCTTACCGATGGTAGTGCCATCGAGGAAGTTTCCTGAATAGAATTGGATACCAGGCTCGTTGGTGTAAACATCGAGTACGATGCCTGTAACGGGGCTCTTCACTGTGGCGCACACCTTGGTGTCGTCGCACTTGGTGTTGAGTACCCAGTTGTGGTCGTAACCGTTACCGTTCTTCAGCTGCTCGAAGTCGAAGTTGGTGATTTCCTTGCCTACCTCCTTGAATGCGGTGAAGTCCATCGGAGTGCCAGCCACGGGAGCAATCTCACCAGTGGTCATATAGGTGCTGTCCACGGGAGTGTAGCAGTCGGCATTGAGCTGCAACAGGTGGTTGGTGATGGACATCTGGTGGTCACCGTTGAGGTTGAAGTAGCAGTGGTTGGTCTGGTTGATGACAGTCTTCTTGTCTGTGGTGGCTGTCCATACGATGTCGATGGCGTTGTCATCGGTCAGTGTATAGGTGGTCTTGGCTACCACGTTACCGGGGAATCCAGCTTCGCCGTCGGGGCTAACCTTCACGAGTACAATCTGATTGTCGGTTACCTTCTCTACGTCGAATACCTGGTTCTGCCAACCCATAGGAGCGGGCTCCAATGTGCAACCGCCATGCAGGCAGTGGCCAAAGTTGTTCTTGGGAAGGTCATATACCACATCGTCGATGGTGATGACACCATTGGCAATACGGTTGGCATAGCGACCTACCGATGCACCGAAGTCGCTGGGCTTGGTGGCATAGTCGGTGATGTTTGAGTAGCCGATCACTACGTCCTGCATGTTGCCGTCCTTGTCCGGTACCATGATAGAGACGATACGTCCGCCAAAGTTGGTTACACATACCTCCATGCCATTCTTGTTGGTCAGCGTGTAGAGGTCTGTCTGCTTGCCTTGCTGTTCTGACTGAAAGTCAGCGCGTTTCAGTCCTGAGATAGGTTCGCTCTTCTGAGGAGCGTTGCAAGCGGTGAGCATTGCGAGGGCGCAAATAGCTCCGAAAAATGCTTTTTTCATACTGCTTTTCTGTTATAAAATGGTTAATTCTAGTGTTTGCACATTATTGCGAGTGTAAAAGTAACACTATTTCTTCATATAAAAGAATAGAAAAACATGTTTTACAACATAAAGTGTTTCTTTTACACTTTTGTGCGCAAGAGTAAAACCAGATGGTTGAAGTAAAAAAATGGGTAGACAACATGGATAGTGTGAACCGCAAAGGTGAAATACGGTCTTTTGAACTGAACTTTTGTCGCGATTTCTGTGTTTTGATGTGTCAAAATGTCTTTCGTGGGATTGATTTCACGATTTGGAATGGCTTTTGCCGCTTGAGACGACGAATATATATTCAAAATTCTAACTGTTAAAAAATTAATCTAACAAAGGCTATGAACGGAAACTTTACAACAAACCAGAATGAAAAGAACAGCTTCCTGAACCGCTTTGCCATCAACCTCAACGAGGCAGCAAAGAACGGCAAGCTGGATCCGGTGATTGGCCGTGACGAGGAGATACGCCGTATCCTCCAAATCCTCAGTCGCCGTACGAAGAACAATCCTATACTGATAGGTGAACCCGGAACGGGTAAGACCGCCATCGTGGAGGGCCTTGCCCATCGTATATTGCGTGGCGACGTGCCCGAGAACCTCAAGCGCAAGCAGGTCTACTCACTTGATATGGGCGCATTGGTGGCAGGTGCCAAATATAAAGGTGAATTTGAAGAGCGCCTCAAAGGGGTGGTCAACGACGTGATACAGTCGGCCGGTGAGTGTATCCTCTTCATCGACGAGATACATACACTCGTCGGTGCTGGTGCCGACGGCAGTGGTGCTATGGATGCAGCAAACATCTTGAAGCCTGCTTTGGCCCGTGGCGAACTGCGCTCCATCGGCGCCACCACACTTGACGAATACCAAAAATACTTCGAGAAGGACAAGGCGCTGGAACGCCGTTTCCAGACGGTGATGGTGGACGAGCCGGATGAAGCCAGTTCAATCTCTATCCTTCGCGGACTCAAGGAGCGCTACGAGAATCACCATAAGGTACGTATCAAGGACGAAGCTATTGTAGCCGCCGTAGAGCTTTCGAGCCGTTATATCACCGAGCGCTTCCTCCCCGACAAGGCCATTGACCTCATGGATGAGGCTGCTGCCAAGCTGCGTATGGAGCGCGACTCGGTGCCCGAGGAACTGGACGAGATTACCCGTCACCTCAAGCAACTCGAGATTGAGCGCGAGGCCATCAAGCGCGAAAAAGACGAGGCCAAACTTGCTCAGTTGAAAGAGGAGATTGAGAAGCTGCGTGCCGAGGAGAAGGTGCTTTCCGAGAAGTGGCAGGCCGAGAAACGCCTCATCGACGAGATACAGCAGAAGAAACAGCTCGTGGAGCAACTCAAGGTGGAGGCCGACCGCGCCGAGCGCGAGGGCAACTACGGTCGTGTGGCCGAGATTCGTTATGGTCGTCTCAAAGAGGTGGAGGCACAGATTGCTGCAACGCAGCAGCAGCTTCACGACAAGCAGGGCGACGGTGCCCTCATCAAGGAGGAGGTCACTGCCGATGATATTGCTGATGTAGTGAGCCGCTGGACAGGCATCCCTGTGAGTAAGATGCTCGAGAGCGAGCGCCACAAGCTGCTCCATCTCGAAGAGGAGCTTCACCGCCGTGTCATCGGGCAGGACGAGGCCATATCAGCCGTAGCCAATGCCGTGCGCCGCAGTCGTGCCGGTATGCAGGACCCCAAGCGCCCTATCGGGTCTTTCATTTTCCTTGGTACCACAGGTGTGGGCAAGACCGAGCTGGCGCGTGCCCTCGCCGACTACCTCTTCAACGATGAGCGCTTGATGACCCGTATCGACATGAGTGAGTATCAGGAGAAGTTCTCGGTGACCCGACTCATCGGTGCGCCTCCGGGCTACATCGGCTACGATGAGGGTGGACAACTCACCGAGGCTGTGCGCCGCAAGCCCTACTCCGTGGTGCTCTTCGACGAGATTGAAAAGGCTCACCCCGACGTGTTCAACATCCTCCTGCAGGTGCTCGACGATGGCCGCCTCACCGACAACAAGGGCCGTACGGTGAACTTCAAGAATACCATCATCATCATGACGTCGAACCTCGGCAGCTCGCTCATCCGTGAACGGCTGGCTGTCGATAGTCAACAGTCAACAGACAACGGTCAACAGACAAATCATCCGGATACGAAAGGAAATTTTCATCTTTCATCTTTCCACTTTCAACTTGAAAAGCTGCGCAGCGAGCTTCTAGAGATGCTTAAGCAAACCATCAAGCCCGAGTTCCTCAACCGTATCGACGAGACCATCATGTTCCTTCCGCTCAACCGCGAGGAGATAGCTCAGGTGGTGCGCCTCCAAATCAACAGCGTATGCCGTATGCTGGCTGCCAACGACATCCGCCTGCGCCTTACAGAGAAAGCGGTGGACTACATTGCTAACGAAGGCTACGACCCCGAATTTGGTGCCCGTCCCGTGAAGCGAGCCATACAGAACCTGCTGCTCAACGTTCTATCCACCAAAATATTAGGTATGGAGATAGACCGCAGTCGCGAGATTGTGGTTGATGCAGGTCCGGATGGATTGACATTTACAAACTGATTGATAATAAAAAAAGAAACGGATGCGTCCGTTTCTTTTTTATTATTGTTTGTAGAATGAATTTCAACTCAATAAGCGCCTGGCCATGGCAGCTGCCGCGCGGCGTCCGTCGCCCATAGCGAGAATTACCGTAGCGCCTCCACGTACGATGTCGCCACCAGCATAGATGGTGGGGATGTTCGACTGCATGTCGTCGTTCACGGCAATGGTGTTCTTGCGACCCAGCTCGAGTCCCTTCACCGAGGTGGGCACGATGGGGTTGGGGCTCACGCCTACGGCTACAATGGCCATGTCGATGTCGATGGTCTCGGTAGCTCCGGGGATGGCTACAGGACTGCGGCGTCCGCTGGCATCGGGCTCGCCCAGCTCCATCTTCTGCAATACGACTTGCTTCACACGGCCCTTCTCGTCGGCAATGTACTCGATGGGGTTGTGCAGGGTAAGGAACTCTACGCCCTCCTCCTTGGCATGCTTCACCTCTTCTACACGGGCGGGCATCTCCTCCTCGCTGCGGCGATAGATGATCATGGCACGCTCGGCACCGAGGCGCAGAGCTGTGCGCACCGAGTCCATGGCAGTGTTACCGCCACCGATGACGGCCACACGCTTGCCGAAGATGACGGGAGTGTCGGTCTCGGGGTTCGAGGCATCCATGAGGTTGACGCGGGTAAGGTATTCGTTCGATGAGAATATGCCTGTGCTGTTCTCGCCGGGGATGTTCATGAAGTTGGGCAAGCCGGCGCCTGAGGCGATGAAGATACCCTTGTATCCCTCGGCCTCGAGCTGCTCTACGGTGAGTGTCTTGCCTATGATGCAGTCCTTCACGAAGTGTACGCCAAGGCGGCGCAGGCCCTCAATCTCTACATCCACGATGTGGTTGGGGAGGCGGAACTCGGGGATACCATACTTCAGCACACCGCCAATCTCGTGCAGTGCCTCGTATACGGTGACGTCGAAGCCTTTCTTGGCCATGTCGCCAGCAAAGCTGAGGCCTGCGGGGCCTGAACCTACGACAGCAACCTTAATCAATTCTGAGTTTTGAGTTTTGAGTTCTGAGTTGGTACCTGCAACTCCATGCTCTCTCTCATAGTCGGCAGCGAAGCGCTCGAGGTAGCCTATGGCTACGGGCTTGTGGCCCATCTTGAGGTGTATGCAGCGGCTCTCGCACTGCTTCTCTTGCGGACATACGCGGCCACATACGGCGGGCAGGGCAGAGGTGAGCTTGAGCACGCGGGCTGCTTCGAGTATCTCGCCGCGCTCGATGTTCTTGATGAACGAGGGTATGTTGATGCTCACGGGGCAACCCTCCATACAGGTGGGGTTGGCGCAGTCGAGACAACGCTTGGCCTCGGTGAGTGCCTGCTCCATGGTGAGTCCCTGGTTTACCTCCTCGCGCAGCTTGTGGCGGCGATAGGCGGGGTCGAGCTCGGGCATCACCTGGCGCTCTATGGCAGTGCGCTCCTTCGGCTTCATGCTCTTGCGCAGGGCCTCGCGCCATTCGCTATTGCGGTCGATATCCACGGTTTGAGACGCTATTGCTTCTGAGCTCTCAGAGCACTCTGTGCCCTTTGGGCACTCCGATGCTTCGGATACTACAGGATGCACATGCTCGGGCTTCTCCATTTCATGCACTTCGATATCCTTGAAGGCACCCATGCGCTTGAGCATCTCGTCGAAGTTTACCTGATGGCCGTCAAACTCGGGGCCGTCGACACATACAAACTTGGTCTTGCCGCCTACGGTGACACGGCAGGCACCACACATACCCGTACCGTCTACCATGATCGTGTTGAGCGATACGTCGGTGGGTATCTCGTATTTCTTGGTCAGTAAGCATACGAACTTCATCATGATGGCGGGGCCGATGGCGAAGCACTTGTCCACCTTCTCGCGCTTGATGATGCTCTCTATACCCTCGGTCACGAGTCCCTTGGTGCCGTATGAGCCGTCATCGGTCATGATGACTACCTCGTCGGAGCTCTTGCGCACCTCCTCCTCCAATATGATAAGGTCCTTGGAACGGCCTGCCAGTACCGAGATGACGCGGTTGCCCGCAGCCTTCAGCGCCTGTATGATGGGGAGCATGGGCGCTACACCTACGCCACCACCGGCACACACTACCGTGCCGAAATTCTCGATGTGGGTAGCCTGTCCGAGCGGACCTACGATATCGGCAATCTGGTCGCCTACGCCCAGGTCACAGATGGAGGTCGATGAGTGGCCTACCTTCTGGATGACCAGTGTGATGGTGCCCTTCTCTACATCGGCACCGGCAATGGTGAGGGGTACGCGCTCGCCCTTCTCGCCGAGGCGTACTATAACGAAGTGACCCGCCTTGCGTGAGCGTGCAATGAGCGGAGCGGTAATCTCAAGTTTGAAAACCTTCTCAGAAAACTGTTGTTTGCTTACTACGGTATACATAGTGTGGGTATATTAATATTTTGCACCGCAAAATTAGTGCATGCTCAATGAAGTACCAAATATATTGGGCGCATTTTCGGATATAGGACGAATATCTTATGCACTCATATACCAAACTAACCCAAGAGACCTTGGGGATTTCAGCTTGGCGTATGTGGCGTGGAATGTGAAATAAGAATGGTTACTCGAACTCAATTTGTATGTCCAAGCTATCCTCTAATGGCGTTTCGTTTGTTAAAGGAATCTTTATATCTGTCTTTTCATCGGTAACATTGCCTTCAGGTTGATTTTGGTGGATAAAACTGATGGCGTTACTTAGTCCATTGATGAATTTAGTGAAATCCTCCTGATACAAAAAAATCTTATGTTTCTCAAAAGTGAATGTGGCATCCTCTCCTGTTCCCGTTGTAATCTTCTTGCTTTCTGTAATTGATAGGAATAGCTCATCTCTTTTGTTGCGTTTTACGTCAAGGTAATAGATGCGCTTACCTGCTTTCACGGCTTGTGAATATACAATATCCTTTTCGTTCTCCATTGCTTTGTGTTTGGATCTATCGGTTAAACACTATTTTCGTTTCAAATATGCAACTTTTATTTTAGAAAAACAAAAAAATGAACAAAAAACTTCTGTTTATGTGCTAATTTGCGATAATTTGTGATTCGTGATGATTTTTCAAAACATAATGTCGTAAATCGGAAAATATTAGCTACCTTTGCAGTCGCAAAATTTCATATAGAGTTATGATTAATCGAGAACTTATACGACTGAAGGTGATTCAGGTCATCTATGCCTACTATCAGAATGAAGGCAAGAATGTGGAGGCTGCAGAGAAGGAGTTGTTTTTTAGTTTGTCCAAGGCACATGATTTGTACAACTATTTGTTGTTGCTGATGGTGGAGGTGACGCGCTTTGCCGATCGCCGTATTGATAATCGTCGTCATAAGTTGTGTCCTACTTACGAGGATCTTAACCCTAACACACGCTTTATCGACAATGCTTTCATGGCGCAGCTTGCTGCCAATGTGCAGCTGGCGGAGTTCTGCGAAAACCAGAAGCGCTCGTGGGAGGATGAAAGTGAGTTCGTGAAGCGTCTTTTCGAACGCATTGAAGAATCAAAGGTTTACCAGGAGTATATGGCCAAGGAGACGCTCACCTATGAGGACGACCGTGAGCTGTGGCGCAAGCTGTACCGCACATTCATAGCGCAGAACGACGAGATAGACGAGCTGCTCGAGGAGCAGAGCCTCTACTGGAATGACGACAAGGCTATCGTAGACACTTTCGTGCTGAAGACCATCAAGCGCTTTGAACCCACAAAGGGTGCCGAGCAGGAGCTGATGCCCGAGTACCGCGACGATGAGGACAAGGAATTTGCTCGCAAGCTCTTCCGCAATGCCATCAAGAATGCGGAGGTGTACCGTAACCTGATGGAGCAGAATGCAAAGAACTGGAATATGGAGCGCCTCGCCTTCATGGATATCCTCATCATGCAGGTGGCATTGGCCGAGATACTCTCGTTCCCCTCGATACCAGTGTCGGTGTCGCTCAACGAATATGTGGAGATAGCCAAGATGTACAGCACGCCCAAGAGTGGAAGCTTTATCAACGGTATGCTCGACACAATTGTTAATCAATTGAAAAAAGAGAACAAACTCAGCAAGGCTTAATTAAATATTGTGTACCTTTGCTCCATACAAAAGAGAAAATCAATAAATAGTAACTATAAAAACGTAAGAAAATGTTGTTATTAGAAGCACAGGCAGGAGGCGCAGCCTCAATTTTCGCATCGCCGATTTTTATGATCATATTGATGTTCGTTATCATGTATTTCTTCATGATCCGTCCGCAGCGCAAGCAGCAGAAGGCTATCGAGGCTTTCCGCAACAGCCTCAGCGCAGGTCAGCAGGTAGTGACCAGCGGTGGCGTGTACGGTACCGTGAAGGAGATCAACAACAACATCGTGGTGCTGGAGATTGCTCCCAGCGTGAAAATCAAGATTGACAAGTCGTCAGTATATGCCGACATGTCTTCTACTGCTCCAAAGCAATAATACTTTAGGGTTATGCCTGATAACGGGAAATCAAAATCCGGTTATTCAAGTTTCAAGCATATTGTGAAGGACTTCCTGCAGATTAAAGATAGCAGGGAGTTCCTCATTTTTTTGTTTTTCCTATTGATAGCCTTTTGCTTCTGGTATACCATAACCTTACGGTATGAGTATGAGACCGAATATACGGTGAAGTTACGTCTGGTAAATGTGCCTGACAAACTCATTGTCATAGAACCTCTTCCCGACGAGATTGAACTGGTACTGAAGGATAAGGGGGACCGGTTGATTGAGTATAAGACGCGCGATAAACTTAAAAGACTAAATGTCGATTTTCGTTCCTATCCCAATGTGGCAGGTCATACCGCTATTTATGGGAAGGAGTTGCATAAATTGCTTTCTACTCAATTGGTCAATTCTACGCAAATTGTCTCAGTGTCGGTTGACACGTTGCAGTATTATGTTGCATCAGCAGAGGGCGTTCGTTTGCCGGTACGTCTTAATGGGGTGGTAAGTGCCGACCCTCAATATGCCATCAACCGGATGTCTTTTGATGTAGATTCGGTGACGGTATATGCTGCTACGGCCATTACTGATACGATGCATGGCGCGTATACACAGCCGGTGAGTTTTGTTGGGTTAACCGACTCTATTCATGAGCGACTGAGGATAGGGAATGGATTCCCGGGTGTGAAGTATGACCCCGAGTATGTGGATTTACATGTAGCGGTGAGTCCTTATGTGACTAAGGTGGTGGAAATTCCTGTCAAAGGATATATGTTCCCTTATGGTACCTCTTTGCGCACTTTCCCGTCAAAGGTTAAGGTCTCATTTCGTATCGCTTTGGAGCATTTCCGACAGGTTGATGAGGAGGATTTTACAGTTGATGTCCATTACAATCGGGTAAAGAACCATCCTTCGGGAAAGATTCCTTTACGTGTAACTTCCAGTTCGGATTATGTGTCAAATATCAGTGTTGACCCGACCGAGGTGGATTATCTGTTAGAGATGTCTGTTTTCTGACATTACTTATCTTGCTGTATGGCTCATATTCCCTTTGTCGTAGGTGTCACAGGTGGAATCGGTAGTGGCAAATCTGTCGTATCCCGTCTGCTGCGCCTGATGGGTGTACCCGTCTATGATTGTGATGCCGAGGCCAAATATCTTATGGCCGAGAGCCTCTCGTTGCGTACAGAGTTGATAGCTTTGGCGGGCACTGAGGTGTATACGCCGTCGGGTAGGCTCAATCGCTCGTACCTGGCTTCTTATATGTTTGGTAATCCTGATAGGGTGGCTCTTGTCAATGGTATCGTGCATCCTGCTGTCCGTACTGATTTCCTTGCTTGGAAAGCATCGTATGAATGTCCTGTAGTTGCTGTCGAGAGTGCTATCCTGTTTGAGTCGAAGATGGATATACTTACAGATGCCGTTCTCCTGGTACATGCCTCTGAAGAGGTGCGTGTGCAGCGTGCCATGTTGCGCGATGGGGTTGATGAGGCGTCGGTACGCAGACGTATGGCAAGTCAGACGGATCATGCGTCGCTCATGGCCCGTGCTACTCATATTGTATATAATGATGAGGCCCATTCTTTGCTCAAGCAGGTTGCCGAACTGTTGGACGATATTACGAAGTCTCTTCCGGAAACCTCGCTCGCCTTATGATTTTTTTACATTGTATGTTTCGGTAATTCATTCATAATACGTATATTTGTCTGCTTATTATGCTTTGTTGGGCAGGAAAGTAAACTTGGGTAAGATTCAAAATATAACAAACTAACAAACTAATAACTATTATGCTTAAAACTATTTTGACAGTTGCCGGCAAGCCCGGTTTGTACAAGTTGGTGTCCAGTGGACGTAACATGCTGATTGTGGAATCTGTAGATTCTACTAAGAAGCGTCAGCCGGTTCATGCTGCCGATAAGGTGGTGTCATTGGGCGATATTGCCATGTATACCGATGATGATGAGGTTCCTCTATGGAAGGTACTAGAGTCAGTAAAGGCTAAGTGTGAAGGTGCTCTCTGTGGTATCGATCATAAGAAAGCTTCCAATGATGAGTTGGCCGATTTTTTTGCCGAGATACTTCCCAATTATGATCGCGATCGTGTGTATATGTCACATGTTCGCAAACTTATTCAGTGGTATAATCTTTTGATTGATAATGGTATAACTGATTTTGCGCCAGAAGAGCAGGAAGAGACTGAGACTGAAGCTTGATTGTTTTCTTGATCTTGTAAAGAGTTAATTTTAGAACCAAACACGACAAAAAATATGAAAAGAATTATCACATTTTGCATGCTTCTCAGTGCCATGATGATGGCTACTGAAGTTCAGGCTCAGGGCTTTTTGGGTAATTTGTTTAATGCCTTGAAGGGTGGTGAAACCAATACTGAGGCCACAACAGAAACTACTTCTTCTACACCCGTTACTGAAACGCAGTCTACAGAGGGTAATGTTGCTGGCGATTTGCTCGGAGGCCTTCTTGGTACATTGGCTGGAACAGGGTCTACAAGTGCCAATGAAGATGGTACGGCACTAAGTACTGGTGGCATCGTTTCAGGCTTGTTGGGCAGTGTGCTCAATGCTTTCACTACAGTAGACCAAAATACCCTTATCGGAACTTGGAATTTCAAGGGTTCGGCTTTCGTCTTCGAGAGCGAAAAGACCCTTGCCAACCTCGGCAGTGATGTCATTGCTACTCAGATTGAGGATAAGGTAGACCAATATCTCGCCAAGTTCAACATCAAGGAAGGTGTGTGTACGCTTACTTTCAATAAGGACAATACCTGTACGTTGGTAGCCGGTAGGCGTACCCTTAACGGAACATATGCTTATAATGTAGAGACTAAGGAACTGACGCTGACCTATGCTGGAATGTTCACTACTACTGCCTATTTGGTGTACGATGCTGGTGTTGTCAATATCTTGTACCAATCTGATGGCCTACTCAATATCCTCAAAGCTATCAGCAGTACTAGTACCACAGGTACTTTGAGTATGCTCAAGTCATTGCTCAATCAATACAATGGTCTCCGTATAGGAATGGCTTTCGGCAAGTAAAAGCCGATGGTTTATCCTAAAATCTGTTCGGCGTGAGTTTTTGTCTTTATCTGTTTGGGTAAGAATATCTGTTCTATGATGCCCTCCTCGTTGATGATATAGGTTGTGCGCATCGTTCCCATATACTTGCGTCCGTACATACTTTTTTCGCCCCATACTCCCATTGCCTGTACCAGCTCCTTGCCGGTATCGGCAATGAGTGTAAATGGGAGGTTGTATTTATCGATAAATTTCTGGTGCGATACGCCATCGTCTACACTAACTCCAATGACTTCGTATCCTCTTGTTTGTAGTTCGTCGTATCTGTCGCGTAAACTGCATGCCTCGGCTGTGCATCCCGAGGTGTTGTCTTTGGGGTAGAAGTACAGAACCACTTTCTTGCCTTTGTAGTCACTCAGGCGTATCTCCTCTCCCTTTTCGTTGAGACCCAACTTCTCGGGTGCTTTATCTCCTATGTTCATGTTTATGATTGTTTTGGTTGTTTTCTTCATGCAAAATTAGCGATTATCGGTGGATTGTCTTCCTGCTTTCTGCTTTTTTTTGCTGATGGAGGTCTAGTGTTGATATTATTTGCCTTTTTTACCTCTAATTTCGCTATTTTTTTGTATGTTTGTCTATAGTTATTAAAAGCAATGATCTGATGAATCGTAATCCAGTCAAATGTAATCCTTGGGGGTGGGTTCCTTCACTTTATTTTGCTGAAGGGTTACCCTATGCGATTGTTATTTCTCTTTCAGTAGTGATGTATAAAGAGTTGGGCTTAAGTAATGCTGATGCCACATTTTATACAGGATGGTTTAGTCTTCCGTGGGTTTTCAAACCCTTGTGGAGCCCGTTTGTAGACTTGCTTAAAACTAAACGTTGGTGGATAGTGACTATGCAAATACTCATGGGAGTAGGTATGGCTGGTATAGCCTTTACCTTGCCATTAGATGGATGGCTTCAATGGAGTTTGGCAATATTCTGGCTGATGGCCTTTAGCTCTGCTACCCATGATGTGGCTGCCGATGGTTTCTATATGATGGCTCTTGATGACGGAGAACAGTCTTTCTTTGTGGGTATTCGCAGTACCTTTTACCGTTTGGCAGCATTGGCCGGTGAAAGTGGTTTAATGATATTGGTCGGATGGTTGTTTAGCTTTTGTAATGATCAGCGTAAAGCGTGGATTATCACATTTATAGTGGTTACTATAGCCTTTGCGTCAATAGGTCTTTGGCATGCATTCGTTTTACCAAGACCAAGGAGTGATTCGAAACGTGAACTTGTAGCCAGTGGTATATTCAAGGAATTGATTCAGACATTTATTACTTTTTTTAAGAAGGATGGTGTAATTCCTGCATTGTTGTTTATGCTACTTTTTCGTTTCCCCGAGGTTCAGTTGGGAAAAATTAGTTCTTTGTTTCTGCTGGACTCGATTGAAAAAGGTGGATTGGGACTGACTATGGGACAAGTTGCTTGGGTTAAGATGTTTAGCCCTATAGGATTGACTCTTGGTGGTATTCTTGGTGGTGTTTGTGTCTCTCGTGATGGACTCAAGCGTTGGTTGTGGCCTATGGTGTGGGCTATCTCGTTGCCTGATGTCGTATATGTCTATCTCAGTTTCGCGCAGCCTAACAATTTAATTATCGTTTCTTCTTGCTTTCTTATAGAGCAATTTGGTTACGGCTTTGGTTTCACTGCTTATATGCTCTTCCTAATTTATTACGCACGGGGTAAGCACGAGACCGCTCACTATGCCATAGCTACGGCTTTTATGGCTGCAAGTCAGCTTCCCGGTATGCTTTCCGGCGCACTGCAAGAGTGGATGGGTTATCAGGGTTTCTTTATTTGGATTATGGCATGTTGCGCTGTGACCTTCATGGTATCGGCATTCTTGAAGATTGATCCTGAGTTTGGATGCAAGAGATAAGGTCTTGTGCTGAATGGCGTGAAGGTATTTTATTTTCCTGCTCTTTCTTGGCTTTTCTCTTTTTTGTGGTATATACAAGTGACTTGCAGGCTCCCCATGTGGATCCCGCAAATCACTGTTTTTTCTCTATTGCTTGAGGGTTAGTATTTTCCCTCCTCGAATGATTGCCTTATCTCGTATCGGCCACTGTCGGCAGCCACGATAAAGTATCCGTCAATCTCGGGATGGCGATTGCAGTAGGCCATGGCTGAGTCTACTCCCAATACCATAAAGGCTGTGGCCAGTGCATCGGCACGCATGCAGTTGTTGGCAATTACGGTGGCTGAGAGCAATGAGTGCTGTACGGGATATCCTGTGCGTGGGTCTATGGTGTGTGCATACTTCACTCCATCTTTATAATAGTAGTTGCGATAGTTGCCCGATGTGGCGATGGCGCAATCCTGAAGGCGCAGTACGGTTTGCAGCTCCTGATTGGTCGATAGCGAGTCATCGATGGGTTTGTTGATGCCGATGCCCCATGGGTTGCCATGGCGGTTGTGCCCCTTGACTACCACTTCGCCACCAATCTCTACCATGTAGTTCTTTATGCCGCAGCTGTCGAGCACGCGGGCTACACGGTCGCTGCCGTAACCTTTGGCTATGGCGCTGAAGTCGAGCATGATGCGCGGGTCGTCCTTTGCCACACGGTCATCAGTGAGGCTGATGCGGCTCATGCCGATGAGGCTACGCAGACTGTCGATGGTGGAGGCGTTGACCTCGATGCCGTTCTTGAAGCCGAAGCCCCAAGCATTGACGAGCGGTGCTACTGTGGGGTCGAAGGCTCCGTGGCTCTCCTCATATACCACTTGGGCATTGCGGAATACCTCGGTGAAGAGCGAGTCTACGATGATGGAGTCATTGTTGTTGATGTGGGTGATGATGGAGCGCTTGTTGAATGGCGACAACGAGTTGTCTACTGCCTGCATGGCTCCTACAATGTCGGCCTGCAGGTCGGCATTATGCTCGTAGGTCACGGTGTAGAGCGTGCCGAAAATCTTTCCTTGCTGTGTGCGGTACGTGGGTTTACTCTTACTTAGTATGATAACGCTTCCTATGATAAGGAATAAGAGAAAAGGCAGATGCCAACGTTTGTTCATAGTTGTTGTATTGATTAGAGATACTCTCGTTTTATTTGTTTGCTAAAGTGCTAAATGCTCGCACAATATTTTGATCCCCAGTATGATGAGTACGATTCCGCCGATAGGCTCCACGGGAAATCGAAGTTTACTTCCCACGAGGCTCCCTATGAAGCAGCCCATGAGGGCGAGCACGAAGGAGATAAGTCCGATGGCGAGTAGGGGGAATGCTAGTTGCTGTATGGTGCTCATGCCTATACAGGTGAATGAAATCCCTACGGCAAGTGCATCAATGCTCACTGCCAGTGAGAGCGTGAGTACGGTCGTTAGGCAGGTCGGGTCAAAATGGTGTTCCTCGTCACCGCTGATTCCGTCACGTATCATCTTTACCCCAAGGAAAGTGAGCAGGGCGAAGGCTATCCAATGGTCGTATTGTTCGATGAAACGGTAAAGGTATATCGAACCTGCCCAGCCTATCAGAGGCATGATTGTCTGAAACAATCCGAAGAAGAATGCAATGGTGAGAAAATGGCGTAGGGTGATACGCTTAAGTATCAGTCCGCTGGCAATGGCGATGGTGAAACTGTCCATGGCAAGGGCAAGAGCAGTGAGCCATATTTCGAATGTGGTCATGGGCGTTTCTTGCTGAAGTTGAGGTAATAAGTGATGCTATACGTTGCTCCAAACACTCCCTTGTTCCCTGCTCCGAAACCAGGGATATACCATGGTCCTCCATGGACGATGGGGCCTTTGTGTATGGGGTATTTGTATCGGAGCGACCATCCCATGTAGACGTTTTTCACTATCTCTGCACGCACTCCACCTACGGCTTCGGCCCAAATGGCTCGACAAGCTACGTCAGAGAACTGTACAGGTGCTTCGTCGCCCCATATGGGGTCCTGTAGAGGTGGGGCATTCACATTGTATCTGAATGAGGTGTAACCAATGCGTCCGCCTAAGTATATGTAGTTGGGTTTACCGTTCTCATATTGCATGTTGTAGTCCATGCCTATGCGATAATAGGGTGCGTGTGTGTTATAGCCTATCTCGTAGAGCTGACTCACTATGTCGGTGTAGCCAATGCCGGCCTCTACGACGGGGAAAAAGCGGTTTTTTAGGTTCAACGTGGCTGACACCTCGGCGCTATAGTATTTGTCTTTTACGAAGAGGGGGTAGATGAAGCCAAACACGTCGGTGGAGAAATAGATGCCGCGGAAGAGACCTTCTTTGCTCTCCCTAAGGGGGGACGATTTATCCGGCTCTGTGGCTGTGAAGGGATTAGTAGGCGTCATTGCCATGACCTTCACGCCTCGGGAGGATAAGAGAGTAGTCACACTAATCAGCAGTAGGATAAATAACTTGAATATTTTCGCGTTCATCATAGTTCACTTCAGCTGATTTAATGATTAGGGTATCTATCATGTGGCGTGTGCAGTGTGCCTTGGTGATGGAGTGGTACATGGCTGTGCCGCAAGCCACCGAAACGAGGGTGGGGGAGTTGGTGTGGCTTATGTAGAGCGTGTCATAGACCATGCCGCCATTGTAGTCGAAAACAAAGGTGTCGGTCTCGTGAGTATAGCTGAGTGGGAACACCAACTCTGAGGCGTTGCTCTTCTGGTTGAGTACCACGGAGTCGCCTTGCGGGCGCATCACGCTTACGCTCAGTATGCCGTTGATGACTACAGGGCGGTTCTTTTGGTCGTAGAATACCATCTTGCCGGCCACCGTATTGTTGATGGGGCAGTCTTCGCTTGAGCAGGCTGCTATGCTTACTGCAAGGCATAGTAGCTTGCTCATCGCATAGACTATGTGACGGTAGCGGTGCATCAGAACTCCTTTTCTATCTTATAGTTGTTGCGTTCCTGTGAATTACGGCTGACAATCTCGCCGAGGAATCCGGTGAGGAACATCTGCACACCCAGTATCATGCCCACCAATGCAAGGTAGAAATAGGGGCTGTCGGTTACAAGACGTGCCGGTATGCCGTTGGCAAGGCTGTAGAGTTTGTTGATTCCGATGAAGACGACGCACAGGAAGCAGATGATGAACATTACCGAGCCCCACAATCCGAAGAAGTGCATGGGCTTGACGCCAAACTTGCTGAGGAACCATAGGGTCATCAGGTCGAGGTAGCCGTTGACGAAGCGGTTGAGGCCAAACTTGGTGACACCGTACTTGCGTGCCTGGTGCTGCACCACTTTCTCGCCAATCTTGGTGAATCCGGCATTCTTAGCCAGGTAGGGGATGTAGCGATGCATTTCGCCATACACCTCGATGTTCTTTACCACCTCCTTGCGGTAGGCCTTGAGGCCACAGTTGAAGTCGTGCAAGTTCTTGATGCCCGACACCTTGCGGGCCGTGGCGTTGAACAGCTTCGTGGGTATGGTCTTTGACAACGGGTCATAGCGTTTCTGCTTGTAGCCCGACACGAGGTCGTACTTCTCCTCGGTGATCATGCGGTACAGTTCGGGTATCTCGTCGGGCGAGTCCTGCAAGTCGGCATCCATGGTGATGACCACGTCTCCCTCGGCACGGTCGAAGCCGCAGTACAGGGCGGGTGACTTGCCGTAGTTGCGGCGAAACTTGATGCCCTTGACTTCGGGGTTAGCAGCGTGTAGTTCTTCGATGACACGCCAAGAGTCGTCGGTGCTGCCGTCGTTGACAAACAATATTTCGTAGCTGAAGTGGTGCTCGTCCATCACGCGCTTGATCCAAGCGTGCAGTTCGGGAAGGCTCTCAGCTTCGTTGTACAGAGGTACGATAACGGATATGTCCATATCTTTTGAGTTTATAAATGTTTTACATTTTTTTTGCGAATAGGGCTACGGGGAGCGCTACGACGATAGCCCATGATACGTTGTTGCTCAACATACCCATGGTCATCTCTATGGCGCTCATGGCTCTCAACTGTGCTGCTGTGGTGCGCATCAGTTCGATGTATTCGTTGAACTGGGCGATGGCGGTTTCTGTACCCTCGGCGCCCTCCAGGGTGCTTAAGTCAATGGCGGTGAACTGACTGATGCTCTGCTCCAATGCTTCTACTATAGCTCCGCCATCGATGTAGGCGAAATAGATGTAGTGTGCAGCTGCGGCGAGTAATGATCCGAATCCCATGGTGAGAAGTACGAAGACAAACGCTCTGCTGAAGTCAATACAGCCTCCCGAATAGCGATCGCGATAGAGTTTTGTGAGGCGATAAACGAGGAAGGGAACCATCAGTGTCAGGCCGAGAAACAATAATGCTGCAAACGTGGAATGTAAGCTCAGGGGAAATAGGCAAAACTTGCCGATGTAGTACAGTCCTAGCACTGCACCGAGATTCATGGCGCATTGCATCATACTGGGTTGTTCCTGATTCTTTTCTTGGCTCATTGCTCTTACTTGTTACAATCTACAAAGATAGCGCAAATTTTGTTTATTTCGGGTGGAATGTCGCTTTTTATTCTTTCAATTAAGAAAATATAAACCTTTTTCAGCCGCAGGTGTTTCTTTGTGTACTATCAAAAACCTGCAATCTGTATGAAAACAAAGATTCTCTTATTACAATGCTTGGTGTTGGCAATCGTCGCCGCCCAGGCACAAGACCGCCCGCAGAGCCGCATGGAACAGTATATCGACTCGCTCAAGAATACCCATCGCATTGAGTATCTGGGTGAGGGCGACAAGCCTTCGCCAACAGACGAGCGCGCGCTGCTTGATATTTTCTACTACGATCAGTTTCGCAATGCTCAGGATCCTCGCGCGCCCTACTTCCTCTTCATGAGCCGCGATGCCAACTTCGTGATGGGCCTCGGTGGCGTGGTGCGCATGCGCGGATGGTACGACTGGGCGGGGGCCATGCCCAACAACGGCTTTATACCTTATAATATAGCCATCCCCGCGAACCCTGCGCGTAGCCGCTGGCTGGGCTCTACGCCTGCCGGTACGGCACTCTATTTCCGTGTGCTGGGACATAACGCCACGGTGGGCGACTATCAGCTCTACATAGAGGCTAACTTTGATGGGTACAACCAGCGTGGCTTCCTCCTCAAGAAGTCGTATGCCACCATCAATGACTGGACCATCGGTTATGCGCACTCCACCTTCAGTGACCCGCTGGCCGAGCCGCTCCTGGTCGACGGACAGGGCCCCAATGCTTACGTGAGCACGACCGCCGTGCTGGTGCGCTGGATGCACAACCTGCGCAAGGACTGGATTGTGGCCGCCTCGGTCGAGATGCCTCAGTCGTTTGTCGATGCCAATGGTACCACTACGCAGAGGTTGAATGACTGGATGCCCAACTTTGCCGCCTTCAGCCAGTATGAGTGGGCTCCCAATCAGCATGTGCGCCTTGCCGGTATCTTGCGCACGCTCCCTTATCGCGACCTCGTAGTAGGCGAGAACCGCAACCAGATGGGGTGGGGTGTGCAGCTCAGTTCAGTGATGCGCCCCTGGAAGCCGCTCACGCTATACTTCATGGGTAACTACGGCCGTGGTATCAGCAGCCTCACAGGCGACCTTATCATGGGCAACTACGACTTAGTGAATCGTCTCGACCATCCTGGTGAGATGTATGCTCCTCGCCTCTTTGGATGGTACGGTGCGGCACAGTATCACTTTACGCCCAACCTCTTCACGGGTCTCACCTTCGGTCAACTCCGCTATCTTCCCGAGCAGGGGCAGGCTCCTACCGAGTATAAGTACGGACTATATAGCGCTCTCAATCTGTTCTGGAACATCACGCCTCGCATACAGGTGGGCGGTGAGCTCAACCTCGGCAAGCGTGAGAATGTTGATGGCGCAAGTCGCTGGGCACGCCGTGTGAGTGTGATGACCCAGTTCAGTTTCTGAAATAACGTGTGTTTTTTTCTTGTTCTGTTTTTCTGATAAATGCCATTTCTTGTGTGCTGCCGCCGAAGCGATTTCGCCGGCTGCACTTTCCTGTTTTTTCATCTTTTGCAGAAAAAAAAGGATTTTTTCTTTGATTTCAATATCTTTTCAGAATTGGGACATACCTTTGTCATGTGAATAATGAATAAATAGAATGTTAAACCTAAAAAAACGGTACTATTATGAAAAAGATGATGCTTATTCTCGCATGTGTAATTACTTTAGTAACCAATGTCAAGGCCGACAACTATCAGGCCATCACCTTAACTCAGCTGCCCGCGAATGCACAGACCTTCCTTTCTACCCACTTCTCCGGGAGCAAGATTTCATTGGTGCGTAAGGAAATTGATATCCTTGAGCTTAGCTACGATGTAATCTTTGCCGACGGCAGCAAGGTTGAGTTTGACCGCCGAGGACACTGGACTGAGGTGGACTGCCTTACCCAGCCCCTGCCTGCAGGTATCGTTCCCGCAGATATCAGCAAGCATATCAAGGCTCAGTATCCTCAGGCATATCCCACAAAGATTGAACGCGACCATCGCGAAACCGATGTCAAGCTCAGCAATCGCGTGGAGCTAACCTTCAACAAGAAGGGCCAGCTTATCGACATTGATTAGCGTCTGATGATAAACCAACCTTCCACTAAGAAAAATCTAACACCTAATGAAAACACAAAAGCAAATAACGTAATCTCGTAAAAGAATCATGATGTAATGAGACTGGCGGTGATGTGATATCACTGCCAGTCTTTTTTTTTTATGTTCACCTACCGCTATCTATGGCTGTAACTTAGGGTTTAGAAAACTATCCAGAGCTCCGTTGTCTGTTGACCGTTAGATCATCCGGAGGCAGTCTGTTGACCGTTGTCCGTTGTCTGTTGTCTGTTGACCATCAACCAACCTACCGCTCTACCGTCCAACTCTCCTTCCAGTACAGCAGCGGAGTGCCGTCGGTGTCGTATTCGATGGGGAGCCAGATGTGGCGCGAGTTCTTTAGGCTGCGGGGTATCCAGCGGTCGGCCATGAAGATGTATTGGTCGGTGCCCTCCACGCGGAAGATATAGGTGCCCTGCGTGTGGAACGACTTGTTGGCATCCTCGCCGCGGAAGGGGCTGGGCAGCTGCTCCCAGGGTCCCCACATCGACTTGGCGCGGAACATGCGGGCCTCGTTGGGGTCCCAGCCTGTGCAGCCACTGGTGATCATCCAGTACACGCCGTCGCGCTTGAAGATGGTGGGTGCCTCATTGTGTCCGCCGGGAGCGAGGCGTATGTAGCGGCCCGTGTAGTCGAGGTAGTCGGGGGTGAGCTCGGCGATGTTGAGCGTGAGGTTCTCCTCGGCCGAGTGTATGTGGTATGCCGTGCCGTCGTCATCGACGAATACGGTCATGTCGCGGCTCATCTGTCCGCCCGGCAGGTCGCGCTTCAGCAGCAGGCCCTGGTCTACGGCGCGGCGCCACTCGGGTGTCCACCACTCCTTATACTTGGCCTCGTCGAGCGCCATGGCCCGCTTGATGTCGCGCTTGGTGAAGTCCATCGGCCACTTGCCTGCATTGGGGCGCAGCGAGCGGATAAACTTGAAGGGTCCTGTGGGTGTGTCGCTCACGGCAAAGCCCACGCGTGCCGCCTCGTAGCTGCGTCCCTTGAGTTCGAGGTGGAAGAGCATGACGAACTTCCCTGTTGTGGGGTTATACACCACCTTGGGGCGCTCCATGATGCATCCGCGCTCGATGACGTCGCCCTTCGCTTCCGATACGGCCAGTGCCACGCCCTCGTTCTTCCAGTTCATGAGATCCTTCGATGAGTATACGCCGACGCCCACCTCGGTGGTGAAGCCTCGTGCGGGGCGGTTCTCGCCATACCAGTAGTAGGTGCCCTCGTGATACATCACATTGCCGCCATGGGCATTGATGTGCTCGCCCTTGTCGTCGGGCCACACCTCGCCCGGCGTGATAGCCGTCAGCGCCTGCGCACATACCGCGTTTACACCCAGCCACAGCACCATCGCCACGGCCATCATTGTTCTCATAATACCTGTCGTTGTTCTCATATTGTATATTGTTTATGTTTCAAAAAGAGTATCTTCATGGCAGCCATAAAGATACAAAAAATATACTATATAGACAACAAAGAGAGCAAAAAGTTTAATTTGCTCTCTCCAGTCATTGTCGTGCACCCGGCAATGCTCATCCTGCTGCACCCACCAGCGCCTCGGCCTTGGCCCGCAGGGCATCGTAGGGCATCGCCCCCATCTGACGCTCAATGTTTCCGTCGATGTCGATGAAGAAGAGCGTCGGCACGGAGCGTATGGCGGCAGCACGGGCCAGCGGCTCGTTCTTGTCCACATCCACCTTGAGCACCTTGAGGCGCCCCTCAAACTCCTTTGCCAACCGCTCTATCGAGGGAGTCAATGCCTTGCAGGGGCCACACCATGTGGCGTAGAAGTCAAGCACTACAGGCATCTTGCCCGTGTAGTCGTAGCCGCGCAAGTACGGCAAATAGGTCTGTACATTTTCCATCTCGCTTAGTTTTATAGGTTAGTAATCATATTATCATCATTTACGATGCAAAGATACAACCCCGCACTTTTGTTCACAACAGCCCCACACTATCGCCATATAGAAGCCACCTATGTATGGTTTTCACAACGCAACATCGTACATTAACAGGCACGGATATAGGTAAGAAGTAAAAGATTATACCTATCTTTGTAGCCGAAGTGCTTGTCGGTTGTAAGGCGTAGCCTGGAAACCGACAAGCACGGATACAACAACATTAAAACAATCGATTGTAAAGTATTTATAGGATTAAAAAACTAACCGGTCAACCTAGTATAGGAATAAGACCAAATCGTGTAAACCTGTTATAGGGATTAACCTCTAAACTGACAACCTAAATCAGGAAACTACAAAGCCCCTGCTTGTGAAAGTAGGGGCTTTGTGAATACAAGAAGAGGGTGCGTCGTTTTGACACACTCTCTCCACGTTCAGGGGACAGACTCCCCCTTACGAAAATAAACCTATTATTAACTATAGTTCTCTCACATAGACATCTTAGCTCAGCTACAGATTACTTAATCACAATCTTGACTGCGTCGAGCTTGTTCACGTTGACTTCGTCTTCCTCCTCCTTATAAGGCAGAAGCAAAACGAGCTTTGCTTCTGCGCTTATTTCGTTCGTCGGTTCGGCATAGTCCATGCAAGCATGGCTCTGCGCTCACTTAATCACAACCTTGCGGCCATTCACGATATAGATACCACCCTTCAGGTTCTCGGTATCTGTCACCTTGCGACCAGTAAGGTCATAAATTGTCAATTGTCCATTGTTAATTAACAATGGATTGATGCTGCTCTCGATGTTTGCTGTATAGGTTACATCGTGTGCAGGCATGGTCTCGTAGGTCTCGCCTATCCAGCCAACAAATACGTCACCCTCAGTAGTGGTTTTGTAGATGTATTCGGGGATAGCATTGCCATAGGCAACCTCAGCGGTGTGTACGAGCTCTTCGCCTACGTAGTAGTATACGTTATATACATTTACGCTGAATGTGCCGTATACCTTTACCTCCTCGGCAGGCATGGTGGCAGGCACTTCGCTCCATCCGCTGAAGGTGTGACCCTCCTTGGTGGGCTCGTCGATGAGTGCGATGGTGGCACCAAACTCAATCAAGCCGCGATAGTACTCTACGCCATCAACGTAGTAGGTAATCTCGTATGGGTTGTTGATATAACTACCTTCATAGGTGACATCCATGGCGGGTACGGTAGCGGCAACCTTGCCCCATCCGCTAAATACCTTACCCTCCACTGCGGGGGCTTCAGGGGCTACAATGGGGCTGCCATAAGGCAGGCTCTCTGAGTAGATAACCTCACCATCAATCTTGAAGGTTACGGTGTAGTAGTTGACAGTGTATGATCCTGCGTAGGTGACATCCATAGCAGGTACGGTAGCAGCTACCTCGCCCCATCCAGCGAAGATATGACCCTCCTTCTCGGGAGCCTCGGGAGCGGTAATCTCTGTGCCGTAGGGGAGACTCTCTGAGTAGATGACTTCGTCGCCAATCTTGAAGGTCACGGTGTACTTATTGATGGTGTATGAACCTGTGTAGGTGACATCCATGGCAGGTACTGTAGCAGCTACCTCACCCCAACCGGCGAACGTGTGACCCTCCTTCTCGGGAGCCTCGGGAGCTACAATCTTGCTGCCATAGGCCAAAGTCTCAGTAGAGATTACCTCATCACCGATCTTGAAGGTTACGGTGTAGGTGTTGACGGTGTATGTACCGTTGATGGTCACTGCCTTAGCAGGCATGGTAGCAGGGACATCCTTCCAACCGTCGAAGGTGTAACCCTCCTTGGCAGGAGCTTCAGGAGCAGTAATCTTGGTGCCGTAAGCAACCTCACCTGTCTGTACGGTCTTACCGTCGGCTGTGAAGGTCAGGGTATACTTATTTACTGTATAGCTACCAGTATAGGTAACGTCCTTAGCAGGAACGGTAGCAGCTACCTCATCCCAACCGGCGAACGTGTGACCCTCCTTCTCGGGAGCCTCGGGAGCTACAATCTTGCTGCCATAGGCCAAAGTCTCAGTAGAGATTACCTCATCACCGATCTTGAAGGTTACGGTGTAAGTGTTGACGGTGTATGTACCGTTGATGGTCACTGCCTTAGCAGGCATGGTAGCAGGGACATCCTTCCAACCGTCGAAGGTGTAACCCTCCTTGGCAGGAGCTTCAGGAGCAGTAATCTTGGTGCCGTAAGCAACCTCACCTGTCTGTACGGTCTTACCGTCGGCTGTGAAGGTCAGGGTATACTTATTTACTGTATAGCTACCAGTATAGGTAACGTCCTTAGCAGGAACGGTAGCAGCTACCTCACCCCAACCGTCGAAGGTGTAACCCTCCTTTGCAGGTGCCTCGGGGGCGATAATCTTGCTGCCATAGGGTAGGCTCTCTGCGTAGATGACCTTGTCGTCAATCTTGAAGGTTACGGTATAGTTGTTTACGGTGTATATTCCTGTTACGGTTATGTCCTTACCAGGCATGGTGGCGGGTAGGTTGTTCCATCCAGCAAAGGTGTGACCCTCCTTAGCAGGTGCTGTAGGAGGTGTTATGGTAGTACCATACTCGATGGCTTTTTGTTCGATTACCTTACCGTCAATCTCGAAGATTGCGGTGTACTTCTTGAGTTTGAACGATGCTACAGCATTGATAGCCGAGGTGAGCGAGGAAATAGTATATATATTGTTCTTAATTTGGGCTGTGACGTCCTGGTCATTGACCATAAGCTTGTCTAACTCATAGTGCTCATTGGGTGATACGGTGATGGTTATCTTGCTACCATGGCTAGGCTCGCCCGATACGCTGATGCTTCCCTTGGATGCATCAGTAACCAATGCCTGTATGTCATAGCTAACCTTTACTTTTGATGAAGCATTGGCTAGGCTAACCTCATTCTCATCGGCTGTGGTGAACAATATATTGTCCAGTGTAGCGGTGTATGTGGTGGCCTTGCCGGTAGCCTTGATGCCAATATGGAGCAGAGCGCCACTGTTGCCCTTGAAGTTGGCATTGCTACCAGAGTAAGCGACTATACGTACTTTGTTGCTGCTTATGACGTAGTAGCTCAATACGTGAGAGTCGCTCTTGCGAGCATCGTTGAGGGTGATGTCGAGCTTGTCACTATTCTTGGCTATCTCAACTCCTTCGGGAAGGGTGAAATCCATCTGGAATGCCGAGAATGTGGTGGCATTTTTCAGATTTACAGTCATCACGGCCGATTCGCCTTTCACGAAGTCTACATTGTCCATGGTGATGCTGTTTTGGGCTTGTAGGGCACTGAGTGCCACTACAAATCCCATTACTATACTTAACAATCGTTTCATGGTGCTATTTATTTAACGGTTACTTTACTGTTGTTTACTACGTAGATGCCAGCAGGTACGCTGATGAGGCTCTTGCCTGCTGTGAGCGATACGCTCTGTACCAACTTACCGTCGATAGCAAAGATATCAACTACAGTCATCTCGGAGGTCTCAATCACGATAGCCTTGGTAGTGCCATATACGGATAGGGAGCTGGTGCCTACGTTTCTTATTTCGGTAGTCTTAGCTCTCAAGGAAATGCTTGCGTTGGCGATGGTGTGCTCAGCACCTGCTACTGTTACAAACATACCCTTAGCCAGTGTCATGGCTGCGTCGCTTGCCAATGTGGCATCGGCCTTTACAACGAAGTTGATAAGATTGCCTTCATTGCCTGCAAAGGCTGCATTGTCAGCAGCGTATGCTACTACGCGGGTCATGCCGTTGCTCAGGGTGTTCCATGCTACGGTGTGTGTGCCCTGTGCACGGTTGCTGAGCTGTATGTCAATGAGTTCTACACCTACTGGAAGCTCTACGTCAACCTGGAATGCTGAGTAGGTACCAGTGTTGCTCAATGCAATGGGTACTACGCAATCAATACCTGTTGCTACGGTAGCCTCTGTGGTAGTGAAGATTAGTTTGCTGTCGTAAGCGGCTGTGCGGTTACGTCCATAGCTTGCAGTCTTTGCACCTTCGGTGAGTACCATTTGGAGGATGTTAACCACGTCGCCCATGGCTATGATGTCATCATCATTGACATCGGCTGCATATTGGTTGAACTTCATTGACGGCTTCTCCAGTACAGCGTTCACTGTCATTACCACATCGTTCATGGTGTGGTTGAAGTCATTGTTCACATCACCCAATTCGATGTACTTACCTAAGTACTCTATGACGATATTGTCGATAGCAAGATAAGTGAAGTTTGCATTGGCCTGTACACTGAGTGCCAACTCTACAGAATCAGCGGTTACAAAGCTTTCGATGACGAAGGTTTGCGGATGTGCTTCCTCTGCTGTGGCGTCAACGATGGTCATAGAGTCTGTCACAAGATCCAGCTCTGTACCATTATAGCTCATCACAGCTCCAGACAAAGCACCCTTCTCCACAGTATGGTTCATGACTGCCTGTACGTACAGCTTGTAATAGCCCTTGGGCAATCCTGCAATAGTCTGTCGTATAGAAGTCTCAGCCACAGGCTTACCATTAATTTCACATACACGGGTATTCTCACCGAAGTAAGACAAGAAGCGAATATTGGCACCGCCTGATGTCAATTCGTTCTCTGTCTTCCAAGAAAAGAAGCTCGACTCGAAATCAAGGTTCTTGCCATATCTTGCACTGACATCTACAGGATTCTCTACAGAGGCATTGGCAATGCGGAAGTTCAGTAATGCATCTTTCAACGAAGCTGTCATAGCATTCAGGCTATGTGCATTATATGCATCACCAGCCACCAGTGCTTCAGCCTCATCAATTTTGGCTTCAAGTGCAGCCACTCCCTCAGGATTGTCATAGTGTGCCAACCAATCTTCACACTCTTCTACCAGAGCAAGCAGTTCCTTCGGATCAGGTATCTCCTCTACTTCAGCCAAGTAGAAACCGTCAAAATCTTGTCTACCACCCAACCAACGTGCGCAGAACTGCAAGTGGTTGTATTCAGCAGTAGTGACTACCAAATTTTGTGTCCAAGCATTATCGGCATCTGTGTGGGCATACATGAGAACTTTGCTCTCATCACCACGCGGAGTGTTGGTCTCAGAAGTTACGATATAGCCCTCCTTGGCAACAGCCTCAGGAGTGGTATGACGGATATAATAGCTGAATACATAAGATTTACCCTTTTCGATTGCCCAGGCAGCACCAATAGAGTTGTTCGATCCCTTGCCGTCATTAACAGTCGGGCAGATATATGCTCCACCGTCCATACCACCTTCAGCATGCCAGCCAGCATCAGCCAATGTGCCTCCTGCACCACCGGTCCAACCTTCGGTTCCATTATGGAAGCTAGCATTCTCGATCATATTGGTACCCAACACTCGGTAGTGCTTCTCTACGCCTGCAGCATTAGTGTATGTCACCACGTCGCCAATCTCCAGTTCGTAGAGGGTAGAGATGGCCAGCTTCAGTGCATCGAGGGCTGTCTGCACGCTTTCGGTAGAAGCGCCCTTCTCGGCAAGCACAGCCTTGCCGGCTGTTATCTCCGTAGCTACACGGCTATTCTCTTCATATTCCTGTACAAGTGCCTGCAACTCCTTATATATAGGTATTACTGCCTCAAAGGCCTTGATAGCCTTATCCAAGTTCTCAATATTGTTTGCAGCGGCAATCTCGGCCTGCAATGTTACCAAAACTTCGCCAATGACCTGAGGATTGTTCTTGATCAGCAGCTCAGCATATAGCAACTTGAAGTTGATGTCGTCAGCTGCGTCAGCTGTCAACTCTGTACCGTAATAGGTGAGGTGGAAGTTGTCGAAGCTAACCCAATCGCCTGTATTGCCAGTTTCCTTCTTTATGCCGATGCGCAGCGTGCCGTCAGTAACGTGTACTAGCAGGCTGTGCTCGTAGAGTCCGGCAGTAAAGGCTGCAGCCGCACTTTCCCATTCGTTGGGAACATAGCCTAAGGCGGTCTCGTAGCTACTGCCGTAGCTGAACGGCTCAACCTGTGCTTCATCGAAGATAGACATCAGCGGAGTAGATTCCTGGTTGGCATACAGGATTGCATTTAATGTCTCGGTACCTGCTATATGGTGCTCTATCGCTGTAGTAATGTCATTGCTCATGCGGTAGAATCCTTGTGCTGTAATGCGGTAGTAACCGTTAGGAACGTTAATTTCTTGGTATACATCAAAAGCGTCAGTGTCAAACTTTTCGGCACAGAAATTCGCTTCGCTGCTGTTACTGTATCCTTTAATGCCAGGGCCATCGGTCCATGAACTGTTGCGGATGTCATTTCTGTTGAATGTGGCACCAGGGAGTAGGAAAGTAGCATCTGTAGGTGTACCGATGTTTGTCATGGTGGCAATGCGTTCTTCCTTGGTGATGAGTTGCCATTGGGCGTTAGGTTGACTGGCGTCAGTAAGTGTGAAGCTTACTTCATCGCTTCCATTGTATCCCATGTAGTTACTACCGTCAAGAGTAAATGTGTAGTAACCGTTGGCTTGCTGTTGTATGGTCCACTCTGATATAGGAGTATCTAGATAGATGGATCCGTCGTTGACTATGCCGAGATAATAGTTGGTACCTCCATTGCTTACATTGGTAGCAATGCTGTACTTGCCATTGGGTAGTTCGTTGATTTTTACATTAAGTCCATGTTCTCCAAGCGTCGCGCTTGTTCCCCAATAGCTACCTGCTTGCAGGAAAGTGCCTGAGCTAACATTCTTCAAATAATAGATGTCGTCTTCGAAATACTTCATCCATGATGAGTAGTCGCTTCCTTCTGGATAGTTGAGAGTGGCTTCGAAAGAGATACAACTAAATGCCTCTTCGCCCAAGGTGGGGGCAGTAGTTGCTAATGAGGTAATTTCTTTTATACCTGTTGCATTGAATGCGTAGGCTCCGATTTCTGTTACGCTTGCAGGTATGGTGATGGTCTTGAGGTTGCTGCAACCAACAAAAGCGTAATTATTGATTTCTGTTAATCTATCTCCTAAGATCACTGATTCAAGATTGTAACAAGAAGAAAATGCTGATTCACCTATTGAGGAAACGTTATTAGGGATGGTGATAGATTTGAGGTTAATACATCCATAGAATGTATTCATGCCAATCTGGGTAATTCCCTCAGGAAGGACTACTGATGAAAGATTTTCGCATCCATGGAATGCATACTGTCCTAAGTAGGTTACATTATCGGGGATTGTAATAGCTGTGAAATCCGTACCACACTGCATAAATGCATCATTGCCGATGTAGGTAAGGCTACTAGGAAGTGTTACATTGGTGAGTGAACGGCAGAAGTAGAATGCAGAATTACCAATGCGAGTCACTCCTTCTGGAATAGTTACATTTTTTATATTATTATAGGTGAAGTTGCTACCGAATGCTCCTTGACCAATCACTGTGACACCCTCTTTGAATTCTATAGTAGTAATCTGGTCACCCAATGAACGCCAAGGATATAGCCATTGAGAGTCCGTTGTTTTGGTGTCGATGAAGTCATAATCCTCCCATATGGTAAGGTGACCTTCCTTCAACTCCCAACCTCCGTAATAGGTGAGCTTGAAGTCGCGGAATGCTGTCCAACTATTAGATTGGTAGCCTTGATTGCGGATGCCAATGGTGAGTGTACCATCGGTTACAATAACTTCCACTTCATTATTGGCATAGAAACCCTTGTCGAAGCAGATGGCAGCCTCAGCCATGCTGTTGGCAAAGTTATTGTAGCCATGCTGTTGGCAAAGTTATTGTAGCCACTGATAGTTATATCAGTAGGATTTGCTGCATTGATATCCTCGATGTTATGCTTGTAAAGACTCTGTAAAGGGGTAGATACTTCATTGGCGTAAAGCTCGGCGGTGATAACCTCAGAACCATCTTCGTATGCGTTGAATCCTGTATTGCTATAGTTGCTTGTGGCACGGTAGAAACCTGTGACAGAAACTTTATACTTGCCATTGGGGAGCCCTTCGATGGTTTGTGACATATTGTAGTCGGTATTGAAGAACTCTGCAATATTGAAATCAACTGTGGAACTGTGTCCTTCAGGTTGGAATGCCCAACCAAGATTGTTGGAGCGCACGGAGTGGTTGGTGATATAGGTATCTTCCATAGGAAATCCTACGGAACCATCAGCATTGTGGTTGAAGTAGCAGAAAATAGCATTGTAAAGTTCTGCAGTGGCAGTCTGGGTCTCTGTCACATTTAGTATAGCTTCATTGTAGTAATGTTCTGCAGTCGTAATGGCATTATTGAAGTCGTCATAACCTGCAGAGTATCCTTTTTCTAGCCACTCATAAGCGAGGTCAATCTTTGCCTTAAAGGTGGCATAGGCATTAGCACTGGCTTGTGCCTCTTCGATTAGGTCGTTTAATCTATCCCAAAGATTTTGCGCTTCTGAGAGGGTCTTGACCATATCAATAGCTGCTATTGATGCGTTTAAGTCCTCGGCTAGAGATGTTTGGATCTTGCTTAGCTTGTCGACAGATGCTACTAATAGGTGCATCTCCTCTTTCATGTTGGCAACCTGCGTCTCTTCCTTTGTCATTCCGTTGTATTGGACGACGCGTACATAGTCCCAAGCAGCCCAGTTTACATTACAGTCGGTGATGTTGAAGCCTACGGTGAGCGTGCCATCGGTAACTTGGGTTATTACTGTGTACTCTTTAGGGGGATTGGTGTGAGTAGTAGTAACGGCTACCTTGTCGCCATTAGCATAAATAGATACACCCTCAGGGATTACAGAGCCATCGCTCTGCAATATAGCATGAGCCATAGACTTAATTGCATAAACACCATTAGGTACCTCGATGGTCTGAGACCAACTTCTGTCTGTAAGAGTATTGGTAGCAGCTACCCAACTCTCAATAAAACTTGTACCACTGTACTCATAGTATGCGGCTGTAGCCATTGTACTACCACCACCAACAATGGTCCAACCTATGGTACCATTCTCGAAGTCAGGATTCGTCAACAGACTGGTCACGTCCTCCTGCGCTTTCACTGTCAGAGCCATGATGAGGCTCATCATCAATAAAGTGATTTTCTTCATGGAAATGTGTATTTAATAGTTAATAAATGTAGCCGAAGAATATGTCTTTACATGTGTTTTTCGTCTATGTTTTTGCAAATTTATCCAATATGTTTCAAAATATCTCTGTCCATTTTGTCCTTGTTGGGACTGGTACAGTTTTTGTGCCTCTTAGATTCGTTATTACGCAACTTTATGTCTAAATTTGCAGCATAAGACAACCCTATCAATATGTATGATGGACAAAACTGAAGGATACATTGACATGCTGAAGCAGGCCGTAGAGGAGCGTACAGGAAAGCTGTACAGCCACGGAGACTTCACCAGACTGTCAGAAATGATATACGAGAACAGCAAGGAGATGATAAGCCCCACCACGCTGAAACGCCTGTGGGGATACCTGAAGCAGGAGGCTGCCACGCCACAGACACGTACGCTGAATGTGTTGGCGGCATTCGTGGGATTTGCCGACTGGCAACAGTACTGTGCCTATCAGGACAACAGGAACGACTACTCGAGCGAGTTTGTGAAGCACCACTCCCAACACTGCTTCCTGATGAAGCCGGGCGAGAAGATACGCATCAGCTGGTACCCGGAGCGACGGGTGGTACTGCGCCACGAGGGCGACGGTGACCTCTTCACCGTGGTGGCAGCGGAAAACAGCAAGCTGGAGCCGGGCATGACACTGCACTGCGAGACCTTCACCGCCGAGGAGCCGCTGCTGCTCAAGAATGTGAAGGGTGGCTCGCTCACCGAATCGTGTGACTATATATGCGGCAAGGTGGGCGGCATAACCTATGAGATAGTAGAGAAATGACAGACGCTATGCAATCATCAGACTTCGTCAAGGCCAAGGGAAGCATCCCCACGACAGACAGAGAAGGAAAATCGGTGACCACAGTGGTGGTCATCGACGGCGAGGAGTATTTCAAGAAACAGCTGACGGCCGAATGTCGGGACGACCTGCGCCTACGCATGGCGCTGTATAAGGAGTTCAATGTGGGCAACCGAATTGACTGCCCCCACATCGTGAAGTACAAAGGCATCTACGAAGATGAGCAGGGCGTGTATGTACTGATGGAGCACATCAACGGCATGAGCGTGGCCGAGAAGATGGAGGCCGAACCGACATACTTCACCAACCTGCACCATACGGTGAGGCTGCTGCGCCAACTGCTGAAGGCACTGAAAGCGCTGCACAGCCAAAATGTCGTCTACCTGGACCTGAAACCCGAGAACATCATGCTGACCCAGGTGAGCAACGACGTCAAGCTGGTAGACCTCGGAGGATGCTTTGCCGACAGCAACAGCTATACGGCAGAGCGCACCAACGAATATGCCGCCCCCGAGCTAGCCAAGGATGAGATGGATGAGGTGGACGCACGGACCGACATCTACGGCGTGGGCCGACCTCTACCTGCCCAAATACCTGCAACGCATCAAGCGGCGGTGCCTGAACGAGGACAAGACCCGACGCTACGAGACGGTGGACGAGGTACTCAGGGCACTCGACAGGCGAGGAAAAACCGTGAGAAGCGCCATCTGCTGCCTGATGCTGGCAGTGGCCTGCGCCATGGGGTGGCAATGGTATACGACCACGGAGCACCATCGCCGCACGGCACTACGGCTGCAGAGCGATGCCCTTATCGAAGGCATATACTATGCCATCACCTCGAAGGACAGCGCCACATGCAAGGTCATCGGGCTGACCGACTGGAACCACCTCTACATCCGCGAGAAGGTTCTCGTCAAGGGCAAAGAGTATGCAGTGACGGAGATTGCCGACAGCGCCTTCAAGGGATTCGACAAGGTGGAGAGCGTCAACCTCCCCAAAGAGCTGAAAGCGATAGGAGAGCAGGCCTTCTTCGGCTGCCAAAGCTTGGTGACGGTGACCCTGCCCGAAGGATTTACCCGGCTGAGACATGCCTGCTTCAAAGGCACAGGCATCAGGAACGTGAGCTTCCCGAGGAGCCTGAAGTCCATCGGCCATGCCTCGTTTGCCGAGTGTCAGAACCTCACTTCACTGGTAATACCCGAAGGTGTGGAGACGCTGGAGATGGATGCCTTTGCCTGCTGCCATAACCTGAAGAGCGTGCAGCTGCCCTCCACACTGAAAACCATCGCCCGAGGTGTATTCTGGGACTGCCCGAGCATAGAGGAGATAACCATCCCCGCCGGTGTGGCTACGATAGGCGAATATGCCTTCTTCTACTGCACCGCCTTAAAGCACGTGTACAACCACTCACCCGAGCCACAACCCGTATCGGTAATATTCAAAAAGCCAGGCATCACGGTACATGTGCCCGCCGCATCCGTAGAGAAATACCGCAACGCCCACCACTGGAAAGAAATGAACATCGTGGGGGATTTGTAATACACCCCAATATCCTTACACAATGCTACCTAACTAGCGAAATAAGTAGCAAAACGTCAAATTTCGAGAGATCGAAAAAGGCGGTTTTTGAATCGGACAAAGAGATTTCGGAAATTGGACAAAGAGAATTTTTGAAATACAAGGCTCTGACATTTTGATCAGAGCCTTGCGTTTCGCGCGGTACATGTATGTACCAGTTTTGTTGCATGTTTGTAATAATCTTATTACATGTATCAACCGCAGAAAAGTAGTTGATTGCAATTGTAGTTTCCTGATTTAGGTTGTGTAGTTTCCTGATTTAGGTTGTCAGTTTAGAGGTTAATCCCTATAACAGGTTTACACGATTTGGTCTTATTCCTATACTAGGTTGACTGGTTAGTTTGACTACCTACTCTCTATTGGGTAAAGTTGATAAATGGGTTGGCAATGGCAGACATGCAGGTTGGATTTTTGTACAAAAAGCAACGTGAACTTTTGTACGATTTTACACGTTGGGTTGCCATTGCCAACCTATTTATCAACTTTGTTATATAGGGATAGAAAAAATCGCAATATGCTCTTGTTGGAATGACGAAACTTATTTCAATGGCTTTGCCAAGAAGATACTCTCGCTCGCAGTGAATAAATCAACGCCTTATAGAATTAAATAAGCTTATCCTATAATACCGTTGTTTATTCGCTCGCTTATTCGTATCTTTATGGTAAACCATGAAGATACTTGCACTCGCTGTAATAAATATTGAAGTAAACTTCATATTTCTCGCTCGTTTATTTGTATCTTTATGGTAAACCATGAAGATACTTGCACTCGCTGTAATAAATATTGAAGTAAACTTCATATTTCTCGCTCGTTTATTTGTATCTTTGCACATCATAAAAAAATAAGGAATGGAGAAATCGAAAGTATATTTTGCGGATTTCCGTACGAAGGCTAATGGTGATAGCCTGATAACAAAGTTGAAGAAGCTAATCAAGCGGGCGGGCATTACCGACCTGGAGCTGGAGGGAAAGTTTGTGGCTATCAAGATGCACTTTGGCGAACTGGGCAACCTGGCGTTTCTGCGTCCCAATTATGCACGTGCTGTGGTAGACGTGGTGAAGGAGTTGGGTGGACGACCCTTTCTCACGGACTGCAACACATTGTACCCGGGAAGCCGCAAAAATGCGTTGGAACATCTGTACTGCGCTTGGGAGAACGGTTTCACACCGCTCACCGTAGGATGCCCCATACTCATAGGTGACGGCCTTAAAGGAACCGACGATGTGGAGGTGCCGGTAGCGGGCGGCGAGTATGTGGAGAAGGCGAAGATAGGACGTGCGGTGATGGATGCCGACGTGTTTATCAGTCTCAACCACTTCAAAGGCCATGAGATGACGGGATTTGGTGGAGCTATCAAGAACATTGGCATGGGATGTGGCTCACGTGCCGGCAAGTGTGAGCAGCATATCAGTGGCAAAACGGAAGTGGATGCAGAGCTGTGTCGCGGATGTAAGCGTTGTCTGACTCAGTGCGCCAACGGCGCGCTGGTATTTGATGAGGAGACCAAGAAGATGAGCGTAGATACTAATCACTGTGTGGGTTGTGGACGCTGCATAGCGGCGTGTAACTTTGACGCCATTGCCTCGGCAGACTATCATGCACCGCAACTGCTCAACCGCAAGATGGCTGAGTATGCCAAGGCAGTGATCGACGGAAGACCTCACTTCCATATCTCACTGGTGCAGGATATCTCGCCTAACTGCGACTGCCATGGCGAGAACGATGCGCCCATCTTGCCGAATATAGGTATGTTTGTATCGAAAGATCCTCTGGCACTGGACCAGGCCTGTGTGGATGCTTGCCTGGCGGCTACGCCTCTGCCCGGAAGCCAGCTGTATGACCGTATACATAGTGCCGACTTCTGTGACCATCATGACCACTTCACGAACTCGACTCCCGAGTCGGAGTGGAAATCGTGTCTGGAGCATGCAGCCAAGATTGGTATTGGCAATAGGGAGTATGAGTTGGTAAAATAAAGTGTGTCTTTTATTTTGTTCCCTTATAATCGTCATTACGTATATGCCCTGTGTTATCCTTAATCCATAACCCTTAACCACTGCTCCGTCGTTTCTAGCCTTTTACCATTTTACCTTTATCTTCTTGCCTGTGTAGCTTATCTCTCGCTTCTGTTCGCCCTTGACTAGGGTGAAGGTGCGCTCTTGCTGCATGCCCTCAAAGTTGCCATGGCGCTTGCCGATGGTGAGGGTCTGCTGTGCTTCGTCCCAGGTGAAGGGGATGCGGCTGCAGGCTCCCGATTCATAGTTATGGTTGGTACCTTCGTCTTCGTAGAGGCAGAAGGTGGCATTGGCACCGGAGTAGATACGCAGGGTGAGTGGCTCCTCGGACTTCTCGCTGCTGTACTGTATGGCAGGTCCCCAAGGGAGTATGCTGCCACCTTTGACAAATACAGGGATGGTTTCGATGCTGACCTCTGTGTCGACGTATTGCTTGCCGTCATATTGCTTGCCCGACCAGAAATCGTACCATCCGCCAGTATGTTCGGGAAGGTAGCTCCGGTAGCTGCTTACACCCTTCTTTACGATGGGTTGGATGAGCAGTGATTGACCAAACATATATGCTATATCTTGCTTCAGTGCCTCTTCGTCATTGGCGAAGTCGAACACCAAGGGGCGCATCAATGTGGAACCCTCGTAGCTGACGCGGGCTGCCTCGGAGTAGATGTAGGGTAGCAGGCGGTAGCGCAGCTCCAGATACTGGGCGATGATGCGTTCGGCTTCAGCACCGTAACGCCAAGGCTCAGTGTCGCTCATGTAGCCGTGTACGCGCATCAGGGGCAGGAAGGTGGAGCCCTGAATCCAGCGTAGCATACATTCGATGTAGTCGGCATTGGAGTGCTGGCCTCCTGGGCGGAAGAAGCCGCCGGCATCGTAGGTCCACCAGGGGAGTCCTGTGCTGACCAGTCCGAGTCCCGACACGAATTGTCTGCGGAGTGTTTCCCAGTCGTTGCCCACATCGCCCGACCAGAATACCGATCCGTAGCGCTGAATGCCGGGGAAGGCACTGCGAGTGAATATCATGCTGCGGCGCTCGGGGTCGTCGTTGCGACATCCTTCATATACCGTTTTGCTGACGAGCAGGGGATATGCGTTGCGGTATACCTCGCCGGGGATGGTCTGATTGTTTACCTTGCGGCCCACGAGGTCGTCATTCTCTGGCTCGGTAGCATCTTGCCACCAAGCATCTATACCGTATGGCTGGAGCAGACGCTCGCTGAAGTTTTTCCAATAGAAAGCTGCAGCATCGGGGTTGAAGAAGTCGACCCACGAGGAGTGTGGAATGTAATAGCCCTTCTCTGCCATCTGTCGGCCAACCTCGGAGTTGGAATCTATCTTCGACCATACGGATAGCATCAAGTGCATGTTCATGCGGTGTAGCGAGTCGGTCATGGTTGCCGGGTCGGGGTAGTGGGCTTCGTCGAATCTCATGGCGTTCCACCCATACTTGCCCCAGTATTGCCAGTCCTGCACAATCAGGTCGATTGGCAGCTTGCGTTGGCGGAAGGTGGTGGCATTGTCGAGCAACTCCTTCTGTGACTTGTATCGCTCGCGGCAGTGTACATAGCCGAATGCCCATTGTGGTAGCATGGGTACTTCGCCTGTGAGGTCGCGGTAGGTGGCGATGGCTTCATCGGCCGAGCCCACGAAAACAGTATAGTCTACACACGAGGCTACAGGAGAACGCAGGGTGGTAGTGTTGTCGATGAGACGGTAGTGTAGGGTAGGGCGGTCGTTGCGCTCCAGCTCTGCCACTACATCGTGCTTACCAGCTTCCAACTCCATGATGATCGAGGTGGTAGGCGGTAGCCATACATTGCGAACGTCAGTAATGGTCTGTCCGTCAATCTCCAAGTGATGGCGGCGGGCCATGGATTGCCCCACATCAAGCAACAGGGCATACTTGCCACTGGTGGGTATCTCCAATGTACCTCTGAATCCGTTGGCGCGGCGCATTTCGCGACGTGACCCCTCGGTAGAGGTCACATTCACGGCTACCGCTTCGCCCTGACTATCTGTTTGCTTCAGCTTCAGTGAGGCCTCTGTGGGGTTGAAGTCTACCATTCCGTAATTGTTCCACAGCAGTCCATACCCACGGCTCGAGAGGATGAAGGGGATGGCAATCTGTGTGTTCACCTGAGTGAGTCGGCGTGTCAGTCCGCGTACGTTGCTGTATCCGTCCTGGAACTGTCCCAGTCCGTAGAGATATTCATCGGTGGGCGACTCCATCTGTAATCCAGCTATCCAGGTTGGTTCTCCCTGTACGGTGCTTGCTTGTAACAGGTGCGAGGTGGCTTTGAATATTTCGTTCCCTTGCCTGTTGGCAATGGTGAGCACTTGTGCACGATTGTCTATACAGATGCTCATCGCATGAGTCTCTATTGTGGTGACTCCCTCCTTACTGCTACTCCTGTATTTTACCCTCTTGGCGTCTGCGTCGGGCAGGTACACCCATTCGGGCAGGACACGTCCCTCGCCTTTGATATACTGCACACGTACGGCATTTTCGGTCATGATGTTGAGGCGCAGCGTACCCGCTTGAAAGGGAATATCCACTACGTTGGGACTTTTCTCTGCGGAAGCACTTGCTGTTGTTGATATGAGGCTGCAGAGCATCAATAGTGTGATGAGTTTCTTGGTGATAGACATCGACAAATTGCTGGAATGACATTACGCTGTGCAAGTTAACACATTTTTTCGGTATATCCATCCTTATATATAATAAAAAAGCTAATAATATAGATGTTTACCCAAACAGATCAAAATACCGCGTTGGTGTCCTGAACAAAGTGAAGGATCTCGTAAACGTCTCATGCAAGTCCCTGCGCGGGATCCTTCACATCCGTTCAGGATGACAAAATCCTTTGGGTAAACTGCTATCTTATCTCCATAAAAAAAAGCCGTATCGGCTGATACGGCTTTGATTTATGTGATTATAAGGCTTAATCGAACAGGTTGCGGAACTTGCGGAAAATTTTCTCCTTCAAGCTCTCGTTGGGACGGAAGTTATCGGACTTCTGGAACTTCTCCAATGCGGCCTTCTCGTCGCGGCTCAAGGTCTCGGGAATGTAGACACTGATGTTTACGAGCAGGTCGCCCGTGCCGTACCCGTTCACGCTAGGCAGGCCCTTGCCACGGAGGCGCAGCACCTTGCCAGGCTGTGTACCCGGCTCTATCTTTACGCGCACTTTGCTGTCGATGGTGGGGATGTCGGCCGTGCCACCAAGTGCTGCGGTGGGTACATCGAGCAGGAGGTTGTAGATGAGGTCGTTCTCGTCGCGCAGCAATTCCTTTGAGGGCTCTTCTTCGATGAGTACGAGCAGGTCGCCTGGTACACCGTTGTGCTTGCCTGCGTTACCCTTACCGTTCATGGAGAGCTGCATGCCTTCGGCTACACCGGCAGGAATCTTTACTGTGACAATCTCCTCGGCATAAACGATACCTTCGCCACTACAGTGGGGGCACTTGTTCTTGATGATTTTGCCTTCGCCACCGCAACGGGGACATACGCCCTGTGTCTGCATCATGCCGAACATGGTTTGCTGGGTGCGTGTCACCGAGCCTGTACCATGGCAGTCTGGGCAGGTTTCTGTGCCGCTACCATTTTCGGCACCCGTGCCGTTACAGTGCGAGCAGGGTACGTATTTCTTGAGCTTGAGCTTCTTTTCTACACCCTCAGCAATCTCCTTGAGGTTGAGCTTCACCTTGATGCGGAGGTCCGATCCGCGGAAACGGCGTGCTTGCTGACGGCCACCGCCGCCTCCAAAACCTCCAAAGCCTCCAAAGCCACCGCGGCCACCGAAGATGTCGCCAAACATGGAGAAGATGTCGTCCATAGACATGCCTTGTCCGCCATAGCCGCCACCGGCAGCACCGCCCATGCCTGCATGGCCGAACTGGTCGTAACGGGCGCGTTTGTTCTCATCGCTCAGCACCTCGTAGGCTTCGGCAGCCTCCTTGAACTTGTCTTCGGCCTCCTTGTCACCCGGATTGCGGTCGGGGTGATACTTGATGGCCATCTTCTTATATGCCTTCTTTATTTCATCGGCCGACGCTTTCTTGTCGACACCTAAGACCTCGTAGTAGTCTCTCTTTTCCATCTATTGTGTTTGCTTTTAATTGTCAATTGCAATTGTCAATTAACTTCGTTGAAATTGCTACGCTCGGCAGAGCCTGCAAGCAGTCTTTGCTCTCGCTTAATCGCAATTTTGTCAATTTGAATTATTGTCCTACTGCCACCTTGGCGTGACGTATCACCTTGTCGCCCAATTTGTAGCCAGGCTGTACGCAGTCGAGAATCTTGCCCTTGAGCTCCTCTGATGGAGCGGGGATGAGGGCGATAGCCTCGTGGAAGTCTGTGTCAAACTCCTGACCGTCGGTCTCGATTTTTTCCAGTCCGTTCTGTGTGAGTATATTCTTGAACTTATGCACGATGAGCTTGAATCCTTCGATGCAGGCATCGGCATCCATGCCCTTCTCCATGTTTTCCAGTGCGCGGTCCATATCGTCCACAACGGGCAACTCGGCCACCATGAGCTTTTCGGCAGCACTCTTGATGAGCTCAGCCTTCTCCTTGATGGTGCGCTTGCGATAGTTGTCAAACTCGGCAGCCTGACGCAGATATTTGTCTTGCAGCTCGGCATTCTTCGCTTCGGCTTCGGCCAACTGCAGTTTCAGTTGGTCAAGCTCGCTCAGCGGCTCTTCCTGTTCGGCGGGTTCCTCTACGCTTTCAGTATTCTCGGGAGTCTCCATTGCCTCTGCAGCTTCTTGGGCTGCAGTAGTGTTCAGCTCCTCATCGTTCACCTTCTTTTCTTTTTGAGTGCTCATATAGTTATTTTTTTAATTTATCTGTATATAATAATGTCAACATGACATATATCTGCCAACAAAAACCTTGCCAATATGTTCTTGATGCGCCATATATGACTCTATATAGCGCACTTGCTGACAATGGGTGACAAATTGGCGCGATTACTTCAAGAACGAAGCATCAAAGGTGAGAGGGAGTAGTTCACGGATGCCTCCCTCAACGACATAGATTCCTTCAGTGCCGTAGAGTAGGATGCGGATGGGCTGATGGTAGCGCTGCTCTACCTCAAGCATCACTTGACGGCAGGCTCCACAGGGTGGTACTGGGATATTGGTGAATTTGCCGTTCGTATAGGCTGCTACGGCCAAGGCCTCTATTGCTTGATTGGGTTGGGCGGCATTGGCATAAAATAGGGTAGTGCGTTCAGCACATAAACCTGAAGGGTAGGCGGCATTTTCCTGATTGCTGCCCGATACGATGGTGCCATTGGCCAATAGGGCGGCTGCACCGACCTGAAATTGCGAATAGGGGGCGTAGCTACTTTGGGTGGCCTGCTTGGCGGCATCGACCAACTTACGGTCGGTGTCACAAAGTTCATTGTAAGCGTAGAGTTTGTAGTGGCAGGTATGGGTTATTTCTTTCATAATGCAAGTGTGTGAGGATTTTATATGCAAATATAGCAAATTTACGGGTATTTGTTGTGGACTATAACATTTTTTTGTATTTTTGCCTCATTATATAAGGTTATAAGGTAGTGTAATATGAAACTAAAGGCTTTAATCATTGCTAGTCTGGTAGCTTTGTCTGCCTATGCGCAAAACGATACTTATCAGGTTTATATAGAACAGTACAAGGATGTGGCTATTGAACAGATGCACAAATATCATATCCCAGCAAGTATCACTCTAGCACAGGGACTATTGGAATCTGGTGCGGGTACCAGTGAGTTGGCGCGTAAGTCGAATAACCATTTCGGTATCAAGTGTCATAACTGGGCAGGGAAGCGGGCGTATCATGATGATGACTCGGACGGTGAATGTTTCCGCGCATATCGCACTGCTCGCGAGTCTTATGAGGACCATTCGGTGTTTTTGACTTCGAGTTCCCGTTACGAGGATCTGTTTAAGTTGAAGGAGACGGATTATAAAGGTTGGGCATATGGCTTGAAACGGGCAGGGTATGCTACTAGCCCTACTTATGCGAAAAAGTTGATAGAGATTATTGAAAGATATGACTTGGCCCGTTATGATAAAATGCAGGCTTCGGGAGCTGCCACGCCCCATACTTCTACGTCTGTTACTAATCGTTATATAGGAATGCACACTCCCTATCTGTCGAACGATCTGGTTTATATCGTAGCACGTCAGGGCGACACGATGAAGGCCATTGCGGAAGAGTTTGGGATACCTAAGTATAAGTTGCTGAGATATAATGACCTGTATAAGGGGTATGTACCCAACAAGGGAGATATCATTTATCTACATCGGAAGCGTAGAAAAGCTGACAAGGCTTACAGGCAGCATGTTGTAGGCGATGGGGAAAGCATGTATATGATATCTCAAAAGTATGGCGTGAGACTGAAGCGACTCTACAGAATGAATGGGGTTACCCCTGATACCTATGCTCCTATGGTGGGTGACGTAATACGTTTACGCTAATGCCAAGGGTTGCAGAAAAGAGTCTGGATAAATCGTTAATAAATACAATAATTAAATAGGCGATTGTATGAATAAGAAACTGTTTGGATGTGTCCTGTTAGGAACATTGTTTGTATTCGGATCATGTATGGATGATACCTATGATTTGAATAAGGGAATTGACACGGATGTGAAAATCCAAGGCAATAAGTTGGCTTTGCCCTTGGGAAGTTTGCGGGCGATGATATTGGATTCATTACTAAGTGTAGAGGAGGATGGTATCTTGGTGGAAATGGAGAATGGCGTGTATGGCATCTCTATAAAGGAGGATATAGATCCCATTACGGTGGATATAGATGAGATAGGCTTTTCTATTGATCCTATAAGCTATGCTTCGGAATTTGATTTTCAGGATATAGAACTTGACGATATCCATATCGATGGTATTAAGCATGAGGTGGATATCGCTTCGGTGTCTGACGTGAAGATTGAAGATTTGAATAGTCAATTGCCTCATCTTCATGTGGATACCTTGATATCGTTGATAGGTGAGGAATATCTTGCACTGATAAAGAATGCACAGTCTAGTGGCCTCTCTTCCTTCTCTATACCGGGTGGGGTGAAGGGTGAAATAAAGAATCAGCAAATCTCGTGTGCCTTTCAGTACACTCTTCCGGAATATGTAAAATCTATAAACTCAATCTTGCTTGCTGAACGGGACAAAGGTTTGGATGATACGGATGGAGCACTGGTGCAGTTTATGATACAGTTGCCTAAAACAGAAAGTGTAAAGATGTCGGGCATAAAGATGTCTAAGATAGTGGTAACTTTCCCTGAAATATATAAGCTTAAAGAGTACGTTGGTGACAATGCTGATTATACGCTGCTGAACGATCATACGGTGCAGGCTGAGAATGTAGAGGTAGAGGGGGATAAGGTCGTCTTACATGTTTATGCCGATGAGATGACGGGAATCACCCATGAAGAGAGGGAAGGAGAAATGAAAATTTTTGATTATAGCTCCATTAAGTATGATGTGTCTTATGAAATTGCTGAGGTGAATGTGGATTTGTCCAAATGGTCACCGAATGGTGATGATCTGAGCGTAAAGGTGGATATGGATGTAGAGCTGGGCTGTCGTGACATTATAGGTGAAACCAATCCTATCGAAGTAGAGCTGGAAGCACAGAAAATAGAACTCCCTGCTGTCATTGGTGGATTGGAATATGTGGATAAGGTAGAGTATGTAGACTTTGATGCGCAGAAAAGCAAGATTCGTTTTTCTGTGAGGATGACTGAATCTTTTGAACCGCTTGAACTGGACAACAACAGTTCAGTGAAATTGGTACTTCCCAAGATGTTGGTGTTGGATATGGGTGAGTCTGTAATTCCTACTGGAGTGGAACATGTCAGTGAGGAGTCGGCCTTCGTTATTAAGGATTTGAATGTTCTATATAACTCAGACTGGGCATTGGCATTGGACCGTATTGATCTTTCGGATAAAAAGATTGAAAATGATTCGCTGGATCTTACGGATAGTATCTTGGTTGTGCCAGGGGATGGCGGTCTACGTTTTAAGGGGATGGAAGTTTCTCTGAGCAAGGTAATGGAAAAACTGAACAGTAAGGCCTCTTTCGTCATGGAGGATATTGTGCTGAGTGTTGAGGATGCCTCTATTATAACCAACAAGATAGAAACTACCATTGATGAAGAAATTGCTTTTGACCTGAACGAACCGGTAGAGAAGGGTATTGGACGAATCTATAGTGTTGGATTTGAAGAGCCGGTATCGGTAGACTTGCAGCTGAGTCTGTCTGGGCTGGATAAGGTCAATCTGAGTGCTGATTTGGATTTGAACATTACTTTGCCGCCATTCCTCTCACTCTCCAGCACGGATAAGGATGTTACCATTACAGAGGATAATGTGCTGGCCATCAAAAAGCATTATAATAAAGGGGAATCCTTGAATTTGAGTGTCGATTTGAATAAACTGGACTTCTCTTCCTTGGATAAGGGATATCTTGCGCCTGTAGACTCTTCGGATGGCAAGTCATATCTGAAATATGCTGCTGCCATCAAGATTCAGGGTAATGTGGTTGTGGATGGTGCACAGCTGGATCTCGATGTATTGAAGAATAATGTAGGATTTGAGGCCAAGTTTAGTATCGGTGACATTGTGATAAAAGATCTGGCAGGTGTGTATTGTGGCGAAATAGAGCCTATAGAGGGATCTTTTGACCTGGGGCTTGAAGATGATTTGGCTATGTTGGGTGATGGTAATAATTCTATCAAACTGGCTGCTCCACAAATCATGCTTGATTTTGAGAACTCAGTAAATATGTCGCTCCTCATTGATATGGAACTTAAAGACGAGAATGAGAAGGTGTTGATGAAGGAGGAGGCAATACGAATAAATGCGGCAAGTTATGAGAATGGACAGATTGTGCCTGAGATGACAAAACTATTGATAACCAGTAAGGAAACAATTGTAAAGGATGGATATCGTACGATTGCTATTCCTGCATTGGCTGATTTGTTGTCTAATATTCCTGAATCAATCACCTATTCGTTTGTGCCTCGAGTTGATACTACCATGACCCACCATATCGACCTGTCGCAACCGTTGAACTTCTCCGGTAGCTATGCAGTAGTGGTACCGTTTGAGTTTGAAGAACTTAACTTTACCTATTCTGATACCATTCCTGACCTCAATCTGGAGTTGAGTGAGCTGACAGAGACATTTACCATTACGGAATTGGGTTTGTCAATGAGGGTGAAGAATACCATGCCTCTTGGTTTGACCTTAGCTCCTAAAGCATTGGATAAGGATGGCGATGAAATACGGGAAGTTAAGATTTCTGATATTGTAATTCCTGCCGGTAATGGATGTGACTTGAAAGATGAAACAAAGAGTAATCCCGTGTTGCTCACAATCAGAGGGGATGTGAATAAGATATCTCAGATGGATAAGATAGCCTTTACCGTAAAACTGGAGGGGGCTACAGAAACTGTAGGTGGTATCGCCTTGCGTCCTAATCAAGGATTGCATATCACAAATATCGCAGTTGTGGTAGGCGGTGATATCGAGCTGGATATGGAAAGCATGAGTGATGAGGAATAATAGAATTTCATATTAAACAGAACAGAAAATGAAAGTAATAAGATATATAGCATTATCATTGTTTGCAGCATGCTCGCTTGGTGTTGCTGCACAAACGGCCAAGTCTTCCTATTTCTTGGAAGGTGCTTTCCATAACTCGCAACTCAATCCGGCAATGGCTGGCGAGCGTAGTTTCGTGAGTTTCCCTCTCTTGGGAAATCTGATGGTAGGGGCTAATAGCAATGTGGGACTCTCAAACTTCCTCTTTCCGCAACCTAATGGTAGATTGGCTACTTTTATGAGTGGAAATGTGACGCCTGACCAGTTCTTAAACGCTATGCCCTCTACTGCACGTATGGGGATAGATATGGATATGACATTGGCCGCTTTGGGCATAAGAGCCTTTGGAGGTTATACAACCTTTAATGTCGCTTTTCATGGTCAGACGTCAATTGGCATCCCTAAGGATATCTTTAAGTTTGCTAAGACAGGATTTAAAACAGAACCCTATTCGTTCTCGGGTATCAATATGAATCTCATGAGCTATATGGCTGTCACTTTAGGCCATTCAAGGGAAATTATTGATGGCTTACGGGTAGGTGTAAATCTGAAGTATCTTATGGGATTGGCGTATGCTGATGTCCTCATGGACAAGTTTACGCTGGAGACCAGCGAAGAGAGATGGATGGTGGAGGCTCATGCTCAGGCACGTCTGGCAACTTTTATGGAGATGAAACTGGCTGAGGGTGATGAATTTGATATGGAAAACATGGAAATGACCTCCTTCACGCCTTCGGCTTCAGGCTTTGCCGTGGATTTGGGTGCTACCTATGATATGAAGAATCTTGTTCCTGGACTGAAACTTTCGGCCTCGGTGACCGATGTAGGATATATCAAATGGAGTATGATTAAGGGGAATACGGAGTCTGTAAAGCTTGAATATACAGGACTGGAGGAGATTGATATGGAGAATGTCGGTGAGCAGGTTGAAGAGCAACTAGATGAGATTATGTCGAGTGCTGAGGAAATGTTGGAGTTTCAAGTAGATGACATGCAAGAGGAAAAGACCTGGCTTGGTGCTACAATGTATCTTGGTGTAGAGTATGAAATGCCTTTCTATCAGTCTCTTAGTGTCGGCCTGCTTTATGGTCAGCGCTTCAGTAAATATACCGGTTGGAATGATGTGCGCGGATATCTGAATATATCACCTCTAGGTTGGCTTGAGGCGTCGACAAATGTAAGCTTTTCTACATTCGGCACATCATTGGGGTGGATGTTTAATTTCCATCCAGCTGGCTTCTCGTTCTTTGTGGGAAGTGACTACATGGTGACAAAGGTGAATCCGCAATTCATACCGATTAACGAGATGAACACAAATATCACTTTGGGTGTGAATATCCCATTGGGTAAGAAAGTAAAATGATAGTCGCAGCGAGATGAAGTCGTATAAGGTTGTGCCTCAAAACAGAGACACAACCTTTTTTCTTTGCAGAAAGGATGGCTAGGAATATGTTGCTTGCTGGACGGTGGAATCGGAGAAAATCACCTGTTTTTTTGTTAGATAAGGCTATTTTGCGTATCTTTACACCTGTTTATAATATGTACAAGATGAGGCCTCGTTATTTCTTCTTTTTTTTCTTTTTTGTTTTAGGATTTGTGGGCGGTATAAGGGCTAATGAATACCCTAAACGTGAGTTTAGAGGTGCATGGATCCAAGCTGTTAACGGACAGTTTATAGGGATGTCACCCGCCCAGATGCAGGCGACACTGATCTCTCAACTTGATGCGTTGTCAAGAGCTGGAATAAATGCTGTGATATTTCAGGTGCGTCCGGAGGCCGATGCCTTATATGCTTCCTTTTATGAGCCGTGGAGCCGTTATCTTACAGGTGTACAGGGAGTTCCCCCAGAACCTTATTGGGATCCTCTGCAATTTATGGTTGAGCAGTGCCATCGCCGTGGTATGGAGATACATGCGTGGATCAATCCGTATCGCGCAAAGACAAAAGGTACCACAGAATTGGGCTTGAAGCATCCGTATAAAAGCTATCCGGAACGTTTTGTATGGTATGATGGTATGCTAATCTTCAATCCGGCGCTAAAGGAAAACCGCGATTATATATGCAATATCGTTACAGATATAGTGAAACGCTATGATATTGATGGACTGCATATTGATGACTATTTTTATCCCTATCCAGTTGGCGGACTTGAATTTGATGATGAACACTCATTTCAGGCCGATCCAAGAGGATTTACCGACAAGAATGATTGGCGACGCGATAATGTGAACCTACTTATTGAGCAATTATTCCATACCATACGTTCAGTAAAGCCTTGGGTGAAATTTGGCATTTCACCATTTGGTATATATCGGAATCAACGCAATTCTCCAACGGGAAGTCTTACCAATGGATTGCAAAATTATGATGATCTGTATGCGGATATCCTCTTGTGGATTGATAAGGGATGGGTAGATTATTGCATACCTCAATTGTATTGGGAAATTGGACATAAAGCTGCCGACTATGCGACTTTAGTTGAGTGGTGGGCAAAGTATGCCGACGGACGTCCGCTCTTTATCGGACAGGATGTTGTTCGCACAGTCAAAGCACTGGACTTGGAGGACCCCTCGTGCAATCAACAGGCTCGTAAGATGGATTTGCAGCGTAGTTTTCAGAGTATAGGTGGCAGTTGTCAATGGCCAGCAAGTGCGGTCGCAGAGAATCTTGAAGGTTATGCAACGGCTCTCGAAACGGAATATCATAGATGGCTGTCATTGCAACCTTGCTATCCGTTTATTGACAATAAGTCTCCAAAGCGAGTAAAGCGATTGGGGGTGATATGGACTGATGATGGCCCGGTACTATGTTGGACACCACCCAAATATAAAACAGAGATGGATCGTCCTGTCAAGTATGTGGTATATCGCTTTGGTCCGGGTGAGAAGATTGATTTGGATGATGCAACGCATATTGTGGGATTTACAAAGCAGCCATTCTTCCCGTTGGTATATCAGGGTGGTAAGGTGAAATATACTTACGTGGTTACTGCACTTGACCGTTTGCAGAATGAGTCTCGTCCACGTAAGGAGAACATAAAATTGTAGTGTAGTAGGCCCTATTGTTCAAGTTCTCTTATTCTAGTCATGCCGGTACTTTGTAGACATAGCATGGGTGACGAAGGTGGCTGGGCTATCTGGCGTATGGAGGAATCGGCAGATCAACTATTCGCTATGCTCCCTCATAGATTGTATGATGAGGCTTATGCCCAACTGAAACATCAGGGTAGAAGGACTGAATGGTTGGCAGTCAGAGTGCTGCTTGCCGAATTGTTGGGTAGGAATGAAGTGATAACTTATTTGTCGAGCGGAAAGCCTGTGTTGTCCAGTGAGAATTACCATATCAGTATATCTCATACTGCAGGTTATGTGGCAGTGGCCTATCATAGGCAAAATGTGGTAGGTATTGATATCGAACGATGGGGGGATAGGGTAGGCCGTGTAGCTTCTCGTTTTACTAGGGATGATGAGGCTGCATATATTCCCGAGTCAGATGCGCTGATTTATTATCTCATTAACTGGTCGGCTAAAGAAACGCTGTTCAAGTTGGTGGGAACTGCTGAAGTGGCAGACTTTAAGAAGGCTTTCCAACTGCAGCCCTATAAGTTGGACTCTGATAGGGGGGATATCCCGTCTATCATATATGGCCCCCCTTCTTTGTATCCGGTTGTACATTATCAACGTTTCTCGGATTTTATTTGTACATGGGCTTTGCTGTAGCTGTTATAGCCTTTTTAACTCAGCCCACCGTAAGATGTGCCTTCCGGGAGAATAGGTTGATAGGGTTCTGAATAGGCGGTACTTCCACGAGTAGTTGGCAGGTGGAATAGGGTAGAGGTCCATACCTAGTAATTGCATGGCAGATTGATACCATCGTTCTTTCCAATCAGGCTCGCGTAGTGAGCGGCGCAGTATGTCGATGGCGAAGAAACGAATCTTGCGTGTAAGTCCTTCGTGCGGTTGGGTGACTATCTCTTTTTCGAAATCTATCAGGCGTTTTAGCACAACAAAGTAGTTGCTGAACAGTTCGTCGGTATGTTCTCGATTGCAATTATGTACGGTAGACCCGTGCCGCTGGTAATAAGCGTATGCAATAGCATCTGTTGAGGCCATGCGTCGTGCTCTCCATACCAGTTTGGTGATAAACTCCTCATCTTCAATGTAGATGTTTTCTGTGAATCGCAAGGGTGCTCCAAAAGATTCGCTTTCACAGAGGCTGAGGCGGAAGAGTAGGGTGCAACAGCTACCGAAGAGATTGTGATGAAGCATGTAGGTATCACCAGAGGTGACATCTAATGGATAATTGACAGTTGACGGTTGGCAATTATTACCATCTAATGGGGGCGTATTGCTAATATTTCTCTTTGGGGGGGCTGTAAGAGCTATCTCCGAATCATCCGCTACTTCGCGAAAACCATAAGTAAGTAGGTCTAATTCATTATCCTGAGCTAGCTTCAGTAAGGGGGGGAGGATGCCTGGAAACAGATAATCATCGCCGTCGATGAACTGTATCCATTTACCCTTAGCATGTTGCAGTGCAAGGTTGCGTGCTGCTCCTTGGCGTGCATGTTTCTGGATGTAGAGGACGATGTTGGCTCTTTCGGCAAACTCATCAATGAGATTCTTCGGACTGATGGTGCTCTCGTCATCTACGACAATTATCTCATAGGCGTCACGGCTGAAACCTTGCGTAACGATACTCTCAAGGCACCTGCGTAGCAACCAATCTTCAAGGTTGTAGGTAGTAACAATGAAACTTATCATGGCTGCAATGGTTGGGAAAATTTTGCGTATGAGTGACAATAGGCTTTCAGTCCGATGAGTGGAAGTGGAAGTAGCTTGGCGCGTGTGGCCATGTTGGGAGCGGCTTTAAGTAGTGCCTTATAGGAAGGACGACACCTACTGGTCTCTTCAATGATGGCTCTGTAATCGTTCTTGTCTGTATCGGTACAACGTCCAAGGTCAATCAGCAAGTTTAGGCAGCATATCCATAGACGTAGAGCCTCGGTGCGTAGTGAGTCATTGTCCTTAATCTCTTGATAAAGCCGGTGGTTGTTCTCGAAGAGTTGCCGTTGTTTCTCATAACGGTAGCTGGTGGTGATGCTACATGGATGCATGATATAGCGGTAGCATCCTTGTCCTGAGTAGTGTATGCTGCGGCATTGGCGTACGATGGCAGGCATCACAGCTGTATCCTCATAGTAAGCACCAACAGGAAAACGTATTTCCCTCCACAATTCGCTACGATATATCTTGTTCCATGCGTAGCAGTGTGCATATCCCTCTCGCCGTATCCAGTCGGCAAAGATATCTGTTGTCTGCGTTTCGTTAGGGAAACTCAGTTGGTAAGCCTTGGGGGTGGATGCATGTACCTCTACAGGATATTCCAGCATATCTACTTCCGGGTGGCTGATGAGATATTCTATGTTCCCTTTAAAGGTGTTGTTACAAAGTTCATCATCAGAATCCACGAAGGTTATGTAGGTGCCTGTGGCCGCAGCAATGCCAGTGTTACGTGCAGCGCTGAGACCACTGTTCTTCTGATGGATGACACGGATGCTGTCGTTATTATTCTTCAGCTCGTCGCATAAAGTGCCGCTTTGGTCGGTAGAACCATCATCAATAAGTAGAATTTCATAGTCGGACAGTTCCTGCATGACAACAGATTGCACGCAGCGTACGAGGTGCTTCTCTACGTTATAGACAGGTATGACAATACTCAACTTCATGAAAGTATATTCTATAGGGCAAATATAATATAAAAAAATGATTTGGCGAAAACATTCAGGTATTCTTGCTGGTGGTTGGGGAAAAGTCGCTCGGGGAATAGGGAACGAAGAGTGGTGGCATTGTTGGTATGCTTCATGTGCTACTCAACCATGTGCTCGTATATGGATGAATTAAATAAGACGAATGTTCTAATGGTAAGTGAAAAATATAACTAAAAGTTATGATTCGTATTAATTGTTGAATGATTCACAAAAACAATTATTATCTTTGCAATAGTAATCGTAGTTTTAAATGTTTCTCCGAAGCATATGAATATTCAACAACTGGAATATATTGTCGCACTTGACAAGCATCGTCACTTTCAGCGTGCTGCTGAAGCTTGTGGCGTGAGCCAACCTACATTGAGTGCATTGGTTCAAAAATTAGAGGAAGAACTGGAACTAACTCTTTTCGATCGTAAGACTCACCCCATCACTCCTACCGAGAGTGGGCGTGCGGTTGTCGATCAAGCGCATTTAGTGCTTTATCATATAGCTCAGCTACGTGAACTGACTCGTTCGGAAAAGGAACAGAGTAGTGGCTCTATACGCATAGGTGTGATACCTACTGTAGCCCCCTATATATTGCCTCGTCTGTTCAAGCAGATGCAGAAGATGTTTCCTCAGATTGAATTGCGCGCTTTTGAACTGCGTACGGCTGTTATTATAGAACAGTTGCGTAAAGCTGAATTGGATATGGCTATCCTTGCAACCCCGCTTGAACAAGTCGATTTCTTGGAAATACCACTTTACTACGAAAAGTTTGCTGCTTATGTCTCTCCTGCTGAGGATTTATATATTAAAAAGGAAATTGCAGCTCACGAGATGCCTACCGAGCACTTGTGGGTTTTGAAAGAGGGGCATTGTATGAGAAATCAGGTTTTTAACTTCTGCCAGACGAAGTCTTCCTATTCGACGGTGTATGAGGCTGGTAGTATTGATACTCTAATAAAAATTGTGGATGAGAATGGTGGATATACCGTTATACCGGAGTTGCATCTACCTCTATTACACGACAAGCAGCAAGAACATGTACGCCAACTCACGGCTCCGACTCCTGTGCGTGAGATATCACTCGTAATACGTCAGGACTATGTGCGTGAACGTCTTATCAACTCTGTAGCCGATGCGGTGAAAGCTATCATTCCTGAAGAGATGTTGGATACACGATTAAAGAAGTTTGCCATAAAGCTTTAAGTTCTGTATATTGTGATACTCTATATTGTTTTGTTGACTAGTCGATCTTAACGCTAAAAAGAAAGAAATGCTCAGTAAAGCGAAAATAAAGCTGATACAATCATTGGAACTGAAGAAGAAACGTCGCGAAGAGAGTCTTTTCGTGGCCGAAGGGCCGAAGGTTGTGGGAGACTTGCTTCCATACTTTACTTGTCGAATGTTGGTGGCTACGGCTGATTGGTTAGGTGGTCATCCGTTTTTACAGGCAGATGAAATCATTGAGGTTACCAATGAAGAATTGCGTAAAGCGAGTTTTCTGAAGACTCCACAAGAGGTACTTGCGGTATTTGAACTTCCTTCACCTTTTCTTCCTACTGATATTGCTCAGGAAACACTGTGCATTGCTTTAGATGATGTGCAAGATCCCGGTAATCTAGGTACCATTATCCGTATTGCAGATTGGTTTGGTATAAAGCATATATTATGCTCTGTGGGTACTACTGATGCTTTTAGCCCTAAGACTGTGCAAGCTACTATGGGGGCTATAGCCCGTGTGCGCGTACACTATGTTGATTTGCCTCAGTATCTGAGCAGTGTACGCTCTCGTACTCCAGAGGTACCAATTTATGGGACTTTTTTGGAAGGGGGAAATATTTACAAGGAGTCGTTATCGGTCAATGGTATTGTTGTCATGGGGAATGAAGGGAATGGCATTGGTTGGCAAGTGGCAAAGCATGTCACCCAAAAGCTGCTTATCCCAAGTTACCCGGAGGGGAGTACAGGTTCTGAGTCACTCAATGTAGCAATAGCCACGGCTATTACTTGCTCTGAATTTCGCCGTAGATAAGAATTTTCTACAATTTAGTAGCGATATAGCGTTCACTAGTACATGAGGCGCAGGGAGTTAGGGTATAGACATAGAGCTCTGCTTTGTTTGACGCTGTCCCCAGTGCCCATTCCAATTGGTTCAAAGCAATAGTTTTGTCATTCAGATCGGCTCTGTAACTACATAATATAATCTTGTCTATATATATCGTGGAGTGTATTTCTCCCATGAAAGGGTAATACAACACTCCTTGTGGACTTACCTCAATAATGAAATTGTCCAGGTGGGTGTTGTCGGGTAATATCAATGTGTGTGCGTAATATCTTGCCACTTCCTTATCTTTTAGCAGCTTGCTGCATCGATTGCAACTTAAGACCCAGTTCCTGCTGGATGCTGTCTGATAAAACTTTTTTTGTACTATCACTTGCGCCTAACGACTCTGAAAGGCTGTGATATCTCATTAGTTGTGGATTGATAAGCAGCACTCTGTCAAAGGCATTAGTGGATTTTAGATATGCTGTACCGTTAATACTCTTGATCATCCATCCGATAGAATCGGCAACTTGGAGTGAGAAATCCCCCGATGTGTGAAGCAATGTATCTGCAGTTAACAGGGAGTCATTCATGTATTTAACTCTTAAGTCGATATGAACATATTTTTCAGTGGAGTCAGTCACATCACGCATGAGGATGATTTTTCCTTGCCATCTAATGGTATCGTGTAGCCAAAAGTTGGTGTCTGTAGGAATGGTAAAGTTATATTTGTTGCTGAAAGGTGAAGGACTCAGCTCTACAAATGCCTTGTCATACCAGAGGTTAGCCGAATCTCCTACCACTTCTCTTGCTTCATGTTTATTTAGAATAGGCTCGTCGTTTTCTTGTAGTTTGATTTCGTTCTCAATTCTTTCGGAAAGGTTGGAGTATATTTCTGCTAATCTTTTAGGATGCCGGGAATAATATACCAATGACGTGTCTATCTGTGCCTCGGTGATGCCGTGTTTGGTATATACATAGTTGAAGTAGAGGTCTTTTTGGTATCGTTCCGATGTGGGGAGATCATTGACCATGACTTGTGCCAAATGATAGTCATATAGGATAGCTTCTAACTTTTTAGAAGAAATTACGTCAAAACGTTTTTTCTCCCCGCATGATGTCAGAAACAATAAGCCACAAAATGCAACTAACAAACTATTTCGCAGCATCCTTCTCATCTGCAGTATGGTTTGGACCCTCGAGTCCCCAGTTCATACATTTACTATAGAACAACAGCACGGCTATCACCGCACAGCTGATGCAGGCATCGGCAAAGTTGAAGATAGGGCTAAAGAAGATGAAGTGCTCACCACCAATGAAGGGAAGCCAGTCGGGCCAGTTCCACTCCACCAAGGGGAAGTAAAACATATCCACCACCTTACCCTTGAGCAGAGGAGCATATCCATCGCCCCACGACACCATCTCAGAGACAGCATAGGGCGTACTCTCCGAAAACAGGGGGCCATAGAACACACAGTCGAAGATATTACCTGCCGCACCCGCAATAATCAAGGCCACACACGCAATATATCCTCGCGGAAAACCCTTGCCACGTATCTTATAAAGGTAATACACGAAACACCCTACGGCAATGATACGGAAGAGCGTCAGGAAAATCTTCCCGAATATCTCCATGCCGAACGCCATGCCGGGGTTCTCGGTGAAGTAGATGTAAAACCAGTCAGTGACATGAATACTCTCATACAAGCGCATGTTGAGCTTCACCGCCAACTTGATTACTTGGTCTATGATAAGGCAGATGGCCACTATGAGCGCAGCCATTCGCCCTTCGGATAGTTTTAGCTTCAATTTCATTTGTATTCCATTAAGGAGTTAAGTAGTCAAATGGAGATACCCGCTTCGCTCCTTGGGGAGATACAGGCTAATAGCTTTTTCGCGCGTAATAACATTCAGCCTTTATCTCCTTTTAACTCCATTAACTCCCTTTATCTCCCAAAATCATTTCTTTCCCTGCTTGGCCTCGATGCTCAGCGTAGCGTGAGGAACAGCACGGAGACGGCCTGCGGGGATGAGCTTGCCTGTCTCGCGGCAGATGCCATACGTCTTGTTCTCGATACGCACGAGAGCTGCCTGCAAGCTCTGGATAAACTTCATCTGACGCTGGGCCAGACGCATGGTCTCCTCCTTGGAGAGCGTGTTGGCACCCTCTTCCAGAATCTTATAGGTAGGAGCCGTGTCGTGGTCCGTATTATTGTCACGGTTGCTCAACGAGCCCTTCAGGTTGTCGTAGTCGCGTTGGGCCAGTTCCAGTTTCTCTAAAATGATGGCGCGGAACTCTTCCAGCTCCTCGTCAGTGTAGCGTGTTTTTTCTGCCATAGTTTTTAGTTGTTTAAGGGGGTAGGGCCGAAGCCCTAACCTATATGTTAATACTAAATCTTTTCTACTTTTGCCAGCAGGGTGAATCCGTCAAACTCTAGTGCGGCACCGTCGGTCACCTCAGCTATAGTAAGGCTGTTGGCAAGCACCTGGTTGCAGATGTATGCCTTGTGCTCCTCGATGGCGGCATCACTGTTCTCATTGCTGCTCAAGGTCACGGCGATACGGTCTACAATCTCGAAGCCGCTCGACTTACGGATATTCTGAATCTTGCTCACAAGCTCACGGGCTATACCCTCGCGACGCAACGCATCGGTCACGGTCACATCGAGCGCTACGGTGAGCACACCCTCGTTGGCTACTACCCAGCCGGGGATATCCTCGCTGTAGATCTCTACCTCGCCAGCCTCAATCTCGGCAGGTGTACCGTTCAGGTCGAGGGTGAGACGACCGGCTGTCTCCAGCTCGGTGATCTGCTCTTGAGTCATGGCACCTACCGCTGCAGCTACCTGCTTCATCAAGGGACCGAACTTCTTACCCAAGATCTTGAAGTTACACTTCACCTTCTTCACGAGGATGTCCGATGCGCCCTCCACGAAGTCAATCTCCTTCACGTTCACCTCGTTCATGATAAGCGGTTTCACAGCCTCGAGGCGTGCCTTCAGCTCGGCATCTACGGGAATCATCAGCTTCTGCAAAGGCTGCTTCACGATGATGTTCACCTTCTTGCGCAATGCCAAGCCCATGGACGACACCTTTTGTGCCAGCTCCATACGCATCTCGAGTTCCTTGTCCACAAGCGACTCGTCGCATACGGGGAACTGTGCCAAGTGAACAGAGTCTACCGTGTCGCGGCCAGTTGCGCCCACAAGGTCCATGTAGAGCTTGTCGGCATAGAAGGGAGCGATGGGCGCCATCAGCTTCACCACGGTCTCAAGACAGGTATACAGTGTCTGGTAGGCGGCCAACTTATCCTCGGTATAGCCAGCACCCCAGAAACGTTTGCGGCAGAGGCGTACATACCAGTTGGAGAGGTTGTCGTTGACAAAGTCGTTGATGAGACGTCCGGCACGAGTAGGCTCGTAGTCGGCATAGCAGGCATCCACATTCTTTATCAAGGTGTTCAGTTCAGAGATGATCCAGCGGTCAATCTCGGGGCGCTCGGCTACAGGCACCTCGGCCTCACCATAGTGGAAGCCGTCGAGGTTGGCGTAGGGAGCAAAGAACTTATAGGTATTGTGCAGTGTGCCGAAGAACTTGCGCATCACCTCCACTACACCCTCTTCGTCAAACTTGAGGTTGTCCCAGGGCGATGAGTTGGTAATCATATACCAGCGCAAGGGGTCGCTACCATACTTCTCGATAGCGCCGAAGGGGTCTACGGCATTGCCCAGACGTTTCGACATCTTGTTGCCGTTCTTGTCGAGCACAAGACCATTGGAGATAACGTTCTTGTAGGCCACGCTGTCGAATACCATCGTAGCAATGGCATGCAAGGTGAAGAACCATCCACGGGTCTGGTCCACACCCTCGGCGATGAAGTCGGCAGGATAGTAGGAGCGGTCGTCCACGATCTCCTTGTTCTCGAACGGATAGTGCAGCTGTGCATAGGGCATGGCACCCGAGTCGAACCATACGTCGATGAGGTCGAGCTCGCGCTTCATGGGCTTGCCGCTCTCCGATACGAGGATGATGTCGTCCACATAGGGACGGTGGAGGTCAATCTTGTCGTAGTTCTCCTTATTATATACGCCTGGCTCGAAGCCCATCTCCTTGTAGGGGTTCGCGGTCATGAAGCCGGCGGCGATTGATTTCTCTATTTCATTGTACAGCTCCTCTACCGAACCGATGCAGAGCTCCTCGCCCTCCTCGCTGCGCCAGATAGGCAGCGGAGTGCCCCAGTAGCGTGAGCGGCTGAGGTTCCAGTCGTTGAGGTTCTCGAGCCACTTGCCGAAGCGGCCTGTACCGGTGCTCTCGGGCTTCCAGTTGATGGTCTTGTTGAGCTCCATCATACGCTCCTTCACTGCGGTAGAGCGGATAAACCATGAGTCGAGCGGATAGTAGAGCACAGGCTTGTCGGTGCGCCAGCAGTGCGGATAGTTATGCACGTGCTTCTCTATCTTGAATGCCTTATTGGCACCCTTCATATTGAGGCAGATGTATACGTCGAGCGACTCGGCAGCGGCAGCGGCCTTCTCGTCGTAGCGGCCATCGACCATGAACTGCGGGTCGTAGGCGTTCTTCACCCAACGTCCTTCATACTCCTTGTAGAGCTCTTGGTTGACGCATGTGGCGAGGAACTGCTCGTCGAGTTCCTCCATGAGGTAGAACTTACCGGTGAGGTCCACCATGGGGCGTGTCTCCCCCTTCTTGTTGATCATGAAGAGCGAGGGGATGCCAGCTGCACGGGCCACAAAGGCGTCGTCGGCACCGAAGGTGGGAGCGATATGTACGATACCCGTACCATCCTCAGTGGTCACATAGTCGCCGGGGATTACGCGGAAGGCCTGTGCCGAAGCATCCTTCCACTGTCCGTTCTCGTCAATGCTCACGGGCTTCACCCAGGGGAGCAGCTGCTCATATTCCATGCCCACGAGGTCGGTACCTTTGTACTCGCCCACCACCTTGTAGGGCACGAGCTTGTCGCCAGGCTTGTAGTCCTCGAGTGCGAGGTCAGCAGCCTTGGGGTTGAAGTGCATGCCGAGGAGCGCCTTGGCCAATACCACGGTCATCTTCTCGCCAGAGTAAGCATTGTAGGTCTGCACGGCCACATAGTCAATCTTGGGACCTACGCAGAGCGCCGTATTTGAAGGCAGTGTCCAGGGTGTGGTGGTCCATGCAATGAAGTACGGTGTACCCCACTCAGCCATCTCGGGCTTGGGGTTCTTCATGCGGAACTGACCCACAACGGTGGTGTCCTTCACGTCGCGATAGCATCCGGGCTGGTTGAGCTCGTGTGAGCTGAGTCCCGTACCTGCTGCAGGCGAATAGGGCTGTATGGTGTATCCCTTGTAGAGCAGGCCCTTGTTGTAGAGCTGCTTAAGGAGCCACCACAGGGTCTCGATATAGCGGTTGTCGTAGGTGATATAGGGATCGTCGAGGTCTACCCAGTAGCCCATCTGGTGGGTGAGGTCGGTCCACTCCTTGGTAAATTTCATCACATCCTTGCGGCAGGCTGCGTTATAGTCGGCCACGGAGATGGTCTTGCCTATGTCCTCCTTGGTGATGCCCATGGCCTTCTCCACGCCCAGCTCTACAGGCAATCCGTGGGTGTCCCAACCCGCCTTGCGCTTTACCTGGAAACCCTTCATTGTCTTGTAGCGGCAGAACACGTCCTTGATGGTACGTGCCATCACATGGTGAATACCCGGCATACCGTTTGCCGAGGGAGGACCCTCATAGAACACAAACGAGGGGCATCCCTCACGTTCGGTCATACTCTTGGTAAACACATCCTTCTCATCCCAGGCCTTCAGCACCTCTTTGTTCACATCCGAGAGGTTCAGCTGGCCATATTCGGTAAATTTCTTGTCCATATCGTGCGTATATTATATACCTATTTTAATTAAACTGCAAAATTAGTGCAAACTAAACAAAAGGCCAAATTTATTTAGGTATTTCTGAGATGCCACCTAATTTCTATGTTGGTAGCTTACACTTACGGTATAACAAGACGAGCGAATGCTAAATTTATTTGAGCATTTGCTTTTCCATTGACTTCAGCCAAGGCTGACACTTCGGGCGTCGACCTAAGGGTTTGGCTATCGACCTAAAGATTCCGAGGCAAAGCTTATAGCAACCCCCTTGGCTCGCGTTCTCTTGCAAACTTAGTGCATGGCTAAGAATCCCCTGTTTTGGCGCAGTGTATATTGTAATTAGGGAAGGCAGCGCAGAGGATAAAATGGTTTGAATAATTTTTTATTTAAGGTGTAGTGTGTCTTTTGTGTTGATGTCGAATCCGTTAAAATAGAACAGGATTTCAATAAAACGAAAAGAATATTGTAAAATGCTGATTGATAACTTGGGCTATTTGATATAATACCCTATCTTTGTCAAATTGAATGATTGCGGCTTCTGCCAATCGTGTTTAATTATTAACAAACGTAAAATACCATGATTCTAAAAAATAAATATCGATTTGTTCTAATAGCAATCGGCCTTGTAGCTCTCAGTGCATCAGCCCAGAAGCCATTTGAGTTTAAATGTACCGACTATATTGCTACTCCAGACCGCAGTCAGAGCAAGTTTACATACAACAAGGAGGCTAACACATTTACCATCAATGATAGCGGAGCCAATAATATCGCTTTTCAGATGGACAAGAGCACAGATAATGTCTATTACATTACTAACGAACAGACTTGGTTTGCCGTGAAAGGTAGCAATTTGAATATGGCTACATCGAATAGTGATATCTGGTGGTTTAATGGCTTCAACAAGGGGGCAAGTGCAGAAGCCAATCATGCAGTTTCTACAGCTGATGGGGAACAAATTGTGGTATGGAATATCAAGGATAACGCAATGCTTAATCCCAACATGGACTATAGTAATGAGCGGATATATCTGTCATCACAAGGTAATCAGTTTATTCATTGTATGGGACTTACTTCTACTAAGGGTACTTCTACAATCAGCATGGTGGGTTATTTTGCATCATATGAACTCGCTGCTGCCTATCCGAGTTTGATGAGGGCCATGGGCTACTCTGCAGATGGGAGAACGTTGACGGCGGAGTTGATAGGTAGAATCAATGTACTTGTGGAAACGGCGGACAAGATGATTGCTGACAGCGACTATGCTAATCATAAGGCCGAACTTGAAGCTGCCAAGGAGAAGGCTATAGTTGCACTTGCCGCCATTAAGGAAACGGATTATGCAGTAGCTTTGCTGGCCATGAAGGAACTTCGTGAGGTTATAAACTCTGTGAGTAGAAGAAACCATGCAAGCATTTCTTCATATACGCGTACTGCCAACGGAATAGATGCCATGCAGGGGGATGTATGTGTAAAGATAATGTTTCATTCCGATAGTGTGGTGAGAGTATACAAGTCGCATCACGTAGACATTAAAAAAAGTAGCCTGTCTGTGGTACAACCTGTAGCCTCTACGTCTGTATTTAGCCTTGAAGAGCGGGATGGAAAGGTTGTAATGGACAACACGAGTGTGGTTGTGACATTGGATCTTGCCACGGCTTGCATTACTGTAAGTCGAAAAGATGGTACAGTGCTTGTTCGGGAAACAGGAAACGTATTTGCTCCTTATATGGATGGCCCCAATGAGAGTTACAAGATACAGCAGGCTTTTGCCCTTGATGCCGATGAGTATATCTTTGGTATGGGACAAATTCAGAATGGTGCACTTAATCAGCGTGGCAAAGTAGTCAATCTCGTGCAAGACAATATGAAGGTGTGTATTCCATATTTCCAATCAAGCAAGAACTATGGCCTCTTTTGGGATAATTATTCGCCAACAACATTTACCGACTCGGAGGAGGAAACATGCTTTATGTCGACGGGCAATGAAATTGATTATTACGTTCTCGTAGGCGAGGAAAGTGGAGATGTGCTTTCGCTTATGCGTGGCCTTACAGGTCGTAGCCCTATGCCGGCATTGTGGAACCTCGGACTGTACCAAAGTAAAGAACGCTATGTAAGCGCTAACGAGACAATGAATGTCGTAAAAGAGTATAGAAGGCGTGGAGTACCCCTTGACTGCATCGTGCAGGATTGGCAGTATTGGGGCGATGATGCCCATTGGAATGCAATGGAATTTCTCAATCCGTCATTCTCAAACTATGCTCAAATGATACAGTCGGTACACGATAACAATGCAAAACTGATGATAAGCGTATGGGCGAATTTCGGCCCGCAGACCAAACAGTATGCCCACTTTAGTCAAAGGGGTAGGATGATAGAGGCTGTGTCGTACCCCTTTGGCGCTGGTGTAAAGCCCTATGATTGCTACGATGTCGTGACTCGCGATGAATATTGGCAGTACCTCTATACGGGACTGATGTCGAAGGATGTTGATGCCCTATGGCTTGATTCGAGCGAGCCTGACTATCAGCAGCAGAGCCCAAGCGACTATGATTACGTCACTGGCACGGGACAGACTTGGCGTGAGTTGCGTAACGCATTCCCTTTGGTGCATGTGGGTGGCGTACATGATCACTTTCGTGCCGATGCTCTTGCTGAAAGGACGGGATTGGCCGATAAACGAGTATCTATACTCACCCGTTCGGCTTTTGCCGGACAGCAGCGCTACGGAGCTAATACGTGGAGTGGCGACGTTACTGCAAGTTGGGAGAATCTTGCCGCACAGATTCCTGCTGCACTCAACTTCTCGGCTTGCGGTATTCCCTATTGGAATAGCGATATCGGTGGATTTTTTACAGGAAGTTATGGCGGTGTGAACGATGCCAACTGGCGTCGTCTTTACATGCGGTGGATGCAATTTGGTACGTTTACTCCCATGATGCGCTTCCATGGGACAGGTACGCCACGCGAAATCTATCAGTTTGGCGCAGAAAAGGATGGGATAGGTGACTACGACCATATTCTCAAATATTTGAAGATTCGTTATCGCATGCTGCCCTATCTCTATAGTACTGCATGGAAAGTGTGTAGTGCTGATGCCGCATTTATGACAGCCCTTCCGATAGCATTTAATGGTGACCGTCAGTGTTACAATATCAAAGATCAATACATGTTTGGTGATGCATTCCTTGTAGCGCCTATCATTGCCGACCATACAAACGAACGCAAGGTATATCTTCCGGCTGGACATCAGTGGGTGGATTTCTGGAATGGCGAGGTTTTGCAAGGTGGGCAGACGGTGACTAAGAGGGCAAATGCCGACATCATTCCGCTCTACATCAAGGCAGGCAGTATTCTCCCTTGGGGTCCCGATGTGCAGTATGCCACCGAAAAAGCATGGGACAATCTAGAGGTGCGGGTATACCCTGGAGCCGATGGAGAGTTTGTACTCTACGAAGATGAGAATGATAATTACAACTACGAGGGGGGCAAATATACTGAGATTCCTTTCGCTTGGGACGAGTTGTCGCAGACACTTACTATAGGTAAGCGTAAAGGCGAGTTTGCTGGTATGCTGCGAGAACGAACATTCCGTATCTGCAAAGTCTCAAAGTATGGTGGTATTGGAGACCTTCATGCTACAGCATATGCAGCCGTTGTCAGATACACGGGCGAAGAGGTGACTATAGCTCTCGACGGAGAAGTAGGAGTGCCGGCCATATTCACTGACTGCACGATAGACTACATCAAGAATCCCAGTTTTGAACAAGATGGACGTATGCTTACGAAACAAGCTCCACAGGGATGGAATGTAAGTTCTGGTACAGCATGGTGGGGTGTAAATCAAGGTGGTGGTAACGGAGATCCGATAGCCACAGATGGTAACTTTATCTTTGGGGTGTGGGATGCCAATGTCCTTTCTGCAAGCATAAGTCAGACTATCGATGGCTTGCCAAGTGGCAAGTATACACTGACTGTTGATATACATGCTTCAGGCTCTATGGCTACGTCCCGTCTCGGTAATCAACGTTTGTTTGCCAACGACAACGTGGTTTTTATGCGTGATCAGATACTCACGTGTGGCACTGGGGACAATTATCCGATGCAGACGCTCACTCTGCGGTTTATTCAGGAGAAGGACGGTGTACCAGTTATAATAGGTGTAGCCACAGATGCAGCACTGTCGCAAACTTGGTTCAAGATAGATAACTTTCGGCTCTATGCCACTGAGGATGCCGATTTTGTACCTACAGTTGTCTCCTCAGTTACAACGCTTCCACAGGTTGCGGGTACTGAAATTTATGATATCAGTGGTCGTCGTATCCTGCAATGCCAAAAGGGTATGAACATTATTCGTGAGCAGTTGGACGACGGAACTTGGAGAGTAAGGAAAGTCATCGGTCGTTGAGAACTTGGTAACACTCCGCCGTGTTGGGAAGAAGACGATTGTAATGACACATCCTTATTTGCTGCTCTCCAACCATGCGCGACTCCCTCTTCGTGTGGCATTGTATTTTCTGTTCGTAGATTTGGAGGTTAGGAAGATAATACCTACATTTGCACTATTGCAAATAAAATCGGAATATATACTATAACCTCAAAAAACTAAAGCCATGGTAATAGACAATCTGAAAAACTTACGCGACTATGCTTCGCTGAATCCCCTGTTCGCACAGGCTATCGACTACATTGAGAACACCGACCTCAAGGCTCTTGCTCCTGGAAAAATCGTTCTTGTAGAGAATGAGTTGATTGTCAACGTTAACGAGATTGGTCCCAAGACCAAGGAACAGGCTAAGCTGGAGACGCACAATGAATACATCGATATACAGATACCGCTGACTGGCGTGGAGCAGATGGGCTATACCCAGCGTACCGACCTGCCCGAAGCTGAATACGATGTCGTTAAGGACCTTACACTGTATGAGGGCTTAGCTGACGACTATCTCACCGTGAAGCCTGGTATGTTTACTCTCTTCTTTCCCTCCGATGGTCATGCTCCCGGTATCACTCCTACTGGGCTGAAGAAGATAATCGTGAAGGTGAAGAAGTAACGGCCTCCCCCCCCAACCCCCTCCCAAAGAGGGGGCTTCAAGGTCAATGAATAAATTGTTTACTATAACTATTAAAATAAAGTCCTCTTTTCCGCGATAACGATATCACCCCTCCTCGGGAGGGGCAGGGGGGAGGCCTCCATTCTATGCTTAAACTTATTGAAAACGATCCGTGGCTCGAACCATATGAACCCGCGATTCAGGGACGCTACGACTACTACGTGCGCCGCAAGAACGAACTCACCGACAACGGTGCCAAGAAACTGAAAGATGTGGCTTGTGGTCACAAGTACTATGGCCTGCACAAGACAAAGAAGGGGTGGACATTCCGTGAGTGGGCACCCAATGCTACGGAGATATATCTCATAGGCGACTTCAACGAGTGGCAGGAGAAGCCCGAGTATAAGCTCACCCGACTCAACGGACATGGCGACTGGGAGGTGAACCTGCCTGCCGATGCCATCCACCACGAGGACTACTATAAGATGAAGGTATACTGGCAAGGCGGCTCGGGAGAACGCATCCCTGCCTACGTTCGTCGTGTGGTACAGGACGAGAAGACCTACCTGTTCAGTGCACAGGTATGGGAGCCCGAGCCCTATGAGTTCAAGGTGAAGAAGTTCAAGCCCAACACCTCACCCCTGCTCATCTACGAATGCCACGTGGGCATGTCGGGCGAGGAGGAGAAGGTATCGACCTACAACGAGTTCCGCGAGAAGGTGTTGCCGCGCGTGATTGCTGCAGGGTACAACTGTATACAGATCATGGCCATCCAGGAGCACCCTTATTATGGCTCGTTCGGTTACCACGTGTCAAACTTCTTCGCGGCATCGTCACGCCAGGGTACTCCCGAGGAGCTCAAACAGCTCATCGACGAGGCTCATGCCAATGGTATTGCCGTGATTATGGATATGGTGCAGTCACACGCCGTGAAGAATGTGCTTGAGGGGCTTGGCAACTTGGCTGGCGACCCCAACCAATATTTCTATCCCGGCGACCGTCATGAGCATCCGGCTTGGGACTCACTCTGCTTCGACTACTCCAAGAACGATGTGGTGTGCTTCCTGCTCTCTAACTGCCGCTTCTGGATGGAGGAGTATAAGTTCGACGGCTTCCGCTTCGACGGTGTCACCTCTATGCTCTACCGCAGCCACGGTTTGGGCGAGGCCTTCTGTGGCTATGGCGACTACTACAACTTGAATCAGGACGGCGATGCCATCTGCTACCTCACCCTGGCCAACTCGCTCATCCACGAACTCAACAAGAATGCCATCACCATCGCCGAGGAGGTATCGGGAATGCCCGGCTTGGCAGCCCCCATCAAGAATGGAGGTTATGGCTTCGACTACCGTATGGCCATGAACGTGCCCGATTACTGGATCAAACTTATTAAGGAACAAACTGATGAGAACTGGAAGCCTACCAGTATGTTCTGGGAGGTGACCAACCGCCGTCAGGACGAGAAGACCATCTCGTATGCCGAGAGCCATGACCAGGCACTCGTGGGCGACAAGACCATCATCTTCCGCCTCGTGGATGCCGATATGTACTGGCACTTCCAGAAGGGCGACGAGAATTATATGGCCCACCGCGGTATCGCACTGCACAAGATGATTCGCCTGCTCACGGCATCGACCATCAACGGTGGCTACCTCAACTTCATGGGCAACGAGTTTGGCCATCCCGAGTGGATCGACTTCCCACGCGAGGGCAACGGGTGGAGCTATAAGTATGCCCGTCGTCAGTGGAGCCTCGTGGACAACGACAAGCTCTGCTACGAGTATCTGGGCAAGTTCGACCAGGCCATGATCAAGCTCATAGGCAGTCAGCCCAAGTATGAGAAGAGCAAGGTGGTAGAGGTCAACTGCAACGATGGTGACCAGATTATGGCCTATCGTCGCGACGACCTGTTGTTTGTCTTCAACTTCAGCCCCACCAATTCATACAGCGACTATGGCCTACTGGTGCCCCGCGGCTCATACAAGGAGGTGCTCAATACCGACACACCCGAGTTTGGCGGCAACGGACTCACCGACCCGAGCCTCACGCACTTCACCAGCTTCGACCCCGTGCACAAGCGCTACCGCAAGGAGTGGCTCAGGCTGTACATACCAGCCCGCTCGGCTATCGTACTGAAGAAGCTCGACTAAAAGATCTGTAATTACCTTCTGTCATTCTGAGCATAAGTGAAGAATCTCTTTTATCTATGAGGAGGCTTCGCTATACTCAGAATGACAAATTATAACATGAAAATGAGTAAAAGAACAAGATACGACAAAACGATGCAGTGGGTGTGTGCCGTACTGTTTGCCCTATTCTCTTTCCTATTTATATATTGCTTTCAAGGGGAGTTGTTGGCACTGATGCAAGATCACCTGTCCGATGGGATGACTAAGAGTAATAGGTTGTTGGCGGCCCTCATTATCACAGCGTTGTTGATGTTGCTGCAATGGGTGGTTAACAGATACTCAAAGTTGCATGGCTCTTGGGAAGCATTGTCGTATATTCCTTCGTGCTTGTTTCTGGCACTGCTCACTGATGTGGACGATGGCACGATGCTCTACTCAATCTCGCAGTGGTTATGGGGTGTGCCAGTATGCATACTGCTGTATTGTGGTGTGGTGTGGCTCAATCATGCAATGATAGGGGAGCATAAGTCCAGTTTCTTCGGGATGCTGTGGCCTAATATGTTAACTTTTTCTCTGTCGTTTGTCCTGATAGCTCAGATAAGCAATCATGCTCCTGCACCGCATATGGAACTGGCAGCGTGGGGTTATGTGCATGATGGCAAGTATGACGAGGTGCTGGAGGTAGGCAAACGATCTGACGATGTGAATGCGGAGCTTACGGCTTTACGTAATCTTGCTATGGCCAAGACTGGGAAGCTGGGTAATCGCCTTTTTTGCTATCCTCAACGCTATGGTGCTGACGGACTGCTCTATAACAGGTTTAGTAAGCAGAGTTCAGCCTATGGAGCTAGGGAATACTATAGCTATTTGGGAGGTCATATGCCATACGGAGGTGAGAGTGGGCGCGCATATGCTCACCGTATGGCCATGAAGAACGATTCTGCCATCTATCGTGATTTGTATCTTGCCGCATTGCTTCTCGATAAGGACTTAGACACATTCGTGCGGGAGACAGCTTCGCTGGCTTCATCTGCAGAGCAACCTGTGCACTATCAGGAAGCGTGGATGCTATACAATGCCTTGCATCCTGATACGCCAGTACCCTTTGTCCCTGATGAAACACTGGCAAATGGCTTTGCTGCCTATCGCGCCTTGCAGGACGAGGTTAAAGGGGAAGAGTCAATGGGGATGAACCTTACCCGACGCAAGTATGGCAATACTTATTGGCACTACTATGATTACGCGGGATATAATCCATACAAATGATTAGCATAGAATAGGTTAGGCGTCCAATAAAACCTTTCAAGGGTCCTGAGGTGGAATCTCACTCGGTGTTAGTCGTCTGATGCTGTCTCTTTTTTAAAATGAGCGGAACGAACTGAAGTTGAGGGGAGATTTGAGTAGAAACTCGAAATATGCAAAGTAGTGCCAACAAGAAATGGTCGGATGCAGCGGAGATAGCGGGGAGAAGGCAGAACTCAGTATGGGCGCTCACCAAAAATCATCGAACCTATACGAATGATGGTGCTTCCCTCTTCGATTGCGATGGGGTAGTCGTCGGTCATTCCTTCTGATATGTGGCAGAATGAGGGCGAATCGGCAAAGTAGGCACTCTTGAGTTCGTTAAATAGTTGTTTTATCTGGCGAAACTCGGCACGTACCTGTTCCATATTGTCTGTATGGCTACCCATAGCCATTAGTCCAGCAATGCGTATATGCCCCAACTCTCGCCATGGCTCGTCGGCAAGCAAGGTCTTGCACTCTTCAATGGTGAGCCCATACTTAGTTTCCTCTTGGGCAATATGAATTTGTAATAGGCAATCGATGATGCGATTGTGTTTGGCTGCATGCTTGTTGATCTCTCGTAATAGCCTGAACGAGTCTACTGCGTGAATCATGTGCACGAATGAAGCCATGTACTTTATTTTGTTTGTTTGTACATGGCCGGTGAAGTGCCATTCTATGTCGGTGGGTAGGGCTGCAGCCTTAGTTGCCATCTCAATGATGTGGTTTTCGCCAAACATTCTTTGCCCTGCTGCGTAGGCCTCTTGTATGGCCTCAATAGGTTGATATTTGGAAATGGCTAAGAGACTCACTCCTGGAGGGAGTGAGTCTCGCAACTGCAATATGTGATGAGCGATAGGCACGATGCGCTATTGACTTTTTAGTCTACATTAGGCTTGTAGGGCAGTACGTCCATGAGCATGGTTTCGGTGACAGCAGCGATTACATAGTCCATCATCGAGCCTTTCATCTGCTCGTCAAGGTACTTGATAGCTTCACGCAGTTCGCCTGCTTGTACTAGGGCGTATGAATTGGTTTTCTTCTCGGCACCGCTCTTCTCATCGATGGTGATGAAGGATAGCTTACACTTGAACCATCTGTCGGCACTCTCGGCATCGCAGAAGAATACTTCATTGTAGTTAGCACGCTTGATGTCGGTAATTTCAAACTCACCGCTCATGAACGGACGTATCTCTTCAATGATACGTTGCTCGGCCTCGGTACATGATAATGCGTCTACCAAATAGGGTTCTGATACTTTCTTGGTAAGACCATTTTCCATGGTCTTTTCATATTTGATTTTACACTCAAACCACTTGTTCATCATAATCTTTTCTCTCTCTTTAGTATGTTGTTTTTATCAATCGGGATGCAAAACTAACTAAAAAAGCCTGAATAGGCAAGGTTGAAACCAACTTTTTCTTGCAGGAGAGGGTACAGGCGGCTGTATCCTTCTTGGAATAAAATGAAACGTGCGCTTGTAGAAGGTGTTTTTAGGGTACATAGATCTCTCGTTGTGTTTTCGGTGGAGGCGCTTTTCGATACCTACCGTCCGAATAGCTTGTCGATGAGGTCGCGGCGCCCTATGCGGCGTAGCTCGTCCATGATGGCGCGGCGCATCTCGGGCTTGTACCAGAAGAAGAACTGGCGCTGGGCCTGCTTGTCGCGCGGCGAGCGGGCACTGTAGATGGGCTGCAGGGTGTAGGGGTGGAGCCCCGTATACCAGGCCTCGGTGCTCACAGTCATGGGCGTGGGGGTGAAGTCCTGCACCTGCTCGAGGTGGAAGTCCATGCGCTTGGTGAGTACGGCCAGCTCGGCCATATCCTCGGCAGTGCAGCCGGGGTGACTGCTGATGAAGTAGGGGATAATCTGCTGGCGCAGGCCCTCCTCGCGGTTGATGCGGTCGAAGGTGCGCATGAACTGCTCGAACTGGCTGAACGAGGGCTTCCTCATCACCTGCAATACGGCATCGGAGGTATGCTCGGGAGCCACCTTGAGGCGTCCGCTCACATGGCGGGTGATGAGCTCGCGGGTATACTCCGCAGCTGCGCGGTTGATGGTCTCATCATCGGAACGGTATTGCAGCAGGTCGTAGCGCACGCCACTGCCGATGAAGCTCTTCTTCACCTCGGGCAGGGCATCCACGGCGCGGTAGATGTCGAGCAGGGGGCGATGGTCGGTGTTGAGGTTGGGACACACCTTGGGGTGTATGCACGAAGGGCGCTTGCAGCGGGCACATTTGTCGGTGTCCTTGCCGCCCATGCGGTACATGTTGGCCGAGGGGCCTCCCAGGTCGCTGAGGTAGCCCTTGAAGTCGGGCAGTGCGGCAATGGCCCTGACCTCTCTTAAAATGCTCTCCTTGCTGCGACTCACGATGAACTTGCCCTGATGGGCCGATATGGTGCAAAAGGCACACCCTCCGAAGCATCCGCGGTGGATGTTGACCGAGTGCTTGATCATGTCGTAGGCGGGGATGCGCTTGCCTTTGTAGCGGGGGTGGGGGAGGCGTGTGTAGGGTAGGTCGAAGGAGTGGTCGAGTTCCTCGGTCTTCATGGGCGGATAGGGTGCGTTGACTACGACGTAACACCCCTCAACCTCCTGTATGAGACGTGAGGCATGCATCCTGTTTGACTCCTCCTCGATGTGGCGGAAGTTGGCCGCCTCGGCACGCTTGTCGCGCAGGCACTCGGCATGGCCGTGCAGCACGATGTCGGCCTCGGTGATGCCACCGGGTATCTCCTCCTTGCTGCGGTAGAGGATGGCGGTTTGGGGAATGTTCTTGAGTTGAAAGATGAAAGATGAAAGTGGGCAGTTGTTGCCATTCGGATGGGTACTTTCATCTTTCCACTTTCCACTTTCCACTCGTCGCAATTGTCGCGCAATTGCAACTATCGGTTTCTCTCCCATGCCATAGACAAGGATGTCGGCCCCGCTATCGCACAGGATGCTGCGGCGCACGGTGTCTTGCCAGTAGTCGTAGTGGGTGAGGCGGCGCATGGAGGCCTCGATGCCGCCGAGCACTACGGGCACGTCGGGGTAGAGGCGCTTGAGTATCTGGGTGTATACGATGGAGGGGTACTCGGGACGCAGGTCGTGACGCCCGTCGGGGGTGTAGGCATCCTCGGAGCGCAGGCGCTTGCCGGCAGTGTACTTGTTGACCATCGAGTCCATGCACCCGGCAGTGACACCAAAGAAGAGGCGCGGACGGCCCATCTTGCGGAAGTCGCGCAGGTCGTCACGCCAGTTGGGCTGCGGCACGATGGCCACACGCAGACCCTCGGCTTCGAGGATGCGCCCTATCACGGCAGCACCGAACGAGGGGTGGTCTACATAAGCATCGCCCGAGAAGAGCACCACGTCCACCTCGTCCCACCCACGCAGCTCCATCTCCTTGCGGGTGGTAGGGAGAAAATCGGTCAGTTGGTAGTCAACACTCATCTGAAGGGCGATTGCTTTCTTCTTCTGTCTGCCTTTCCTTCCACTCCTTGTAGAGCTCAATGAGCGCACTCAGGCCAAGAGCCTTCATGTTGTTGTGGTAGATGACATCGATGCAGAGGTCGAGCAGCTCCTTGCTACCGTCTTGCGACACGATGAGTGAGCGTATGGTGAATTTCAGCTTGTCGAGCACGCCTTCGTCAACGATGCCGTTGCTGCCTACCAGACTGCTCAACAGTTGGTACTTCTCTATCGTGAGCAGATGCTCTTCTGAAATCTCCATGCTGCGTGTACCGCTTTTGTTGGTCTTAATGGTATACATAATGGTGTATTCGTTTCGATTGTTTGATATGCAAATATACGCCTTTTACTTCAACTATCGTTTTTTTCTTTGGGAAAACCTTTAGTATAACCGTGATTTTTCTATTCTGTCAGAAATTTGAGCAGTGACATCATTACAATATGCCGGTCACGTACACTGTGTATGGATTCAAAAGGAAAGCCGAGACAAACACTCCGGTAGTTCTTCCCTTTGTAGGCTACAGCGGCGCTCCGATGGCTGAGGTCGTATACGAAGGGGGTAAAGGATTCGGTATCGGGCTTTAGTACTTCTGGAGCTGGTACGCCATATCGCTCGGGACCTACCCAACGCGGAATTTGTATGGTAAGGTTTTCTAATCCGTGGATGTGGGTCTCTTCGTACTGTGTCACCGAATCGTCGTAACGACCATGCAACACATCGTGGAGTAGGTCTCTGGCTGAGGAGTTGTAGGTGCTCTCTATCCCTAAATAGGAACCACTGACAAGAAGGTGCCCACCTCGCTGGGTATGTCGGGTGAGTTGACGCAGTAAAGCTGGTGTTACGGTACTGTAATCAGGATGTTGCACGACATCGCTATCGCTATATCGTTGGAGGCCGAGGTAAAGGTCTACCACATCGAAGGAATCGGGCATGACCACTCCCCGCTCAAATGCTTTGCGGCTACATGATACGAAGCTATATCCTGCGGCCTTGATGGAAGTACCGTGTACAGAAGCAAAATCAAATGTGTTGCCTGCCATATATGCACCGTTAAGTTCGTCACCGCTGGCTCCGAATTGAAGTTCCTCTTCTGGGTGTCGGGCCTTGTCGCGATCAAATACATGTTGTATACCGCTGTATGCAGTGCTTCCTATGTAAGGAACACCTGGGTCACGTAGAAGGTCAAATCCAGCTTGCTTCTCGTTTTGGAATGCGGCAGGACCGCTTATACGTTGAAAGCCATTAACGATGAGGATGTTCCCTTTGGGCTCCTCGGCAATGTAGGTGGCAAGTATTTCGGAAGGAAAGCTCTCGCCTCCCTTGTTTACGGCTGTCACTTTGAAGTTATAGGTATGTCCCTTTGTAAGGGTAATCTCACATCCATTGGTGCGTAGGACTTGTCCATTGTCAAACCCTCCATGGTCGATGCGGGTATATAAGATATATTGGGTGGGAACGGCTGAAGGCTCTAATGGGTCGGGGGTGGGTTGCCATGAAAGTCGCACTTTATTGTCTCCTACAAGATCAATGGCAAATGTGTTTATCGGAAGAGGTTGCATAGTATATGATGTGCTATGCATTAGGGAGGTGTACTGGAGGATAGATTTATATATGGCACGTGCTACGATAAACTTGAAGTGTGGATCGTGTGCATAGCGCATGTCACTGAAATTCTGGTGCGACAGCAATTCTATGATGCACGAGGGTACTTCGGGTAGGCGTGACTCACTATAGTTCTTGTCCCACATGCCACGGCGTGTATAGATTGAGTCTGTATTGTTATGGTAGCGTATGTCGCGCATAAGATTGGTCATGGTGATGTCCGTAAGGTCGCGTGAGGTGTGGCGTGAGAGGGTTCCCCCTGCTATACGGCCGTGGTTGTAGTCGGTGGTGTAGATGCCTAAAGTGCCAATGATGGCATCGTTGTCTCTCACGCCGGCATCGGTATGAAGGCTTAGCGACAGTTCGATGGGTACACGCAATCCTATGCTGTCAGGGCTGTATACGGAGCCCCCAAGCAGGTAGTTGGTTGTAAGAGACCGACTGTTGATGTCTTCTGCATAGTCGTTCTCTCCTTGATAGTTGGCATATCGTTCATAGGGGAATCCTGACCATTGTGCTTGATAGCGTGCTCCTTCGTAATACCGTGGTATGCGGGCAATGCTGATTGTATCTCCGTTCCCTCTATTTACTAAGGAAGAACCACCGCCAAAGCGCACAGCATCAGCACAGACGTCTCCCTTCTCTTGACTCTTGTTGCTGAGCATCACCATTTGTTTGTCTGATTGTCCTTTGGCAAACTCGTAACTGCCTATGTATACCCATGTGCCACTACCCATCTGTTGGTTTACACGAATATGGGTGACTCCTCCCTTGTGATGTACTTGATAGTGGGCGTCGGATATACTTGAAGGCGTACTTTGATAACTGACATATACGGCATAAGTGCCATCTTCGGGAATGTTGGGTACCCATTGTATGGACGAACTCAAACTTTCTTCCTGAGTAGTATGCATGATACGTGCCGTACCCATCGTGAAGGGGTTCATCGTGCTGTCAAGCAGTCCTTCGGGGGTAGCAAAACCAATAGGTGTACTTTCCCAAAGGGTTTGTTGGTGCATCTTCTCTCTATATAACCCATTTTCAGGAGAGGTGAAATCATTGTCGACAATAAGGTTTTGTGCCCTATGGTCTCGCTCTCGTGCGGTGAAAACTACGGCACCGGCATTCTCAAGCATGGGGATTAGGTAGGGAACTACGATGGATTGCGATAGCAAGTCTTCACGTGTACAGAATAGGGAGGGGCGTTGCCATTTCCAACGCCTTTCTTCGTTCTTGTAAAACATCCCGTGGCTGGGAGTGACGGACAGATGCCGTCCTTGTAAACCTTGTGTGATTGTGTAGGGACGCGACAGATTCTGTACCCACGGATTACCCTGGTGTTCGGTTTCTCCCCAAAGGCGTGTGACATCCTTCACCTTTCGGTGGTTGTTGGGGATGAGGTCGTCGATGCTTTTTTCTCCTACTAGTACGGTAATGTGGTAGTAATTGATAGGGCCAGGTAGAATATTTCGTATGTCTTGATAAATTTTTGCTGTGGTAGTGCTTCGGAAGGGTTGGTAGGCAAAGTTGGCATTGGCATGGATGGTAAGGGTGCGCTTCTGTGGATTGAGCTGATAGCGCACAAGTTTGCATTTCCCAACGTCGACACTGTCGGCTTTATAGTTGAGGAAGTATTGTTTGAGCCGTTGCTCTACGGTACGGTTACGTGTTTGCCCTATTGCATTTAAGGGCAACAGGTAAAGAAGCATGCAGAGCGCGAGAAATATACAATGTTGTTTACGGTTGTGCATCGTCAGGTGGTGTAGTCTTCTTTATTTTTACGACAATGGGTCTATGGTCTGAGGCGATAGGCTCGTAGAGAACTCTACTGTCTGCTATGGAGTATTGCGCCGCGTAGGGTTTCCACGATATAATATAGTCTATAGTCCTGTCGGGCACTGCCGAAGGGTAGGTGTGTGCATTGACATCATTGAGTATGTCGAATCGTATGCTCATGGAGTCGATAAGTTCAGAGTCGGGACGGGCATTCAAGTCACCGCCGAGGAAGAATGGCTTGGTTCTCTTCTCAGCATATTGGTTGATGATGTCAAGGGAGGCCATGCGGTCTTCTGGAGTGAGTGATAGATGGGTGCTGCAGAAGTAGTAGTCATTAAATTCGGTAATCAGCAATACTCGCTTCTCTTCGCTACCTGGCAGACGTATAATCTGTGTGCTGATTGGTTTCTCGCGCGATAGGATGCCTATTCCATATTTACCGATGACAACATTTATAGCTGGTGCGAAAGTCGCATGCATTCCCGTCAGTTTCCCAAGCTCCTTCATTACGTTTTTGAAGCATCGTAGGGTCATATTGTCAACCTCTTGTATGGCTACAGCATCGGGCTTCTCGCGGGAGATGATGTCAGCAATGCGTTGGATGTCCCTTTTTTTGTCCATCCCTTTTGCATTCCTGATATTATAGCTCATCAAGGTGAGGCTATCTTGGGCCGATACGCATGCAGCCAAGGCTGTCAGCAACATTATGAGTGCTAATTTTTTCATGTATGCAAAATTAGAAAAAGTGGGAGAAAAAGCAAAATCCATTCTGCTCTTTTTTATGCTTGCTTGCACGAAACTATAAAGGGCTCTTCACAGAGCCCCGTATAGATCAATAGGTATTAGTTTTTTAAGGTAAAAAGATTGTTTGTTAGGATAACGATGCAAAGGTCTTCATTTTTTTTGAACTTACAAAACATTTTTTCATGTCGTACAACATATATTTGGCACTTTTTGCTAAAAAACTTACTAAATGTAAGGGTTTTGTTCCAATTTAGGCGGTAAGGAGCTCGTTTTTCTTTACAAAAGTAAGGTGATTCTCTCAAAAATGCCAACTTGGTACCTTCTGCCGACATGTCATCCGTCTGCATTGTTATGGCTTGAGGCTATTCTCCCTTTGTTTTGTCCTTCTAAGAAATGAAAAAGGGTGCAAAATAGGATTTTACAATATCCAAGCTTTCAATTTGTAAGTTGAATACTTGCTAATGCAGAAAAAGACCATTTCGGAGCTCTTCACCGAGCAATGAAATGGTCTTTTCTTATTGGAATAGTTTCAAACTGTAAGATGGTCAGCCAATTTTATCATCTTAAGTGTTCTCTCATTAGAACTGGAAGAAGTTCTTCGCGTTGTTGTAGCTAATATCTTCGATCATCTGATTTACGCGCTCCATTTCGCTGTAAGGAATCTCACCGTTCTCCACATCGCGACCCACGAGGTTACACAGGGTACGACGGAAGTACTCGTGACGAGGATATGAGAGGAATGAGCGTGAATCGGTGAGCATACCTACGAAGCGGCTCAGCAGGCCGAGTACAGAGAGGGCGTTCATCTGCTTCTCCATACCATCCTTCTGGTCGAGGAACCACCAACCTGAACCGAACTGTATCTTTCCGGGTACGCTACCGTCCTGGAAGTTACCCAACATGGTGGCAATCACCTCGTTGGCACAGGGGTTGAGGTTGTAGAGGATGGTCTTAGCCAGTTTGCCCATAGAGTTGAGCTTGTCGAGATACTTGGCCATAGCCTTGGCTGTGGTGAATTCGCCGATAGAGTCGAAACCTGTGTCAGGGCCGAGGAGCTTGAACATCTTGCTGTTGTTGTCGCGGATGGCTCCATAGTGGAACTGCTGTGTCCAGCCAGTCTCAGCATCCATGATACCGAACTCAATCATCATGGCGCTCTTGTACTTCAAAATCTCCTCCTTGGTAAGCTCGGTGCCACCATATACCTTGTTGAAGATTGACTCAATCTCAGCATCGGTGTAGTCCTCGGCATAGAACTCCTCGATACCGTGGTCGCTCAGCTTACAGCCCTGCTCCTCGAAGAATTTGTGACGTACGCGCAGAGCTTCGATGACATCGCTGAACTTGCTAATAGTAACACCACTCACCTCTGACAACTTGTCGATGTAGGCACGGAAGTTGGCGGGTACCTCTACGGCCATGGCCTTGTCGGGGCGCCATGTGGGCAGCATCTTCACTTCGAAGCCGCTCTCGCGGGTTTTGATATGATATTCGAGTGAGTCAACGGGATCGTCGGTCGTACATACTACCTCTACATGGTAACGGCGCATGAATCCGCGTGCTGTGTATTCGGGCTGTTTCAGCTTCTCGTTACACTCTTCGTAGATTTCGCGTGCTGTCTTCGGGCTCAGTATCTTGTCGATGCCGAAAGCGGTCTTCAGCTCCAGGTGAGTCCAGTGATAGAGCGGGTTGCGGAAGGTATAGGGTACGGTCTCAGCCCATTTCTCGAACTTCTCCCAGTCGGTAGTGTCCTTGCCTGTGCAATAGCGCTCGTTCACACCGTTGGTGCGCATGGCGCGCCACTTGTAATGGTCGCCACCGAGCCATATCTCGGTGAGTGAGCGGAACTGGTGGTCATCGGCAACCATCTGAGGGATGAGGTGACAGTGATAGTCGATGATGGGCATCTTCTTGGCATGCTCGTGATACAGCTTCTGCGCCGTTTCGGTGGTCAACAGAAAGTTTTCATCCATAAAGTTTTTCATACGTTGCTATTTATATAAGTTGTATAATGTTTTCGCAAGTGACGAAATTAGCGGATTTCTTTTTTTTGCGCAAATGTTGGACGTTTTTTTTATTCTTTTTATGCTTCGTGCTTGCTTTTTTTGAGGGGTTATACTAATTTCGCAACATCGTAATGAATTAAAAGAACTATACTGATGAAAGCATTAAACAAAGAAACTGCGGGCAAGACCATACGCCCCGAAAAGGTGATTCAGTTTGGTGAAGGTAACTTCCTTCGCGCTTTTGTGGATTGGATAATCTTCAACATGAATGAAAAAACCGATTTCAATGGTAGCGTAGTAGTGGTGCAGCCTATCGAGAAGGGAATGATTGATATGCTCAACGGACAAGACTGTCTTTATCATGTTAACCTGCAGGGACTCGACGGCGGAGAGCCTGTGAACAGCTTGACTAAAATTGACGTTATCAGCCGTGCACTGAATGCTTATACTCAGAATGATGAGTTTATGCGTTTAGCCGAGCAGCCCGAGATGCGTTTCGTAATCTCCAATACTACAGAGGCAGGCATTGCCTTTGACCCTTCATGTAAACTGACCGACAAGCCTGCGTCGTCCTATCCCGGCAAGCTCACACAACTGCTCTATCATCGTTATGAATACTTTAAGGGCGATATGACCAAGGGACTCATCGTGTTCCCTTGCGAACTTATCTTCCTCAATGGCCACAAGCTCAAGGAGTGTATACTTCAGTACATTGAATTGTGGAACCTTGGTGAGGACTTCAAGAATTGGTTCCTTAATGCTTGTGGCGTGTATGCGACATTGGTTGACCGCATCGTGCCGGGCTTCCCCCGTAAGGAGATCGACGATATCAAGGCCAAACTCGGCTATGATGACAATATGGTCGTTCAAGGTGAGTTCTTCCACCTTTGGGTCATCGAGGCACCTGCCGATATCGCTGATGAATTCCCCGCTGATAAGGCTGGTCTGAACGTGCTCTTCGTGCCCTCAGAAGAGCCCTATCACGAGCGTAAGGTGACGCTGCTCAATGGTCCTCACACCGTGCTCTCTCCTGTAGCTTACCTGTCGGGCGTGAACATCGTACGCGATGCATGTCAACATCCTGTAATTGGTAAGTATATCAATAAGGTGATGTACGAAGAGCTTATGGAGACACTCAACTTGCCCAAGGAGGAACTGCAGAAGTTTGCTGGCGATGTGCTTGAGCGTTTCGTGAACCCATTCGTGGATCATCAGGTAACCAGCATCATGCTCAACTCGTTCCCCAAATACGAAACACGCGATCTTCCTGGTCTCAAGACATACCTTGCTCGTAAGGGTGAACTGCCCAAGGGGCTTGTACTGGGTCTTGCAGCCATTATTACCTATTATAAGGGTGGCGTGCGCGAAGATGGCGCAGAGATTGTTCCCAATGACGCTCCCGAGATCATGGCACTGCTCAAGGAACTCTGGGCGACGGGCGATACTCGTAAGGTGGCCGAAGGTGTACTTGCTGAGGATAGCATTTGGAAGTGCAACCTCAACGAGATTCCAGGTCTCACCGATCTCGTAGTCAAGTATCTCGACAGTATCCAGCAAGTTGGCATGCTCGAAACCGTAAAAACTATCCTTTGATAGCTTTTGACGAATAATAGGGTAGGGGGCTTCTTATCCTATTTTTTAAGAGATGAGTTTTGCTTTTTTTTTTAGCGTAGGTGTCGGTATTTGTGTGCAATGCATTGAATATATACGACTTATCCACCGACACCCCTGCTGCGGGGTATCGGTGGGTGTGGGTGTAGCATAATGTCAGTATTTTGTCTGTTTTGGTAGCAAAACGTCAGATTTCGGTAGGCCGAAAAAGGCGGTTTTTGAATTGCATACATGCAACTTCCAAATTGGACAAAGAGAATTTTTGAAATCTCTTTGTCTAACATTTTGATCAGAGCCTTGCAATATTTCTATACTAACTACAGATTTCTCCAATTACTTGTTTGAGTACCTTTATTGAGTGAAACTGTTTTTACTCTGTATATAGTGGGGGACCGATACCCCGCAACGGGGGTGTCGGTCGGTAACAGACAATATGATAGTGTGTTATGTCCGATTACCGATACCTTGACCAAAAACGGGTAAACATGTTTTTATACCCCTCGGATGGTGTGTTTGTACCCACTGATGGATTCTTTCCTGCATCGGTGTGAACAGGGGTTCTAAAAAAATCACAGATTACTCAGATTACACGAAATCTAAGATGCATATTCTTTAGAATTCTTGTGTAGTCTGGGAAATCCGTGGTTTTCAGTCAATGTGGGTTGCTGACGTGGTGTCCGTCAACAAATGCTGGTATATTCGCGAGCTATCTGCTTTGGGCAGAGGACGGCAGACGAAAACGTAGGTCTACTTCTCCTTCAAATCCACCAGAATGTTGAGTTCGTCGAGCTGAGCCTGCTCAAGCGGTGCGGGAGCATCAATCATGACATCACGACCCGAGTTGTTCTTCGGGAAGGCGATGCAGTCGCGGATGCTGTCGAGACCGGCAAAGAGGCTCACGAAGCGGTCGAGGCCATAGGCCAAGCCACCGTGAGGGGGCGCACCGTACTTGAAGGCGTTGAGCAGGTAGCCAAACTGTGACTGGGCACGCTCCTCAGAGAAGCCGAGAATCTCGAAGGCCTTCTTCTGCAACTCGTTGTCGTGGATACGGATAGAGCCGCCACCTACCTCTACACCATTGATGACCATGTCGTAGGCATTGGCACGTACGGCAGCGGGGTTGGTGCTGAGGAGTTCGATATCTTCAGGTTTGGGTGAGGTGAACGGATGGTGCATGGCCATGAGGCGCTGCTCCTCGTCGCTCCACTCGAACATGGGGAAGTCTACCACCCAAAGGCAAGCAAACTTGTTCTTGTCGCGTAGGCCAAGCTGCTCAGCCACCTCGAGACGAAGCTCACAGAGTTGCTTGCGGGTCTTCATCACATCATCGCCCGAGAGGATGAGGATGAGGTCACCGGGCTCGGCGTTCATGGCAGCCTTCAGCTGCTGCAACACCTCTTGTGTATAGAACTTATCTACGCTTGACTTCACATTGCCGTCGGCCTCCACACGGGCATATACCATACCCTTGGCACCAATCTGCGGACGCTTCACATAGTCGGTGAGCGCATCGAGTTGCTTGCGGGTATAGGTGGCAGCACCCTTGGCACAGATACCGCCGATGTAGGCAGCGCTATCGAATACGCTGAAGCCATGTCCCTGCAATACGTCCATGAGTTCCACGAAGCGCATGTCGAAGCGGAGGTCGGGCTTGTCGCTACCATAGTACTTCATGGCATCGTGCCAGGTCATGCGGGGGAATGCCTCGGGCATATCGATACCGAGGATTGACTTGAAGAGGTGCTTTGACATGTCCTCGAAGAGTGAAATCACATCTTCCTGCTCCACGAACGACATCTCGCAGTCGATCTGGGTAAACTCAGGCTGACGGTCGGCACGGAGGTCCTCATCGCGGAAGCACTTCACAATCTGGAAGTAGCGGTCGAAGCCCGACACCATCAGTATCTGCTTGAAGAGCTGCGGGCTCTGGGGCAGTGCGTAGAACTGTCCGGGGTTCATGCGTGAAGGCACCACGAAGTCGCGGGCACCCTCGGGAGTAGAGCCGATGAGCACCGGTGTCTCCACCTCAAGGAAGCCACGTTCGTCGAGGTAGCGGCGTACCTCGAAAGCCATCTTATGGCGCAGCTCAAGGTTGCGGCGCACGGCACCACGACGCAGGTCGAGGTAGCGGTATTTCATACGGATATCGTCGCCACCGTCGGTGTTGTCCTCTATAGTAAAGGGAGGAGTCTGTGAAGCATTGAGCACGGTCATTGCCTCTACGATAATCTCGATGTCGCCCGTCTCCATCTTGGGGTTCTTGGCCGAGCGCTCGCTCACGGTACCCGTCACCTGAACCACATATTCACGGCCCAACTTGTTGGCCTGCTCGGTAAGCGAGGCATCGTGGTTCTCATCAAACACCAACTGGGTGAGACCGTAGCGGTCGCGGAGATCCACGAATGTCATACCTCCCATCTTACGGGTACGCTGTACCCATCCAGCCAGGGTCACCTTCTGTCCTACATTGGAGATGCGCAGCTCTCCACAAGTATTCGTTCTGTACATAAGTATATTGTTTATAATTTTAATATGCAGTTAACAAACTGCAAATATACAGCTAAAAAATCATATTTTCTTCAAAAATAGCCATTAAATAGGTGCCGCTAATCAAAAATCATAAATGAATTGGGTTTGTATCTTTCAAGTAGAATACCATTTGGTACTGTTCGCTCAAAAACTCAAATAAATTTGGTTTTTCGCTCACACCTTGCATTAATTTTAAATAACTTCGTTGGCAGAAGATTTCTGGATAAACTGGACTTTTTTATTCGGTTTTGCACTGTCTTTAGTGATTTTGTCACAGAATTTAGGCTTCGGTTCGGAAAAACTCAAATAAAAATTTGGTTTTTCGCTCGCCTTGCACTAATTTTGCAGCGCTTTTCAAGAAGGAAGGCTTTCGGGATGTAGTACAGTTGGTAGTATACTTGGTTTGGGACCAAGGGGTCGCACGTTCGAGTCGTGTCATCCCGACAAAAAAAGGAAAAAAACGGGTGATAGACAATATCATCCGTTTTTCGTTATTATTAATGTTTACCTATTTGCCTAAAAACTATGAAACGCTTTTATTCTTTGATGTTTTTATTTTCTCTGATTTGTTTTAATCTGTTGGCACGGGATGATTCTGGAAAAATTGTGCGCGGTTATGATGGCGGCATGATGTTGCATACGGGATATATAAGTGGGGAAAATATGGTTTTGGGCAATAAAGCCGCAGGTATGCCGATGGGTATAGGCGGTGCCATACGTATGCATGTAGGCAACCATTTCCGCTTGGGAACGGAGGGGTATACCTCTTCGCTTAGCCTACGGGATAATGGCAGTTATGTGAAATGCTTCTGGGCTGGTCTGCTTGCCGATTGGCGATGGACATGGGGAAGATGGATGCCGTATGCCGGTGTAACTGTCGGGGGAGGTAAACTGACTACTTTCCTGATGAGTGAAGGACGGTCTGATGATTGGACCCGTGAGGAGGATGTGGTGTTCAATAAACAGGCATTCGTGGCTGTTGACCCCTTTGTGGGATGTGACTATATGGTCAGCGACGCTTTCCACTTGACGCTTAAGGTGGATTGCCTGTATGGGTTGGGCGCTGATGACTTGTATATGCCTGTTGGCCCACGCTGCTATTTGGGCTTTATCTTTTTCCATTAAACATACGGCTGAGTGCTGGAGCGTGGTTGGAAACAAAAAAAGGTCGAGGACTCCCTCGGCCTTTTTGGTTGTTTGCTATTTAACCGTAATCATTTCGATGGGTTGTTTCTCTGTGGGGTCCATCGGGTGCCATTGGTACTTAATGTTGGCGAAGTTGATTGATCGTAGGTCAATACATCGTATATTATTGTTATATGAGGTCTTGTAGTATACTCTCCCATTGGTGAGGTCTATGGCAGAGGTCCATTGGGTGGCGCTGGGGATGTCGGGACCTTCTCCTTTTTTGTGTTCAATGCCGATGGGAATATCAAAGTTGTTCAGGATATGGAAGCATTGTGTCACAGTGCTGAATCCGTCGGGACGTTGCGGTGCTGTATTGCGGAAGAAGGCTGCTCGGATGAAGCGTGACGGAGGTGTGGCATCGCCTGGCAGGCCGAGCATCCCAGAGTTGCCCCCAAAGGGACTCAACGCTTGCTCACCAAGTAGTTGGTTGGGGGCACTGCCCGGGAATAGGTTGACGTAGTTGTTCAGATTGGCCAGATGCCATGGGAAGCCTGGAGAGTTGGTGATGACACCTACCGTGTTCTCGTAGAAATGGGGCTTGCCGTCTACGAATTCGAGTACTACCTGACGTCCGCTTTTGTCGCCTATGCGGTAGTGTACTACTGAATTGGCATCGAGACCCACTACGCGTATCTTACCTGAATTGATGGCGGTGATGACTTCGTCGACGGTTGCAAACTGCGATAGCATCCAGGCATTTAACTGCAAGTCACCTACGCTATGTTCGGCTTCGGATGGGTTGTAGGGGAGGTAGCTCCCGTAGTTGGGGAAGAAGAAGAGTCCTGTTGATAGGCCGGCTTCGTTGATGCCCTCGGCAATGAACTCCTTCTGCACCACGCAAAGGCCTACTACACCATATTTGGCGGTGAACTTCAGTCCGTTAAGGGCGTTGGGCGTGTAGGATTGCATTTGGTGGCCGCGTGGGATGATGACATATTCGCTGATGAGTTTCAGTGCTGCGCCTTCAATGGTACGGGCTTGTACGTAGCTACCATCTTTCGCTGTAAGTGATATGCCGGTACAGGCAATAGATGGGGTGGCGCTTCCACATAAGGTGGCAAGGCCTAAGAGAAATGATTTTGCCATTTTTTTCATATTCAAATGTCGTTTTGAAAAAGTTTTTCCTTGCAAACAAACAGGAACGGTGATTGTTTGCTGTTTGAAAAATATTATGTAAGTTTGTGACATTATTTGATGGATGGATATTGCTCTATGAAGATAGCTGATAACGTGACAGGACTTATTGGGAACACGCCGTTGGTGGACCTGAAGGCATATGCCCGGAAGCATGATGTCAAGGCGAGGCTTGTGGCCAAGATAGAGGCTTTCAATCCGAGCGGTAGTGTGAAAGCCAGGGCTGCTCTTGCTATGATAGAGGATGCCGAGTGGCGTGGGCTATTGCGGCCTGGTGGTACTATCATAGAGCCTACGAGTGGCAATACGGGGATAGGTCTGGCTATGGTAGCTGCTGTCAAGGGGTATAGGCTAATCCTTACAATGCCCGATACGATGAGTGTGGAACGGCGTAAGCTACTTGTGGCCTACGGGGCCGAGGTAGTGCTTACTGATGGTAGGTTGGGGATGGCTGGGAGCATAGCTAAGGCTGAGGAGCTGCATGCGGCTATGGCAAACAGTTTTATTCCTCAACAGTTCTCCAATGTGGCCAATCCGCTTGTGCACGAGCGGACTACGGCTTCTGAGATATGGAACGATACGGATGGCACGGTAGATGTTTTCGTGGCTGGGGTAGGGACTGGTGGTACGGTGTCGGGGGTAGGGCGTGGACTCAAGGCTTGTAATTCTAATGTATATGTTGTGGCTGTGGAGCCTGAGGCATCTCCTCTGCTGCAAGGTGGCAAGGCTGCTTCGCACGGCATACAGGGGATAGGGGCGAACTTCGTGCCCGACAATTATGATGATGCCGTGGTAGATGAGGTGATAGGTGTGGGTGAGGCTGAGGCTGTAGCTGCGGTTCGTGAACTTGCTGCTACGGAAGGGCTGTTTGTTGGCATCAGCGGAGGGGCGGCGCTTTGTGCTGCACGCATGGTGGCTTCTCGTACCGAATGGGCTGACAAGATGGTTGTCGTACTGTTGCCTGATGGCGGAGAACGGTACTTGTCGCTCGATCTTTTCGGGTGATTCTATTTGTTTTGTATCTTTTATGCGTAATCAGCTTTGTTAGAGTGGGTTATTGCCTTGTCTGGCGCTTGCGCTCTGTACGTTTACGCATGTAGATATTGTACAAATTCACCATGGACTTTTGTGCGGGGTGATGCTATTGCTCTTGAGTGAACTTTATTTGTTGCGTACCCACAAGTTTGTCGTATCGTCCACCAAATGGCCGGTGATAGATGTATATCTGGTATTCATTCTCTGTCTCATAGAAATTTCCGGCAGAAGGACCGGTATGTCCGGATGTGGTCCCATCGGGAACCCAAAGGTATAGAAAGTCGTATGCTCCCTGTTTAAGCATTACGGTAGTCTCGTAGGATTTTGAGGTTTCGTTGTATGTGGCCTGGAAGGGGGGCGTGAAATCGTTGTAGGTGAACTCTCCCGATAAGTAGAATTTTCCGCCTGAGAGTGGTGGCATTTCGAGACTGAAGTGTACGAACATATAGTCTGCTTCCGTATCATTGTGCTCGGCGAGATTGTAGCGTATGAGGTAACGTCCGTCATGGTCCTGATCGAAACTGTAGTTGCGTCGGGGGTAATCGGCTAAGAGTTCGGCGTGATAATAAGGGGCATAATAGGTAATCTTGTCTACCCCTTGTGTGGCATAGTGCATATTGATGATTTCAAAGCGGCGGTATTCATTGCCTGCGGGGAAGATGAGGCTGCGGTTATGGGTATATTCCAGATGTCCAGGACTTTCGTAGGTGGGCTTGAGGTCGCTTACGGCATTGTCGGTGCGGTTGTTCTGATAGATGTACGGTTTGAATTCTGTGGTAGGGTTGATGACTTCGTTGCTGTTATAGTTGATGGTGAATGATACCTGTTGGTGGCTTTGGTAAGTGTCGGTGTCGGTGTTGGCGGTGACTGATGCGTTGAGTGCTACGCGTGGCTCCACTATGCGGAAACAGGCAATAGCTACAGGGGTGTCGCTATCGTTCTCATCGTCATCTTTGTAGATCTCTACTTTGTAATTACCCGAAACCTTGAACTGTATGTTCTCGTTGGGTAGGTCCAGCCGGTAGTGTGTATAAAGCATGGTGGTGTTGAGCGAATTCTCATAGTCTTCGATGGGCTGCCCGTTGAATCCGTCCATATAGTCAACTTCGAATAGGTCCGAGGGGCTCCAGTCTGCATTGCAATGGATGATTTTGTAGATAAACCTATGATAGTCGTGCGAGAAATGGTCGAATGAAATTCTTACCCAATCCTCGGAGCCGAGTGTGATGACATCGTCAAGCAACCAATCGTCGTTGACAATGGTCTGTAGGGTGTGTATCATGGGGTCGTTTACCTTGTTGCTTTGTGCACTTGTGGAAAGCGATGCCATCAGCCAGAAGAATAGAAATAGGTATTTGGGAGTGTGTGTAGTCATCTTGGACGTTGGTATAATTATTTGCAAAGATAATGAAAACGAGGTAATAATTGTTGCTGGAAGTGTCATGCGTGGATAAAAAATGACTGAGCATTAACTTTGTTTAAGAAAAATGTATATCTTTGTATAGTGTAAGTGGGCTAATTTTGTATTTAAATCAATATTTAAAGGAATAGAGAATGCGTATATTGTACCGAGGAATGTTGTCCGTATTGATGCTTTGGGCTACAATGGCTGTTGGCGCTACGGAGTTGAGTGATAGGCTTGGTGGCTTGCCTCAGGTGGGTAGGCTGACGGTTCTACAGTCTGTAGACAAGTTGGAGAAGCTGGTGTTTCATGTGAGGCAGCAGCTGGATTGGGAAGATGCCGGAGCGGGTACTTTTGAACAGCGGGTGATAGTCAAGCATCGTGGCTTTGACCGCCCTACGGTATTGGTCACTGAGGGGTATGGGGCGGCATATGCCATGAACCCGTCTTATCAGGAAGAGTTGTCTACGTTGCTTGATGCCAACCTTGTTTTTGTAGAGCATCGCTATTTCCTTGACTCTACTCCTTTCCCGTGTGACTGGCAATACCTTACGGTGAAGAACTCAGTGGGGGATTACCATCATATACGCAATCTGCTGAGAAGCATATATCCCGGGAAGTGGTTTGCCACAGGTATTAGTAAGGGGGGGCAGACTGCGTTGTTTTATAGGACGTTCTATCCTGACGATGTGGATGGTACGGTATCGTATGTGGCTCCTCTCAACAGGTCGCTTGAAGATGGCCGTCACGAACCCTTCATTGAGGGGGCAGGTGTCCCCACACAACGTGCGCGTATTCGCGATTTTCAACTGGAGACGCTTAAGCGCCGTGAAGCTCTTCAACCTATGTTTGCCGACTATTGCCGTAGCAAGGGATATACCTTTAGGGTTCCGGTAAGTGAGATTTTTGATTTGGCGGTGCTTGAATATTCGTTTGCCTTTTGGCAGTGGGGGGATAAGGTGGAGCAGATACCTTCAGCGGAAGATTCGGACAGTATATATTATCGCCATCTGATAGCGAAATGTGAGCCAAGCTATTTTGCCCAGCAGACTCCCTATACTCCGTTTAACGTGCAGGCTATGCGTGAGTTGGGTTATTATGGCTATGATACGAAGCCATTTGAGGCATATCTTTCGGTACCTCATGCCGAGGGATATATGCGCCGTGTAATGATTCCCGACTCGCTTTCCTATATAGAATTTGATGCGTCGTTGTACGAACGTGTCAATAGCTTTCTGGCCAATGAGGACTGCCCGATGATGTTCATCTACGGTGAGTACGACCCATGGACGGCTACAGGTGTTACTTGGCTTGAAGGCAAGAGGCGGATGCACGTGTTCGTGGAACCCGAAGGCTCGCATAAGGCTCGTATTGCCACGATGCCCGAAGAGGTGCAGAAAGAGATAAAGGAGATTCTTCGTGTTTGGTGTGAATAGTGCTGAGGAGGGGATATGTTGGAGTTACGCAATCTTTATATCGGGTATGACGATGACAGCGATCGCCATATTGTAGCTGAGACGCTCAGTGCCTCGTTGTCATGTGGGCAACTAACATGCCTGATAGGTGCCAATGGGGTGGGGAAGTCTACGCTCATGCGTACGATGGCTGCTTTTCAGCAGCCACTGCGCGGTGAAGTGTGTATTGGCGGACGTCCGCTTGCCGATTATACCCCAAAGGAACTCTCAGGGTTGGTGGGTGTGGTCCTGACCGAGAGGAACTTGCAGGCCGACTTGACTATAGAGGAGGTGGTTGGCATGGGAAGATCGCCGTATACGAATTTCTGGGGAACCCTCTCGGATGAGGATGTCCGCATTGTAGACGAGGCTATCAGGCTTGTCGGGCTGGCAGGGCTTCGCCATAGGAAAATATATCAGGTGAGTGATGGCGAACGTCAGAAGGCGATGATTGCCAAGGCGCTAGCCCAACAGACACCTGTCATCTTGTTGGATGAGCCAACGGCCTTTCTCGATTATCCCAGCAAGATTGCAATGATGCAGCTGTTGCGTCGCTTGGCGCATGAGCAGGACAAACTTATCCTGCTGTCGACTCATGATCTGGAGATTGCTTTCCAAACAGCCGACCGCCTGTGGCTCTTGCGGCAGGATGGCTTGCAGGATGGTACGCTTGATGAACTGTCGGCAGATGGCTATATATCAGCCTTCCTGGATAGCGATGACCTCTATTATGATATAGAAAGAAAGCAAATCGTGTTGCGCTGAGACGATGTCATTCAGGCAGTGCCTTAGCCGATATCCTGTCGTTCGAAACTCTTGAGCAGGGCTATCTCGTCGGCCCATCTTGTTTCGTCGGGCGTCTCCAATATGAGGGGGATGTCATTGAAACGCGGGTCTTGCATGAAGCGTTTGAAGAAGTCTATTCCCAAGAGGCCCAATCCTATACTCTCATGGCGGTCTACCCGGGAACCCAGTGCCTTTTTGGTGTCATTGAGGTGGATGGCTTTCAGATAGTTGAACCCCACTACCTCTTCAAATTCCTGGAATACGGTTTCATAATCATCTTTGATGTCATAGCCTGCCGAATAGGTGTGGCAAGTGTCCAGACATACTCCCACACGACTTTTGTCTTCTACCTGCTCGATGATCTGGGCTAACTGGTAGAATGAGAAGCCCAGGTTGCTGCCTTGTCCGGCTGTGTTTTCAATGACGGCTGTCACTCCTTGGGTGCGCTCTATAGCGATATTGATACTCTCGGCAATACGGGCCAGGCAGGCATCCTTGTCTATTTCGTTGAGGTGGCTGCCAGGATGGAAGTTGAGCATCGTGAGCCCCAGCTGTTCGCAGCGGTGCATCTCATCGTAGAATGCCGCGCGCGACTTCGCCAGACCCTCTTCCTGAGGATGCCCGAGGTTGATGAGATAGCTGTCGTGGGGCAGTATATATTTTGCATCGTAGCCATATTCGGCGCAGCGTTCCTTGAAGAGGTTGATGCTGGTCTCGGTCAGTGGCTTTGATACCCATTGGCGTTGGTTGCGGGTGAAGAGGGCAAAGGCTGTAGCTCCCAAATCTTTGGCATTGAGTGGGGCATATTCTACGCCCCCCGAAGCGGATACATGCGGTCCTATGTGTTTCATTGTCCTAATTTTTGGTTGATAGTGCGAAGATACGAAAAAAAATATCTTGATTTTTGGAGCGGTGAAAAAAAATAATTATTTTTGGCCAATAAAAACAAAAAAAGCTAAAAACATTCTATTATTAACTTAAATATCATTATCATGAGTAAAACTTTACGTAAAATGACTCTTTTGGCAGCTGCTTTGCTGCCTTTCATGGGGTATGCCTGGCAAGGTGAAGATTTGACTTCTGAACTGAAGGCTGCCGACATGTCGAATGCTGAGACTGGGGAGACGGCTTTGGCATTGTGGAACAACAACGGCTTTAAGGTTAGTGCCAAGGGAGACAACTATACGCCAATGTTTGGCGGCCAGTTCATTGAGCAATGGAAAGCATCTTCGGCTTCCAGCATTGCTTATCTGGACGACATATCCTTGTCACAGACACTGGTTGATTTGCCTGACGGGCATTATCTCTTCTCGGCTGCCTGTATCGCATGCCAGCAAGGTGATGGTTCGGTTGTAGAGGGTACCTATCTCTATGCCAACGACGTATTGGAAACGGTGTCTACCGGCAACGGAGTACCCGAGAGGTTCTATGTGGCCACAGAAGTGGTTGATGGTTCGCTGACCGTAGGTTTCAAGACCTCGGCCACTACAGCCAACTGGATTGCCTGGGACAATGCCCAGCTCTATTACTATTCCGAAGGTTTGGATAAGGAACTTACCGTAGCTTGCTTTGCACTAAATGATGCAATAGCCAAGGCTGAGACCTATTCTGACACTGTAAAAGTGCAGATAGCTGCGTTCAACACCTTGACCGAATGTCTGGCTATGGCTCAAGACCTCCTCTCCACTGGAGCAGAATCGGTAGAAGCCGTTCAGGAGGCTATCACCAATTTGGTAGATGCTATGGCTGCCGTAGATGCTTCGATAGGAGCCTATGCAGGCCTCAATGTAGCGATTGGTGAGGCGCAGGAAGTGCGTGACTCATACCTTACACACGAAAATTTAGTCGACTTGGTAGGCCAGCTGAGCGAGACTATCGAGAACTCCATTACCCTCTATGATATGGCAGAGGCCGATACAGCGGAGATTAGCGCCCAGGTAGCCTCTTTGGATGAGGCAAAGTCGAAAGTGGTGGTTGCTGAGCAACTTTACATCTTGGCGGACTCAATCGATTTCATATTGAACACTTGCGAGGCGGGTACCTCCTATGGTACGTTCCCGGCTGCATGGATGGATAGAATGAATGAGTTGCAGGAAAACATATCCAATTGCATGGATGTCTATGAGGCTGGTGGGATGACAGCTTCCGAGCTGCTTCCTATGTTGGATGAGATGTGGGCTACGGTTGCTGATTTCTGGAATGCCATGGTGACCATTGACTTCACTCTTCCGCTCAACTCTCGCCTGTTCCCCTACGATGCCACCATTGAAGAAGAGGCTTACGCTCACGACGAGCTCTTCATGGGCAATGGCGTATGGAGCTTTGGTCTGCTTTCGGGCGGTACCATCGAGCAGTGGGACATCAACAATGCAGGTTGTGATACCGGCTATAGCGAAGATGGCAAGGGCACTGCCAACGGTATACTCTCATGGCACAACCAGGCATCTACCTCATGGCTCTATATCAGAACCGACGGTATATTCCATCCGTTGAAGGATACCCCCCCTGTAGCTATCTTTACGGCTTCTCAGGATGGTGTGTATATATTCCATTCCACGATATCTTCGCAAGATGCCAATCGTGCAGCCAAGAATCGTGGCGACCTTAGAAGCTATGCTTACTATGTGCAGAATGGGGCAACTAATGTAAGTCAGATTACCGATTTTGTATCCTATAACAGCAATACGGATCCTGCGGACATCCAGTTCTTTGCCAACCTCAAGGCTGGTGACAAGATTGCCGTGACATTGGGCGACTGCCGCCATAATGGAAATGGTAACGCACTCTCAAAAATCGATACCCTTTATGTATTGGGTAGCAAGGGTGAAGAGGGAGTTTACACCAAGGCCGATGCCGAGAATAGCGGCCTCCTGTTCTTCAATCCTTATACTCCTGCCGAGGACTTCAGCGTATTGCCTCCTGCCATCGAAAAAGGTAAAGAGGTGCTGGGCGCTATGGCCGACAAGATCGGTACCGGATTTGCACAGGTAGACAGCGTGGCCTATGCCAACCTCGACTCTATTGTAAAGGTGGCCGAGAATATGTATGCCGTGCACTTGGCATCACAGCCCGAAGTGAACCAGATGGTCATCACCATTGACGACTATATTAATGCCCTCTATGCATCGGCAGGATATGGCGTGTGCTTGGGTAGCGATGTGGCACCTGCCGATACGCTGCTCGACCTTACCGATTGGCAGATCTTGGCTGACGGACTCTACTATATCCAGGATGCCGTTACTGGAAACTATATCACAGCTCCTGGCGGAGGCACTAAGGTGGCTACACCTGTCAGTGCGTTGATTGACTCTACCTTCACGCAGCAGAACGCTCAGGTATGGCATATCGGATACGATGAGACCAATGGCGTATACGCCATCGCTACCCGTAAGAACGACGGGCTTACATGGACCCTTGAAGAGGAAGAAGAGGCAGGAAGTAGTGCTTCTGAAAACTTCTATCACATCAAGGAAAACATGCAGAGCGTATATGGCGGCGTATATAACGTGTACGATCCTTCCAACGTGCTGTGGCATGGCTTCCGTATCTTCTATAATGGTACTTGCTATTGCATCGTAGGCGGTAACGGTTCGTTTGCTAAGGGATGGACCAACGTGATGCTCCCTGGCGGAACCACCGTGGGACGTGGCGTGAACTCGGCCTACAACTTCGGCTGGAAGCTCATCCCATTCGTTCCCGAAGATGTGCCTGGCGATGGTATCCACAATGCCACCTCTGCTCCTGTAGTAGCTGTTGAGTACTACAACCTCATGGGTGTGAAGGTACACGGTGCACAGCAAGGCGTAGTCATCCGTCGTGAAGTACGTGCTGACGGCACCACTACATCTGCCAAGGTGATGATGCGATAATAAAACATGCATATACGGCGTCTGCAAGCGCCCTTAAAAATAAGTTACCCCTGTTGCAACCTGCGGCAGGGGTAATTGCTTTCTTGAAATAAAAGATCTCATTGTATAAAGTTGCAAGGATGTGGGAATACTGCAGGGTAGTGTCTTCGGATATTTTACTGTATCTTTCTTTTTTTTGTTTTATATTTGGGGTAGGGTAGTGGTGATTTGCCGATAAAGCATTACCTTTGCGTGTCAGAAATATATGATGGTATGAGTACAAGACAAGAGCAAATGGAGGCCTTCGGACGCTTCCTGGATGTGCTGGACGAATTGCGTGAGAAATGTCCATGGGATCGTAAACAGACTAATGAAAGCTTGCGGCCCAATACGATAGAAGAGGTGTATGAGCTGTGCGATGCCCTAATCAATGAGGATGAGGCCAACATCTGTAAGGAGCTGGGCGATGTGTTGTTGCATGTAGCTTTCTATGCCAAAATAGCTTCAGAGAAGGGGGCGTTTGACATGAAGAATGTGTGTGATCGCTTGTGCGACAAGCTTATCTTTCGTCATCCACACGTGTTTGGCACTGTGGAGGTGGAGAATGCCGCACAGGTATCTGAAAACTGGGAACAGCTCAAACTGAAGGAGAAGGGGGGGAACAAACGGGTACTCAGTGGAGTTCCGGCTGGGCTGCCGTCGATTGTAAAGGCCTATCGTATACAGGAGAAGGCACGCAACGTAGGTTTCGAGTGGGACGACGCATCGGGGGCTTGGGACAAACTGCTTGAGGAGATTGAGGAACTCAAAGTAGAACTGGAGCATGACAACCATGATTTGGCCGAAGCCGAACTAGGTGACCTGCTGTTTGCCGCCATCAATGTGGCACGCATGAACGGGCTCAGCCCCGATAATGCGCTGGAACGTACGAATCAGAAATTTATCCGCCGTTTTAACTATGTGGAGGAGAATGCCATAGCCCAGGGACGCAATCTCAAGGATATGACATTGGAAGAGATGGATGCGCTGTGGGATGAGGCTAAGCGCAACGAAGCGCAGGGTTAGTCTTCGTCGTCCTCATCCTCATCGTCAAAGAAGAAGAGGTCGGCACCGAAGTTGTCGTCGCCCAGGAACTCGTCAAGGTCGCGGCGCTCCTTCTTGGTGGGGCGTCCGGTGCCTCGCATACGGTTGGCAAATCCGCTTATCTTGCTCATCTCGAGGATGTCGTACTGCTCCTTGGGGGTAATGTTCTCCAGCATCTCGGGCACGAGTTTGGCTCCCACGCGGTTTTCTATGGCCTTGAGCACACGGAAGGTATAGGTGATGGGCGGTTTGCGCACACTCACCACATCGCCCTCCTTGATGGTCTTCGAGGGTTTCATCGTCGCGCCGTTCATCGTTACCTGTCCTTTCTTGCAGGCATCTGTCGCCATCGAGCGGGTCTTGTAAAGGCGCACCGCCCATAGCCATTTGTCAATTCTTGCTTCCAAGCGTCTTTTTTAATTAGGAGTTTAGTAACGTAATATCATGATTGCGGAATGTTTCCGCGATGACTGAGTCACCCCTCCTTGGGCCGACGCGAAATGAGCGTCGGTTGCGACGACTGCCGGTTTATCGGCACCAAGGAGTCTCGCTTGCGAGCTTTAAGCAGGGGGGAGGCCTACTCCCTTCTTGTTGTATTGGTTCATCGTGATGGTGATACCGGCGAGGCAGAAGCTCTTGATGATGTCGCAGGCCGTGGGTAGCTGCTGCTCGATGATGGCCTCGTCCTCGGCGTCAAACTTGCCGAGCACGTAGTCGACCTGTGTTCCTCGGGGAAACTCATTGCCGATGCCGAACTTCAGGCGGGCGTAGTTCTGCCCTATGAGCTGGGCGATGTGCTTCAGTCCGTTGTGTCCGCCGTCGCTGCCCTTGCCCTTGAGGCGCAGGGTGCCTGTGGGTAGCGATAGGTCGTCCACCACGATGAGCAGGTTCTCGTTGGGGATGTTCTCCTTCTCCAGCCAATAGCGCACGGCATTGCCGCTGAGGTTCATGTAGGTAGTGGGCTTGAGCAGCACGAGCTGTGCGTTCTTCACTCTCATCTGGGCCACGAACCCGTAGCGCTTGTCCTCGAAGGCGACGCCAGCCGCCTTGGCCAGTGCGTCTACCACGCGGAAGCCGATGTTGTGGCGTGTGCCGTCGTATTCATAGCCGGGATTTCCCAGGCCTACTATTAGGTATTTCACGTAATTAATTCTGAATTTTGAATTATGAATTTTGTGCATAAAAAAAGGTTGAAAGCGGGGAACGTATGCCCTCAACTCTCAACCTTACGCGATATGTCCTCGTGATTACTTGCCGGCAGCCTCGCGAGAAGCACGTGTAGCGGCTACGCTGCATACAACGGTCTGAGCGGGAGTTACGAGCTCGAGGTTCTCGAATGAGAGGTCGCCAACCTTGATAGACTTGCCAAGGCCAAGCTCGGTAACGTCTACGGTCAACTTCTCGGGGATATTGGCATAGAGAGCCTTCACCTTGATCTTGCGGATAGCCTGCTGCAGCTTACCACCAAGTTTCACACCGGCAGCGAGACCGTTGAGTACGGTGGGAACCTCCATTACGATGGGTTTGTCAGCTACTACCTGGAGGAAGTCCATGTGGAGGATAGTATCCTTAACAGGGTGGAACTGGATGTCCTTCAAGATAGCGGTGCACTCCTTGCCGTCGATGGTGAGGTTTACGAGGTGGATGTCGGGAGTGTAAACGAGCTTGCGTACAGCGTCGGTTGTTACAGCGAAAGCCTGAGCTTCCTTCTCGATACCATACAATACGCAGGGGATACCATTGTTCTTACGGAGCTCGCTTGTGCTCTTCTTGCCTACTTCGGTACGTGCAGTACCTTTCAAATCAAATGATTTCATGTTTTGTTTTTCTTTTAAATGTGTTACTCTAAATTAAGTTTTCTGCTCAATTCGCCATCACACGATGTAAGAGCCTTTTTCAAGGGGCTCTACGAAAAGCGGGTGCAAAGATAGTGCAAACCGAGCGAAAATGCAAATTTATTTGCGATTTTCCGAGGTGCCGCCTAATTTCTGTGACGAAGTCACTAAAGGTAGTGCAAACCGAGCGAAAATCCAAATCTCAAAGGTCCTCCACGAAGAGCAGCAGACGGTTCACCACGTTGACCTCGCTCACGTTGCTGTCAAAGTCGAGCGAGAGCAGATTGAGCTCGGGCAGGTAGCGCTTGAGCTTATTCTCCACGCCACGGCACACGATATGGTTGGCTATGCAACCGAAGGGCTGCAGGCTCACCACATGGGTGGCACCGCTGCGCACGGCACCGATGACCTCGGCGGGGAGCAGCCATCCCTCGCCAAACTGGGTGTTGAGGTTGATTACATGGCTGGCCTCGCGGGCTATGTCGAAGATGTCGTGGAAGGGCTGGTAGTAGCGGAAGGGGGCGCAAAGCTTGTCTGCACGGCGCATCTGTCGGCGCAGGTAGCTGTAGGCCCACTTATATAGTATAGGTGAGACGGTGGAGGTATCGATGAGCGCCTCGCGGCGTGCCTCCTTGTTGACGAAGGTCTCGAGGAAGAACTCGGTCATCAGCGGAGGCAATACCTCAATGCCGCGCTCCACGAGCCAGTCGGTGACACCGCGCTGGGCATAGGGGTGAAACTTGAGCAATATCTCGCCCACCACACCTACCTTAGGGCAGTGCTTGTCCTGACAGATGGCATCGAAGTCGCGTGCCGCCTCACCAAGCGTGGCATAGAGGCGGTCGGGGTTGTTGTGCTCTACAGCCTTGCCTAACAGGGCAATATAGTGGTCGCGCAGGCGTGCTGCCTCACCCTGACGGGTCTCGCGCACCACGGCGGCATAGTACATCTTGGCAATGGCATCGCTGCACAGCACGGCCGCTATGGCCACACGGATGACCTTGGCCCAGGGAATGGTAAATCCGGGTTGGTCGTTCTGTATGCTGTCGGTCATGGCAAAGGAGATTACGGGTACCTCCTCGAGGCCCATCTGCACGAGCGCACTCTTGATCATGGGCACGTAGTTGCTGGCGCGGCACTGTCCGCCCGTCTGCGACATGGCCACAGCCGTATTCTTGGGGTCGTAGCGATGCTCCTTGAAAGCCTTCACGATATCACCGATGACGAGCGTGGCGGGGTAGCACACTTCGTTGTTGGCATACTTGAGTCCCCACTCGTCGGACACCTTGTCACTCACGGGCAATATATCTACATCGTATCCCGCCAGCCCGAACAGCTTGGGTAGTAGGGGCGAGATGAAAGGGGTGAAGAAGGGTGCCAGCACCTTGCGGTGACGCTCATCCTTGGTAAACCTACGGGTGGTAGTGAAGGGAGAAGCCTCCCCCAACCCCCTCCCGAAGAGGGGGCTCTCAGACATCGCCGCATTAAGCTCCCCCTCGGGGGGAGTTGAGGGGGCCACCCTTTCCCTACTCTGCAACGCTGAGCGTATGCGCAGCTTGAGCGAACCCACATTGTTCACGTCGTCTACCTTGATGAGGGTGAGTGCCTTGCCGTGACGGGCAAGGAAGGTGGCTATCTCGTCGAGGAAGAAGGCGTCGGGGCCGCAGCCAAATGAGGTAATCTGCATGAAGAGTATGTCCACTGGTTGCTCCACCGCCCACTTGGCGGCACGTACAATGCGGTTCGGGAACGACCACTGCGCCAGGATATGGGTCTCGCCCATGGGCACGTCGAGTTCGCGGGCTATATCTTCGGTGATGACGTAGGCGCCCAGCGAGGCTGCCACGTCGGAGAGCTGGTGCTGTATGAGCGGGTCGGTATGGTAGGGTCGTCCGGCAAGCAGGATGACGGGGCGGCCCAGCTCCAGCGCCTCGGCATAGATGCGGCGGTTTATCTCCACCACTTCGTGCTCATAGTCCTCCTGTGCCTTGATGGCCTCAGCAAAGGCACTGCGTATGCAACTCTCGTCTACTCCGAGCTCCAACAGGTAGCGGCGACACTGGCGGTACAGCGTCTTCTCGTCCTTGAAGGAGAACACCGGCGCGTCGATGGGCACATCGGTGGTCTGCACGCTCTTGATTACCTGCGAGTAGCCCGTCACCACGGGGCAGTTGTAGCTGTTCTGCTCGCCCCGTGAGCGCTCATACACCACGAAGGGCATGAACACGCGGTCGACGCGCCTGTCTACCAATTCCTGCACATGTGCATGGGCCAGCTTGGCTGGGAAGCAGATGTTGTCGGACATGATTTGCCGTGCCACCCGTTCGTAGCGCCCATAGTCGGAGGGCGATGACAGCACCACCTCCATGCCGCACGCCGTGAACAGCGCATTCCAGAAGGGGTACTCCTCGAAGATGTTGAGGCAGCGGGGAAGACCGATTTTAAGTTGTGAGTTGTGGGTTGAGAGTTGTGAGTTAACTCCTAATTCCTCACTCCTAATTCCTAACTCGCCAAACAGGCACCTCCTCTTCTCCTCATACGCATTGCGGCCATTCTCCACGGCGGTGGCACCATTGGTGTAGATGCGTTCGCAGCGGTTTCCCGATACGTAGCGAGCACCGTTGGCAAAGGTATAGCGCTGTATGAGGCACTGGTTTTCGCAGCCATGGCATTGCGCCTGTCGGGTAGTGTAGGTACAGGTGTCGAGGAGTTCGTCGAGCCACTGTGTGGTGACCGAGGCATGGGCTATGGCATAGAGGGCACAGCCCACGGCACCCATCAGTTCGGGTGTGTTGCTGCGCAGTACGGACTTGCCGGTGAGGAGCTCGAAGGCACGCACTACGGAGTCGTTCTTCATCGTGCCGCCCTGCACCACGATGTGGTCGCCCAGCACGGCGGTGTCGGTGAGGCGCAGCACCTTGAAGAGACAGTTCTTCACCACCGAGTAGGAGAGCCCCGCAGCGATGTCGGCCACGGTAGCCCCCTCGCGGAGCTTTTGCTTCACCTTCGAGTTCATGAATACGGTGCAACGTGTGCCGAGGTCGCAGGGGTGCCCGGCGATGCAGGCCTCGTGGGCAAAGTGTTCGAGCGTGTAGCCTAAGGATTGTGCAAAAGCTGCAATGAAGGAGCCGCAGCCCGAGGAGCAGGCCTCGTTGATTTCGATGCGATTGATGATACCCTGGTCCACGAAGATAGCCTTCATGTCCTGTCCGCCGATGTCGAGGATGAACGATACGTCGGGCGTGAGGTATGCCGCCGCCATATAGTGCGCCATGGTCTCTATGATGCCATGCTCGGCACGCATGGCCGCCTTGATGAGATCCTCGCCATAGCCTGTGGTACAGCACCCTGCTACACGTAGACGTACGCCACGTGCCTGTGCCTCTCCGTCGAGTCGGCGCAGTCCCTCCACCACCGTGGCGATGGGGTTGCCACGGTTCACGCGGTAGTAGGTGTAGAGCAACTCACGCTCGGGAGTGAGCGCCACAATCTTCGTGGTGGTGCTGCCCGAGTCTATACCTATATATATAGTCTGCTCGTCATCGTGCTTCCACACCGCAGCACGCATGGCACAGCTGTCGGCCTTGGTGCGCCACGCATCGTAGTCGGACTTGGAAGTAAAAATCTTCTCCAAATGCCCTTGAGAGCACTCCGACCCCCTCCGTTCCGTTTCGTTGCACTGCACTCCACTCGTCCCCCTTAAAGGGCGACAGTTCTTTTTAGTTAGTTCGTCCGCGATGGGGAGAGCCCCCTCTTCGGGAGGGGGTTGGGGGAGGCCGTTTTTCTTCGCTCTCAGTGCTGCACCCCAAGCCGGTATGAGGGCACCCTCTTCGGGAAGTATGATGTCGGATTCGCTCAAGTGGAGGAAGTCGATGAACGACTTGCGCAGCGAGGGGATAAAGGTCAAGGGGCCACCCACCAGCATCATTGGCGCCCGCAGCTCGCAGCCGTGGGCAAGGGTCGACACCGTCTGCACCGTCACGGCACGGAAGATGGAGGCAGCGATATCGCTCTTCGCCGCATTCTTGGCGATGAGGTTCTGTATGTCGGTCTTGCAGAACACGCCACAGCGCGAGGCTATGGCATAGGTCTGCGTGGCCTCCCGTGCCAGCGCATCGAGTGCCGCCACATCCACGTCGAGCAGCACCGCCATCTGGTCGATGAAGGCACCCGTACCACCGGCACAGTTGCCGTTCATGCGCAGGTCCTTTGCCTTGCCCTGCTCGAAGAGCACAATTTTGGCATCCTCGCCCCCGATATCAATCATCGTGCTCACCTCGGGATGGCAGCGTTTCACATACTCCGCTGCTGCTACCACCTCCTGCACAAAGTCCAGCCCCTCTCGCTCGGCCACGCCCATGGCCACCGAGCCTGTGAGGCAGATGCTATACTGCACCTCCTCGCCCAGTTTCTGGCGCAGCTGCCCGAAGCAGTGCTCCATGCGCCCCAGCACATCGGCATTATGACGCTCATAGTAGGTAAACAGCGGCTTCGCGCTATCATCAATGGCTATCGCTTTCAACGTCGTGGACCCTATATCCAGTCCCACTCGAATATTCTTCATAATCATCAATCATACTCTATGGGCACAACACATAGTGCCCCAAATTACACCGCAAAATTAACTTATATCCACTGATTGCAAAAGACCAAAACATTCGAATCTTTGTGCAATTTCTCAAATGCTATTCCTTACATAAACAGTATCGACTCCATGAGTATGACCACTATACCAGCCACGTAGCCCACGAAGGCCATCAGGGAGATATTCTTCAGATACCATGCAAAATCTATCCGCTCGAGTCCCATGGCAACCACGCCTGCTGCCGAGCCTATGATGAGGATGCTGCCACCCACACCGGCACAGTAGGAGAGGAGCAGCCAGAACAGTCCGTCGGGTGCAAACAGCTGCGCATATGCAGGGTCGGCACTGGCAGCGATAGCCGCCACATCGGGCATGGGATACATGCCTATACAAGCAGCCACCAGCGGCACATTGTCGATGACCGAGGAGAGCACGCCGATGATGGAGGTGATGGTAAACACCTCGTGGATGCTCCTGTCGAGGAGGTTGGCCGTATCGCTCAGTATGCCTGCCGTCTGCAGCCCTGCCACTGACATCAGTATGCCGAGGAAGAACAGGATGGTGGGCATGTCGATATTCTTCACTATCTGCGACACACGATGCTTCGAGTCCTCATTCACGTTCAGCTTCCTGTGCCCATATATCCACTCCGTGACTATCCATACCACGCCGAGCGAGAGCATCATGCCCACATAGGGAGGTAGTCCTGTGAGGCTCTTGAACACGGGCACGAACAGCAGTCCCGCCACACCCAGGCACAGCACGCCTCGGCTAAATCGCTTCCCCACGCCACGGGGCAGTGGCGTGGCCGCCTCCACTTGCGGCAGCATCAGCGTGCCTCCACGCAATTTCCTCATGGCCATCACCACGGGTATCACCATCGACACCAGGCACGGCACCATGAGGTAGAGGATGAGGCTGCCGGCTGTCACGTTGCCGCGCATCCACAGCATGATGGTGGTGACATCGCCTATGGGCGACCACGCGCCACCCGTATTGGCTGCAATGATGATGACGCCCGCATATATCCATCGGTCGCGCAATGTAGGCACCAGCTTTCGCAACATCATGATCATGATGATGGTAGTAGTCATATTGTCCAACACGGCCGACATGAAGAAGGTGATGAAGGCTAGCGTCCATAGCAGCGTGATCTTGTTACGCGAGGTGATGTGGTCGGTGATGATGCTAAATCCACCATTCCGGTCTATCAGGTCCACGATGGTCATAGCACCGATGAGGAACACGAGTGTCTCGCAGGTGCTGCCCAGATGCTCCAACAGCTTGCTGCCCGTGTCGGCATCGCCCGATGCCAGTGCATATACCGACCATATCACGGCAAACATGGCCAGCGCCGTGGCCGACTTGTCAATCTTTATTCTATGCTCCAGCGCAATACACATATACCCTAGAGCAAACAGGATTATCATTGTCAGTATCATAAGAATCTAATACCACTTTTTTTATGTTAACATACGGCACCCCTATGCCGCGTAGAGGAGACCCCGATGAATAAGAAAATATATGGATAAACCGCAGCCCCGAGCCACCTACAGGTGCTTCAGCGCCACAAACGAGCACATCCGCCAAGGGTGCATGCACTCACGATACTACGATACGTATGCTAAATGATGATATGCCTGAAGGCATACACATAGTGGTCAATGGCTCTGGCAAAAGCCGCCACGCCCGAGCAGCACAGCGCAGCCTCCTCTGAGGCTCGTCCAGCATGCTTGTGTAGCCTGCCGCCACACTCCCTGCACCATTTGCCGCAGTCGTTCTTCGCCGAGGTCTTGCCAGCAGCCATATCGGCACTGGGCACGATGACCGCCACCTCATCGAGCAGACGCTGCAGTGCCAGGCTGTCATCCTCGGAAGCTGCCAGGGCATGGTGAGCCGTAGAGCTGTCAACTGCCGCAGCCACTGCACATGCCGCCTCGCTCGCGGAGCGCTCTGCCCCGCCGTCTGCCACCCGATGTGGGGCTACCAGGCCACACACCAGTAAGGTAAAGATGAGTCCTATCAGCTTCTTCATGTGCTCATGCGCTTGCTGCACGCAGCTATCACTGCAAAAATACGCAATCTAACACTAAAACAAAATTTTTAGCAAAAATATTTAGAACCGGCTTGCTTTTATTCCAAGTTTGCCGAACGGAGTTCCCAATCGGTTTTGTACGGTAAAGCGCAGCCGGGACAGTGCAACAGGGGACGGATGAGCGGTGCGGTTTTAATTTCCCTTCTCCCCTTCCGAGATGAGCAGCAACTTGTCGCCCACCTGCAGGTGCAGCGAGCCGTTGGGAACGAGGAACTCGGTGCCGCGCTTCACGATCATTACCAAGCTGCCTTGGGGCAGGTTCATCTCCTTCAGCGTATCGCCATCGGCAATCATCTCGGCGGTGACGGTGAGGTCGGTGAGGTCGGTATCTATCTCGTCGGGGAGCTCCACGCCGAAGTCGTTGCCCGTCTTCTCCATCGGAGCCGAGAGGCCTAGCTTGCGGGCAAAGAAGGGCAGCGTAGTGCCCTGCAGGATGAGCGAGAGCAGGGTAATGAAGAAGACGATGTTGAAGATTTGATTTGAGCCCTCGATGCCGGCTACCACGGGGTAGGTGGCGAAGATGATGGGCACAGCACCGCGCAGGCCTACCCACGAGATGTAGAGGCGCGAGCGGCCTGTGAGCCAGCGGAAGGGAAGCAGGCTGAGGAACACGCTGAGCGGGCGTCCCACGAAGATCATGAACGCTCCGATGAGCAAGGCCACGGGAGCCACAGCAAGCATCTCCTTGGGGTTGACGAGCAGACCGAGGAGGATGAACATCACGATTTGGAACAGCCACGTCAGCCCATCGAAGAAGGTGGATACCTCCTTGCGGTTGGCAATTTTGGAGTTACCGATAATCATGCCGGCGATGTATACCGCCAGGTAGCCGTTGCCCTTGAAGAGGTCGGTGAACGCGAAGGTGAAGAAGGCTACCGCAAGCATAAAGACGGAGTAGAGCGACTTGTTGTCGAGGTTGAGCTTATTGATGATATACACCGCCAGCTTGCCCACGCCGTAGCCGATGGCACCACCAAACACGAACTGCTGCCCGAAGGTGAGCAGTATGCTGCCCGCACCGCTCACATCGCCCCCGATGAACTGGATGAGCACGATGGTGAGCATATAGGCCATGGGGTCGTTACTTCCGCTCTCCAGCTCAAGCATGGGGCGCAGGTTGTGCTTCAGGTTGATGTTCTGCGAGCGCAGGATGGCAAACACCGATGCCGAGTCGGTAGACGACATCGTGGCGGCCAGGAGCAACGAGGGGAGCAAGGCAAAGCCCACACAGCTCCACGACATCCCCGAGAGCCACCACACGAAGACACCCGTGAACAGGGCTGTGAGCAGCACGCCTACGGTAGAGAGCACCAGTCCGGGGCCAAGCACGGGCTTGATCTCGGCAAACTTGGTGTCCATACCACCCGAGAACAGGATGATACAGAGGGCTATCATACCCACGAACTGGGCACCGCGCATGTCGTCGAACTGTATGCCGAAGCCGTCGGTGCCGAAGAGCATACCCACGAAGAGGAAGAGCAACAGGGTGGGCACACCGAATCGCGCACTGGTCTTGCTCACGGCAATGCTCACGAAAAGCAGCACTGAGCCTATGAGGAGGATGTTACCTGAGGTGAGGAATGTCATGCTTAGTTAATTCTCAATTTTCAATTCTTTTACAGCGCCATCAGCACCAGTATCTGTGCCGTCACCACACGCAGGAACATCGTGAGCGGATATACGGTAGAGTAAGCTACCGAGGCCTGGTTGTTGCCGCATATCTCGTTGCTATAGGCGAGGGCTGGAGGGTCGGTCATGGCACCCGAGATGAGTCCGGCAATGGTGAAGTAGCTGAGCTTGCACTTCATGCGGGCCACAACGCCGATGATGAGGCAGGGGATGACGGTGATGAGGAAGCCGTAGAGTATCCACCAGTAACCACCGTTCATGATGGTGTCAATGAAGCCGTCGCCGGCACCGATGCCCACCGAGGCGAGGAACAGCGTGATACCTATCTGACGTATCATCTTGTTGGCCGACGAAGTGGTATAGGTCACCAGCTTCAGCTGGGGGCCAAACTTGCTGATGAGGATAGACACGATGAGCGGACCTCCGGCAAGACCGAGCTTCACGGGCACGGGCACGTTGGGGATGAAGATGGGCAGCGAGCCCAGCACCACACCGAGGGCGATGCCAAGGAAGATGGCAGCGAGGTTGGGCTCTTCGAGACGCTTCACCGAGTTGCCCATGAGGCGCGATATCTTCTCGATGCTCTTGGGCTTGCCCACTACGACTACGCGGTCGCCCAGCTGGAGCAGCAGGTGTGGCTCGGCGATAAGGTCTACGCCGGCACGGCTGATGCGCGAGATGGTGACATTGAAGGTCTGACGCAGCTTGAGGTCGCCCAGGCGCTTGCCGTTGATGGCGGGGTTGGTGATGACGAAGCGCTCGGCAGTGAGGTTGTTGGCCTCGATGGCATCCCACTCGGCCATGTTCATGTCGATGCGCGGACCGATGAGCAGTGTCAGTGCCTCGATCTCGAGCGGTGCAGCCACGAGGAATATCTTGTCGCCCATGCCCAGCGTAGTGTTCGACTCGGCCAACTCGATGTCGTGGGTCTGCTCGTGCAGCACGCGGGTGATGACGCACTTGCGCCCGAAGAGCTCCTGTATCTCACGGATGGTGTGTCCGCACACGGAGTCGTTGTGTACCTCGAGGGTGACAGCTTCGAGCTGCTCGGCATTCTCCTTGTTGCGTTCCATCATGATGCGGCGCTCATTGTCGAAGTTGACACGGAAGATGCGCTTCAGCACGATGATGCTCAGGATGATACCTACCACACCCAGAGGATAGGCCACGGCATAGCCCTGAGCGATGGTGGTGTTGGTCTGCCCCGTCATGTCGTAGAAGGTCTGCTGTGCAGCACCCATACCGGGCGTGTTGGTCACGGCACCGCTGAGCACACCGATCATGCTGATGAGGTCGGTACCCGTGATAAGATGTATGCCGTAGGCCGTGCAGCAGCCCAGCAGTACGATGCCCGCAGCCAGCATGTTGAGTGTGACGCCTCCCTTGCGGAACGAGGAGAAGAATCCCGGACCTACCTCCAAGCCGATGGAGTAGATGAAGAGGATGAGGCCAAACTCCTTGACGAAGTGCGAGGTGGTGGCATCGAGCAGGAAGCCGAAGTGACCTGCCACGATACCCACGAAGAGTATCCACGTCACGCCCAGCGACACGCTGCCAAACTTGATTCGATTCAGTCCGAGGCCGATGGCGATGACCACGGCCACGATAAACACCGAGTGGGCCACGCCACTACCGGTGAACAGATTTACTAACCATTCCATGATGCTATTTCTTTTACCTATTTCTTCTCCTTAGGAAACATGCTACGCGCTTGCCTGCGCGTTTTGCGCTGCAAAATTACCGCCTTTCTGCCGAGTAAAAAAGAAAATCAGTAGATTTATCCGTTCCTACACGAAAAAAAGGTGTGCGGCGCACTGCCTAGGCACGCCTGTGCCCGACCATCATACGCCATGCTCAGTTGCTAAACGTACACTTGGCGAGCCCCGAGAGTTACAAGTAGTCGAAAATATCTATTCCTCTTCCCTTAGCAGCTCGAAGTTTCAACTGGTGACAATTTGTCACCGTTTCATTCCCTTCCGCTTTTAATCTCTGTTTTAATCTTCTCCAATAAGCAGTTGGGGCTTCTTTCGTTCCCATATCAAGCCTATTTGTATGCCGCGAAGATACTAAATTTCGTGCGTAAACAAGTGGAATCCATATTTTTTAGCGATTCCGCTGTTTTACGCACATTTCCCTGCATGATTCTTCAGCAGCTGTTCCACGGCAAGGGCAAGGAATAGTTTGGTTGGTTTCATTGTGGTATATTGTTCTAATTTTGTATTTTACTTTCAAGTGGCAACAGTCCTTTTTCTACTCCTTATACAGCGAGTTTACGGGATTCTCATGTGCAGTCTTCCACGAACGTACCAGCACGATGCCGCTGGTTACGGCAAGCACGATGAGGAGGGCAAGGGCGAATACCCACCAGTAGAGCGGGATGTGGTAGGCATACTCTTCGAGCCAACGCGACATGAGCATATAACCCACGGGCATAGCAAAGAGGAAAGCCACAAGCACCATACGAGCATATTGCCCCACGAACATCATAAGGATACTGTTGATGGAGGCTCCGTGTACACGGCGCACGGCAATCTCGCGACGGCGATACTGGGTCTCGAAGAATACAAGGCCGAAGACTCCCATCAGCGATATGCAGATGGATATAAGCGAGAAGATAGTGATGAGGAGGTTGAGCTTGCGTTCGTGCTCGTACTTCGAGCTCAGCTCCTGCTCAATGGAGGTTATCTTTATCTTATCGGCATTGCCTGTTGACCCAAGCTTGGCTATACAGTGATTGATATGTGCCTTTACCTCTTCAACGTCGGCAGCGGGTATCGTGCGCACAAAAAGATAGTTATAATAGGCAAATCCTCCAATGTAAAATGCGAAGGGCTGTATGCGCTCCTTCATGTAGCGGAGCTTGAAGTCGTTGCAGAATCCCACCACTCTTATCGGGCGCTCATCCATAAACTTTTCATTGAGCGAGAGGTCCAGTTCCTTGCGTGCGGTCTCATTGAATATATATTTGAGATAATCACGCTGCAACTCATCCTCCAGTGTGAAGTCTTCTCCATCTACAACATCGATACCCATGAACTGCAGGAAATTGTGGGCGACGTCGTAGATGAAGGAACTGAATTCCGCACCGTCCTCCTTGTGGAACGACTGACTTGCGTGATCCTCTGTGACAAACTGATTCCAAGCATAGGTGACATCAGTAATCTGCGGGTTCTCTTTCAGCATGGAGGTCAACTGTTGGCGTTGCTCATAGTTCCACGAGGGGAAGAACATTCCCGGCTGCGGGTACCCGGCCGAAGAAATATCGGCCATCAACACATCCTCTTTGTCGTATCCGATGTCGTCATTTACCATATAGAAGTACTGCATACGAATAAAGGAGGAGCATATAATAAGGATAATGGATATAACGAACTGTAGGGTCAGTAGCACATAGCGCAGCCGACGCCCCGATGCCGTATTGCCGAACGTACCCTTCAACGCAAAGGCCGGAGGAACGGAGGTGATGTAATAGGCGGGGTAAATGCTGCTGACAACGGCAAGCAAGAGACCTGCAACGATGAGGAACAGCGTTATCTTAAGGTTGTCCTCTATCTGTGCCGATGAGGAGATTATCCCTGTGAGTTCGGGAGCAATCATAAACACGATGTACAGGGCTATCAGCAGACTGATTGCCACCAAGCCAACAGCCTCAAGGACGAAATTCATACGCAAGCGGCGAGTAGTACATCCGAATACCTTTTCGGTGTTGACACGCCGAATACGGCGCGGCACCATGGCCATGAAGAAGTTGACAAAGTTGATAAAGGCAATGACGAGGATGAGTACGGCAATACTCAGCAGAATGTATACGGTGCTCTTGTCGTTTTGCGGCTGTATGGTACCATACATATTGGTAATGAAATGACTCTCGTAGAACGGTGTGAGGCGCATAATCTTACTTGCCATGTTCAGCCACTCCTCGCGAGCATCGTCACTGGGCCGTTTCCACGTGTTTCCATACAGTTCATACATAACCCCCATATCGGCAAGTTTCTTGATGCCGTTCAGCAAGAAAACCTCCTCTTGCTCCTCGCCCACCAACTTATAATAGTATACGTTGCTCCAGCCACGATTCTCGGTACCGAACACTGTGAATATGTCGTGCTCGCCCAAGATGCAGTTTGTAGGCAAATCTTCGTAAATGCCCCTTACTGTCCATAGCACATTGTCCTTGTCTCTGATGGCATCGTCAATCTCGAAGCCGTAGCGCCGGGCAAAGCTCTCGTTAATCAGTATGCTGTTGGGCTTCTTCAGATGGCTATAGTCTCCGGCGATGAGCTCCACGCCCAGCATCTGAGGCAGTTCGGCAGAGCCGACGTGCGTATGCACCTCCATCAGTTCATCTTCCTTACCCTCTATAGGCACGTATATCTCCTTCCCATTCAGAGACGGACGTATTAAGGAGGCGTATAACTCCATGTAGCCCATTTGCTCTACGGCACTATTGTCCGTACCCAATGCTTCTCCTAAGGCGTGCGACATGAGCATCATCCACTCGTCCTGCTCGTCGGTAATAAAAGAAGAGGTAAAGTCGAGCCTATACACCCTATCCGCATCCTTGAAGCAGCGGTTGTAGGTGAGGTCGTGGTTCACTTGCACCAAGATGATGTAGGCCGCCGCAAAGGCGATGCTCAGACCGAGGATGTTGAGCACGGACGACACTTTGTAGCGTCCGAGATTCTTGAAGAACTCTTTCATATTATTTTGAGTTTGTGAGTTAAGTTTTCTTTATTTCACGCTAAGTTCTTTCATCGCTAATTTGGGTCTCACACAAATCTCACAGATCTCACGAAATTCTCCTTCATCGCGTTTTTTTATCTCACGCTCTCGCAAATCTCGCGAAGCACGCATCGTTTCACTCGCGTGTACCATCCGGATGGTAAGCGCGGGCGTAGCGACGTGCATAAATCTGTGAAATCCGTTTAATCTGTGGTTCATTAAAATCATTTGTACTGGTTGAATTAATTTGTTTTTATTCCGCGATGCCCGAGTCCTCCCCATAGAGGGGAGTTAGAGGGGGCTCCTTAGTTCCCCCTCTTTATCACCTCCGCAGGATTCTCGTGGGCGGTACGCCATACACGCGAGCCTACTGAGAGGGCAATGAGCAGAACAATGGCGAGGAAGATGACAACGTATATCCACCAGGCGATGGGCGCTTGCTTCACGTATTGAGCCACCCACTCCTTCATTATCATATAGCCTATGGGGAAGGCGACGGCCGAGGCGGCAAGGACGATGAGGCCGTACTCCTTTATAAATATAGAGAGGATGTCCGTCAGCGTGGCACCGTGAATCTTGCGCAGGGCTATCTCCTTGCGCCTTTGGGCACAGGCAAGCGTCACGATGGAGTATACGCCGAACACGGCCACGAGGATGCAGACGGCGGTGATGATGCCGAGGATTGTCATCAGGTTGGTCTCGCTCTTGATTTTGTCGTTGAAGGTGTCTTCAAAGAACACCAGTCTGTACTCCGCCTCGGGATAATCATCCTCCATCAGCTCATGTACACGGCTTTCAAACTCTTCACGCTCGCCCGGTATAAATGCGATGGTGAGGAAATTGGGTATACCTGAATCTTTATTGGTATGTTGTGGAAAGAATACAAACCCGATTGGCTCATGTGTCGGCGACTGGTAGTAAATGTCTTTGATGACAGCTACAATGGTAAATTGATTGACGCTGTTATCTGTATAGGGGTATCCCCTATCTGGCCTAGTATATACGGTATGACCTACTGCTTGGTCGAGTCCAAGGTCTTTGCGCACCTTCTCAGTGATAACCACCTCATTGCTCTGCCATGCTTCCTTACGGGGGAGCACACCTTCAACCACAGAAAATCCATGCATAGGGTGACCAATATCCCAAAATCCAGGATAGTAAGTAGTATATACATCCAGCGATTGGGGAGAAAGTCCCATATAGTCCTTGTTTTGCACGATGGCATCGAAGTTAAAGTCATATTCACGCTTGGCTTCGGTAACCATAGGCATCTCGTGCAGACGGTGTAGCAATCCCTCCAACGTTTCGTTTGTTGCACCATAGTTATACAAGTGTGGGTTGCTGGGGTCCACCACATAATCCACATGCAATTGTGCCCGTCCCTTGATGGCAAATCCCCAATCCGTGTTTTTCATGAATACAATTTGCCGCAGCATCACTACCGTACAGAAGATGAAGACCATACTCACGGTGAGCTGCACAAACGAACTTGCCTTACGGAAAGTGTCGTTACGGCGAGTACGTCCCGTGAGCGTACGGTTCCGCACTATGGCGATGGGCAAGATGCAGAACAGGAAGCAAAGGACAGCCGTTGCAAGCATAATCAAGAAGGCACTGCCGAAAAGGTAGCCATAGTCCATATCAATCTGCGCAAAGCGGGTAAAGACACCATACAGCCACTCTACACCAAGCACCCCGAGCAGTATGGCTGCCAAGAGCACAATGGCAACCTCGATGAGAAACATCGTCATCAGTCCGCCCACGGTAGAGCCATTGACTATACGCAAGGCCATCTCACGCTCGCGACTACGCAGACGAATGAGGTAGAGCACGAGGTAATTGATGAGGGCACACACTATCAGCAATGCGCTGCAAGCAAGGAACACACGCAAATGTTCCCAACTGAGGCTAAGGAAGTTGCCGGCCAACTTATGGGCATCGGTAATGGGAATGGTTGCGATGTTTTGCGGGGTTCCCCAAATAGAGAACTGCTTTACATCCGCTGCTAATGAGTCTACATTGGCAGTTTCATAAACTTTTGCAAATATAGACAATAGTGATTGGGGGCTAAGCATGAAATACTCAAATTGTTCCGTATGTAAGAAATCAAACTGAAAGATGCTATGCTCACCAAATCCCTTTACCACGGCACCAATCTTCAATTTACCGCCAGCAAATATCACCACCTCTTTGCCTACAACATCTGTCTCGCCTGGGAAGAGACGTTGCGCAAACTCCTCGGTAATGGCTATCTCCTCTAATGTATTGCGATTAGCAAGAAAACCATAATCACCCTGCACGAGCGAGAGGTCAAACATACGGATAAAAGTGGAGTCAATGGCCATGCGACGCGCTTCCAACCCGTTTATGATGAAAGTCTGGCTGCTTGTATAGCAATAAGCTACATCCTCCACTTCGGGGTGTTCGTCTTGTAACTTTTTTACTAATGCCGATGTTGTCTGTAAGCGCGTATACTGAGAGGCCACTCCTGTTTTTTTCAGATTATCACCATCCACAAACGTATATATCCGCTCATAATCCTTGTGCATCGTGTCGTAGGTGTTCTCGTAGTGTATCCACAGGGCGGAGAGCGAGAGGCACACGAAGCCGGCGGCGAGGCCGAGCACGGAGATGGCGGTTTGCGCGGGGTATTTGCGTAGGTTGCGCAGGCCTACTGTGATGTAGTGTCGTATCATTTGAGTAAGTTCTTTTAGTTATACATTCATAGTTCCATCATACCTTATTATGCAGAAAAGGGGCGCACTCTCTTGCCGCATATAAATCTATAGGCAAAATTATTGAAACTGCCAAACGTCACCATGACTTTTTTGCGAAAAATGTTTTTTTCGACGAAAATTGTCAAATTTTTTGACACTTTTGCCGAGTAGGACAATTCTTTTTTTTCGTTTTCCATACTTTCCCTTCCTATTTTTCGGTTCTTCCCTTCCATTTTTTCAGTTCCGCTTACCGAAAAGTTTGCGTATCCATGGATACTTCATTAAATATCCGCGGATATTTCATCACGTATTCACGGATATTTCATTACGTATCCGTGGATATTTTACTTTTTGCGTGTTTGCTTTGAAAACTTTTCGGACACTTTCTGCAAGATTATTGCTTGTGTGTATTCAGTTTTTCTTATGTTATAGATATCACTTGCATATATAATCGTATCTTCATGCTTGCATAATGCGGACCCTTCCGTTTGCTCGGAATGGCAAAAATGTATTGGAAAAGTTGCGGCATTGTGGAGGATGTTGTATCTTCGCAAAATAATATGTGTAAGACAAAAACGAGCGTATGAACGATATGTCCCTCCCCCCCTACGATGCGGCTCCTATGGAAGCCCCGCGTGCCGGCGAACCGATGGCAACGTATGGACACACTGCCGCTACTGAAAGTCCCATGTACCATCCTACTCCGTATGAGACGGAGGTGATAATGCAATCAAAGAAGGATTTCGAAGAGGGCCGTTTCTATACGCAGGAAGAAGTAGATAAAATGGTGGAGGAATGGCTGCGCTAAAGGTACGATGGTCTGCACGAGCCACATCAGAATTGAATAGAATACTGATGTTCTATGCTCTGCGAAATGGCAATGCCAAATACAGCCGTTCTGTGATGAAGATGATCAAGGACACTTTACGCTTGGTGGCGAAGTACCCATTGATGTATCGTTCTACATCCGTTCCCGATACCCGAGTGTTTGTCTGTGAATATTTCAAGGTGTATTACAGCGTTCGCGCTACTTGTATAGAGGTCGAAGCCGTCTTCGATACTCGGCAGAATCCAGACAAAGCTCCATACTGACGGAGAGTGGCAAGGTTCGCACTAACTTCCGAATATTACTTCGCAGAGGTCGGCGGTAAGCTTGTTGCGGATGCGTTCTTTGCGAGATTCGAGAGCGTGAAACAAAATCATCCGTACAAGAGAGCCCCCAATCGTATAGGTTGAATATTTTTGGTAAAGTTCTGAATCCCGAACGTGCTTCACAGCACATTCGGGAGGGTTGGAGAAATGTATCACTTTATTGGCTGTTACCTTTAGGAATCAGTACTCAACACCCTTCACTTGTAACCCGACGTTGATGTTACGCTTCTCGAAAGTGTCGTTCTCATCGGCTCTTATATAACTTTCCTTGACATAGAAGGGGAGTTGCAGGGAACTCTGCTTCGCCATCTCGCGACGCCGCTCTTCGTCCCACTGGTGGCTGTTGGCCCATAGCGATTTTGTCTCTTCGTCGCAGTCGACAAGACTGATGGAAATGATGTATTCTCCTGGCTCCAGAACGAAGAATTCCACAGGGCGAAGGCCTATCGCCTGCTTCTTTCCTTGCTCAACGTTTGCAAGGATGGGGCCGATAAACTTTGTATCGGTGTCGGCACGATAGATGTTTATGCCCATCACGGCGTCTTTGATGTTGCACGAAAGTACATCGAACGAGAACTCTCTAATCTCTGTAGGGCGGGCGATGGTCAATGCCGTTCCTATCTCCTGCCCTATTTGGTTAGGGGTGTACTGCATGCTGGTGCCAGGCACGCGTGTACCTCGGCCGAAGAGTTTCTTCTCCTTCTGCTTGCCTTGCGTAACAACTCTTTGTGGCTGCTCCTCTCGTTTGGAGGGATGCATGCCCCACTCGGAGAAAGGCACACTTTGACTCTCTGATTTACTCTCTGTAAAAGGAGTATAGCTTGCCACAAACTTATTGTCCATAACGAGGATATTAAGTTTTTTACCAGGAACGAAAACCTGCTCTATGTATGCCTCGCACAAGGAACCGTCTGCAAATATGGCACGGATAGTTGCTTTGGTGGGTTTGTCGAGTTGGGCATGGTAAGAGAATTTCCCATCCTTGACATATACTACACATTCGTTTTTTTGATTGATGGCGTCTACTCCATCTTCTAATGTAATCATATAAGCAACATCCTTGATGTCGGAAGAAACATGTCCTTCAAGAGCGAAGTTGACGGATGGCCATGGCCTAGGAATTGCATTGGCATCTACTTTTTCTACTATTACCACACCATTCAGCGCTTTTTTATTTCCTGTTCTTTCGTACATTTCTTTTGCAACTTCAAAATCTTCGTAGTCTTTATACCATCGTATAGTGTGCGGATAAAGACTCTTTACATGTGGTGCCAAATATTTGTTCACGACATACACCAAATCATTGTTGTCATAGTCCTCTTTTTTCAAGCGGATAAACTCTTCTTTTTCCACTACTTTGTCATCGTAGATAAGGAGTACTTCGTCGAGACTTTCCACACGAGGGAAAGGATATGGCTCCAGATGTCCATCGACCTCCATCAATCTGTCCGGGCCGTCCTTGTAAACCTCGAGTGCGCCATTCTTGGCTTTCTCGTTGTGGGTACGGTCATAATACAGGCGCATTTGAATCTCTTCGTCGCCATCCACCAGGAGCCATCCGATGTTGGGCACAGCCAGTTTATGGACATGCTTCTCCAGTTTCTTACGCGGCATGGCACGGAGCACATCATCGGAGTCGTAGTCGGTGCGCAGCAGTTCGAGGAAACGGTCGGTATCAACCACCTCACCATCGTATAGGAGCAGCATCTCGTCGAGAATCTTGTGGAATTCCTCATCGACGTTCTGCACAGAATCAGGGATTATAGGCTCGATGATTTCGGGCTGGGCATAGACAATAAGTGCCGCAAAAGCCACGGGCAGGATGTAGAGCACCTTGCAACGCATCCACGGATTTATCTTTTTGTGCTTCATCATCACGATGCGGCTCTTGATCTTTGAGTGGTTGAAGTTGTTGGCAAAGGAGTAGGCACTGGCACCAACGGCTGTCTTGAGCAGCAGAGTCTGGTACTGGCCGGCCGATACGCCTTGGCGCAGCACATAGTCGTCGGCCTCGTACTCGTGAACATCGCGGAGACTGGCACCAAACATATAGACGAAGGGATTGAACCACTGCACCGTCTGCACAAGCATCAGCAGCAGGATGTCCCAAGAGTGGTGGCAAAGCACGTGGCCACGCTCGTGGAGCAGTATCTCGTGACGGTGGTTGTCGTAGTCGTGCTGGCTGATGACGATGCGGCGCATCCAGCTATAAGGCGCAATGTCGCTGGCGTGGCAGTAGATGGTGATGCCGTCTACCGTATCGTGCCACAGGCAACCCGTGCGAATGAGGCGGTCCATACGGAGGAATTGCCAGAAACGTATGCCGATGGCAACCGATACACCTATTATATATAGGATACATAGCCACTGCGCATAGTCGATAGGTTGGCGTGTGGGTTGGCTTACGGCAACAGGTTGCGATGTTTGGGGCGTCGCTTCTGAAACAGATGTGGGTTCTGCGGTTACAACCGCCTGCGACTCCACAAACGTAACCACAGGCTCAGGCTGAGGTGCAACAAACCCAATCTCTCCATGCAGCAGATTGATAAATGGCAATATGAGCGATAGCACAAGTATACCGACAAGCGTCAAGCGATTCTGACGGAAGAAGTGCTCCTTGCGTAGCAACAGCGTGTAGGGCGCATAGAGCAGTGTAAGCACGAAGGCCGACTTCGCGGCATAGACAAATAGTTCGTTCCACATGGCTTAGTCCTCCTGTTCTATTAAGTCAAGCAACTCCTTTATCTCATCGGTGGAGAGGTTCTCCTCCTTGACGAAGAAGCTGAGCATCGACTTCAGGCTGCCGTCGAAAAGGCTCTTCTTCATCTCCTGCATGGTCTGGCGGGTGTATTCGGCACGCTTCACCTTGGCCACATACAGGTGGGTCTTGCCCTCGCCCTTGTTCTTGAAATAGTCTACATAGCCCTTCTCATAGAGAATCTTCATGTAGGTGGCGATGGTGGTGTAGGCAGGCTTGGGCTCATCCATCCGGTTGAGGATATCCCAGGCGCAAGCCGAGTGGTTGATGTCCCAAAGGATGGACATGATTTGAAATTCCATCTTGGTCAGTGTGTTGTCTTTTCGTTTCATACGATACTGGTGTTTTTGTTGTCAATGTGTAGCCGCTCGGGCGCTGCAGTCGCCATTAGCTGAGGACAAAGTAAGGAATATTCGCGCAATATCGTAAAACTTAAATATCGAAAACTTTCGATTTACCCGAACTTTTAACATTTATTCGTAGAAATAGAGCGAAATCCATAGGTGCGCCTGACTTAATGGACACCGCATCCCTTCACCTTCAACCCGATATTCAGGTTGCGCTTTTCGAAAGTGTCGGTTGCATCGGCTCTTATGTAGCCCTCCTTGCTGTAGAGTGGGAATTGCATGCAGCATTGCTGGGCCATTTCGTAGCGTTGCTTGTCGGGCCATTGGTCGCTCTGGACCCATTGCACCCGAGTCTCTTTGGCGCAGTCGGCGAAGCTGACGGCAATGATGTATCGCCCGTGCTCAAGTAGGAGAGGCTTTTCGGGGGTGACGGTGATTGTCTGTTTCTTTCCTTGAGGAATGTGTGCTATGAGAGGACTTTCGAGCACTTCGGTGCATGTGCTGTTGCGATATATCATGATGCTCAGCGTGGCTTCTGCGATGCTGTTTGATACGATATCGAGGGTTATCTCCTTCAGTTCGGTAGCATGATTCAGAGTGAGCGCAGAGCCTACCTCGTGCCCTACTTGGTCGGGAGTGAGCATGACGATGGCTCCCGGTATCCGTGTTCCTCGGCGCAAGAGGTTTTTCTGCCTCTGCTTGCCAAGGACCACCACCTCCTGCAACTGCTCTTCGCAGGTAGGGGTCTGGGCACTGCTCCTTGTGGCGGTGAGGGCAAGGAGCAGTGCGGTGATAACGTATAGGACCATGCGGTTCATATTAGTCGCGATACTCGAGTATATCGCCCGGCTGGCAGTCGAGCGCCTTGCATATGGCATCGAGGGTAGAGAAGCGGATGGCACGTGCCTTGCCCGTCTTCAGTATAGAGAGGTTGGCTGCGGTGATGCCCACCTTCTCGGCCAGCTCGCCCGAGGTCATCTTGCGTTTGGCGAGCATCACATCTACATTTACTATGATTGACATATCTGTTTCTTTTGATAGGATGAGACAATAAGGTTACACGGTCAAGCGGTTCTCTTCGCTCAGGCGAACACCTGCCGAATAGATCATAGCTACACCAATGAGGAGAAGGGGAAACAAAAAAGTGTCAGCCTTAAGTATTATGCGATGGAGACCATTGATTATGGGGAGATTGGCGATGCTTAGATTATAAAGAAAACATATAGGTGCTGACCACCATAACGTATAGGCATTAAACTTAGAGAAGAATTCTCCGCGCTTAATCAACTTGACGGAATGCAACATAAACACCATAGCAAGCACGTTTATTGCAATTCCAAATAGAATGCACCCACTAAGGATAAGTACTTTCCATACATACCATTCTTCGTCCCATCGACCATGGTCTATCCAAATTTTGGCCTCCGCTAGTGTGTATAAAATATTAAACACTCCGAAAAAGATCACAAGACCGGTAACTACCGACATCCGTTTTGAAAGATTAGTTCTCATAATTCAATAAGTTTTTATCGTTTAACGATGCAAAGGTATATAAGTTTTATCGAAAAACAATAAAACATCGAAGAAAAACGATATTTTTAGCACTGTTTAACAGAAAGAGGAGCGAAAGAGGCTACCGCCCCTCACCCACGCTTGCGGTAGGTGAACGATGCCAGGGTGGCAAAGGTGAGGGCGAAGGCGGCAAGGGCGAGGTAGCTGCCCGAGAGCTCGGCCACGGTGGTGCCACGCAGGTATACGGCTCGCATGATCTCGACCATGTAGGTGGGCGGCAGCAGGCGGGTGAAGTGCTGGGCCCAGAGGGGCATGCTCTCGACAGGGGTCATGAGGCCGCTGAGGAGGATGAAGGAGAGCACGACGAAGAGCATGAGAAACATGGTCTGCTGCATGGTGTCGGAGAGGTTGGCGATGATGACGCCTATGCTGGACATGACGATGATGAAGAGCAGCGCCGCAAGGAAGATGGCCCCTACGGAACCGGCCACGGGGAGGCCGTAGACGAGGAGGGCGAGAGTCATGCAGAGGGCGAGCTCGAGGAGGCAGATGACCCAGAAAGGGATGAGCTTGGAGAGGGTGAAGGTAAGGCGGCTCACGGGGGTGACATTGATCTGCTCTATGGTGCCCAGCTCCTTCTCGGACACGAGGTTGAGGGCGGGCAGGAATCCGCCGACCATCACCATGAGCATAATCATCAGGGCGGGTATCATGAAGTGCTTGTAGTCCATGGTGGGGTTGTAGTAATTGACAATTGATAATGGAGAATTGACAATTTCGCTGTTCTCAAACGAAGGTTGCGTCGGAGCGCTCCCTGTAGGGAGGGCCCTCATTACGGTCTGCATAAGGTACTGGGAGCCGAGGGAGCCTTTCATGGCGTTGACACCGTTGGCCCAGATGCTGAGCCGCTTGGGGGTGGCGTGGAAGCTATGGCCGAAGCCGTTGGGTATCTCGAGGATGGCATCGATGTGGCCGTCTTCGAGGTCGGCGAGTGCCGAGGGGTAGTCGGCATAGAGGTCGTGGAGGCGCAGGTACTCGGAGGCCTCGACATGCGAGGTGATGCGGCGCGACACGTCGGAGCGGTCGGCATCGACAATGCCCACGCTCACACCCTTGACATCCATGTTGGCTATCCAGGGCAGTATGAGGACGATGGCGAGGGGAAAGCCCACTACCAGCTTGGGGAGGAAGGGGTTGCGGCGAAACTGCCGCAGCTCTTTAATAATCAGGGTTCGTAGTACGCGCATAGTGGTCAAGTTATTCCAAACGGTCGTTAAACTTCATCAATGCCACACGGATGATGCCGATGGTCATCGCGGCGAGGATACCAAGCTCGAGCAGCACATCGCCGAAGGCGAGTCCCTCGATCATCAGTTTGCGCATGGCATCGATATACCATCGTGCAGGGACGATGTAGGTGATGGGACGGAGCACGAGGGGCAGGTTCTCGGTGGGGAAGAGCATGCCGGAGAACATCATGATGGGCAGCATGAGCACCATGCCGGAGATGAGCAGCGCCACCATCTGCTTGTCGGTGACGGTGGAGACGAGCAACCCGAAGCCGAGGGAGAGGGCGATGTAGATGCCCGAGATGAGGAGGATGCCGCCCACGCTGCCTGTCATGGGTACGCCAAGGGCATAGCGGGCGATGAGCAGCACGGAGAGCAGGTTGATACAGCTGAGGGCAAAGTAGGGTATCATCTTGGCAGCGATAATCCACAGTGGCTTGACGGGCGACACAAGCAGCACCTCCATGGAGCCCAGTTCCTTCTCGCGCACGATGGAGATGGAGGTCATCATGGCGCACACGAGGATGAAGATGAGGCCGAGGATGCCGGGCACGAAGTTGTAGGCACTCTTCATCTGGGGGTTGTAGAGGATGTGGGTATCGACGGGCGAGGCAGCAGCCACGCCGCTGAGGGTCTGCATGAGGTAGACCGAGGCCGAGGCGGCCACGTTGGGGTTGGAGCCGTCGAGCACGAGCTGCACGCCGCAGCCTGCCACCTCGGCGGTGCCTGCCACGAGGCGGTCGTAGTCGTCGGCAAAGGCCATCACGGCCTCGGCAGTGCCGGTGCGCAGCACCTTGTCAATCTCGTCGGGGGCGACATACCCCTTGAAGGTGAAGAGGGGGGTGTGGCTGACACGCGACACGGCATCGCGCACAGCGGCCGTGCGATGGGGCGCACAGGCAGCCACGTTGATGTTGTTGACATCGGTGGATATGGCAAAGCCGAAGAGCAGGGTGAGCACGATGGGGATGCCTATGACCACGAGGATGGTGCGCACATCGCGCAGGATATGCAGCGACTCCTTCTTGACGAAATGGGCAAATCTATTCATTCCTTACAGCATTGCGGGCGAGGGTGCGGAACACCTCGTCCATCGTTCTTACTTGGTACTTGCTGATGAGCGCCTCGGGCGTGCCGAGCGCCATGATGCGCCCGTCGACCATGATGGACACGCGGTCGCACAGGGCGGCCTCGTCCATATAGTGGGTGGTGACAAACACGGTGGTGCCGGCAGCGGCGGCGCGGCGTATCATGCCCCAGAACTGACGGCGCGTGAGGGGGTCGACCCCGCCCGTAGGCTCATCAAGGAAGATGACCTTGGGGGCATGCAGGTTGGCCACGGTGAAGGCCAGCTTCTGTCGCCATCCGGCAGGGATGCTGCGCACGAGGTCGTGGCGATGATGCCAGAACTCGAGCTCGGTGAGCATGGCCTCGGCCTTGGCGAGTATCTCCTTGCGGTGCATGCCGTAGATGCCTCCGTAGAGCTCCATATTTTCCAGCACGGTGAGGTCCTCGTAGAGGGAGAACTTCTGACACATGTAGCCGATGTTGCGCTTGATGTCTTCGCTCTGTGTCATGATGTCGCACCCAGCCACGCTGCCCGTGCCCGAGGTGGCACGGCTCAGTCCGCAGAGGATGCGTATGGCAGTGGTCTTGCCGGCGCCATTGGCTCCGAGGAAGCCGAAGATCTCGCCCTGTGCCACATCGAACGATATGTTGTCGACCGCACGGAAGGCACCGAACTGCTTGGTGAGGTTCCTAACCGATATGATGTTTTCCATACTCCTCCTGGATTAGTCTGATGAATGTATCTTCGAGCGTTGCCCCCGCATCGGTGATACGGTCGGGGGTGTCGATACGCAATATCTTGCCTTCGTTGATGAGGGCTATGCGGTCGCAACGGCTGGCCTCGTCCATGTAGGGGGTGGACACGAGGATGGTGATGCCGTGCTGGCGCAGGGTGTGGAGCATATCCCAGAACTCGCTGCGGCTCACGGCGTCGACGCCCGTGGTGGGCTCGTCGAGGAAGAGCACGCGGGGCTTGTGCACGAGGGCACAGGAGAGGGCGAGCTTCTGCTTCATGCCGCCCGACAGGCGTCCGGCACGGCGCGTCTTGTAGGGCTCTATCTGCCGGTATATGGGGGCTATGAGGTCGTACCCCTCGGCAATGGTGGTGCCAAAGAGCGAGGCAAAGAACTCCAGGTTCTCCTCCACCGAGAGGTCCTGGTAGAGCGAGAAGCGCCCGGGCATATAGCCCACTATCTGCCGGATAGACTTGTAGTCGGTGACGACATCGAGCCCGTCGACGGTGGCGCTACCTCCGTCGGGGAGCATCAGCGTAGTGAGCAGGCGAAACAGCGTGGTCTTGCCTGCCCCGTCGGGCCCGATGAGTCCGAAGAGCTCGCCACGCTCCACCTCGAAGGATACTCCGTCGAGCGCAGTGAATGTGCCGTAGCGCTTCGATATGTTTTCTACTCTGATGGATGGCATGTTGGTTGAGGGTTGAGAGTTGAGGGTCTGTTTCAATTTTCAATTTTTAATTGTCAATTATTTTCGTCTCCCCATACATACCCACCTTCAGACGTCCGTCGTTCTCTACGGCAATCTTCACGGCATACACGAGGTTGGCGCGTGTGTTGCGTGTCTGTATGGCTTTGGGGGTAAACTCGCTCTCCGATGCTATCCACATCACCGTGCCCTTGTAGGCATACTGCTGGTCGCCGCCAAAGTCGGCTGTCACCTCCACCTCGTCGCCGAGGTTGAGCGTGGCCAGCTGGTCGGAGGTGAAGTAGGCACGCAGGTACATCGCATCGAGGTTGGCCACCTTCATCAGCGGTGTGCCCATGCTCACCAGTTCGCCTGCACTCTTGTACTTGGCCAGCACGGTGCCCCCGATGGGCGATGCTATGCGGCACTTGGCAATGCGGTCCTCCACGATGGCTATCTGCGCGGCTATGGCCTCGGCATTGTAGTCGGCTGCCGAGGTGTTACCCGACAGGGCAGTCTGCTGCGCCACGCGCTGCCTCTCGAGCACCTGCAGCTGGGCGTTGAGGTCGTCGAGCTGCTTGGTGGGTACGGCATTTTTGGCCACCAGCTTCTCTATGCGCTGCTTCTCGGACTTGAGCGTAGCGATCTGGCTCTCTATGGCCGAGAGCTGACTGCGTATGTCGGGGCGTGCACTGCGGATGGCCTCGGCCTGTGCCTCCAGCTGCACCTTCTGCCAGTGCAGCTGTATGGTGTCGACCACTCCCAGCACCACACCCGGCTCCACCTGTGCACCCTCGCGCACATCGAACCATACCAACTGTCCGGTGCCTTGCGACGACACCAGTATCTCCTCGGCCTCAAAGGTGCCGCAGGCATCGTACGTAGCCTTGTCAGCACATGCGCCGCACATCAGGGCGGCAATGATTGTATATATTTCTTTTTTCATAATCCTATTTATTTAACGTATGCTTCAAATCATAAATGGCCTTCACCAGCTCTATCTGGTGCGTGCTGCGAGCTATCTTGGCGGAGGTCTCGTCGCTGATTTTGCCCAGCAGGTCGTGCGTGTCTATCATGCCCTCCTGCAAGCGCACTTCGGCAGCCTCGCGTACCCGACTGCGCAGTGCCACTATGCGGTCGTCGTCCGCGATGGCCTCACGTATGCGGCGCACCTCGGCACTCTCCTGCTCGGCCTGCAAGCGGCTGTTGAAGGCAAACACCTCGCGCTGCAGCATCACATTGTCGCGTGCGTTCTGCAGCTGCCGACGCGATGTCTTCGACGTATACAGGCTGCTGATGTTCCAGTTCATGCGCACCCCCACAATGCCGTTGAGCGTCCAGCGGTGGCTCACCATGTTCTCAAACATGTTGAGCCCCGGATAGCCGTAGTAGCCCTGCGCGAAGAGTGCCACACGCGGAGCGAGCGACACGTCGACCATCTGCTCGCGTGCCTGCAGCAGAGCCATCTGCGCATCCATCAGCCGCAGCTCGGGGCGCTCAGAGTCGTACCCCACAGGCTCCTCGGCCACAGGCATGGGCAGGGGCACCTCGCCCAGCTCCTCACCGATGAAGAGGCCCAGTATGCGGCGGAAGCTCTGCAGGCGGGCCTCCACCTGTCCGAGGCTCTGGCGCTGCGTCAGCAGCTGCACCTCCACGGCATCGGCATCGGCCTGCATGGCCATCCCGTTCTCCACGAGGGCATTCACCTGGTCGAGGTTGGTCTGCAGGCGCTGCATCATCTCCCCTATCTGCCGCTGCTGCTCCTGCATCAGCAGTATGCCGAAGTAGATGTCCTCTACACGGCTGTCTACCGCGTACAGCTCCACCTCGGTACTCATGCGCTCCTGCGCGGCCTCGCCCTCGGCGATGGCTCGGTCGGTACGGCTCTTCCCACCATCCCAGAGGGTCTGCTGCACATCAATCTGCACCTTGTACTGGTCGCGGCGTATGCCCGGCATGTCAAGTCCCTGCATGGCCAGCATCGACTCGAACTCCTCGGGCCAGCTCACCACGTCGGACTGCAGCGTGGCCTGCCCCGAGAGCGTCACCTGCGGCAGCCACGCCCTGGCGGCATTGCTCAGCGTGTAGTCGCGGCTCTGCTCTATCAGCCCATACCGTCTGATGAGCGGATAGTGCTCGCGCGCCATCTCCTTGCACCGCTCCACACTCGGCTGTGCACATACTGCCAGCGAAGCCAGCAGTGAGGTCAATAGCAATATTCGTTTCATAGGTTGTAATGTTACTAAATCATCCGTTGCAAAGTACGCCATTCTTCTCCGTACCGCCATTGTCTATTCATGGCAAATAATGTCCTTTTTGTAATCATTCTTTGCAAAAAGAGCATATTTTAGGCGATATTCATTATCTTTGCAATGAAAATAACCAAGTTATGAAGAACGATAAGGAACGCTTCCGCCCGCTGAATATTGAGCTCATCTCCTCCATCATCAAGAGGTCAGAGGTGCGCTTCGAGCAACTGCTCATCCGCGACCGCTTGGCACTTAACCTCGATATGGCAGTCAACAAGGTGGGGCTTCAGCTGTTCGACAAGGTGCGCTCACTCATCGTGAAGGACTATCGCCTGCTGCGAGTGCTCTCGGGAGAGGCACGTCTCGAGATCAACTTCACCGAGCATGTAGTGGTAGGTGGCGATATCCTCATCCTACCCGAGAACACCTATGTAGAGATATTTGAGGTGGCGCCCGACACCCAGGGGCAGATTATGGCCTTCGTGCCCGAAAGGCACCATCAGCACCTGCTGCTGTGCCGCCATTTCGTGAAGCGGCATCCCGCACCGAAAGACTGGGACGACATCACCCTGCTGCTCCACGCCATCTACTCCATAGCTTCCTCGGAGCCCTACCGCGCCGAGGTGGCCGACCTGCTGGCGATAGCGCTCCTCCGCCACGTGGCCACGCTGCCCGGCAGCGATGAGGAGCATACGGCACGCTCGGCAGCCGAGATGCTCTATGCCCGCTTCATGGCCGAACTCGCAGCCTGCCGCCCCGGCAAGCAGCCCGTCGCCTACTATGCCGACCGCCTCTGCGTGACACCCCAATACCTCAGCAAGGCCGTGACGCAGGTGAGCGGCAAGACAGCCTCGGAGTGGATCGACAAGGCCGTAGTGCTCGATGCCCGCATCCTCCTCAGAGACCCCACGAAGACCGTGTCTGCCGTAGCCGACGCACTGGGCTTCCCCAACGACTCCTACTTCTGCCGCTACTTCCGCCGCCAGACAGGGCAGTCGCCCACCGAATACAGGCGCAGCGGTGGGGTGGAATAGACAACACGCCGCAAAGCATCCTCATATGCTCTGCGGCGTGTGTCATGTATGGCAATACAGTTCTGACGGCATTTATTCTATCACCTGACAGCGCAGGTCACCGGGGACGTACGAGATGTGAATCCATCTTCCATCGCCCTCAAGGATGAGCTGAGTGAACTTGATGCGCCCCTCCTGCTGCATCTTTACGATGAGGCGGAACAGTTTGCGGTGGTCGGCCCTGTTACCAGCAATAATATCGGCCGCACAGCCGAGGATGTGGTGGCTATACTTGGCACCGCCCACCAGGGCGTTGAGCTGCTTGCAGCGGTAGCCGCTACTGACAACGATAGGCTCGCCCCACGCTTCGCGTATGGGGTCGAGGAGTTGCTGTACCAGTACGTGCAACAGATGATAGGCACACTTCGATGGGCGGTTGTTGATGCCTTCGCGCAGCGCCGTGGCGCTGCTTGTTAATTCATTTATCGAGAAATACTTCATAGATTTTCAACTGATATTATTTTTTATTAAACCACAGATGTCACGGATTACACAGATTATGTGCATCGCTCTGCTCGCACTTTGTCGGCACAGCTGCCGAGTGATATCACGCCGGAGGCTAGCACAAGCGAAGCGTGTGCGTCAATCTGTGAAATCAGTTAAATCTGTTGACAGACAAAAAGAAATCTGTGTTAATCCGAGTAATCTGTGGTTGGAATTATTATCAAGCGATTAGAGTGAGTGCGCTGCCGAGTAGCAGCAGCGCACGGAGGAAGGTGCTCATGGCTTAGACGCAACTTGCCAAGCCCAGCGAACCGGCCAAGGCGGTGAGTACAGCGATGAGAACTTTGAGGAGCTTGCTCCAGTTGAAAGTGGTGGATTGTGTGGTCATAGGATTTTGAGTTTAATGTTAGAGAGTTTGCGGTTTACTAACTGTCCCTCTGTTCATAGAGGGACGAGCGAAATGAAATGGAGCGGAGGGAGTTCCAAACGAAGTGCGGAGCAGAACCACTACGCGCTACGTCTTGGAAAACGAAGTTAGCCGCCCGAAGGGGCCAAAGGCAACGCCCCCGCCCTTTGGGCACCCCCTCTATGAACAGAGGGGGAGTTGTTTTACGCCATCGCTTCAGACGATATACGCTTCAGCGAGAAGTCCGCAGCCACGGCCTTCTTGAGTGCCGCATCGGGGCGGAACACGATCTTGTGCCCCTTGATCATCGATGAGGGTGCGAAGTCACTGGCGGCCATCGTGTCCTGCGAGTAGCACTTGCCCTGCAGGGTCACCTGGAAGCGGCCGAGGTCGTCGAGCACCACCACCTGACCTTCGGTGAGGGCTTCGATGATGTGGTCCTTCATGCTGAGGAGCACGGCGCGGCAGTCGGTCTGCGTCACGGTGGTGCTGTTGTTGATGCGGCGGGCCAGCTTGTCCAGGGTGAGCTCACCCGTCTTGATGGCTTGGCCGTGGAAATACTGGGTACCTTCGATACCGTTGGGGTTCTTCACTTTCTTGATTGCGTAGTTGATAGGCATGTCTTTTAATTCTGAATTTTGAATTATGAATTATGAATGCTTGTGCAAACGAGCGAAATGCAAACTTGTTTGCAATTTCTCAGCGAGTGCAGCCAAACATCAACTAATGTTGAATTGCCTCCGGATGACAAATCGTATTTCACAATTCGGGTTAATAAATAAGGTTAATTTCGCATGCGGGAATTCAGAATTCATAATTCAGAATTCCTACTGCAAAGGTACCACCTTGCAGTAGGGCAACGTTCCGCAGATGAGAGTTACGGTAAGCCCTATAAATAATCTTTGAAGAGATTGAAAATAAATTTATTAACCGTTGATTATGTGGTGGTTTTTTTGTAACTTTATAGGGTGAAAAGCATTGCTTTTCAACGATGACGATAACGAAAACGATAACCGTTACCCCCTCCGCTCCATTGCGCTGAGGCTCCATTTCGCTCGTCCCCCTTAAAGGGCGACAGTGCCTTTTGAATAGTCTTATCGCGCGTACAAACAAATTAAAAAGAACTGTCGCCCTTTAAGGGGGACGAGTGTAGCGGAGTTTACGTAGCGAAACGGAGGGGGTAAGGAATTCCGCGATAGAAGCCAATTTAAATAAATAGAAAACCGATAACTATAACCATTATGAATACCAACGATGCCTGTATCACCCTCCCTTATAGGGAGGGCTGGGGTGGGTCTCCCTCCTCCCTCACCAAAAGCGAGCTTGCCCAGCTCTACTTCCCCGGTGCCCCGCGCTCCTCGGCCCTGCGCCTGCTGCACAAGTATATCACCTCCGCCCACGGTCTGCTCCCTGCACTGGAGCGTGTAGGCTACCAGCGTGCCTCGCGCCGACTCACCCGTCGGCAGGTGCAACTGATATTTGAGTATCTGGGTGAACCGTAGGATTTGAGTTTATGAGTTCCTTAGTTGTTGAGTTTGCCAACTTATAAACTCAAAAACTTATGAACTTAAAACGACGTCTGCCAAGTCCCATCCCTCGCGGCGTGTTTCGTCGTGGTCCATCAGGTTGTAGTAGCCAGTGGGGATATGCAGGTGGGTGCCGAGGGTGCGGTTCATTTCCACAGCGCGGGTGTACCAGTCGTGCAGGGCATCGGCATCGGGGTATACGGCTACCTCGAGTCCTATGAGGGGCGCGAGCATCGATTCCTTGAAGTTTGCTTTGCCGCCGGTGGCAAGCCACACCTTGTCGGGGCAGACGAGGCTCATGATGAGGGCGGTCTTCTCGCTTTCGACAAGCATTACAAGCGGCAGCGTCGCCGCTTGTAATGCTAACGATGACGAAAACGATAACGTTGACTGGGCTTCGCGATGTATATCCTCCGGATGGCAGTTATCGTTAGCGTTAACGTCAACGTTGATCAGATGTAACCCAAACAGACATTGCGGTGCCACCAGCTCTGACGGCTCACCATAGCGGCGCATGCGGTGTGCCCAGTTGACGGGAAAGCCCTGCTCCTTCACGCGGTGTCCCGTCAGCGGATTATACAGCATGGCCTTGCCAGTGTGCACGCGTCCCTGCTCATCAATCTGCCACCAGAGGGTGGCGCCGTCGGGTGTGCCGCCCACGCGGTAGCGCTTCAGTGCGGCATCGACCTGCTCGCGGGGAAACTTGGTGCGCAGCCAGGTCACCAGATGGCTGCCCCAGGGTTGCGACTGCTCGCAGGCGCGGCGCATCTTCTCATAAAACTCGCTGGCCTCGCGCTGGGAGTTGTTTGTCTCACCAAACTCCTCTTTCTGTCTCACACAGATCTCACAAATCTCACGAAATGGCAAGTCGCTTCGCCCTTGCTGTCGGCTGCGCCGAGTGTACACACCGGATGGCAGCTGCGAGCTTTCTGCGATGCAGCTTCTGTGAGATTTGTGCGATCTGTGTGAGGCATAATTTTCAGGACCTGGATTTTCGCGCCTTTCGCGAGATGCGCGTGAACCATAATCCTCCGTGCGAGGCATCTCACGGGGCGGCAGATGATACCCACAGTTGGAGAGGCGGCTGCAGCGGCCACAGCGCTTGTCATCAACAGGCTGCATGGTCGCGATGTCGATGTAGGGAGAGAACTTGCCACGGCGCCCGCAGTCGGGGCAGGTGGTGTTCCATTCGCGGTGTGCCTTGCACTCGCGGTAGGTGGCTAATCGGTAACGCATGTGAGTTTTTAAGTTTATAAGTTCATTAGTTTGTCAAACTCAAAAACTAAAGAACTCAAAAACTCAATTTCTATGCGAAGTAAGCCAATCTGCACCATATCCCCAAGAAAATAACCCGCGGGTTACAAATGGGTTATAATTGGGAGGTATTCATTAAAGATTGTAAATTCAATCAACTTTTTCACCCGTTTCCTTGTATTTGTGATACGAGTGTTATACATTTACAAACATGGATTTTATCGTAGACAAACAACCTAATCAAGAGACGATCAATGCAATGCAGGATGCACTACAAAGTGACAATCTTGAAACATTGTATACTGACAATATAGAATCTCTGATAGAGGTATTGCAATAATCGCATAGCTAGCACTCTCCTGCACTGTCCTGCACTGTCCCCCTAGCAGGGGGACGAGGCCGCAAGCCGGGTGGGGGTGCAAGAGGGAGCGTAATGAGGCCGTAGGCCGGGTGGGGGTACAAAAATAGCATAACATTTTGCAATCTCCCCTATTTTTCATACCTTCGCCCTATGCAAAACAACGACGAACGATACCCCTACAACCATCACAATCAGGCACCTCTGCGCAAGAATCTACGTAACGAGGGGACTGCGGCCGAGGCTACACTTTGGCTTAGGCTCAAAGGGAAGCAAATAGAAGGTATGCGTTGGCGTCGACAGTTTGGAGTAGGACCGTACATCCTTGACTTTTATTGTCCGTATCTGCATTTATGCATTGAGTTGGATGGTGCGCCACATAATACTATAGAGGGTAGCGAATATGACCTTAGGCGCGAGGAATGGCTAATGCAGCAGCATGGCATACATACGCTTCGCTTTGAGAACAAAGACATCTTCATCCATCAAGATGCAGTAATAGAACATATCCGTGAGGTCACGAAAAAGATATTAGCCAATATGTAATCGTTTCCTTCACCCTCTAAACAGCACCCCCTCCATTCCGTTCGCTAACGCTCTCTACATTCGTCCCCCTGCCTGGGGGACAGTTTTCCCGGAATAGTCTTACCGCGATGATTGCACTCTCCTGCACTGTCCCCCTGACAGGGGGACGAGGCCGCAGGCCGGGTGGGGGTACAAGAGGGAAAGTACCCTCAGGGGTCGCGAGATGATGGCCGCCAGCTTCTAACCACCCACCATCTTCCCCATCCACTCCACCGTCTCCCTCATCAGCCGGAAGCGTTCGGGTGAGCCGTGGTAGAGTGCATCGTAGCGCCAGTCACGGACGGGCTCCATGTAGCGTGTCTGCGACAGCTGCTTCATCGTACTCTCCGTACATGGCACGCGCAGCCCTTCGGGGAAGAGCTGCGCGATACAGGCCACAAATTCGCGGTACCCGTCAGGGAAGCCGCACTGCCGCACCAATACATGATATACCGCCCACCACTGGTACCTGTGCCGCATCAGGTAGCGCCCGTCGGGCGTGCGGTGGTGCATCAGCCTTTCCAACGAAGACGCTAACGAAGACGAAGACTGAGCTTCGCGATGTTTACCCTCCGAACCGCAGGTCGACGCTACAGTCAATGGTTGGTTATCGTCAACGTTATCGTCATCGTTGAAAAAAATTGAGTTCTCAATTTTTTTCCATTCTCCTCTCCAGCGCCTCTATGCGCTCGATCAATTCAATTGGTACATTTTGGTACATAATGCTGTTTGAATTTAATTATATGAATAATATCTGTTTGATTTACGGGAATTTATGTTGGGAAAAGGGAACACGAAACGAAGTTCGCCGCCCGCAGGGGCTAAAGGCAATGCTCATGAATTAACCGAATTAGCCACGAATTAATTCTTCGTCCCGTTCATCATCTTCAGCAAGTTTTCCAACGCATTCAGGTCGCGAGGGTCGGCATTCACGTCGAGGATGTTGCCGTCGCGGTCGATGAGTTTGTATGTGGGGTAGCTGTTCACGCCAAGGAAGTGCTCGATGGCTGCTTGCTGCTCGGCGGGGAGGTTGTAGTGCACCACGTTGTCGCCCGTCACGTTGTATTCCTTGATAACGTTCTCCCACGACTCCTCACTGGAGTTGTTAGCGAGGTAGAGGTATACGATGTCGTAGGGATTCAGACGCTCGTATTCCTCTTGGCTGTTCGCTAAGGCAGCCTTGCAAGGGCCGCACCATGTGCCCCATACGTCGAGCAGGATGAACTTACCCTTATAGGGCTCTATGAGTTTTCGCAGTATCTTCTCGCCATCGCTCATGCCCTCCACATCGTCTGACGACTTCAGACTGCTGGCATAGGCAAAGTCGCGGCGAGCGATGGCAAGGTACTTGTCGTTCAGTTCTGTCACTGCAGCTTTGGCGGCAGGAAGTTGAATCTCCTGTTCCATCCACGTTATCACTTCGGGGTCAAGTGGCTTGCGTTCGTTGTCAATCTTTACATATAGTCTGAATGCGAGGTGGAGGTCACGTAAGTTGCGGTCGCACCCTACAGAATCTATCACGGCCAACGATTCTTGGAGTACGGCCTTATTTAAGCATTCGGTATAGCGTTCCATTAGTTCGTGAACCTCAATGACCAGAGGATCGGCCTGGAAACTGTCCCATAAAGCGTGTGCATGTGCGTGTGTCGGTGCATTCATGACATCAGTATTATGTTTGTTTAACCTCGCCTCATAACAGTCCAGCTTGTTCAGTTCTTCATCTGTCAAGGATATCTCACCCTTTTTAATCATGTTTCGGACAATATCTACCCATGTTTTGGTCTCCCGGGTACTTTCCAACTGCTCGAGATAGTCTCTCTTGAACCAAGAGAAGTCACGGTAGAGTGTGTAGGGCTTGACGGCCTTCTGCCAAATCTCCTTGTTCACATAGTCCATATAGGCTTGGGGCAGCACCCTGCCTTTCATGGCGAATCGTGCCTGCATCATCGACATGCCTTGGCCTGTCAGGTAGTAGCCGGTGAGATAGTTGATATATCGCTGCGACAGATTAGGGTGGAGTCGTACTGTTTCCTGCAGTTGGTTCAGGTGCTTCTCTCGCTCGCGAGTAGTGAGTTCCCAAAACTCCATCGCCTCCTTTTCGCCTCTATTGTCTCCTTCCATGCGCTCGTTGGCCCAGTGGTGTGGATAGGACAGCAGTTCGTTCTGCAAGCGGGCATCAGTGCCCATAAAGAGTTTCTGCCCCGTAGTGTAGTCGCGCAGATAGAAGTAGGTCTTGCTTGGTTCGAGTAGGGTGCTGAGGTTTGTTCTTCCCCAATCCAAGAAGACCTGCGAACTGTTAAGTAAAGGAATCTTCAAGGTGAAACGTCCGAGCAGGTCCATCTGGGCCGAGAAGCTTTGCTGCTCACCAGAAATGATATTCCAGATGTCTGCGCTGAATGACCCACCGCCTCTGCTCCGTTCGGTCTGTGTCATCCCTTTGAGCCATCCCACGATGGTCACGCTGTCGCCCATGCGATAGCCATTGTCCTTGAAGCCTTGGCGACGGTCGCGATTGGGATAGTCGGGCAGGGTGTTGGTGGTGATGGGAGTTACCGCCATACGTCTGCTATTGCCTACCTGAAGATGGCGTTTGCCTCTCTTCATCGGGCCTACGGTGACGTTGGTCGTCTCTGCTCCTTTACTCACGGTGAGTACGTAGCCGCCGCCTTGCTCTGTATGCTCCACGATATCCCAAACGGCATTGTCATATATCACATGCTTCTCCGCAAATCCGATAACCCAGTCGCCTGTCTTCGGGTTTCGCCAATAGGTGTCGGTAATGCCTTGAGGCAGGAGACTGGTGCTGCGCACATTCAGTACCTGCCATCCGTTGGGTTCAATAAGGTCGAATCGTTCAGTCCCCTCGGGCAAGGGCTCGAAAGTCATCACGAAATCCACTTCTCCAGTGGATGGCATCCAAAACTCCTTGTCGAGTTCGGGCACGGCTTTCGTTGAGTCGGGCACTATGGCCTTTACTTTATACTGCTTATCCCCTGCTTGCAGATAGGTGTTCGAAGCTATTCTGATCCAATGATTGGCAGGGAAGGTTATATGCACCTTCACTTCAGTCTGCTCGTCCAGTAGTTTTACGTTCGTCACTTTAATGACATCGAATGTGTTGTTATAGCCTATCGCTACATCATTCCACACGCGGTTGTCCTCTGCTTTTGTCTTTTCTGCACACGCCCCCAGCAGCACCGCCACGGCAAGGGCGAAAGAAATTGAAAGTTTGGTTGGTTTCATCGTATTGGTTGTTTATGTTGTTACACGAATTTTATTTGTGGATAATTTGTGGGCAATTTACGGGAATTTATGTTGAAAAAAGGGAACACGAAACAAAGTTCGCCGCCCGCAGGGGCTAAAGGCAATGCTCATGAATTGGCCATAAATTTTCATGAATTATTCTTTCTCAGCCTCCAAATACTCACCCACGGTCTTTATCATATTCTCGCCGCGGAGCTTGTTTTGGCCACGTTCAATATCACGTTCAAGGATTGTGCCGTCGGGGCCGAAGAGGATGAGATGAGGGATGCCAGTGCCGTCTACACCATAGCTTCCAGTAGCTGTCCCCTCAGAATCGAAAATCTGTGGCCAGGCAACCTGTTCCTCCTTGATGGCCGTCTTCATGTTTTCTATGCTGTCCCAGACATAGATGCCAAGGATGGTGAGGCCTTTACCGTTGTACTTCTCGTAAAGTTTGCGCAAGTTGGGAATCTCACCACGGCAGGGACCACACCACGAAGCCCAGAAGTCCACCAACACGTAGTTGCCTTTGCCTACAAAGTCCGATAGCGCTAAGGGCTTACCGTCAATGTCGGTGCCTTTGATGTCTGTATAGGTCATACCCTCAGCTGTAGCAAGAAGCCCTTGCGTATTTTGTCTCATACGTTTAACCATCCCCTTGTTGTTGAGCCAAGGGCCACTGTTGTCACATACGTGTTTCATTAACTCCACACTACCGAGACCCTCTCGCACTATCAAATAGCCTACGGCATCATTGGTGTGTTTCAGAAATTCTTCTTTCATCAGCGATTTTAGTTCGGCATAGAATTCGTCCATATACCGGGCTACAAACTCCTCTTGTGTTCCCTCAAACTCCTCGCGTGTTTTATTTGCTCTGTCGTGCCAATCGGCCAAGTATGTGAGGATGCGTGCCATCTCGTCATTGAGAGGCGTACCCGATGTGCGATGGTTCACAAAGTCTGTCACAATATCGCCCTTTTCCAAGATGGGATTTGAAAAGAGGCCACGGGCAATGTCAATGCGACAATTAAGCGCAGTATCGGGAGCAATGCCTCTAAAAGTCACCCTATTGCCATCGACTGTAGTAGAATCAATCTTGCAGCCATTATCAAAGTCGGTGAGATAGACGGTCTTTCCATTGTAACTCGAATCAGGCAGTTCACCCGTCAACGTGTAATATCTCTCTTGGTTCGTACACGCCCCCAGCAGCAGTGCCACGGCAAGGGCGAAAGAAATTGAAAATTGAAAATTCAAAATTGAAAGTTTGGTTGGTTTCATTGTATTGGGTTATTTGATATGTCTCTTTATTTCCTGCCATAGATACCCCTTGGCATAGCCACTCCATACCGCTTGAACTTTACCTTCGGGGGTGATGAGCACATAATGCGGGATGCCACGTACATTGTAGCGAGTGGAAAGACCAGTGCGGGCAGCTGCCAACTCATTCCATTGATGCCCTGTAAGATTCTTCTCGCGCACATACTCCACCCATTCATCCTTGGGGTCGATAGAGAGGCTTACCACTTCCAGACTTTCGGCATACGCTGCAGCGATTTCTTCCAATTCGGGAATGGACTCTCTGCATGGCCCGCACCCTTTACTCCAAAAGTCCAATAAGATGTAACGGTCTTTCAATTCGGCCAGATGATGCTCACCTCCTTCAATATCATAGAGTGTGGCATCGACCATATCGTCACCAATCTCTAACGGGTGCACTGGATAGAGGTGCCCATAGGCCAATTGTCCTTGTTCTGACTGTTTCAGTTCTTCAGGAAGTGTCTCATAGAGAGCTTTCAACTCAGTACTATAAGGCATATACTTCGGTGATAGCTTGGCAAACTTTGCATACATCACCAAAGTCTCCATCCAAACACGACGACGCGGCATCGTACTCATATAATCTATTTCGGCCTTATAGACTTGTGTGCGCAGCGGTGTACTCTTTTCGCGCAAAGCATATATCTTTTCCCGTAATTGTTTGGCGGATTCCGCATCGGTATGATTTCTCCCTAAACGTCCCTTCAGTATATCAGCCTCTTCTGCATCCAATGTTGCATACTTCTTACGTATATCAATGGCGCACGCCTGCAGAGCATTTTGGTCCTTCTGCTCAATAAGTCTACTGGTCACAATCCATGTACTATGTAGTTTGTCTTCTCCTTTGATACGCACAAGTTCACCGGGCGCCACCCAAATGGGCAGTATATGGTTGGGGAATCCTTTTGCATGAGTTAACAGACAGAGTTGACGCACCTCAGACACGGTATCGGTAAATGAAAAGTACCCATCAATGATTGTATCCGATGCAATCTGCGAATACATTCCGTTCTTGTATATACACAGATTAAGAACTACACTATCGGGAATATTGCAAACCTGTCCTTCTATCAGAAACTTGTCCGCATCTATCTTCGGTGCACACGCCCCCAGCAGCACCGCCACGGCAAGGGCAAGGGCAAGGAATAGTTTGGTCTTCATTGTATTGGTTGTTTATGTTGTTACACGAATTTTATTTATGGATAATTTGTGGGCAATTTACGGGAATTTATGTTAAAAAAGAAGGATGCACTGATGTTTCTTAAATGTCCATGCCAGAACTTCACAGCCCCGGCATGGATTGGTCTTGACCATTATCTAAATTACTTTATTGGTTTATACATTATATGATTGTTTTACTTTTCTTGCAAAGTGTGGAAGTCGCTACTCTGCATCCATCTCGATGTCCACCTCTCCATTGTTGAACAGGGCAAACATCTCCTTATATACTCTCCACTCTTTGCTCACCTCGTGAGTGAGAAAGTACTGCTCCAGCACTTGTTCCTCGTCTGCAGTGCTCACGCCAGTCATAAACTTGTCGAGTAGCGGGGCTATTTCCTGTTTGTCGTACAGCTTCTTCATTGTTCGTCTATATCTTATTTATGAATATTTATGGCCGATTATGAGGAGGCAGAGAACACCCCAGTCTCAGGGAAGGGACCTCCGCGCTCCGCAAAACCTGCGCAAATGAATAGAAAAACTCGCCCCTCGCCAAAAGAAAAATCTAAAAATGCATCTTTAGACGTCTAAAAATGTCGTTTTAGACGATGAAATGGGGGAAAATGGAGGGAAATAATTCTCGTTCGGACGTGCCTGATTGGGTATTTTCACACATAAGTCTCCATAAATAATGAATGTATTTGGTGTGCCAAACATCAAAAACAGTCTCAAATATTAGGATATTTGAGTTACAATTTGTTTCTTTGCAAAAAACAAGGCGTTATGAATCCGATTATTCAAAGACAGTTGGGCAATGTAAGGGCACTCTGTAAACAGTACAGGGTGAAGAGCCTCTATACCTTCGGCTCGGTAAACACACCGGAGTTTACCGACAAGAGTGACATAGACCTGCTGATTGACTTTGAAGCAGGAATCAATGCCGAAGACTATACCGACAACTATTTCTCCCTGCGCGAGAAGTTGGCGCAACTGT
>SUXS01000007.1 GCA_015060865.1 Bacteroidales bacterium | reverse complement strand
AAGACGGATCGCTTCGTCATAACCGGCAAGGCGATGCCGATTGACTGGCTGCAACGTGAAGTGACTTAAAGTGCTTTTCTTGTTCATTTGTTGACTTTTTTGTGTCAACTTTTTCTAGGACAAGACAAAAAATATTTGTCAAGCCTACGAGAAAAACGCATATCCCTTTGTGAAAAATGGGCTATGCGTTTTGTAGAAAAGGCATGTGCCTTTTTCTGAAATGGGACAGCCCTTTTTCATAGAAGGCAAGTGCGTTTTTTTAGACTTTGTCTTGTCCTAGAAACGCGTCACAACTATAGCCTTATATTTTACTTTCCACCCAATATTAGCAGTCGTGTAACTCCATACCGCTTACTCCACCATGCCAACAAGAGACATTCGGCTGTGATGACAACTCCGCCGAAGAACACTCCCCACACTCCAAGCGAGGGGAGCAGATGGCACGCTCTGGAGATAAGGATGAATATCAATGTTTGGAAATAGTATATGCCCAAAGAGTTCTGTCCTGCATCCATTACCAATCTGATGATACGCTTGGCCGAGCATACCTTATACACACCGTACAGCAAAGGAAGAATCCACCCCAAGGCGAAGAAGGCTATCAACTGACGCATTGCAGTGTGCAGCACACTGCCTAACATTCCCCAACCCCACACATCGGCAAGCGGCGTACGGGCGGCATATAGTGCGCCGACATACAACACCAGCATACTTGCTGATATTCTCATACGTCTCTTCTCTGCATATATCCGATTAAGGGTGTGCTTGCCCGTCATATACCCCACAACGAGGAACGGATAGAGAAACGTGTAACGTGCCGGGATATAGCTATTGTCGGGTATAAAGTATATCAAGACACCCGCCAACACATACATCCACACCTTGTCGCCCATACGTCGGATAAGCAGCAGCAACAACTGGTTGTAGAGCAATGCCCACAGGAACCAAAGATTGCCGACAATGGTACTGAGCAATTCCTTCGCACATCCTATTATATCAAACGTTGGATGTACGGCCCACTTGATGGCAAAGGCCAGCACGCCGAAGCTCAAAATGGGGAGTCCCAACTGCCGCAAGCGCCTCTTTGCCACTTCCAGCTCCGTCCGATGGGTCAATGTCTGCTGCAGGAGATAACCGCTGACAGCCATGAATAGCGGCATGTGGAACGTGTAGATAAACTTGAATATGGGATTGCAGTAGTATGCCCCTTGCAAGAAATACTCCGCGCCATAGCAGTATTGTATGGCATGTCCCACGAGCACCAATAGGATAGCCACTCCTTTGATGAAGTCAATATAATCATTTCTTCTCATAAACAATCGAATTATTACAACCTGAAATCATATCCCCACCCAAGCATTCGTAGTCAAACGGATATGGTCAAGAGAAACGATACGTTGTGTTTTCATTTGTATTTTTTTCGACAAAATTACAGGTACTCACTGAGTGCAGGCTGTACTAGGATATTGCAATTACATTGCAGCGATATTGCAAATGTATTGCATGAGGGGCTGTACCGCAGATTATCTGCGGTACAGCCCCTCATGTCAGTTGTATCTAAACAATATACCCCACTAGACTTGCGCCTAATGGAGTACGGTGATATATAGATATAGGATTATGTCTTATCCCTATCTTGAGTTGACAGTTTATCTCTTCTAGCTCAAAAATGCTTCATGTGAGAATGGGCATCTTAATGAGAACTTTCAGGTGCCCTCTGTATGTCTTCTGCAGTGAGCGGTATGTTGTAGTCGATGCGTTTGCTTTTGATGAATATAGTGGGGCCATCGTCCTTTGTGATAATACCGTTGGCGGATTTTATTAATCCATCGGTCTTGGAAAACGCCATTTCATAGCGGTCTTGGTGTGTGTATGCCTGCGCTTCACTGCAAAGGATAATCTCGTCTCCATATTCTTTGATTGTAAGATTGTCTTTATCGTTCTCTATATTATCCAACATTGCATCCAAAGTGAGTGATAGATTTTTGCCGACTCCATTGTAGGGTGCTGCGAGTTGCAGTTCGTCATCATGCCAGATTTTTATGCTGTCGGGGGTGTAGATAATTACGATTTTAATTCCTACAGGTAGCATGCACTCTGAACGGATGAAGTAGCCTCGGTCAGTACGTAGCAAATCATAGGAGGCTTCGAAGTCTAGTTCTCCCATTTCTTTGTACTCTTGTGCATGAACCAGAAAGACCATACGGAAGCTACGCACGTCGCGCAATTTCTCTCGGGCTTTGTCGATGACTAGTTGAGGGGTCATAGCAGCGTATGCTTTGCCGGGTGTCAGCACCTTGATGCCGATAAAGATGCCTATCAGCAACACGGCAGCCATTCCGGCTGTGCGAATATAGCGCCAAGGGTTAATGCGGTGCGGTGCTTGGGGGGCGCGGAACGAGGCTTTGCACTCAGGGGCATGCCGCGGTGTGAGGAGGTCGACGACTCTCTCTTCGCTCATGCAGGTCTTTTTCTCTTCTTTCATAGCAGTATATATAATAGGTGGTTAGTCAAGGTGGTGTTTGTGCAGTCCGTCGCGTAGCTTGTCGATGCCGTAGCGGTAGCGTGCCTTTACGGTGGGCAGAGGAGCGTCGAGGATGGCAGCAATGTCGGCAAAGGTGCGACCTCCGTGGATATGGAGGCGTATCACTTCGCTCTGCTCCATGGGGATTTCTGATAACAGACGATTGATGAGGCGAAACTCCTGCTCGAAACTTTCTGGGATGAACTCCTCCAGTTGTAGCTGCTCCAGATTCTCTATGCTAACCTCTGGCCTCTTTTGTCTTTCGCGGAGTAGCATACCGCATTGGTTGGCCAGTGTGCGGTAGAGGTAATTGCGCATATTGTCTACTTTGGCCAAGAGGTGGGATTTGCTGCAGAGCCTCAAGAACATCTCTTGTAGTATATCATCGGCTTCGTCGGCATCGCCAATCTTGTAGCAGGCATAGCGGTGGAGGTGATGCTTCTCTTCCTCCATCAGGCAGGCCAGCTGCTCCATGTATCTTCTTTTCTGATTCATTCTTCAAGGTGTCGTTCTACCTTAATGATGCAAAGTTGGAGAAAAAGATGTATTGTTACAAACTTTTTTTGACCTGTACGATTGGATTTCTCTCTCACGAGAATGATTTTGTTGCACGCAGAGGTCGCAGAGAACGCAAAGTATACGTCGCTGACGCTCGTATGTGCCATCCGGACGGCAAGCACGAGCGTAGCTAGTGCGCCTCTGTGTTCTTCGTGTTCTCTGCGTGAGATAAAAAAAAGTCCATGTGAGGAAGCCTTTTCAATCATACAGGTCGAACTTTTTTGGCAATGATATAGCTGTTTGCCCAAACACTTTGTGTCATGCTGAGCAACGCGAAGCATCTCGCGCTGGGAGTTAGTCTGAAATACTGCGAGATCCTTCACGTTGTTCAGGATGACAACATCGTGGTATTTTTATATCATGGGTAACTATTTATATTATCACCTTTTTCTGGATAGTAGTGTGCAAACACAGTCCCTACGACGAAAACATGGGCAAAAGTTTGTGTAATAGCGGATTTTTAGCGAATTTTGCCGTTTGAAAATCGCATCAACGGCGATGCTCCGCGTAAACAAACTACTAAATATATAGATTAATGAAAAGACAATTGACAATGTTAGCTATGGCAACAGCACTATGCGTATCTTGCAACAATGGCAAGCAGGCCGAAGCTGAGGCGAAATTTGACTACACCAACGAATCATTTGCCGATATCCAGATGCTTCGTTACGAGGTGAAGGGATTCGACGAACTGACCCTCGACCAGAAGAAACTCGTGTATTACCTCCAAGAGGCTGCCCTGCAGGGACGCGACATCCTGTTCGACCAGAACGGACGCCACAACCTCGTCATCCGCAAGATGCTGGAGACGGTGTATACCGACTATCAAGGTGACAAGACAACGGAGGATTGGAAGAACTTCGTGACCTACGTGAAGCGTGTATGGTTCTCGAACGGCATACACCACCACTACAGTGCCGACAAGTTTGTGCCCGGCTTCTCACCCGAATTCTTCAAGCAGGCCCTGCTCGCAGTGGATGCCGCCAAGCTGCCCTTGGCTGAGGGACAGACCGTGGAGGCCCTCTGCGATGAGGTGTTCCCCGCTATCTTTGACCCTGCAGTGATGGCCAAGCGTGTAAACCAGGCCGATGGTGAGGACCTTGTGCTGACCTCTGCAAGCTACTACTACGACGGCGTGACTCAGGCCGAGGCCGAGGCCTTCTACAACAACCTGAAGGACCCCAAGGACGAGACGCCCGTGATGTATGGTATGAACAGCCGTCTCGTGAAGGAGAACGGCAAGGTGGTGGAGAAGGTATGGCACACCGAAGGCCTCTATGGCGAGGCACTCTCAAAGGTGGTATACTGGCTGGAGAAGGCCCTCACCGTGGCTGAGAACGACGAGCAGAAGGCAGTCATCGAGAAGCTCATCAAGTATTACCGCTCGGGCAGCTTGGAGGACTTTGACGACTACTGCATCGCTTGGGTGGGCGACCTCGACTCACGCATCGACTTTGTCAACGGTTTCACCGAGAGCTATGGCGACCCGCTCGGCATGAAGGCTTCGTGGGAGTCTATCGTCAACTTCAAGGATCTGGAGGCTACCAAGCGCACCGAGACCATCAGCAGCAATGCGCAATGGTTTGAGGACAACTCACCCGTAGACAGCCGCTTCAAGAAGGAGAAGGTGAAGGGCGTGACCGCCAAGGTTATCACCGCAGCCATCCTTGCCGGTGACCTCTATCCCTCGACAGCTATCGGCATCAACCTGCCCAACTCAAACTGGATACGCAGCGCACACGGCTCTAAGTCGGTGACCATCGGTAACCTCACCGAGGCGTACAACATGGCAGCACTGGGCAACGGTTTCAATGAAGAATTTGTATACAGCGACGTGGAGCGCAAGCTGCTCGAAGAGTACGATGCCCTCACCGGCGACCTCCATACCGACCTGCACGAGTGCTTGGGCCACGGCTCGGGCAAGCTGCTCCCCGGTGTAGACCCCGACGCGCTGAAGGCTCACGGCTCGACCATCGAGGAGACCCGTGCCGACCTCTTCGGACTCTACTACCTGGGCGACCCCAAGATGGTAGAACTGGGACTGCTCCCCAATGCCGAGGCATACAAGGCTGAGTACTACGGACAGATGATGAATGGTCTGATGACACAGCTCGTGCGCATCGAGCCGGGTGCTACCGTAGAGGAGGCTCACATGCGTAACCGTCAGCTCATTGCCCGCTGGGCCTATGAGCATGGCAAGGCCGACAATGTGATTGAACTGGTGAAGCGCGATGGCAAGACCTTCGTAAAAATCAACGACTACGAGAAGCTGCGTGGTCTCTTTGGCGAGCTGCTTGCCGAGATTCAGCGTATCAAGTCGGAGGGCGACTACGAGGCTGGCCGTCAGCTCGTAGAGCAGTATGCCGTACAGGTAGACCAAGAGCTGCACAAGGAGATCCTTGCCCGCTACGAGGCACTGAACCTCGCTCCCTACAAGGGCTTCATCAACCCCGTATACACAGCCGTGACCGATGCTGAAGGCAACATCACCGACGTCACCATCTCATATGACGAGAGCTACGACGACCAGATGCTGCGCTACAGCCGCGACTATGCTACGTTGCCTTATAGAAACTAATGTATATGGAAAGAAGGAGATAAAGGGAGATAAGGGGAGATAAAAGCCAATACCGCAATTACGCGAGAGTAGAAATCGCTTGCAAGCTCTGCCAAGTTAGCGCGGCATCAACGAACCAAAACGTTCTTACGCACGATGAGACTATCGGCCTTTATCTCCCTCTAACTCCATTTATCTCCATTTAACTCCCTAAACAAAACATGCACGAAACCATCCGCGAAATAAAGTCCAAGTTCCGTCTCTTCATGAACGGCGTCATCTCGCAGAGCTTGCGAGAGAAGGGTTTGCAGTACCGTCTCATCTTCGGCATAGAGTTGCCGCGTATCAAGGAGATAGCAGCCCAGTATGAACCCAACCACGAGCTGGCGCAAGCCCTGTGGAAGGAGGATATCCGTGAGTGCAAGATACTCGCTGCCTACCTGCAGCCAGTAGAGAGTTTCTATCCCGAGATTGCCGACATCTGGATGGAGCAGATTCACAATACCGAGTTGGCCGACTACGTCTGCATGGCTCTCTTCCGCCGCTTGCCCTATGCCTCGCAGAAGGCCTTCCAGTGGATGGCCTCGGAGAACCGCATGGAGATGTACATGGGCTTTCGGCTGATGACGCATCTGTTTGCCCTGCTGGGCGCTACGATGAATGAGCGTAGCCGTGATGAGTTTATCGATCAAGCAACAGCAGCCATGCGCTCCGATGACCTGATTGTAAAGCAAGCTGCTCATTCGGCTTTGGAACGTTATGCAGCATGCAACGAGGCCTCTACGGCAGAGGTAGAGGCCCTATTGGTGGAATAGTACTTAGGAAAGAAGGGAGATAGAAATATCGGGGCAGCCTGCCTGTTCAACTTTCTTAATCTAAGTGTTTCATATATGCCCGGCGTCGTTTGTGATTTTCGCGCTCGAAATAATCCCACTGAGCCTGCATTTTAATGTTGCTTTCTAGTTCGGGATTACTCTCTGACCATTTATATCCCAGTTTGTTATGTACGGGGATGATGTCGTCGAATATCAATGCTACAGCACCCTTGCCCTGATATTCGGGCTTCACAGCTACGAGCAACATCTCGGTGGTCTGTGTACGATTCCACTTGAGGGCTTTGATGAGATGCCACCACCCGAAGGGGAACATAAAACCGCGTGCTTTCTGGAAAGCCTCGGCGAGAGAAGGCAGCAATACGCCAAAACCGATGAGATTGTCGTCCTTGTCAACAATGATAGGTACCAGACGGAGGTCAAGCAGGGGAAGATAGCTTTTGATGTATTGCTGTATTTGCTTTGGGGAGAGTGCCGAATATCCATATAAATGTGCATAAGCCTCATTGAGCAGTTCGAAGATTGCTACGCCGCGCTCACGGGCTAGCTTGGAGTGTGAGGTATATTTTACCACCTGCAACCCATACTTTTCCTTTACGATACGAGTAATGCGTGCATGCTTTTCTGGCAGTGTCTTGGGGGCAGTGAGCAGATATTCCATCCAGTCTGCATCCTTCGTATAGCCCATACGTTCCATGTGTATGGGGTAGTAGGGATAGTTGTAGATGGTGGCCATGGTTCCTATACGGTCGAAACCCTCGACAAGCATGCCTTCGGGGTCGAAGTCGGTGAAACCTAACGGACCGTGCACCTCGGTCATGCCACGCTGTCGTCCCCATTCCTCAACTGCAGCAAAGAGGGCATCAACAACCTCGGCATCATCGATGAAGTCGACCCAACCGAAACGAACAGCCTTCCTGTTCCATACAGTATTGGCCTTGTGGTTGATGATAGCCACGATACGTCCCACGACCTTTTGGTCGCGTAAGGCGATGAAGGGTTGTGCTTCGCAGAACTCGAAGGCTGCATTCTTGCGTGGGTCTAAGGCATCGCGTATATCACTGTATAGTTCGGGGACGGCATAAGGCGAGTTTCGGTACAACTCGTAATTGAAGCAGATGAACTTCCTAAGTTCTTTCTTCGAAGTGACGGGTATGATGGTTATAGGCATAGTATAAATGTTACTCTTACCCACCAATAGCTAATGGGTGGGTAAAGATAACACTTTTTCACGAAAAATGCTCAAAGATGCGTGAAAATGCGCAGAAAAACTATTCTTCGCCAATGAACATCGGATCCCAACAAGGAAGCAGGATGGGCTTTTGCTGAACCGCTTGCTTGACCTTGTCCGATGCGTACCGCTTGTTGACCACAAGGCGGAACATGTACTCGTTGAACCATTCGTCGGTCATGATAAGATGGCCATTATGTCCAGAAGCGGCACCCCAACTGTTTTCTACCTTCCACATGGTGGGATGGCCTTCGGTGTCGAGCTCTACGGCCATCAGGGTCATGGCATGCGAAGAACCACTGTCGAAGGTGCGGATGCGTTGAGCCTTGTCCATGCCAAACTTGATACCCAGCAAGGATTCGTAGTCGTAGTTGGCGAGGTCCAAGAGGCCACGCTTGCTGTCGAGCTCCTTACCTACATCACACGAGAAATACATCATGGTAGAGTCCTTGATGGAGGCGATGGCCATCTCCTTAATGTCTTCGAGTGGGAGGTTGAGGTAGAGCCAGTTGTGTCCGTCGTAGGTGTGGCGATCATACTGTATCTCGTAGGTCTTCCAGTACTCACGGGTGGGGTCGTTCATCAGCATGATATAGTCGTGCTGGTAGTCCTCACCAATGAACTCGGCGTAGAACGTCTGGGGAGTATACTCCTTTGGCTCCCACATGTACTTGCCTCGGGCATCCTTGGGGGCCCACTTGAAGGTGGTGGTAGGCTCGCCGAAACCGAGCACGAGCATATGATAAATCTCTCCTAACATGTCGGTCTTGAGGGCCTGGAGTTCCTTGCTCTTGGTTCCTGCTGCAAGCCTGTCGCGCAGGATGAGCCCATCTTCGCGCAGTTTGCGCTTGATGAGCGAGGTGAAGCGGTTAGTATTGTTGCTTGCATAGGTCTCGGGCATCACACCTGCAGGTACAATGCCGTATTTGGCAGCGAGGTCGGCCACACCGGTAAACGTGCCTCCATCACTTAGAGGGTGCTTGAAAAGCCACTCAACTGTCTTATCCTCCATGGGCTTTTCACCAGTGTCAATGACGGCTTGCAGAAAGAGATTTGACTTCTCCAACTGATCGAAGAAAAAGTTGTAAACGGGAGAAAAGGTAAGGCTTGACAGACCATATTCGTTGATGACCTTACTGCGCATGACGTTGAGGCCCGTGAAGAGCCAGCAACGACCCGATGATTGCTGGTCGGTGATGCCTTTGGAGGGGACGCTGTAGGTAAAGTAGGTGTCCATCTCTGATTGGTTGGCCTGGTTTACGGCTAGCTTGCTCACGTCGTTGGCGGCCATGGCATTATGGATGGCACGGTCGGAAGGAGTCATGGCGTACTCTTTCTTGAACTTCTCCAGCATCTGCGGAGTAATTCCTTGGCCCATCACGCTTAGGCTTACCGCTCCTAAGACCATAGCGGCAAGGAGTTGTTTTCTTCTCATCATTGTGGTATCGTTATTGGTTTTGTGAATAATGTCCTGATTCTTATTGCTTGGTAAGCACGTGCTTGATGTTTGTCAACACCTTCTCACTAAGGCGTACAAACGCTTGACTAGTACGTCCGGTAGATACGTTCATACAACGCACGTTGGGGCGCGATAGCAGATGTGTGCCGCCAAGTGCGCCCACCGTATCGCAATAGAGGCGGTTGTTACCATTGTCGAGCCAATGGAGCAAAGCAGGCTCGTCCCAAGCAGGGGAGAGGCCAGTATTGAAAAGTATCTTATGCTGGCCGAAGCGCTGCATCTCCTCCTTGTGTAGGAGCACGGTATTCTTGTTGAGGCAGCAGAAGACCACATCGCTCCACTCCATAAGTTCATCGAGTGGCATATACTGATAGCCTTTAGCTGTGGCTGCAGCCTTTTCGCTTCGGGCAAAGTAGGCGATATGGGCACCAAAGAAGCGCATGGCATCGGCAATCATGCCGCCCGACTTACCCAATCCTACGATGCCTACTTTCAAACCGGTAATCTCACGGGGCATTTCCTCCCAAGGCTCTTCTCCAAAGCCGTGGAGCAGTCGCACCAGTTCGCTCACTACGTATTCTACTACACCCTCGTCTCCGTAGTCACGGATGCCGGTAACGGTGATGCCATGGGCCTCAGCATAGCGGATGTCTACATTGGCGCTTTCAGGGGAGTAGAGTGAGCAGCACATGCCTACATAGCGTATATTGGGGCATTGGCCCATCATCTCTGCCGTGAGGGTCGATGTGTAGCTAAGCAACACCGCATCGGCATCGCCTATGCGACAAACAATTTCATCCGCCGAAGCGGGGATATCGGTATAGAGCACTACCTCGTGTGCGTAGTTGTGCAATTCCTGTTCAGCCGAAGGTATGAGGCTGACAGGCTCGATGGCTACCAGTTTGCGAAACATAATTTTCTTGGTTGAGTGTATTTAGTCGTTCATAGCCACAATATCCTTCTGGGCCTTTTCCCATTGGTCCTTGGCATACTCCTGCATGTCGACCACTTCGTCTTTTTCGTCTACAATCTCCTGTCCGAGCATGGTCTCGATGACATCCTCCATGGTAACGATACCGCGCAGTGAACCGTATTCATCGAGGATGGCTGAGATGTGTTCTTTTTTTTCAAGGAGTTTTTCCCAGATCTCAGCCACGGAGTCCTCCTCACCGAAGGTCATAATGGGGCGGATAATCTCGCTGAGGTGCATATTGAACTTATCTTCGGCCATCTTCTCCAATACCTCCTGGCGGAGTACGTATCCTACGATATATTCGTCGTTTTCCTCATCATAGATAAGGATGCGCGAGTGGGTGTTGTCGCTTTTGTAGAACTCGCGTATAGTCATGCTGCCAGGCACCATCTCTACAACAACACTGGGAGTCATGATCTCGTGGGCGGTCACTTCATCGAGCTTGAGCAGGTTCTGTATCATCTTCTTCTCCTCAGTTTCGATGACCTCCTCCTCGGTAGCTACGCTCACCATGGCCGAGATGTCCTCACGGCTTACGCTCACCTGGTTCGACTTCGAGGAAATGAGGCGTTGCAGGTGCTCCAATACCCACACCAAGGGAAAGGAGATGAATATCATACCGTCGATAATCACAGATGCCGGGATGGCCAGTGTGCGCCAATAACTTGTACCTATTGTCTTCGGGATAATCTCTGACAGGATAAGGATGCATAGAGTGAAGATGGTGGAGAAGATACCTACCAACGCATCGCCATATACCTCATACACGAGCGAACCTACGATGGAGGCTCCTACGGTGTTGGCAATAGTGTTGATGCAGAGTATGGCCGAGATGGGGCGGTCGGTGTTGGTCTTCAGCCGCTTTAGCCTGTTTGCTCCTTTGGTTCCCTGTTCCTCGAGGCCTGCGATATAGGATAGGGGAGTGGATAATAATGTTGCCTCAAGCGTTGAGCACAAGGCCGACAACGCTATCGAGATGAGCATGATGATGTATATTAATTGTTCTTCCATAATTCAGTGTGTTAATAAAAAAAGACAAAAAACAGCTTGCACCCCGAATGGGGCGCTTGCCGAGTTATGTCTGTAATACGTGGCGGCAGGTAGCCGGAGCGTGTATGCTCGTCAGTGTGTCTGTATGTTGTTCTTGTTCGTCGAAGGCGTTTCTAATTGTCTAAATCGGCTGCAAATGTACAACAATAAATGATACAAATAAAATAAATAGGGTGAAAGATTCTAAAAAACAGCGTTTATTAATACACTTCTACCTTGGCAGCAGCAGCCTTACACTTGTCGCGCAGTGCATCCATATCGCTGCCATTGGGGGCGTTACATACAACCACGCCCATGCGACGGTTGATCTTGGTGTAGGGCTTTCCGAAGATGCGGATATCGGTGTCAGCCTCAGCAACAGCCTCTTCCATTCCGCGATAGCGGGGCTGCTCTTTCGAAGCAATGGGCGATAGGATAACGGCACTGGCGCCCATGCGGTACTGCTCAATTTCTGCGATGGGGAGTCCTAATACGGCGCGGGCGTGCAACTCAAATTCATTGAGGCACTGTGTGCCGGCCAATGTGACCATACCTGTATCGTGCGGACGGGGCGATAGCTCAGAGAAGTATACGCCATTCTCGTTGCTGAGGAAGAACTCTACGCCCCAGATGCCAGCACCAGTGAGTGCCTCGGTTACCTTGGCTGCCATACGCTGGGCCTCGACAAGGTGATCGGGACGGATGGGCGCGGGTTGGAAGCTCTCGCGGTAGTCGCCGCTCTTCTGTACGTGCCCGATGGGGGCGCAGAAACGGGTAGGACCGTTCTGCTGAGTCACGGTGAGCAGGGTTATCTCGCTGTCGAATCGGATGAACTCCTCAATGATGAGTTCTTTAATATCGCCGCGGCTACCCTCGCATCCGTATATCCATGCCTGCTCCAGCTCGTCGGCACTCTTTACGAGCGACTGTCCCTTGCCCGATGACGACATCAGAGGTTTCACTACACAGGGGAAACCTACCTTGTCGGCAGCTTCTCGCAGCTCGTCGAGTGATTTGGCGTAGAAGTATTTGGCTGTCTTCAGCCCCAGTTCTTTAGCAGCCAGGTCACGGATGGCCTTGCGATTCATCGTATAGTTTACCGCCTTGGCACTGGGTACCACCTGCATACCCTGTTCCTCGAATCCGTAAAGACGTTCCGTACGGATGGCCTCAATCTCGGGTACTATGATGTCGGGGTTGTGCTTGGCAACCACAGCCTCCAGCGCATCGCCGTCGAGCATGCTGAACACCTCGTACTCATCGGCCACCTGCATGGCGGGAGCACCTTCATAGGCATCGCAAGCAATTACATACTGGCCCAATCGCTTGGCAGCGATAACAAACTCTTTTCCCAATTCGCCCGAACCGAGCAACAGAATCTTCTTAGTCATATTTTGAAAGTTTTGAGTTCTGAAGTTCTCTAGTTTTTCAGTTTTGAGTTCTTGAGTTTATTCTCCATTTGACAACTCATGACCTCATAAACCTAGAAACTAAATTTATGACTGCGAAGATAGTACAAAAAAATGGATTATGCGAAGAATAGACGAAGATATTTTACATGGAGAGCCACTTCATCACGGCATCACCATAGGTTTTCGATACGGGGATGTCTTTTACCCCCTCGATACCCAGTTCAAGATAGAAATTTTCTTTTTCGCGACGCAGCACCTTGACCTGTTCCATGTTGACCATATAACCACGATGACAGCGCATCACATGAGTGTCTGCAAGCAACTCAGCCGTGCGTTTGAGCGTATTGCGTAGCATGAGTTTCTTGGGCTGATTACTCTTCATGTACCAAATGTTGATGTAGTTGTCGGCACTTTCAATATAAAGCAAATTGTCTTTCGTCACGGAAAGCTGCAACTCACCCCGTTCATCGTAGAAAGAGATAAGTCCCTTACCGGCCATCTTCTGTGCTACAGCTTTGTCAAAGTCGTCCTCTATCTGACGCAAACGTTCGTTCTTGTCCTGCAGGGTGAATGCGGTGATACAGATGATGTAGGGGATAAGCAGAATGAGCGAGGTGTTTTGTAGGGCGCTCTTGAAGGCTACCCATATATCCTCCTGCACATCGGCCAAGATGGAACAGATGGTATAGGCGATAGCCATAATGGCCAACTCGACAAACACCCATATGGCGTAATTCAAAATGCTTATTTCATGCTTCTTGGTACGGTAATACATGATGACGCGGCTGATGGCTACAATGCTCATGCCTAACAGTACGATGAGGAGCGAATAGATGACAAACATAAACTCCGACACGCGCTCGCGTCCCCATTGCAATATGCCAAATGGTTGGTATACGATAATGAAGAAGAGGGCAAATGCCGCAGCCGAGGTCACTAGAATGACCTGGTTGCGCTTGGTGAGCAGGTATCGAGGTATGAATTGCGAAAGAAAATCCATCGTGTCGTTTGCAGCTAATAATCGTTTTCGATTTCAAAAGTACGAATTTCTATGCAGAAACTCGCACTTTTGAAAGAAAACTTAACATTTTTGTGGCCTACACAATGACCAACGGCCTATAAATCCGTGTCTGAGGTCAATGGTTGGTCGAGTTTTACGAGTAGAGGAAACGCTTGATGCTGCGTTTCGGAGTCTTCTCGAAGGGCTCCTCACGGAGCTCAATTTGGCCTACTTTGCTGTATGCCGGCAGTTCGGCGTTCACTTGCTTTAAGTATTCATTCATTATCTCGTCGATGCTCTTGGTATTGCCCTCGAGTTTCTTGAATGCATCCATATCGGGCACTACAAGTGCCACAATTTTCTTGCCACGGCTGATGACGATAGACTCAGTTACAAGGGGAAGGCTATTGAACTTGTCCTCAATCTCTTCGGGATAGATATTCTGTCCGCTTCCGCTGAGAATCATATTCTTCGAGCGTCCCTTGATAAACACGTTACCCTCTGCATCGATGACACCGAGGTCACCACTCCTGAGCCAGCCATCCTCAGTGAAGGCCTGTTTAGTGGCCTCGGGGTTCTTATAGTACCCATCCATCACATTGTCACCCTTGATCTGGATTTCGCCCACTACGTTCTGCGGGTCTTCAGAGTCGATGCGCACCTCAAGGCGGTCGACGGCCATTCCGCATGAGCGCATGGCAAACTCGCGCCAGTTCCTGTAGCAGATGAGCGGAGCGCACTCCGTCATGCCATAACCTACGGTATAGGGGAAGTTCATCTTTTTCATCAGTTTCTCCACCTTTTCGTTGATGGCAGCGCCGCCCACAATAAGGCTACCACGCTCCAGATTGCCTCCAAATGTGGTGAGCAATTTTTTGCGTACAGTGTTATAGATAATCTTGTTTACACCAGGGATAGCGGTGAGCAACTTCATATGGGGCTTGTTGAGCGTAGGCATCACCTTACCCTTGAAAATCTTCTCCACTACGAGAGGTACAGTTACCAGCATATAAGGCTTCACCTCGCCCAACGCCTTGATGAGAATCGAGGGAGTTGGAGTCTTGCCAAGGAAGAAGATGTGGCAACCCGTCACAAAGGGATAGAGAAATTCGAATGCCATACCATACATGTGGCCCAAGGGCAACATAGAAAGGATGTGCCAACCGGGCTTATTGGGCATATTAGGGATAGCAAACTCGATGTTAGAGCTGATGGCGCGTGCCGACAGCATAACGCCCTTCGGGTCGCTTGTTGTTCCAGAAGTGTAGTTGATCAGTTCCAGCTCATCGAGACTACCTGTGGGATAGCTGATATGCTCGGGCTTCACGCCTTCGGGGAAGCGTTCCTTGAATATCTGCTCACACTGATCGTGGAATGCCTTGGCATCCACCTCGTGCCCCTTCGTATAGATAGGAGTGAAATTCTGGATATTGATGGCGATATTCAACTTGGGCATCTCCTCGGCATTCATCTTCTCCCATATCTCGGGCTCTGTAAAGATAGCAGTGGCGTCGGAGTGATTGGTGAGTTTCTGTATGCTGTCAGTAGTAAAGTCGTTGAGCAAAGGCACCATTACACCATCGTATGTACCAATAGCTATAAATGATGCGGCCCACTCGGCAGAGTTCTTGGCGCAAAGGACAATCTTATCGCCTTTGGCAACGCCTGCGGTTTGCAACAATATGTGCAACTTCTCGATGTTTTCTGCAACTTGACCGAAGGTAAAGGTGTTCTTACCATAATTGGTAAATGCGGGCATACTCCAATAATTTTTGATAGCTGCCTCCGCATAGTTCAGATAATGCTTAATCATAATGTTTGTTTTTCGCTTGTTTCGGTGCAAAGTTCGGTTTTTATTTTCAGTAATTCCCATTTTTAAGGCTACATACCTTATTGTTGGGGTGAAATTACTATATGGGATGAAATATTCAAATATAATGGTAAAATCAGAAAATAAAGCATAAAATATTAGCTGAAATGGCCCTTTTTATCGACTCATTCTTGCAAAAAAAGGAGGGCGTGCACTTCTGTTTTCAATGCACACCCTCAAGGGAGCGTATCGTGTGGTTGGAGATATAGGAACTACCTGGAATGCGGTGATTTGTCGTCTATCAATTGGCGCCAGACAATATGATAGCTCCTAATCCTAAAAGGAAGAATACAAACATGAGACCAAGCAACCATTCGACACTGCGCGATGCCCCCTTGAATTCTTTCCAGATGAAAATTCCCCACAATGCTGCAACCATAGGTGCACCTTGCCCCAAAGCGTAGGAGACAGCAGCTCCTGCTTTTCCTGCAGCAATATAGCTGAGAGCTGTACCGAGTCCCCATATTACACCTCCAAGGATACCTACCAAGTGAAGACTCATTCGACCAGAGAAATATGCTTTGTAGCTGACTGGCTTTCCTTCGAAAGGACGTCGCATGGCAATGGTGTTGAATAATAAATTGCTGACGAAGATACCTACAGCAAAAATGAAAAATGCAGAATATGGAGTAGCCATGCCGGGGGTAGGTGAGTCGAAATTGTTGAGGTCCATGGCGGATGCTACGAAACGATAGAAGAACGACATCAGTACACCTGCACAGATGGCAATCACTATACCTTTCTTGCTGCTGTTGGAGCCTTCTGACCGATGGGTCTTGCCTGAGGCTACAGCATTGAGTATAATGGCAACCACGACAAACAATACTCCTAGGAATAGCGTGATGGGGTCTCCTTGGGGCGCGCCAATGTAATTGATGATTACGCCCAATACCAGTGCGATACCTACTCCTAGCGGAAAGGCCACGGTCATGCCGGCCATTGATACGGAAGCTGACAATAGGATGTTACCTAAATTAAATACGGCACCGCCAATAAGTGCACTGACATAATTGCCTGGAGTAATCTGTTTAAGGTCTGTAACAAAACTGCGTCCTGCCTCTCCCATGCTTCCCAAGGTGAATCCCAGTACAATAGAGAAGAGTAGAATGCCTATGACGTAATCCCAATAGAATAACTCGTAGCGCCAGGACTTGCCGGCCAGTTTTTGGGTATTAGCCCACGATCCCCAGCAGAGCATGGTGATAAAGCATAGTACTACAGCTAACAGATAATTATTTACGATGAACATATTGAAACTATTTTAAAATAAAAACATATGAGACTTAACCAATGAATCCATCAAGATTCTTCTATCTCTCTTCGGTATGGCAGAGATGACTGTGCACCCATTCGGGTGACGGTAATTGAGGCGCAGCGATTGGCAAACTCTACCGCTTCGGTGAGACTTTTCCCTTCGGCTAATGCCACGCATATGGCTCCACAGAATGTGTCACCTGCAGCTGTAGCATCTACAGCTTTGACCTTGTGAGCCGGTATTTGGTGATATCGTCCTTTCTCTTTGACAAATGCTCCTCTTGACCCGAGAGTGATAATGATACAGTCTACTCCTTTAGCTGAAATGATGTCTGCCGCACGAGCAACACTATCCATATCCGTAATTTGGATACCCGCAATATATTCAGTTTCGGTCTCATTGGCTATAATCATATAAAGATTCTTCAATAAGGAATCGGGAAGGACTTGTGCAGGAGCGGGATTAAGAATGACCTTTTTGCCCATATCCTTAGCTATGCGTGCTGCATATTCTATAGTCGCAAGAGAGGTCTCCAATTGCATGAGTACGATTGCAGATTGCGCAATCGTCTCTTTGGCATGGTCAATATCTTTGACTCCCAATGAGGCATTTGCTCCAGATGCTACAGCAATGCTGTTTTCACCATGAGCATCTACCATGATCAATGCTACCCCCGAAGGTTGGCTCTCGCTTGTAGAGATATGAGATATATCTATCCCCTCGACCTTGTACTGCTCCAAGGCCTTCTTCCCTAAGGAGTCCAGGCCAACCTTGGCAACAAAACTGACATGACCACCTAAGCGTGCGGCAGCTACAGCTTGGTTGGCGCCTTTCCCACCGGGATTCATGAAGAACTCTCCTCCGATGAGCGTTTCGCCCGGTAAAGGAAGTCGTTCCAAACTGATTACCATATCAGTATTACAGCTTCCTATTACGACAATTCTTTCACTCATGTTTATGATTACTTTTTAGGTTACACATAATTTACCCTTTCTAACAAAGAGTAATGAGAGCAACAACCGAATCTGCGAATTGTTCGAATGGTGAGGCTTATCAGAGATATTTAAGGAAGATTGTATGGAAAGGTATATCCGGTGTTGGGAATAAACAAAAGAGAGAAGGGCTTTAAACTCTTCTCTCTTCCTGTAATTCGGTTGGAATCTTCCTGTGATTCGCTTGGGGCTCGAACCCAAGACCCCATCCTTAAAAGGGATGTGCTCTACCTGCTGAGCTAGCGAATCGACCTTAGTTGCCGTTAAGCGGGTGCAAAGATAGGAAGTTTTTGTGGAACTACAAATTTTTTCCTTCTCTTTTTACCTATTACGCCTCAATTTCTTCTGTTTCTTTCTTTGGCTCGTCTGTCTGCTCTTGTTCTACTTTTTCTTGTTTGCGTAGAAATTGGCGATAATAGGATAATATCAGTGACGTGGCGGGAAGTGCTATAATCATGCCTACAAGACCGAGCAGACTACCCCAAATAGAAAGAGAAAGCAGGATGACTGCGGGATGGAGCCCAATAGCCTTGTTCATGATACGAGGAATAAGAATAGTCTCTTGAATAATCTGTACCACAAGCATTACGATGCCTGCAGCAATAAGGATCCACCAAAAGTTCTCCCCAGTATTGGCAGCTTTCACCAAGGCTAAGAAGATCATCGGTACGATGGAGGTTATTTGTAGGTAGGGGACAATGTTGAGCATGCCGACAAAAAGGCCAAACCCAATAGCCATGGGAAAATCTATGATAAGAAATCCGATACAGAATAGTATGCCTACACACAGAGCTATAAGCGACTGGCCGCGAAAGTAATTGCTCATGCTTTCTTCTACATCATTGCACAGGGTTACCACACGTTCACGGTGCTTCTCGGGAATGAGGCGTAGCCAACCGCGTGCCATTGACTCGTAGTCATTGAGGATAAAGAATATGTAGACTATAATCATGAAGACTGCGACTACGGCTCCCACCATATTGAACGACTGTGTCACTACGTTCCATATTTTGGGTAACAATCCTTTGATGAGCTCACCGATGCGCTCTACAGAGAAGTAGGCTTCTACCTGTTGCATGTCGATGTTCTCATGAATAAACCTATTGATAACATCGGGGATGGTGGCGTTGTTGCCATCTGAGGTGAGGTAATTGATAATAAATTCCTTGAGCATCACCATCTCCTCTACGATAGGAGGTATCACGGCGAAACAAATCCCTACCACGATCCCCGTCAATAGCAACAATACCGTGATGATAGACAAGGCGCGACTCTTGAACTTCAACCGATATTGAAAAAACTTTACGATAGGATATACCAAGTAGCAGAACAACCATGCGATGAGAAATGGCAGTAATGCACCGCTCAATCTGCTTATGAGTAGATAGGCAATCACACATCCTGCTATGGCAATGAGCCCTCGGATGAAGCGGTCAAAGGTGATTTCTTTGTTCATAAGGCTGGTCTATGGTTGAGGGATGATGGTTAATAACTTCGTTGTTGAGCTTCGGCTGCGCTCGCTGTGAGAGTTCAAGCAAGTTTGATTCTCGCTCACTGGCACGAACCTTGAGAGTTTAGGATTGAGGATATTAAAAGTGAAAATTGCTTTCAGCAAGCTAATTCTCCATTATCAATTCTCCATTGTCAATTATTTCCCTTGCTTGCCATGGCCTTCTCATAGCAGACACGACATAAGGGCTCGTACTCCATCTTCTCGCCCAAGAGTACGCGCTTGTCGTTGTCTATGGTGCGGTGCGACACGTAGGCGAGGTTGCCACAACGTACGCAGATGGCATGCACCTTGCTTACTTCGTCAGCAATGGCTAATAGGGAAGGCATGGGGCCGAAGGGAACACACTTGTAGTCCATGTCGAGACCGGCTACGATGACACGCACGCCCCGCTTTGCCAGTTCGTTGCATACCTCCACAAGACCGTCGTCGAAGAATTGGGCCTCATCGATACCCACCACTTCTATATCCGTCGATAGCAGTAATATGCTTGCCGACGACTCTACTGGAGTAGAAGCTATGGAGTTACTGTCGTGCGACACCACCTCTTCTACTGAGTAGCGTGTATCAATGGCGGGTTTGAATATTTCCACCTTCTGCCGTGCAAACTGTGCACGTTTCATCCGCCGGATGAGTTCTTCTGTTTTACCCGAAAACATAGAACCACATATGACCTCGATACGCCCACGGCGCTGTGTCTCTATCACTCTGTCTTCTGAAAAGTCTGCCATTATGTTTGTTTGTTATGCTTGATTTATATCTTCAAGATACAAAGGTAATAGTATTTTTTCAATTCCTTTTGTTTTATTTTCTTAAATCTTATCTGTAAATTTGCAGTCGATAGATTATCTGTAGTATAGTTTATCTATTAATGTATAACAACATAACACAATGGCATCCGGACGATTATATGTAGTGCCTACTCCCGTGGGGAATCTGGAGGATATGACTTTTCGTGCTATCCGTGTACTGAAAGAGGCAGACCTTATTTTAGCCGAAGATACACGTACAAGCGGTATCCTGCTCAAACACTATGAAATTAAAAATGCTCTGCAGTCGCACCACAAGTTTAACGAGCACAAGACCATAGAGCCTCTTGTGCAGCGCATGTTGGCCGGTGAGACGGTAGCACTAGTGTCCGATGCGGGTACACCGGCAATCAGTGACCCTGGCTTCTTGCTCGTTCGCGAGTGTGTCCGTAACAACATTGAGGTGCAGTGCCTGCCTGGTGCCACGGCGTTTGTACCGGCACTTGTGTCGTCGGGTCTTCCCAACGACCGTTTTTGTTTTGAGGGTTTCTTGCCCCAAAAGAAGGGAAGACAAACTCGCCTGTTGGCTCTCCAGACGGAGCGGCGCACAATGATTTTCTACGAATCGCCCTACAGGTTGGTCAAAACATTAACCCAGTTTGCTGATTTCTTTGGTCCTGAACGTAGAGTGGCCGTTTGCCGTGAAATTTCCAAACTGCACGAAGAGACGGTACGTGGTACTCTTGCCGAGGTTATTGCCCACTTTACGGCCACCGAGCCGCGTGGGGAAATTGTCATTATCCTGGACGGATATGCTGAAATGTCGTGACGCGGCGTCGTGAACACGGGAGAAATATGTTCCAAATGTAGGGTAGAAACTGTTATCGTTAGTTTCTACCCTATTGATTTGTACAAATTAGGTTGGTGGTGTTGAGTTGTAGATGTTACTTTTGTGCTCAAAGTAATCATCTTATTCGCTCAATGTATGGGAACTAAGTTTTTTCAGCAAGCATTGGTAGATGCAAAGTCGGAGATGCTTCTCGGCTCCTCCAGATTCTCTCTGCCGCAAACCAAAGGTTATGATACCCCCTTCTTGCGTCGTCGAAGACAAGAACGGTCACGTCGCCTCTTTAACTAATGTTTCACTCCTCAGTTGATTTGATGAGATATAGTTTGTCGCCTGGGCGAATGCGGTCAGGTACCTTGAATGATACGTGTACCCCCTTCTTCACCGTGTCTACCGGTTTAAGGTTCACGCGTGCCTCATCGAGGGTAAGGTACATGGCACCCGTGGTGTGCCCTGTAATGAGCAGCTTGTCACCCACGTGCAACTCCGTGGCTTCGATAAGGAATTCGGCCACACTGATATTCGTGAAGTAGCGTATCCCCTTGCCTGCATACACCTTGCGCTCGGTAGCGGCAGATCCGTAGTTGCGTGTCCACTCACCCAGGCGCTGCCCCAGGTAATAGCCGTTCCAGAATCCTCGGTTGAAGACAGTGCGCAATCGCGCATCCCACTCGTCCTTTTTTGCTTCGGTGAGCGTACCGTCAAGGTAGCTGTCGATAGCCTCGCTGTAACATTCGACTACGGTTTTCACATATTCGGGACCTCGGGCACGTCCCTCTATCTTGAACACCCGTACGCCTGCCTCCATCATTTCGTCCATAAAGCGGATGGTCTTGAGGTCCTTGGGCGACATCACATACTTGTTGTCTACCTCCAGTTCGATGTCTCCGTCAGTCTCACTGAGCAGATAGGGAGCATAGCCCCTGCGACACACCTGCATGCACGCACCACGGTTGGCCGATGCGTTCAACTCGTGCAGACTCAGATAGCACTTGCCCGAAACGGCCATGCAGAGCGCCCCGTGGCAGAACATCTCAATGCGGATGAGTTCGCCCTTGGGACCGCGTATCTGTTCGTCTTGGATAGTTTTATATATGGCTGCCACCTGCTTCAGATTGAGTTCGCGGGCAAGTACCACCACATCGGCAAATCGGGCATAGAACTTGAGAGCCTCGGCATTGCTGATGTTGAGCTGGGTGCTGAGATGCACCTCCTGCCCTATGCTGTTGCAGTAGCTCATCACGGCCACGTCGGCTGCAATAACGGCTGAAATACCAGCCTCATGGGCTGCATCCACGATGGTGCGCATCAGGGCGATGTCCTCGTCGTAGATGATAGTGTTGACGGTAAGGTAGCTCTTGATGCCATGTGCATCGCAGGTGGTGGCTATCTCACGCAAGTCATCGATGCTGAATGTGTTGGCCGAGCGGGCACGCATGTTCAGGTTCTCGATGCCGAAATATATGCTGTCGGCACCTGCATGGATGGCTGCCGCAAGTGATTCGCGTGAACCTACGGGAGCCATAATTTCAAAATCTTTTCTATTCATAATGCAAAAGTACGGAATAATCGTTGAAAAGCGAAGAGCGGGTTCTGAAAAAATCTTTTGACAATGGGCGAAGCCCCCTTTTCCCCTTTCCTTGCTTTCCAAACATGAATCTCCACTGGTCATCCGTCAATGATTGCTTTTGGTATTACGCGCTGAGGGGATACGCTACACTTGGGATAAAGAATAATCAATTACATTGTCTTCGCATAATCGAAATTTTGCACTAAATTTGCGCCATCCGAGGGGAGAAATCCTCGGGTAAGGAATGCGTTTCTTGCTTTATCCTAGATAAGGGAATTGCCATAGTTTTTAGTTTAGAGTTTAGTGTTTAGAGTTTAGTGTTTAGAGTTTTCTTAGTCACTAATTTTGCCCGTTGACTGAGTTGGCCACCTCGGTTGACTGAGCAAATAATTTTGTTCTTTGTTTTACTTCTACGCTTGCATCAGGACTGGTGTTAGTCATAGGCTGCGCAACTCCTAATTCCTAATTCCTAATTGCATGACAAGTTTTGTGCAAACGAGCGCATGAATGCTAGCTTTCATGCTCAGCGAGAGCAGCCGAAACTCGCTTGTCATCTAATGACATTGCAAAGGTACTGCAAGGGCGAGATGGGGTGAGAGATAATGAGAGATAATGAGAAATAATAGTGCGCAATGCGCTGAGGATGAGCGAGAAAAAATATATTTCGATTTTCGCACTTTTGGCGCCGCTGCGCCGCACCTATGGGCACCGCGCCGAGTGCCTGCGGCCATCATCGGCCGCGCCTGCGGCGTTAAACTCACAACTCATGACTCACAACTCACAACTCAAAACATACGCGCATTATGGCGACGCGAGATGAGCGTCGCTTGCGACGGCTGCCGGTTTATCGGCACTGAAGGAGCCGAAACGAAGTGGAGATTTAGCGCCACGCGAGGAAGTAGTCAGTAGTCAGATACCCCGCGCTGTATCACCTTTGAATGAGCCCCTATAATAGGGGCTTATTTAAGTATTATATATACGTAGTATATCTAATACAAAAATAAGAGTTTTTACTACACACTATTTTCGCGCATCGGGGGACAGAGCGTATATAAATTGACTACCGACTACTGACTACCCTTGCAAAAAACTTTACTCCGCCCCGTCTATGCTATCAGCCAGATAAAGCACACGGGAGCGCCCGTGTGGGTGCTCCCGTGATGTGCTATAGTGAGTGATGGAGAGGACGGTTACATGCCTATCTTCACCATCACCTTCTTGCCGTCCACGATGTATATGCCGTCCTTCGTGGGGGTGGCTACGCGGCGGCCGTGGAGGTCGTAAATTGTCATTTGTGCATTGTCAATTGTGAATTGCTCCACGCCCGTCTCCTCGTCGGTGAGGCATACGATGGTGCCGAAGCTTCTCCACGGAGCAGTGGCCTTATAGCTGTTTATCGCGCTGGCAGGCACATGCAGGGTGCCCTGTCCGATATTGGAGCTGTAGAAGGCATCGATATCTGTCGAGGGCACCGTCACGGCATGGCAGTACACATCGGTGAGGCTGCTGCAACCCTCGAAAGCACAGAATTCAATGCTCGTCACGCTCTCGGGGAGGGTGATGGTGGTGAGGCTGCGGCAATCATAGAAAGCATAGTCTCCAATGCTCGTCACGCCCTCGGGGATAGTGATGGAGGTGAGGCTGCGGCAATCATAGAAAGCATAGTCTCCAATGCTCGTCACGCCCTCGGGGAGGGTGATGGCGGTGAGGCTGCTGCAATAATAGAAAGCCCATTCTCCAATACTCGTCACGCTCTCGGGGAGGGTGATGGCGGTGAGGCTGCGGCAATTACTGAAAGCACGCTCTCCAATGCTCGTCACACTATACGCTACACCATCATAGGTAACGGTGGCGGGGATGGTGATGGAGCCGGAGTACTTGGTGCCACCAGAACTTGTCACCTCGGCCTGCTTGGCCTTGGATACGAGGTTATACCAGATGCCGTCGATCTCGACTTTCTCTGCACTGGCCACGAGGGGCAGCAGTGCGGCGAAGAGCAGTAGTAGATGTTTTTTCATATTTGTGATTTATGATTTTTAATGGCACACGGATGACACGGATTTTGCGGATTGCCACAGACCCTTATTTTATTCTCCATTCTCATTTTTAAAATCTGTGTCATCAGTGTTCAAGTAAAACGTTTTCAACTCTGCAAAGGTAGCCATTCCTTATCAAGACGCAAAACAAAAAAGCGAAAATGAGGGCAAACATGTTATAAAACATACCCGAATATTTGAATTGCAGTGCTGGGTATTTGTGGCTGCGATTTGCTCCTTGACGGTGGAAAACGCGGTGGAAAACTTCGTGCTCTGGGGCTTGCATATACCGCGCACTACGGACTCCACGCACGGACTCCCCACTTTCCCCAATCTGGTGAAGGACTATATCCCTGATGCCAAGAACCGGCTGTGGGTGAGCGACATTACCTATATCCCTATTTATCCAAATCCAAACAATATGGAGGAGTATTCTTTCTGCTACCTCTCGTTGCTCCAGGATGCCTACACGAAGGAGATTATCGGCTATAGTGTGGAAGAGACCTTGGAGGCCAAATATCCGTTGGAGGCCTTACGGATGGGCTTGAAACATCTACCCGAAGGCACGGAAGGTCTCATACACCACTCTGACCGCGGATGCCAGTATGCATCCTACGCCTATGTAGGGATGCTAAGCAAGAACGGGATTTCCGTGAGTATGACCGAGAGCGGTGACCCGAAGGAGAATGCCATGGCTGAACGCATCAACAGCACGATAAAGAACGAACTGTTCAAAGGCATGACCTTCACCTCTATCGCAGAGGTCAAGAAGGCTGTGAGGATGGCTGTGGACTTCTACAACAACCACAGACCTCATATGAGTATCAACATGATGACTCCCAAGCAGGCGGCAGAATGTGAGGGGGAAATCAAGAAAGTGTGGAACAGCAGAAGGGAACAAGCAATAAAACAGGCACGGATATAGGTAAGAAGTAAAAGATTATACCTATCTTTGCAGCCGAAGTGCTTGTCGGTTTCCAGGCTACGCCTTACAACCGACAAGCACGGATACAACAACATTAAAACAATCGATTGTAAAGTATTTATAGGATTAAAAAACTAACCAGTCAACCTAGTATAGGAATAAGACCAAATCGTGTAAACCTGTTATAGGGATTAACCTCTAAACTGACAACCTAAATCAGGAAACTACACTGATGATAAATTAGGGTATGTTGAAGTTGATTGTTTTTGTTTGTATAAATTTACTATATTAGCCGGTGAAGTTAATACCATTAGCGGAGGGCATGGATCTTTCATTGTAATTGCAAGTAATAAAGGGAAGGTATTTGAGTTGAAATAATATAATAAAAGATGAGGACCGTATTTCTGTTGTTAACGTTGGTTTTCTATTCTAATTATTTGTCGGCAAATGTTAATATAGAGGATTATGCTTGTAATCTCTCTATTTTTAATAATACTTATCCTCAGGAGAAGGTTTATCTCCACATGGACAACCGCAGCTACTACATCGGCGACACCATCTGGTTCAAGGCATATGTGATGGATGCTACTACCTTGCATCCCACTCATACGAGTGGGGTGCTCTATGTGGAGTTGCTCAATGAATATGGCGCAAAAGTGGATCAGAAGAAACTTAAGCTGCAGAATGGCATGTGCCATGGAGAGTTCTCCTTAAGGGAAGCATATCGCACTGGTTATTATGAAATACGTGCCTACACACGCTATATGCTGAATTTTGGGAATGATTTGAGTAAGATTTCCTATGCGCCTTTTTCATGTTCGGAGCTGGAGGGTCCTCTCCATGTGGAGATGTATCCTAGTGGAGATGCAAGAGGTATGGAACATCACCATATGTATACTTCGACCATTTTTTCCGCATTTCCTTCATTAAGTGAGGACGAGAGAATCAAGATGCGCAGCCAAGTAGCTCCTGATCCTAATATGTGCATCTTCTCGCGAGTGTTTCCCGTATATGTAAAACCTGAAACTTTGGGGAAATACACGAAAGATATGGAATTTTACCCTATGCACACCCGACTTGCTTATCCAAAAGAAACAGATTCGGAATTCCGCCCCAACAACCTTACACTTAAATTCTATCCAGAGGGAGGAGTTCTGGTAGAGATGGTGCAAAGCCGTGTCGCTTTTGAAGCTGTAGACCAATGGGGGGCTCATCAAAACATTTGCGGGTATATTTCAGATGCAAACGGCGAAAAAATCCAAGATATTGTCACGCATAGCCGTGGGCGTGGAACATTTGAGTTGACTCCTCTACATGGAGAGAAATATACTGCTCATGTGACGTTCAAGGGAAAAGATTATGCTTTCGCACTCCCGAAAGCCGATTCCTTAGGATATGTACTTCAGGTATTTCCACCTATTAAAGAGCACGATTCTGTGGCTATGACAGTTAAATCCTCTCCCGACAATCTGGAAGAACCCATTGGCTGGACCCTGCAATGTAGGGGAGCTCTTACTGCCTTTGACACTTTATGTGTAGGGCAAGGAGGCTCCCGCCGGATAAATATAGCTTCAGACAAGCTCCATACAGGAGTCAATCAACTTACGCTTTTCAATGCTGGTGGGAAGGTATTGGCTGACCGGCTATTTTTTGTTACTCCTCACAGGGTGTCAAGATTACATCTTTCCAATATGCCTGACAGTATATCTCCATTCGAAAGAATAACGCTCAATTTTCAGACATCCAATTCAAACGACTGGTTTGTGCAAGGCCTATTCTCTCTCTCGATAACTGATGCTGCCGAACATGACAATGATACTTACGATACTGGGGATATACGCAGTGAATTGCTTCTTTCTTCTGATCTCAAGGGATTTATAGATGACGTGGATTCCTATTTTAATCATTCGTCAGACAGTGCTATGGCTGCTGATATTGACTTGCTTATGCTTGTACAAGGATGGCGTCGATACGAGTGGTATGAAATGGCAGGAATAACTCCTTTTGAATACAAATATACTCCAGAGAAAGGACTTGGTATAGATGGATATATAATATCTGAAGATGTGACACGCCGAGGAAATCTACTTTCACCGTATACTTACGACCGTATTCCTAATCTCAAGCTGAATGTTACTTTACAGTCTGACGAGATTCACATCGACAAAACAACCAACGTTGATTCATTGGCCAACTATTCTGTAGCTTTTGACGAAGTATTCTATGGAGAAACTCCTATGACCATTACCTTGCGAGATACTTCAGGCATTCGGTACAGAAAAGGATTTAGACGCCATGGCAGGTTAAGGAACAGCCAAATCATCATTGGCCGGGCCTTCTCGCCCAAACCCTCTCCGTATAGCTATTATCAGCAAACTCCACCATCGTACGAGATTCTGAAGGAGAAGATGGCTGTGGAATGGGATAAAGAAAGAACCCTAAGTGAGGTGACCGTCAAGAAACGTTTCAAGCAGCGAAGCGAGGTATTTTACGAACGTCCCGAATTGACTATAGATTATACGAAAGAGTGGAATTTCATTCTTGACCGTGGCACTCCCTGGGGGAATGGTATGCTTATAATAGGTCCCTATTTGGATTCGGAGTATTATATGAATTTCCCTTCGCTAACATATTCAATACATAATTTAGGAAATCCTATTGTATGCGCTACAGTGAAGGATGATTCTGTTTATGTAGAATATCGCCGTGAGAAAAGCCGTCAAGTATATATAATGCCCAAGACTATAAGGTTGTACTCCAATCTTCTGGCACGTGAGAGAGCTGATTTTGATCCTCAAACGGTTCATCGCCCACACTACTATCTTGTTGTAGAACATCATAAACGTTCAGAAAGCCCGCTACATGCCCCATATCTCTCTAAGCATGGCACCCGCCATACCTACTACGAGGGGTATAGCCGTGTGCACGAGTTCTATAGCCCTGACTATTCCGAGTATGCCCTTCCCGATTCTACAGACTATCGCCGTACCCTCTACTGGGACCCCGACGTGTGGACCGACCACCTGGGCCGCGCCTCGGTGACCTTCCACAACAATGCCCGTACCAAACGCTTGCATGTACGGGCCGAAGGGTTCACGCGCGATGGAGAGTTTATTGTGCTGGATTCAGAGAAAGAATAGCCTATATCCCTTATCCGTAACTGCAATACAATATGAAAAGAGTTCTGCTATATCTATCCCTTGTCCTTACCTGTCAGTGGGTGTTGGCCCAAACGGCAGGTGAGGATGCTATCTATACAGGCCTTCAACAGTATGTCCGCAATATCGCGGACTTCAGCCGTAAGCATCCTCAGGAGAAGGTTTATCTCCACATGGACAACCGCAGCTACTACATCGGCGACACCATCTGGTTCAAGGCATATGTGATGGATGCTACTACCTTGCATCCCACTCATACGAGTGGGGTGCTCTATGTAGAGTTGCTCAATGATTTTGGAGCAGAAATTGATTGCAAGAAACTGGAAATACAAGATGGGATGTGCCACGGGGAGTTTATCTTAAAAGATGACTATAGGACAGGATTTTATGAAATAAGGGCATATACACGTAATATGCTAAACTTCGGTGAGAGCTACTTGTTATCATTGGGATATACCAGACCTATGACATATGTTGAGCCTACTGAGGTGTTTTATCCTATATCCAATGGAACTGGTGCATTTTTTATACCCTCTCCAACAGTGTCGACCGTGTATCGTCCTGTTGTGTATAATGACAATGATACTTTGAACGTCTTCCGCCGTCAGGGATATAGGAGATCCAATAGAGATGATAAAAAGAAGTTTACATTCAATAGAATCAATGAATGTGTCTTTTCTCGTGTCTTCCCCGTTTATATGAAGCCTATAATGCCTGGTGCCTATGAACAGGTTATGGAGGAGTATCCTCTGCATCCAAGGCTGGCTAAACCTAAGGAGCTTGATCCCCAACAACGTCCCGATCGTCTACAGATATCTTTTTATCCTGAGGGAGGCATGCTTATTGATGGTGTGGAGTCTGTTATAGCTTTCGAGGTGGAAGACCAGTGGCATCGCAAGCAGAATATCAAAGGACACATTGAAGATATCAATGGGAATATTATTACTACATTTGCCACTACTTCTCGAGGTCGGGGAATAATTTCCTTGCAGTCAAGTAGAGAAAAACCATATTTTGCATGTGTTAAGTATAAGGACAAGGTTTATCGACAGGCTTTGCCTTATATTGAGCGACAAGGGTATGTTATAGCATTGACTCCTCCTGTAGATACGGGTACTGACGTTTCGGTGATTGTGAAGGCGTCTCCCAATAACGTTCTAGAGCAGATTGGGTGGACTTTACAGTGCCGCGGTGCCCTTATGGGACATGATGTGCTGACGGTTGCTCCTGGCACCCAAGCTTCCATAAATATCCCTTCATCCCAACTCAATGGTGGTGTAAACCAGTTTACATTGTATAACAAGCGTGGAGAGGTGCTGGCTGATCGCCTTTTTTGGGTTACTCCGCATAATGATATAGTCAGTGCAACCATAACAAACTTCCCAAACAGTGTATTACCATACGAGAAGGTTTCTTTAGACATACAGGTTGGAGATAAAAGAAAAAGGAGACAAGAAAATTTTCTTTCGATATCGGTAACCGATGCAACTGACCTGTCCAAGAGTTATGACACAAGAAGCATCTGGAGTGAATTGTTGCTATCATCCGAACTGAAAGGATTTATAGAAGATGTGGATTCCTACTTTATGCATGACTCCAAGCAAGATATGGCCAATGAGATAGATTTACTGATGCTTGTGCAAGGATGGCGTTGGCGACGATATGAATGGCATACAATGGCAGGGAGCGAGCCATATACCCCGCAATATGCTCCTGAGAAACATTTAGGTATCGATGGATATGTTATCGGAGAGGTATACGAAAAGTATGTAAGAACCCACATGTCGGATGCCTATCCTAGGATTCCCAACCTTGCGGTAAGAATATCATTAGGGGAAAACGGGACACTAATGGATAAAACTATACTTTGTGACTCTGCAGCTAATTATTCTGTAGAGTTAGATAAATCATTCTATGGTAGAGTCCCTCTGACAATTAGTCTGACCGATGTATCGAAATCCACAGAGAATCGTCTGTGGAACAGTCAAATTGTTATAAACCGTTCGTTTTCCCCGCAACCACAGCGCTATAGCTATTATGAAACTTCTACGTCAATTCTACCAATTGGAACAGACACTTCGTGTATTTCCTATCCCAAGAAGATTGAATATCACTCGATATTAGAAGACGGTATCTACAGCAAACGTCCAGAGTTGGTCATTGATTACGAGAAAGAATGGACTTGGATAATTGATAGGGGGATTCCCTGTCAGAACTACTTTTTGACTAATGACACTCTAACAAAGCATAGGCACTATTATCTGAACTTTCCATATTTGTCCTACTCATTGACGAGAATGCAGAGTGGCGATGAAGCTTGTGTAAAAGCCGATTCTGTATTTGCCCAATATCGTGGAGCTTATCATGTTCCTTACGTTATGCCTAAAAAGGTGAAGGTCTATTCAAATTTGTTAGCACGAGCACTTGATTACAATGACAGAGCCCCAACCTCACTTCCTGCTAATTATCTGATAATAGAGCACTGTGAGGTTGGAACATTTCCAGAACGCCCTCCTTATTTGCCAAATAATGGAGTGCGGCATACTTATCTTGAAGGTTATAGTCAGACACATGAGTTCTATAATCCGGATTATTCGGAATGTGCCTTGCCTGATACCGCAGACTACCGTCGTACTCTTTATTGGAATCCGAAGTTGGAAACGGATCACCGTGGTCGAGTGACGGTATCATTCCACAACAACGCCCGTACTAAACGTTTGCATGTACGGGCCGAAGGGTTCACGCGCGATGGAGAGTTTATTGTGTACGATTCCAGTAAACAAGAGTGATGAAGAAACTACTTTTTGCTCTATCTGCAGTATTGCTGGTATTTTCAACCTGTGGTGAACGGAAAAAGCTTATTAATAGTGAATTGCAGAATTTATTAGCATATTATGGTGATTCTACTTCTGACACCTACAAGCAGCGTGCCGCCCAGTTCCTCATTGACAATATGGACGCTCACTATACCCTGCAGAGTGTGGGTATAGATAGCTTCCGTCTGTATATGGATAGTATATTTCGCTTGCCATATCGTGACGATAAGTTCTACAATCGCGCATACGATACTGCAATCATGCGCTATGGATATCTGATGGAAGAAGCGCAAGTGCGTATCCCCGACACGACAACTGTCACTGCCGACTACCTGATAGCCAATATCGACAGTGCTTTCCGTATGTGGCGAACCAAGTGGAATATGGACTACGGCTTTGAGCATTTCTGCAACTACGTACTCCCTTATCGCGTTGGGCACGAGCCGTTGAGTAACTGGCGTGAGAAATATATCGCCCAGCAATACCATAAGGTAAAGAAGGTGAATGAGAGCCAGAAGAACCACTTCTACGTCTATGGCGTATACTCGAAGGTGAACAAAGATATCCATGCGGCAGTATACTATCCCAAGGGATTCGTCCCCGACTTCCCTGCCACGCAGCTCGACAGTGTGCGTGTAGGCACTTGTCGCACGTTTACCGACCTCAACATTGCCCGCTTCCGCTCCATCGGTGTACCCGTAGCCAAGGATTTCGTACCGCAGTGGGGTAGTCGTTCCATGAGCCACGAGTGGGTGGTGCTGTTGCCCAATGAGGAGCTATGCTATCCCTTCGGGCCTAACGAGCACCTGAGCGACCATTTCTTCGGGCGTGAAGACCATACACTTCCCAAGGTATTCCGCCACATGTATGCCAAGCAGAAGCCCCTGTTGCCGTTGACAAGCAGTGGCGAACCATTGCCGCCGCTGTTCGAATCGCCCACACTGATGGATGTGACCGATATCTACACGTCCACAACGGATGCTACGGTGCGCCTCTTCAATATACCTGTAGTCAAGGATAGTAAATATCTGTATGCGACCGTGTTCGACAACCGCGACTGGCAGATAGTGCATTGGGGCAAGCGGCGTGGCCAGCAAGTGACATTTGACCGACTGGGACGCAAGGTGGTATACCTGCCAGTGGCGTATACTCGCCATGGCGAATCGGTGCCTGCCGGTCATCCGTTCCTCGTGGCAGAGGATGGTACGGTGCAGCCTATCATTGCAGATACTGCCCATCGCCAGACGGTGCGCCTCACACGCAAGTACCGCTATACGCATTGGCTGAAGGAACTGTGTCGCCGTACCGAGGGAGGTCGTTTCCAGGTGGCCAATTGGGAGGACTTCAGCGACTCAGTGACGATAGCCACTATCGGCAGGGTGAAGGAATCGCGCTTCCATACGTTGTCCACCACATGTGATACCACGTACCGCTACTTCCGTTATCTCTCGCCCAAAGGCTCGTATGGCAATATGGCCGAGGTGGAGATGTACGACTCACTGGGTGGTCGTCCCATTATAAAGCGAATGTTCGGTATGCGCTATGCCGTAGGTACGAGTCGATTGGAGAAGCTCTTCGATGGTGATGTGCTCACGTGCTACAACCGCCAGTTCCCCGACGACGGTTGGGCAGCTGTAGAGTTTGAGGAGCCGCAGCATATCAGTGAGGTGCGCTTCCTGCCCCGCAACGATGACAACTTCATCCGCGAGGGCGAGCAGTACGAGCTCTACTACTGGGATGGCCGCCGCTTCGCCTCCATCGCCCGCATGGAGGGTAATCGGGAGGGTGTGCTCTATGTGGATAACGTTCCTGCCAATGCGCTGCTGCTCTTGCGCAACCATACCAAGGGAAAGGAGGAGCGCATCTTTACCTATGAGAATGGTGAGCAGGTGTGGTGGTAGGTAGGCGCTGCCAAAGGCAGCGACGATAACGAAAACAATCTTATTCCAATAGCGCGTCGAGGTAGCGCTGTTCAAACTCACGCGACTCTTGCACTGTATGAAAGATGACTCCTTTATGAACCTAAAGGTTCAGTCGTCGCAACCGACGCTAATATTCCGCGTCGGCATGCAGCGCAGGAGCCTGATGTGTACCGTCACGGAGTGGCGTTTCCTTTAAGCAGCTCGTAGTAGGTTACGCGACTGATGTGGGCCTCGCGGCAGAAGTCCACGACACGGATGCCCAGCGCCTTGCGCTCGGCGGTGATTACCTCACCGATGGGTGATAACGTTTGTTCTCTTTTTTGCATGATATTGGTGTTGTTAAGTGAATAAGTTATGTGAATAAAAAATCGCCCGATGATGCGTATCGGGCGATTGGTGTATCGTTGAGGTATGTGAGATACTCAGCACCTCAATATATCCTTGACGGAATATATTTTACTGAGGGCTTCGAAGGAGAAATACTGATTGTCCATAATCATATAGTCCTCACGTTCGGCTCGTGACAGACGTTTGATGTCGGGGAACATGGATATGGGCACAATCACTTCACGCCCATCGGTCAGGTATACTGCCATTGCTCCGCGCTTTATACCGAAGTCCAGTTTCTTGATTCCTAAGTTTGTATCCTTAAAATTACACATATCTGTTCCTCCTATCGTTTAATTGTCTTTATTTTAATCTTCTTACCAGCAAAGATGTCGTCAATACGGTGGTTAAACTCTTCCCAATGTGCATCAATGACGGCAAGGATCTCTACCTCCTCTGCTGCGGAGAGTTCAGACCAAGCAATTTCAATCTTCTTCTGTCCATTCTCCTCAATCCAAATCTTGGCAACGGTATCTCCTCGATGTGATTTTTTACTTCCTCGGCGCACAATATGAATGTGTCGGCGATTCTCGAAAGCATCTGCAGGAAATACAGAGAAGATGAAACATAGGAATAACGCCAATTTGCCCATAAGGTTTCCGCTTGTTTTGAGAGCAAAGGTATTCTTTTTTTTCATCTCTTCCAAGATGTTCCGATAAATTCGCTGGCGATAATGCTGTTTTCTTCGTAAAAAATGTTAACACACCGCCCGAAATGCCTACTCATGGGTAGGCATTCATTTATTTTTTAATGGCTTACTTCGTGGCAGAATCAACGATGACGATAACGTTAACGATAACTTTCATTGACTCTAGCGTCGACCTACGGTTCGGATGGGTAAACGTTGCGAAGCCCAGTCAACGCTTGTGCAAACGAGCGAAATGCAAGCAAGCTTGCGATTTCTCAGCGAGAGCAGCCAAGTGTCTATGACGAAGTCATTAACGTCATCGTTAACGTTATCGTTAAAAAAAAGTACATGCATGTACCGCGCGTGGTGCATGCATGTACTTTTTTTGGTACAAGGTTGTACCGAAATGGATTGATATATAAAGCGTTTTAAGGCTTATTCCTATATAATCTTTACAGGTTTTCGTCATCGTTAACGTTTTCGTTAGAAAAAATAAAGGCAACTTTATTTTTCCCTCTGTAGCATATCAAATTCAGAACAGACGGGGAACGTGATTTCGTAATTTGCATTACGAAATCAACGATGACGATAACGGCCGTCCGGAAGGTTAGTCAACGTCAGCGTTAACGTTATCGTTAGAAGAGAAGTCACCGTCACCGTTGAAAGACTATCAGGATAGTGGATAGACACTCCATTCCTTATATTTATCTTCATTTATCCTTAAATATATCCTCTTCTCTTTTTTGCGTAAATATTTATACTTACATTTGTTGCTAGATTATGATGGTGGCTCATATGAAATGGTGGTTACTAATCAACTTCCCGTAGTAAAGAGGATGTTAAGTGCATAATGGCCAATTATTTGCAAGGAGAATTCAGTTCGGAAGGCTTATTTGCTTATCAGCTGAGTGGTGTGCTCTATGCCAAACCTGCAAATCTGGTTGATATGCCTTATGCTTTAGTGTACGTGTCACATGATAAAAGGCCAGATGCATCTGGCCTTAAACTTATACATAACTAGGTTTCACTCTACCAGAGCAAAGTCGGCAAGGGAAGTAAATTCAACTCACCTTTGCTCCTGTAGGTTTCACTCTACCAGAGCAAAGTCGAGTTGCTTTTTCTCTAAGTTACACCGGGCTACCTCTACCTTGACGGTATCGCCCAAGGCGTAGCGCTTATGGGTGCGGCGGCCTACGAGGCAGAAGTTGCGTTCGTCGAACTCGTAGTAGTCGTCGTCGAGGTCGCGCATGGGGATGAGGCCCTCGCACTTGTTCTCAATGATCTCGGCATAGAGTCCCCATTCGGTGACACCGCTGATGATGGCATCGTAGGCGATACCCATGCGGTCGGCCATATACTCTACTTGCTTGTACTTGATGCTGGCGCGTTCGGCCGAGGCGGCAAGCTGCTCCATCTGTGAGGAGTGCTCACACAGCTCTTCATACTTGCTCTTCGAGGCCGAGCGACCACCTTCGAGGTAGCGCGAGAGGAGACGGTGCACCATCATGTCGGGATAGCGGCGTATGGGCGAGGTGAAATGGGTGTAGTACTCCATCGCCAGGCCGTAGTGACCGATGTTGTCGGTGCTGTAACGGGCCTTCTGCATGGCACGCAGCGAAACGGTCTCGATGAGGTGCTGCTCGCGCTTGCCCTTGACATCGGCCAGCAATTTGTTGAACGACTTGGCTATGTCTACCTTGTCGCCCGTGGTGCGCACCTTATGTCCGAAGGGAAGGGCGAGGCGTGCGAGGTTGTCGAGCTTCTCGGCATCGGGCACGTCGTGTATGCGGTAGGGGAATACCTTGGCTTTTTTCACGGGTACCTTACCGATGGTCTCGGCCACGGTACGATTGGCCAGCAGCATGAACTCCTCGATGAGCTGGTGAGCCTCCTTCGATTCCTTGAGGTGTACGCTCACGGGGTGTCCCTTCTCGTCGATGTCAAAACGCACCTCCACGCGGTCGAAGTTGATGGCTCCGCCCGCAAAGCGTGCGGCTCGCATCTGCTGGGCAAACCCATTCAGAATCATCAGCTCGTTGGCATATTCATCGCCCGGCAAGGCCTCTTTGGTGCCGCGCTGCTGGCGCTCGATGATGGCCTGCACCTCCTCGTAAGTATATCTACGGTTGCTATTAATAATGGTATGGGCTATCTGGCTGTACTTGACACGACCCTTGTCGTCGATGTGGAAGATGACGGAGTAGGTGAGCTTGTCTTCGTTGGGGCGCAGCGAACAGATGTAGTTGCACAGGCGCTCGGGCAGCATGGGGATGGTGCGGTCGACAAGGTATACCGATGTGGCGCGGTGCTGTGCCTCCTTGTCGATGATGCCGTTCTCGCCCACGTAATGGGTGACATCGGCAATGTGTACGCCCACCTCCCAAAGGTTCTTGCCGAGGGGACGGATAGAGAGAGCATCGTCGAAGTCCTTGGCATCGTGGGGGTCGATGGTGCAGGTGAGCACATCGCGCATATCGAGTCGGCGGGCTATCTCGTCGGGTGTGATGACGTCGCTGATATGGTTGGCCGCATTCTCCACGGCAATGGGGTATTTGTAGGGGAGTCCAAACTCGGCAAGGATGGCGTGCATCTCTACATCATTGTTACCAGCCTGACCAAGGATGTCCACCACATGACCTATGGGGTTGCGTGCATCCTCGGGCCATTCCACTATCTTCACCACCGCCTTGTCGCCGCTCTTGCCGCCCTTGAGCTTGTCGCGAGGGATGAAGATGTCGTTGTCGAGCGTACGGCTCTCGGTAAGCAGGAAGGCATAGTTGCGTTCCACCTTGAGGATGCCCACGAAGGTGTCGTTGGCCCGCTCGATGATCTCTACCACCTCGCCCTCGGGCATGCCACGTCCACGACGACGGGCAAAGAGGCTCACGCGCACACGGTCGCCATGCAGGGCATGCATCGAGTGACGCTCGGCGATGTATACCGACTCGTCATCCTCATCGGGGGCAAAGAGAATCTTGCCATTGTTCGAACGCTGGATGATACCCGTGAGCTCACGTTTCTGGAATACGAGGCGGAAATGCCCGTTGGAGGTCTCCACGAGGGTGCCGTCGATGAGCAGGTCGCCTATGATGTCGCCACACAGCATCTTCTGTGGGTGCGTGGTGAGGCGCAGCTCCTTCCATATGCGGCTATAGGTGAGCGAGCGGTCAGAATACTCTTGAAAAAGGTCGATGAGTGCGTCGAACATCATGCGCTTGGTCATGCGCAGATGCGTCTTCTTGGCTGATTTTCCCATATGCTAATTCTTTTTAGGGTTTCGTGTTGCTAAAGTAACGATTATTATTGATAATCGAGCTATCCGTTAACCTTTTTTTGTAGAGAATTGTTTAATTGATAAGAAAAGGACGATATATTTGCCTCATCAATCAAGGCTATTGGGAACAATGAAGATTCTAGTAACTGGTGCATCGGGCTTCATCGGGAGCCATATGGTGGAGAAGGCACTGCTGCGAGGGTATGAGACCTGGGCAGCTGTGCGCCCCACAAGCAGTAGGAGATACTTGACTGATAGCCGTATACGCTTCATTGAGCTGGACTACACCCATCCAACAACCTTGCAGGACCAGCTACAGGATTTTGCCCGCAAGCAGGGGTGCTGGGATGTAATCATCCACTGCGCCGGTGCTACCCAATGCCTCCATCACAAAGACTTCTATGCCATCAACTATGAGGGAACCTGCCGTTTCATAGATACGCTCACAGCGCTTGGGATGGTGCCCCGGCAATTCATCTTCATGAGCAGCCTTGGCACCTACGGCCCTATCCGCGAAACCCTGCCCTACTGCCCTATCCGTGAAGACGATACCCCTCGCCCCAACACCCACTACGGGCGCAGCAAACGTATGGCCGAGGAATATATGCTGCGGCAGCCGGAGTTCCCCTACGTCATATTCCGCCCTACAGGAGTCTACGGCCCACGCGATAGGGATTATCAGATACTCATCGATGGCATACGCCACCACGCGGAACTGACACTTGGCTACCGCAGGCAAGAGATTACGTTTGTCTACGTGAAAGACTTGGTGGAGGCAGTCTTCCTTGCCATTGACCGAGGAGTATCTCGGCGAGCCTATTTTGTCACCGATGGCAAGGTATACACCGCACACGACTTCGGGAATATCGTACGCCAAGAGTTGGGCAACCCGTTCGTATGCCGCATCACCGTACCGCTATGGCTCGGCAGAGTAGCGGCGCTGCTCTGTGATGCAGCGTCGATGCTCACCCGGCAAACCTTCACGCTCAACAGCGACAAATACCGCATCCTCAGCCAGCGCAACTGGACGTGCGATATTGGGCCTCTTGTAAGTGAGTTGGGGTATTCTCCGAAGTATAATTTACAGCATGGTGTGAATGATCTCTTGAGGCGGTCAATAAAATACAGAGGATAAAAGGTGTAAATAGTACTAAAAACATTAAAAAGAGTTTATGCTTGTTATTTTTATCGTATTAATGAAATAAAATGACTACTTTTACACGTTTTTTGTAAAATTGCCAATAATGAATAATACCCCACCGGTAACGAAGAACCTCATTATCATTAATGTCCTTTGCTTTTTTGCAACTATTGTTGCTGATAGGTATGGGATTGATTTGAATGATGTGTTAGGACTTCATTATTTTGAATCAGAGAAATTCAGGCTGTATCAACTGTGTACCTATATGTTCATGCATTCGGGTTTCAAGCATATCCTCTTCAACATGTTTGCCGTATGGATGTTTGGCCGTATACTGGAGACGGTGTGGGGCTCTCAGCGTTTTCTCTTCTATTATGTATTGTGTGGCATCGGCGCGGGCTTGGTGCAGGAGGTGACGCAATACTTTGAGTTTATCCCTTATATGGCTGATATGGCGCAGCTATCGGCCTATGCTCCCGAAACTGTAATACCCATTAATGGTACATCGCATACGGCGGCACAGTGGCTGTCTTTGTATGAACGGGCGATAAGCATACCTACCGTTGGCGCTTCGGGTGCGGTGTATGGCATATTGATGGCTTTCGGTATGCTGTTTCCCAATCAAGAGATATTCCTATTCTTGTTCCCTATGCCTATTAAGGCCAAGTGGCTCATTATAGGATATTTCGTCTTGGAACTTTATTTGGGATTCATGAGTAATGATGGGGTGGCTCACTTTGCTCATTTAGGAGGTATGATATTTGGATTTCTGCTTATTATGTATTGGCGGAAGAAAGGAACTCTGCATGGTAGGTATTTTTGATGATTTGAAGCGTACTTTTAGACAAGGCAACGTGGTTGTCCGCCTTATCTATATCAATGTGGCAGTGTATGTTGCCTGTATGCTTCTTTCGGTGCTGCTTGGATTGTTTAATGTCGGAATCTCGGAGTGGTTGTACAAACTTTATCTCCCGGCCGATCTGCTGCAGCTGCTGCGGCGTCCGTGGACATTAGTTTCCTATATGTTTATGCATGCAGGCCTGTGGCACTTGCTGGGCAATATGCTGTGGCTCTATTGGTTTGGTCGCCTCTTCCTCTATTTCTTCTCCTCCAAGCATTTACGGGGGCTTTATGTGGTAGGCGGATTGTTGGGTGCCTTGCTTTATATATTGGCCTATAATATCTTCCCCGTATTTGAGACGCAGCTTTATGGGGCAACGTTGGTAGGGGCCTCGGCTTCAGTGCTGGCTATCGCCATTGCTACGGCTATACGCGAACCCGACTATAAGATCAATCTTCTCTTCATTGGTCCGGTGAAACTGAAGTATTTTGCTTTAGCCATAATGCTCTTTGATATTCTGTCGGTAAGTTCAAATAATGCGGGCGGACATATCGCTCACTTGGGAGGAATCTTGGCCGGATGGTGGTTTGTACGGGGATTTGCCAAGGGATACGACATCACCCACTGGGTAAACGTGTGTATGGATGCTATCGGTAACCTCTTCCGTAAACGTGGACGCAAGTCCCGCAAAGCCAAGATGAAGGTGCATGTCAACAATGCCTCGGGGCATACGGTGGACTACGAATACAATGCTCGCAAGAAAAAGCAGTCTGAAGAGGTGGATGGTATATTGGAGAAACTCAAGAAGTCAGGTTATAGTAGTCTGACCGAGGAGGAGAAACGAAAACTTTTTGAAGCAAGTAGCCGATGAAATGGTATGCTAAAATTGCCCTGTATCCATTGCTTGGTGTAAACTTGTTGGTGGCTGTACTGCTGGTTTGTTGTGCTTATAGTCCATATTTGCCTGCAGACGATATGCCATTGCTCTCGTTGGCAGGATTGGCCTTCCCCTTTGTCCTGGTTGCGAATGCCATATTTTTTCTTGTATGGCTGTTGCTTCGGCGGGCATATCTACTTGTCCCTATCATAACAATTGTTTTGTGCTTTCCGCAAATACGGGCTTTTTGGCCGATAAACCTCACAAGTCAGAACCCACCTGAAGGGTCTGTAAGGTTGTTGTCGTACAATATCTTCAGTCCGAATATTCAGGCCTCAACTGCCAACAAGAAGAACCCGACGATTGCATACCTTGAAAATAGCGGTGCTGATATTATTTGCCTGCAAGAGTGTCCTTTCAATGCCATAAAAAAGAATGAAAAGGCTGAAGCTCTATTTAAAAATTATCCTTATAAGTCATACCATGTGTCAACGGATAAAGAAGCTGCAGCACGTTTTCTATGTTGCATATCCAAATATCCAATTTTGGGTGTAGAAACCATTGATTTGAGTACCACAGGAAATGGTTGCGTCAAATATAGTATACTACATGAAAAGGATACCATAATAGTCTACAATTGTCATCTTCAATCAAACAATCTCAATGAAGACAACAAAAGCACCTACGAACAGATGCTGCAAGCTCCAAAAGGGAATCTCCTGGCAGACGGGACTAAGGAGCTGGTCAATAAATTGAAGGTGGCTGCGGAAAAACGTGCTGAGCAGGTGAAAGTAATTATTTCTGATATGTACGAAGAAACATCGCCTTATGTTGTCGTTTGTGGGGATTTTAATGATTCGCCGATATCTTATACATGTCAGACATTAAAAAAAACACTTGACGATGCGTTTGTGAATAGTGGCAATGGACCAGGTATCAGTTACAATCGTAACAAACTGTTTTATCGCATTGATCATATCTTACATTCGAAGTCACTTAAATCTTATGGCTGTATCGTAGACCATAACTTCAAACAGTCGGACCACTATCCGATTTCTTGCTATTTGAAAAAAACAAAATAGGAAAGAAACAGCTTCTTGCTATCTCTTACTTGGATAAAATGGGGGGTGAGATGCAAATAATTGCCTAAGAAATCGTCTGTTGAAAAAAAAAGTCCTATATTTGCACCCTTGTTAGAAACTATTTGATTTTATTGCCATCATTTTATAGTCTCTTGCAAAACGTATAAAACAAAATAAGAACAAAATAACTAACACAAAATGCAAAACAAAGGATTTGTAAAAGTAATTGCGGTATTGCTCACAGTAGTGTGTGCATTTTACCTTTCCTTCACGTTTGTGACAAGCCACCATAACAAAAAGGCGGAGCAATATGCTGGAGGTGAATCGGTGTATATCGATTCAATTATGAACAAGAAAGTTTATCTCGGTGTCTACACCTATAAGCAGGCACGTGAGATGGGTATCGGCCTCGGTCTTGACCTTAAGGGTGGTATGAACGTTATTCTGGAGGTATCTGTACCTGATGTCGTGAAGGCTCTTGCCGACCATAAGACCGATGAGGCATTTACTACTGCCATCGCCAATGCTGCTAAGGAGGCTGCAAGCAGTAACAGTGACTACATCACCTTATTTATTAAGGAGTATAAGAAACAGAAACCTGACGGTACGCTGGCCGAGCTTTTTGCTACCCAACAATTGAAGGACAAGGTGAACACCAAAAGTACCGATGCAGAGGTAGAAGCTGTGCTTCGCGCTGAGGTGGAAGCTGCTATTGACAACTCATTCAATGTGCTCCGTACCCGTATTGACCGTTTCGGTGTGGCACAGCCTAACATTCAGGAACTTGAGGGAAGCATGGGGCGTATAATGGTTGAACTTCCCGGTATTAAGGAACCTGAGCGCGTTAGAAAGCTCCTGCAGGGGTCGGCTAACCTCGAGTTCTGGGAGACCTATACCTCTGCAGAGGTAGCACCGTTCCTCATGGCTGCCGATGCCAAGTTGCGCGATATCATTGCCTTGGAGAACCCCGAGGCTGCAGAAACTCCTGCCGAGGAGGCTGCTGCTGAGGCAACTGAAGCTGCCGAAGAGGACGTAGACCTCTCTGCACTTACTGGTGACAATACCGAAAGTGCTGTAGATGCAGCTACTCTTGCAAAGGCCAAGAAGGAGAATCCCTTGCTCTCTATCCTTCAGGTAATGCAGAATCAGGGATGTGTGGTCGGCTATGCCCACAGCCGTGAAATGAAACAGATCGATGAGTATCTTGCTCGTGCCGAGGTAAAAGAACTGTTGCCCCGCGACCTCAAGCTCATGTGGGGTGTGAAGGCTATTGACGAGGATGGAAAGATTTTTGAGCTCTATGCCATTAAGTCAACACAGCGCAACGGTCGCGCTCCACTCGAAGGTGATGTTATCGTATCAGCTACTGACGACTACGACAACAACGGCCGTCCTAGCGTATCAATGACCATGAACTCTGACGGTGCACGTCGTTGGGCACAGCTTACCAAGCAGAACATCAATAAGCCCATCGCTATCGCTCTTGATGGTTATATCTATAGTGCTCCTAATGTAATGAATGAGATTACTGGTGGTCAGTCACAGATTACAGGTCAGTTCTCACAGGAAGACACCAAGGACTTGGCAAACGTGCTTAAGTCTGGTAAGATGCCCGCTCCTGCCAAGATTGTGCAGGAAGACATCGTAGGTCCTTCACTCGGTCAGAAGTCAATCCAGCAGGGTATCCTCTCATTCGTATTGGCCTTCATTGCATTGATGATTTACATGTGTGCTGTCTATGGCATCATCCCCGGTATGGTGGCCAACTGCGCACTTATCCTCAACTTCTTCTTCACGCTCGGTATCTTGGCTTCGTTCCAGGCTGCTCTTACCATGTCAGGTATCGCCGGTATGGTGCTCACCCTCGGTATGGCTGTCGATGCTAACGTGCTTATCTATGAGCGTACCAAGGAAGAACTTCGTGCTGGTAAGACTGTGAAGCAGGCACTCACCGATGGTTACAAGAATGCCTTCTCAGCCATCTTCGACTCTAACATTACCTCTATTATTACAGGTATCATCCTCTTCAACTTCGGTACAGGTCCTATCCGTGGTTTTGCCACCACATTGATTATCGGTATCGTTTGCTCGTTCTTCACCGCTGTGTTCGTGACACGTCTCGTTTACGAGTGGCGTTTGGGTAAGGAGAAGTGGACAAACCTCACCTTCGTAACCAAGCTCTCTGAGAAGTGGATGCGTGCACCTAAGTTCAACTTCATGGGTGCATACAAGACCTCATTCATCGTATTCGGTGCAGCGCTCCTTATCAGCGTCTTATCACTCGGTATCCGCGGTTTGAGCTCAAGTATCGACTTCACCGGTGGCCGCAACTTCACCGTTAAGTTCGAGCAGCAGGTTGAGCCCGAGCAGATTCGTGAGGTATTGGCCGACAAGATTGGCGAGGATGCTTCAGTATCAGTAATCGCCCTTGGTAGCGATGGCCAGACCGTACGTATCAGTACCAACTACCGTATCGATGATGATGCTCAGGATATCGATGCCGAGATCGAGCAGTTCCTTTACGAAGCATTCATGGATGCCAAGTTGCTCAGCAGCGACCTTACCTACGATGTATTCATCGACCGCGACAACCACTATGGTGGCTCTATCATCAGTTCACAGAAGGTAGGTCCGAGCATGGCTTCAGATATCCTTAATGGTGCTATTTGGTCAGTGGTGCTCGCATGGATTGCTATCTTTATCTACATCTTGATTCGTTTCCGTAACGTGGCATATAGTGTTGGCTCAGTTATCGCCCTTGCAGTCGACGTAGTGCTCATCATGGGTACCTACTCACTGCTCCACGGTTTCCTGCCCTTCTCTATGGACGTTGACCAGACCTTTATTGGTGCTATCTTGACTGCTATCGGTTACTCAATCAACGACAAGGTGGTTATCTTCGACCGTATCCGTGAGTTCTTCGGACTCTATCCCAAGCGCGACAAGAAGCAGCTCTTCAACGACTCGCTCAACACCACATTGGCTCGTACCATCAACACCTCACTGACGACCTTGCTCGTATTGCTCTTCATCTTCTTCCTCGGTGGTGAGAGCATCCGCAGCTTCGCCTTCGCCATGATGCTCGGTGTGGGATACGGTACTTGCTCATCACTCTTCTTCGCCGCTCCGATGGCATACCTCGTAATGAGCAAGAAGGATAAGAAAGCTATTGAAAAGAAATAAGAGCTTGATTAGTGGAACAATTGAACTCTGATGAGAGGGGGATGTCGTAAGACTCTCCCTCTCTATCTTTTATTCCCATCTTTTAATTTGACGATGTTTATTGGATTTTCGGAGAAGCTCCTCTCGGATGTGATAGTTCAATGCCTATGACAAGTGTGCTACAGGGTATAAAACTTGTTTAGCCATTCAGAATGGCTAAACAGATTATAAGTCTTTTGGTTGCTAGGGCAGGTGTTGTGTTGTTGAAGATATCTTATGCGTCAACACCTGGTACTGTCTTACACGGCTTTTGCTCTGAAGATATGAATTGATCTGGGTGGTTTTCTTTTGCAACAAATCTTTTATGCTTGTACCATGCGCATCACGCGGAGGAAGTTTCCTCCCCATAACTTTTCAATGTCTTCCTCAGAGAATCCTTCTGCCAAAAGGCTGCGAGTTAGGTTGATGACCTCTGAGGCATCGGCACAGCCTATGACGCCGCCATCACCATCAAAGTCTGTACCTATGCCTACATGGTTGATACCGGCAATATTCACCATGTGACAGATGTGTCGGATGGCATCTTTTATTGTTGCGCCTCCCTCTTGTCGTAGGAACCCGTCATAAAGGCAAGTCTGCACTACACCGCCTGAGGCTGCAAGAGTACGCAATTGGTCATCAGTGAGGTTGCGTGGGTGATCACACAGGGCACGAGCTGATGAATGGCTGCATACGATAGGAGTGTGGCTGACTTCGATAGCCTGGTAAAAACTGTTCTCGGAAGCATGTGAGAGGTCTATCATCATACCTACACGGTTCATCTCACGAATGGCTTCACGGCCCAAGGTGCTGAGACCACCATGCTCGGAACTTCCACGTGCCGAGTCGCATAGGTCATTGTCACCATTGTGGCAAAGTGTCATATATACTATACCGCGACGTCGGAAGTGCTCAATACGGTTAATCTCATCGCCTATAGCATAACCGTTCTCTATGCCGAGCATTAAAGCACGACGTCCCTCGCGTTTAAGGCGATAGAGGTCGTCTGGGGTGTAAGCGATACCTACGCTATGAGCATTTTGTGCTACCATAGATTCTATTTCAGAAATGAGGCGTTCGGCCTTGGCAAAGGCAACGTCAAGGGATGTCTTGTCTCGCTCGAGTTGGCGTAGGTAGGCTACCATGATGGTGGCATCAAGGTGTCCCTCTGTCATTTTGTGTAAATCGACCAGGATACGTGGATCTCTACTGTTGAAACAGATCTGCTGGTCGAACTTCATTGGGGTGTCACAATGAGTGTCAAGGGAAAGAATGCGCTGATGTAACTTACGTGCCGTTGCGAAGGAACGTGCCTCGCTTATGAACCAATCGAAAAGAGGCATCATGCTGCGGTCGTTATTTAATATCATGCATTCGGGGTGCCATTGTACGCCTATCATGGACTTGCAATGGATACTCTCTACGGCTTCGATGACTCCGTCTGGGGAAAAGGCTGTGGCTAAAAATCCAGGTGCGGCTTCCTTTATGGCTTGGTGATGGAAACTATTGACATAGACGTTAGTTGTCCCGAAAATGGTAGCGAGTTGACTTGACGGTGCTATGTTTATACTATGCGTAGCAATATGACGTTCGGTTTCTTGACTATGTTTGACCGTGGCGCCAGCCTCTTTGTAAATGTCCTGGTAGAGCTTGCCTCCTAAGGCTGCAGTCATCACTTGTAGGCCACGGCAAATCCCGAGAATAGGGATTTGACGATTGCTGGCGAGGCGTACAAGCATCAATTCTTGCCAATCACGGGCGGGATTTATCGAACTGAGTTCGCGTATGGGTTCTTCATTCAGATAGAGGGGGTTGATGTCGCCTCCACCGGATAGGATAAGTGCGTCTATACGTTCGAGTAGACTCACCATGGCATCGATGTTGTCAAATGCAGGAATGATGAGAGGAGTTCCTCCTGCTTCAATGACGGATTGATAGTAGCCTTCGAGTAAAGTACACTTGCCGTTGTCGTAGTTTCCCGTGATGCCGATAATGGGGCGGCGTTTATAAATAGGAAAAGAGGAGTGCAAAGCTGCATATTCCTCTTTGATATTGAATGTTGGCATACTATTCTAATGTGATAGGTATTTCTTTTTTGATACTTTGGTCAAGCGATATCATGGTCTCGGTAGCCATTACGCCTGGTATTTCTTGTATGCGTTCGTTAAGTAGATTCATGAGATGCTCGTTGTCGCGTGCGTAGAGTTTTACAATGACACTATAGGGCCCTGTAGTGAAATGAGCTTCTACAATCTCGGGAATTTTCTTCAGTTCCTCAATAGCTTCCTTGTACATGGAACCTTTAGCAAGGCTGAGTCCCACGTAGGTGCAGGTGCGGAATCCCAACATTTTGGGATTCACATGGTAACCTGATCCTATGATGAGGCCTATGTCTGTCAGTCGTTGCACACGTTGATGTACGGCTGCCCTTGACACTCCACATTCTACGGCTACATCTTTGAACGGTATACGGGCATTCTGAGAGATGATTCCAAGTATCTTTTTGTCAAGTTCGTCAATCTTTTCCATGGGTATAGATTTTGGGATTTATATATTTGTTCCTATTCTTTGTGTAGCAAATGTAAAGTATTTTTTTTAATCTGTGTGCATTTCTGCCACTTTTTTATTTCATTTTGTTATTTTGTTAGTCCCTTTAATCTGTTGTTTCAACAACAGCTCGCTTTTTGTTGCGAGGGTGATGCTCTATGATCTCGGAACGTAAACGGCTTGCGTCAATGTGGGTATAGATTTCGGTGGTACCTATGTCTTCGTGTCCGAGCATACTTTGTATAACGCGAAGATTGGCTCCTCCCTCAAGTAGGTGGGTAGCAAATGAATGTCGGAAAGTGTGTGGGCTGATATTTTTTTTGATGTTTGTGAGTTTTACCAATTCTTTGATGATGTGAAACATGGTGACTCTAGACAAATTTTTTCTGAATTTTGCACTCACGAACAAAAAATCCTCGTAACCGGGCTTGATGATAATCTCTGCCCGTTCCTCCATATAGGCCGTAATTTCTGCAATTGCATTTTCAGAGATGGGAACTAACCGTTGCTTGCTTCCCTTGCCTTCTACTTTGATGAATCCTTCATTGAAAAATAGGTCCGAAAGTCTCAGATTGCATGCCTCTGATACTCGTAATCCACAGCTATAAAGCGTCTCTATAATTGCTCGGTTACGTTGGCCTTCTGGTTTGCTCATATCTATGGCGTTTAGAATTTCGTCGATCTCTTCTATGCTGAGGACCTCAGGGAGTTTCATCCCTATTTTGGGGGATTCGATGAGTAGGGTAGGATCAGCCTTTATATATTCTTCAAGCGTTAAATATTGGTAAAACGAACGTATGCCCGAGAGCATGCGTGCTTGTGAACGGGCAACTATTCTTTCCGTGTCGTGGAGGTTTGATAAAAATTCCTCCAAAAGTTCAAGTGTTACATCCAGAGGATCTTGTTCCTTCTTTCTAAGGTATTGTAACAACTTCTCAATATCGTGGATGTAGGCCTCAATGGTGTTGGCGGATAGAGATTTCTCGAACAGTAAGTATTGCTTGTATTTTAGCAGGTAGTCTTTGCTTTCCTTCTTCTCGCTCATGGTGTATGTGAGGTGTCATTATGAAACTCCATACAAAGATAATGATTATGAAATGAAAGTGTGGCTTTGTATGCGCATTTTTTTAGGGGCAATCTGATGGCGTGCCTTGAAGTTTTTAGTATAAAATATTTGGTAGACCTCTTGGGATTCCTTATCTTTGTGATATACTTGTTAGAAACATGTTATGGAAGAGAATTTCGATATACATAAACAACAGCTTGGCGGCAAGGACAAGGATTATGAGAATGCGTTACGTCCGCTCTGCTTTGAAGACTTCTCGGGTCAGGACAAGGTTGTAGACAACCTGAGGATATTTGTCAAAGCGGCTCGCTTGCGTGCAGAGGCTTTGGATCATGTACTGTTGCATGGGCCTCCAGGACTGGGCAAGACTACGTTAAGCAACATTATCGCCAATGAATTGGGTGTGGGCTTCAAGATTACTTCAGGACCAGTTCTCGATAAGCCTGGTGATTTAGCCGGACTGCTCACTTCATTAGAACCCAATGATGTGCTTTTCATTGATGAGATACATCGTCTTTCACCTGTAGTAGAGGAGTATCTTTATTCGGCTATGGAGGACTATCGTATTGATATTATGATTGACAAAGGCCCCTCAGCACGTAGTATCCAGATTGATCTCAATCCCTTCACGCTTGTGGGGGCTACTACTCGTAGCGGTATGCTCACAGCTCCTCTTCGTGCACGTTTCGGGATTAATATGCACTTGGAATACTATGATACCGATATTCTTACTCGCATTATTGCCCGATCAGCTGACATTCTTGGTGTACCATGTGATTATGAAGCAGCTGGAGAGATTGCCAGCAGAAGTCGTGGCACACCTCGTATCGCAAATGCGCTTTTGCGTCGCGTCCGTGATTTTGCTCAGGTTAAGGGATCTGGGACTATAGATATTGAAATCGCTCGCTATGCTCTAGAAGCACTCAATATTGATCGTTATGGCCTTGACGAGATTGACAATAAGATTCTATGTACGATAATTGATAAGTTTGGAGGAGGGCCTGTTGGTCTTGGTACCATAGCTACTGCTATTGGAGAAGATTCAGGAACATTGGAAGAGGTATATGAACCATTCCTTATTAAGGAAGGTTTCTTGAAACGTACTCCTCGTGGTCGTGAAGTCACAGAATTGGCCTATAAGCATTTAGGGAAAAATGTATATCAGAATATTCGAGGGTTGTTCGACTAGGGATTAGTTCGATATAATGTGAAAAGAAGAAGAGGTACCTGCAGGTGCCTCTTCTTCTTTTTTTTGTTGTCCTACCTGGATTCGAACCAAGACAAACAGAACCAAAACCTGTTGTGCTACCATTACACCATAGGACAATCCTCATGTGCTTTCTTTTGAAAAGCGCTGCAAAGATAGAGGTTTTTCTCTATCCTTGCAAGTGTTTGCTGCTTTTTTTATTCTGCTATCAGCAAGAAATAGTTCTTCTTGCCACGCTGCACGAGCAGGTATTTGTCGTTGAGCAGGTCCTTGGTGGTAATCTCTTGGTCGAAGGCTGCGAGCTTCTCCTTGTTGAGCGATACGCCACCGCCCTGGGCCATCTTGCGCATCTCGCCCTTGGAGGGGAATATGGCTGACTCCTCGGCAAAGAGGTCTACGGCCTTGATGCCTGCCTCAATCTTCGCGCGCGATACTTTAAATTGGGGTACGCCCTCGAATACGGCGAGCAGAGTGTCTTCGTCGAGCTTCACCAGTGCGTCGTGGGTGTTGTTGCCGAAAAGGATACCCGATGCCTCTACTGCTGCCTCATAGTCGGCCTCAGAGTGTACCATGATGGTCACCTCCTTGGCGAGGCGCTTCTGCAGGATACGCATGTGCGGAGCCTCGGCGTGCTCGGCGATGAGGCTCTCAATCTCTTCGCGGCCGATGGCGGTGAAGATCTTGATGTACTTGGCTGCATCGTCGTCGCTCACGTTGAGCCAGAACTGGTAGAACTTGTAGGGTGAGGTGTAGCGCGGGTCGAGCCATACGTTGCCCGACTCGGTCTTGCCAAACTTGCCGCCGTCGGCCTTGGTGATGAGGGGGCAGGTGAGGGCATATACCTCGTTGCCGCTGGTGCGACGGATGAGCTCGGCACCGGTGGTGATGTTGCCCCACTGGTCGCTACCGCCCATCTGGAGCTTGCAGTTCTTGTGTTCGTTGAGGTAGAGGAAGTCGTAGCCCTGGAGCAGCTGGTAGGTAAACTCGGTGAAGGAGAGTCCGTCGCGAGCCTCGCCATTGAGACGCTTCTGCACAGAGTCCTTGGCCATCATGTAGTTGACGGTGATGTGCTTGCCCACCTCGCGTGCAAAGTCGAGGAAGGTGAAGTCCTTCATCCAGTCGTAGTTGTTCACGAGTTCGGCGCAGTTGGGCGCATCGCTCTCGAAGTCGAGGAACTTGGCCAATTGCTTCTTGATGCACTCCTGGTTGTGGCGCAGGGTCTCCTCATTGAGCAGGTTGCGCTCCTGCGACTTGCCCGAGGGGTCGCCAATCATACCGGTAGCACCGCCTACGAGCGCCAGGGGCTTGTGGCCGCAACGCTGCAGGTGACGCAGCATCATCACACCGCAGAGGTGTCCGATGTGCAGTGAGTCGGCTGTGGGGTCAATGCCCAAGTAGGCCGTTACCATTTCTTTACTCAAGAGTTCTTCTGTTCCCGGCATCATGGTGTGTACCATGCCACGCCATTGGAGTTCTTCTACAAAATTCATTGTATTGTTATTTTTGGATTCTTCTGAGTTGTCAATATTCTTCCTCGTCGAAGAAAAAGTCCTCTTTACTGGGATAATCGGGCCAAATCTCCTCAATACTTTCGTATACATCGCCCTCGTCTTCTATCTCCTGAAGATTTTCAATAACCTCCAAAGGAGCGCCAGAACGTATGGCGTAGTCAATAAGCTCCTCTTTAGTCGCTGGCCAAGGAGCATCCTCTAATTTTGATGCTAACTCTAATGTCCAATACATATCAGTGTCTTATTTAAGTTATTACTATTTTTGTCCTATTTCAAAAATGAGGCGCAAAGGTATAACTTTTTTCTTCAAATACCATCTTTCTCCCAAGAAATTTCTTTATGCCCATTTATTTTATTTAGGTATCGGGCATAAACAAAGAGAAAATCTGACAATCTGTTAATAAAGGATAATAATTCGACGTTTATCGTGACTTCTTCGGAAAGGTGAATGATGAGTCTTTCTGCACGGCGGCAGATGGTGCGACATACATGGCATTGAGCTGCTGAGGAACATCCGCCAGGTAGGATAAATGAGTGTAATGGCTCTAATTGGGCATCGATGGAATCTATCAGTGTCTCAAGTTGCGCTACATGTTGCTGCATTACAAGGCAGGTGGGTTCTTGGTTATTGGTGTTAGGCTGGGCAAGATGGGCTCCTGCATCAAATAACCGAGATTGGATCCATGATAACCACTTTTCTCCGAGGATCTTGTCGTTGTCGATCATAGATGATAGCAAGCCAAGATTTGCGTTGAGTTCGTCTATCGTACCGTATGCATTCAGTCGTAAATGGCATTTCTTTACTCGGCTGCCACCAATGAGCGATGTGAAACCTGCATCGCCTCCTCGGGTATATATTTTGCTCTTCTTCATGTGTGAGTGAATTGATGTTTATTTTTTTTGTATGTCTACCCAATAGATGTTTTTAGGGCGGGATTTGTCAAAGAGTATTAGTCCTATGCACCCTAGGTCATAATAAATGCCTGTAGGCTGATTGTCTCTTAACTCTTTCCACCAAATCCGTTTTTCATCATTGTCGCGTATGCCTTCAATGATAATCAAAGCCTTATCGCCTATGTGTTGTAGAGCCTTCAATATAATCTCCTTATAATGGGTAGTCTGTGCTATGTGTAGTAACTCTATCGGCTCAATTTTTTCAGTGAGTTCTTCGAATAGAACTATTTCATTCCCGCTTTTTACGGTGATGTGTGCACAATCGGCTAAGGCCGCTTGCGCTTCTGTGAGGTTTGCTGTGCCCGTTCCTATGGTCACGCATTTACCTAAAGGGTGAGCCAATGCCATCGCACAAGCCGAAAGTCCAGAACCGGTACCGACTTCTATGATTATTTCAGGATGAATGTAGTTGGTTAAGCGAAATAGAAGCCGATTGATGTTCTCGGGGTAGTGTGGAAGGTCTGTGCTAAACCTAGGCTCCAATGCTCTTAAGTCTGCGTAGCCATAATAAGACGCCTCTTCACGCAATACATGTTGCACAAAATGAAAGTCTGTGGGGCTTTGCACTCCGAATCCCCATGAATTTCGTTTACGGCGTATCCACTTGTTCATCTTGCTCTATGTTATATAGGCAAAAGTAATAAATTATTCATTTACATCACTTGCTTGATTAAAAAAAATTGTACTTTTGTAGCATTGTACAATAATATTTGTTATGAAAAAGAATTTATTACTATTGTTATTATTGGTAATAACAAGTGTGGAGGGACTGGTAGCTGATCCCATTGGCCCATTGCAAGCTTTGAAGATTGCTTCAAATTATTTAAAGGAGAATTTATCGTCAGCCCAGATGGTCCCCATGCGTCGATCTTTGACCCGTAGTATGACCTCTGATGCGGATTCATTGGCACCGCTCTATGTGATTAACCGTGGTGAGAATGCAGGTTTTGTAATTGTCAGTGGTGATAATTGCTTGCCTGAGATTATTGGTTATACCGACAGTGGTGATTTTGTAGAAGAGGATATGCCACCTGCCCTTCTTGATATGCTTGCTGGTTATGCCGAACTGATTGAGAAAGCCCAAGCAGAAAATGCTCCAGCCCGTGTGATGCAGAGGGCTCCAGCCAATCGTAGATCTATTCAGCCCATCATTCAAGCTCATTGGCACCAAACGGCTCCGTATAACAATTTGGCTCCCTTCCTTACGGGCACAACCAATCGTGCTGTAACGGGATGTACCTGTACGGCAGCAGTAATGGTGCTTCATCATTTCCGTCGTGATTTACCTTCTACCTTGCAGGCTACAACACCAACCTACGGCTATGGTGATGCACCTGTTACCGTGAGTTATCCGAAAGGAACGCCTATTCATTGGGATTTGATGCTCAATGATTACAATCGCAGTTATCCGGAAGAGATGGGTAATGCCGTGGCTGTGCTTAATGCCGCATTTGGAGCGGGCATTTGGCAGACATATGGTAGTAGTACTTCTGGACAGATAAGCAATATTGTAGATGGATACAATTCCTATTTTAATTTGAGTAGCACTTGTCAGTATAAGGGAGGTACTAGTCAGGCAACTTGGGAGAATCTCGTATACAGCAATCTATCAAAAGGCCAACCTATGGTATACGCAGGAGTTCATCCTAGCAATGGCGGGCATGCCATTATCCTTGATGGGTATAATGCCAACAATAATCTGTTCCATTTTAATTTTGGTTGGGGTGGTCAAGGTGATGGCTACTATACTTTGGATGACGAAACGGGGGTCAATGGCTTCTCGGGGCAACAGGGTATGGTGTATAATATTACTCCTAAGAAACAGAAACTAAAAGGAAAAATCGATGTGGGCCATTTATATAAGCGAGTAAATAACGAGATACGTGTAACTGTTACCAATGAAGGTACGCTTGATTATTTCGGGTTTTATCTTTATTGGAGCACATCGGATAAGGCACCTACAAGTAGCACTGCTATTTCGTCGAAGAATACCGAATTGGTGCTTGCAACCAATGAGACAGGAGAGTTTACAGCTACATTCAAACCAATCTTGGAACGTACCTATTATCTTTACCTTACCGACAAACGATATAATGTATTGGATAAGGCGGTTGTTACAGTAGAACCTAGTGAGCCTCACCTTACGTTGCAGGATTTGGCGATAAATGCAAGCTCAGTAATTGAAACGGATTCCATGGGTACATATCGTATGCTATATGATGATGAACTTACGGTACAAGCGACAATATCCAACGATATGGAGGCAACACCTACCCAACCGAAGTTTACATTTGAATTGCTGGCTTATGATACAGAGCAAGGTGATTTTGTCCTTGACAAGAAGGAATCGGTAGATGCATTGTTTGAGAATGACGATGTTCAAGTACTTAAGGCTGTGTTTGAGCACTTAGATTCAAAGAAATATTATAAGTTGCGTTTGGCAGAGAAATTGTCCAATGTGGATAGTGATGTAGCCTTGGCATATGCTACCACCGATACACTTATTCCTTTTAGGGTGGCTCTCGCAAGTTTGGATAGCGTGTCTGTTGTTGATGGAGTGATGACTCTAAAGGGGGATTGGAATGACAAACGTTTTGCAGAACTGGCAACAGATATTTCTGTAATTGCTTATGATCTTACAGCGGTAAAGGGTATATCTACTCAGCCTATTGCAGCTAACCCTAATGCGCTATTCTATATGGAAGAAAATAGTTTTGGTGGATATAATATTATTGCGGGTTCTAAATGTGAGGATTTACGCCTACAGCAAGGTTATCCATATAGGCAATTGAATGATTTTGTGGCAGAGAAAGCAATGTTTTCTCCGAGTTGGGAACCTGGTGTGTGGTATACGTTGGCATTGCCTTTTGAGGTGGAACTGCCTTCTGGATATCTTTGTCGTCAACCAACAGAGATTACGAATAAAATTGTGTCAGCAGATATCGTTGACAAACTTCAGGCTCATACTCCTTATCTGTTGGCAACAAGTAATGTCGCACTCGCTCCGATAGTAGCTAATCAAGTTGCTGTAACCCGTGAGGGAGCATCGCAGGGGATTGCAGAGTTTCAAGCAGTAGTTGGCAATGCGATTGCTGGTAACTATTCTCATCTGCTTGATACTGAGACAGGAAGTGATACCCAATATTTTTTGCTTGTTGACTCTGGTTCTGTGATTCCGGCATTCACGGGAGTTATCAATGTGGATGCAGGCCGTATACGTGCGACAGTTAGTACTACACTTGACCGCTTATACCAGAATTTGGGAGTTGCTATCAGTGAGGCGCGGTCTGTATATGATGCGTATAGCCCGATTGTTGAAGATGAGTGGAATGGAGTGTTACAAGATTCTATTGCTTCGGCTGATGGAGTGTTTGTCTCTATGTCGATAACATCAACTTCTGAAGTCAAGAAGGTTGCCAATAATTTATTGGCCTTCCTAGATGTTTACAAATTGCAGCTTAAAGATAAGAGCAATCCTATCTGCTATACCAGCTTTATCGATAATCCCTCTTTTGAGGACAATTCCAAGTCGGGATGGATTTCTGATACAAATGCAAAGGTTCGTGCTGCAAGTAATCTGGCTACTTATGGTGTTGGCTTGGAGGGTAATTACTTGCTGTATAATGAATCTACTTCCGGTTCTACTACTATCAAGCAGACCATAGTAGGTTTACAGAAGGGATATTATCGTCTTACGGCAATGGTGGGTACCTCCGAAGGACACTTGGTCACATTGTTTGCCGGTGACAGTATCGCTCATGTCGCTGCTCATGAATGGGGACGATTCTATCTTTCCGAAGGAATGGTTGATAGTGTGTGGGTTGGAGATGGCGAACTTACCATAGGCGTTGAAGGTGGTGATGCTTGGTATAAAGTTGACGCATTTAATCTCTATTATCTTGGTGCAGAGGATGAGACTACGGGTATTATGTCTCCTATAGTAGAACAAGCGCCTGCCGTTATACGAAAAGGTATATATGATTTGAAGGGACGCAAGTTGACGGAACGTAGTCAGATGCAGCCTGGATGCATTTATCTCGTGGATGGAAAGAAAGTTATGCGCATAGCGGAATAAAATCTATATTTCGTCAAGCGGAGTGAGATGTGATTTAGGCATGTCTCACTTCGTTTATTAATAGTCCCTGCTTCCTTGTTCTTTTGTGTAGAGCTTTTTCTGTTTTAATGAATGGTAATCATACTTTATCTCGGATTTATTCGATTTAATTTGATTCTTCTCTCAGCTTGTGCTAATTTTGCACCATGAAAATTTTGGCACGGATGCTATGGGGTTTCCTAATAGCTATTATCATACCTACACATGTCCTTGCGCAGTTTGTCGATTCACCTAAACGTGAGTATCGTGCTGTATGGCTTACCACCATCAAGGGACTTGATTGGCCACGTGAGGAACATCAAGGTAACTATGCAGCCCAGCGTGCTCATCTTAGTATTATTCTTGATAGCTTGCAAGCCATCAATATCAATACGGTCTTATTGCAGACACGTATCCGTGGCGATGTCATATATTCTTCAGATATAGAACCTTTCGCTCCTGTATTCAGCGGAAGGCATGGTGTGGCACCTGACTATGACCCTTTAGCCCTTGCAATAGAAGAGTGTCATCGGCGCGGTATGCAGCTTCATGCTTGGCTTGTGACCATTCCTTTGGGTGATGCAGCCTATGTGCAGGGGCATGACCGACAATCGCTTCCTGCAAAGAAACGCAGTCAATGTACTCGGTTCAAGGGAGCTTGGTACATGGAACCATCGCATCCTGGCACTATAGAACATCTCAGCGCACTTGTTGAGGAATTGGTAATGCGGTACGACGTTGACGGGATACACTTCGACTATATACGCTATCCTGAAGGGAATAGTAGCTATCCTGACGTCACTTTCTACAATCAATCAAAGCAACGAGGGCAGAGCAAGAACGATTGGAGGAGAAGTAACATTACCACTCTTATGCGTACCCTTTACGCTAAGGTCAAAGGCATCAAACCATGGGTGTGTGTGAGCGCAGCAACACTGGGTAAGCATGGCGATACTTCGCGTTACGGCAGTTATGGGTGGAATGCCTATCATACCGTACACCAAGAAGCCCAGGAATGGATGCGTGAAGGTATCATTGATGCTCTCTTTCCCATGCTCTACTATGCAGGGAGGCATTTTTATCCCTTTGTTACAGACTGGCATGAACATAGCTATGGACGCCATGTCATTGCAGGTATGGGCACTTATCAACTTCACCCTGATGAGAAAAATTGGAATCTTGAAGAGATTGTTCGTCAACTCAATGTGATACGAGCCCATCCTACTGGGGGGGCAGCGCAGTTCCGTTCCAAGTTTGTCACCGATAATACGAAAGGAGTATATGATTATTTGCGTCTGTTTTACTCTTCTCCTGCACTTCCTCCTGCAATGGTGTGGTTGGATTCAATAGCCCCTCAGCCCCCCAATTGTGCGACTGTACAGCAGACTTCGATAATGATGACCCTCCAATGGAGCGCTTCGAAGGATTCTGATGTTGTTGCTTATAATATCTATCGTTGCGATAGTTTGCCAATAAACATTTCCCATCCGAAAAATCTGCTTCGTGCCTCATTGCATGATACGATCTATAAAGATTTTTCACAGGGGCAAAGGTGCCATTATGCGGTGACTGCTATAGACCGTTATGGGAATGAGAGTATACCCATGCTAATTAAGTAATAATAACATTCTAATAACTTGCATATTCGTCTAGCTTGCACTAATTTTGCTGCCGATTTAGAAAAGTCGAATCTGTTTAATAAAGGTAAAAGTCAAGACAAGGCATATTGACGTAAAAAACTCAAACAGATTCATGATAGGTATTGGTTAGTTATGGTAACATTTTCGGTAGCACTGGCCCTGCTCATCATCGGCTATATCGTATATGGCGGTTTTGTGAACCGTATCTTTGGTCCCGACCCCAAGCGTGAGACGCCCGCTGTGGCAATGAACGATGGCGTGGATTATATCCCCATGCCTACGTGGAAGATTTTCATGATTCAGTTCCTCAACATCGCGGGCCTCGGCCCCATCTTCGGCGCTATCATGGGAGCGCAGTTCGGTACGGCATCCTACCTATGGATTGTTATCGGTACTCTCTTTGCCGGTGCCGTGCACGACTTTTTCTCGGGCTGCCTCTCTATCCGCAACAATGGGGCCAACCTGCCCGAACTGATAGGCAAGTACCTGGGCAATCGCACCAAGGCGGTGATGAACGTCTTCACCATCGTGCTGATGGTACTCGTGGGCGCGGTGTTCGTGTCGGGGCCTGCCGAACTGCTGGCGGGTATGACACCCGAGGCGTTGAATGTGAACTTCTGGATTGTCGCTATCTTCCTATATTATGTATTGGCCACGCTGCTGCCCATCGACAAGATTATTGGGCGCATCTATCCCCTGTTTGCCATCGCCCTGCTCTTCATGGCCTTCGGGGTACTTATCATGCTGTATGTCAAGTCGCCCCAGCTGCCCGAGATGTGGGATAGCTTCGGTACTAAGTACGACCCCTCGCCCATCTTCCCCATGATGTTTGTGAGTATCGCCTGTGGTGCCATCAGCGGTTTCCATGCCACGCAGTCGCCCCTCATGGCACGCTGCATGAAGAACGAGCGCCACTGCCGCCCCATCTTCTACGGCGCTATGGTCACCGAAGGTATCGTGGCCCTCATCTGGGCTGCTGCTGCCACGTGGTTTTTCGGCGAGCACGGCACGGTAGATGCTGCTACGGGCATCCCCTATAGCGGTGCCAAGGTGGCCACGATGATTTCCAAGGACTGGCTCGGTGCCATCGGTGGCGTGGTGGCCATCCTCGGTATCGTAGCTGCGCCCATCACCAGTGGCGACACGGCATTGCGCTCGGCACGCCTCATCCTGGCCGACATCCTGCACTTGGAGCAGAAGACTATCCGTCGCCGCCTCTACATCTGCATCCCGCTCTTCCTCGTCACGATGGGAGTGCTCATCTACAGCTTGGCCGATGCCGATGGCTTCAAGATAATCTGGCGCTACTTCGCGTGGAGCAACCAGACACTCTCAGTCTTCACCCTCTGGGCCATCACCGTGTACTTGGTGCAGCAGAAGAAGCATGCCTATTGGGTAACCCTTATCCCCGCCCTGTTCATGACCTGTGTCAGCGTCACCTACATCTGCATCGCTCCCGAAGGCTTCCAACTGCCTCAGCTGGTGTCGTATGCCATCGGTGGTGTAGCTGTGCTCGTGGCTATCGCATGGTTCGCTGTGTGGAAGCGGAAACGTACGTTGGGAGTGTATTAAATGTAGTAGTGATTCTGCTGTCGGACTATCATGGTGTGTGTTCTCTGATGAGGCATTATCTTTTTCTTGGGCTCATTGATAGTTTTCTTTAGGATTAATGATTCTTGCCCTTTCCGAGTTCGATTATTTCTTGATTTCTATTTTATTGATGCGTTGAAATATTTTTGCAATGGTTCTAGCCTTTTTGCAGAATCCTAATTGTTTTAGAATGTTATAAGTATAGGAAATAATGGGGCAATGTGTTTCATTATTCAGTAAAAATGCCGAAATTTGCAGCCGATATATTTAGATATTAAAGACAATGAGTGAACAAATCATCGTAAAAGAGCGCGACGAGGTGATCGTGCGCTTCTCCGGCGACTCGGGCGACGGTATGCAGCTGGCGGGAAATATCTTTTCTACCGTATCGGCTACCGTAGGTAACGACATTTGTACCTTCCCCGACTATCCGGCCGACATACGTGCCCCGCAAGGAAGCCTTACGGGCGTGTCGGGATTCCAAGTACATATCGGTTCGGGCAAGGTGTATACCCCCGGTGACCTGTGCGACGTGCTGGTAGCCATGAATGCTGCTGCACTGAAGACACAGTACCGCTATGCCAAGCCCGACGCTACCATTATTATAGATACCGACTCGTTCGGTCCGTCGGACCTGAAGAAGGCCGCTTTCGCCACCGAGGATCCCTTGGCGGAGATGAATATCGACGCCGACCGCGTAGTGGCATGCCCCATCACACAGATGGTGAAGGACTGCCTCGCCGACAGCGGTATGGAACCTAAGGCGGTGCTCAAGTGCCGCAACATGTTTGCCCTCGGACTCGTGTGCTGGCTCTTCGACCGCGACCTCAACGTGGCGTTCAACTATCTACGCGAGAAGTTTGCCAAGAAACCCGCATTGGCAGAGGCCAACATCAAGGTGATACAGGCCGGCTACGACTACGGACACAACACCCATAGCTCGGCAACCAACGTATACCGTGTGGAGACCAAGCACAAGGTGCCCGGTCGCTATATGGACATCACGGGCAACAAGGCCACAGCATACGGCTTCATCGCAGCCGCCGAGAAGGCTGGCCTGAAGCTCTACTTGGGCTCATACCCCATCACTCCGGCTACCGACGTGCTGCACGAGCTGTCGAAGCACAAGTCGCTGGGCGTGACCACCGTACAGTGCGAAGACGAGATTGCCGGATGCGCTTCGGCTGTTGGCGCTTCGTTTGCAGGCGCTTTGGCTGTGACATCCACCTCTGGACCCGGCATCTGCCTCAAGTCCGAGGCGATGAACCTCGCCGTCATCATGGAACTTCCGCTCGTAGTACTCGACGTACAGCGCGGAGGACCCGCTACGGGACTGCCCACTAAGTCGGAGCAGACCGACCTGCTGCAGGTGCTCTTTGGCCGTAACGGCGAATCGCCCATGCCGGTATTGGCAGCCACATCGCCCACCGACTGCTTCGATGCTGCCTACATGGCTTGTAAGATTGCCTTGGAGCACATGACTCCCGTGGTGCTGCTCACCGATGCCTTCGTGGCCAACGGCTCTGGTGCCTTCCGCCTGCCCAACCTGGCTGAATATCCTGCTATCAATCCACCTTATGTGCCTGAAGAGCTGAAAGGTACATGGACTCCCTACCAGCGTCAGGAGGAGAATGGCGTGCGCTACTGGGCAGTGCCCGGACGCGAAGGATTCCAGCATATCCTCGGTGGTTTGGAGAAGGACAACAAGACAGGTGCCATCTCTACCGACCCCGAGAACCACGACTTGATGACGCGCCTGCGCCAGCAGAAGGTGGATGCCATCCCTGTGCCCGACCTCGTAGTAGAGGGCGATGCCGAAGATGCCGACCTGCTCATCGTGGGCTTTGGCGGTACCTACGGACATCTTCATGCCGCTATGGACGAGATGCGTGCTGCAGGCAAGAAGGTGGCGCTCGCCCACTTCAAGTACATCAACCCGCTGCCCAAGAACACCGCTGAGGTGCTGCGCAAGTATCCTAAGGTGGTGGTGGCTGAGCAGAACTCGGGCCAGCTGGCTGCGTGGCTACGCATGAAGGTCGACGGATTCTCACCTTGCCAGTACAACGAGGTAAAGGGACAGCCCTTTGAAGTCAGCACACTGGTTCAAAACTTGGCCCCCCTCTTGGACTAGGATTGTTTATATAAACCACAGATTACACAGATTTCTCAGATTATTTATTCATATTACCAATCCGTGCAATCCGCGAAATCTGTGGTTGACAAGAAAGTAAGCATCATGACAGGCAACTTCATATATAAGGAAGAGACATATCAGATTATTGGTGCAGCTATGGCTGTGCACCAGTATCTGGGATGTGGCTTTACCGAGAAGGTCTATCAAGATGCATTGGAGATAGAATTTCAAGCGCAAGGTATTCCCTACAAGCGTGAAGAGCCAATACATGTCTCATACCGAGGAGTACAATTGGATTCGCTATTTGTCCCTGACTTCATCTGCTTTGACCATATCATTGTAGAGCTGAAAGCTGTGAAGGAATTGGAGGACATCCACCGTGCACAAGCCATCAACTATGGTAAGGTAGCTGACGCTGAGGTCGCTTTGCTTGTCAACTTTGGAGAATCATCATTGCGCTACGAACGTTTTATAATATAGTAAAACTACAGATTACACAGATTTCTCAGATTATTATTCATATTACTAATCCGTGTAATTTGCGTAATCTGTGGTAGAGAAAATAAAAAACAAACAGCAGAAGACATGTTACTCTCAATAATTAATCAGAGTAATCCGTGAAATCTGTGGTTAAAAAATAAGTCTATATGAGTTATACAGCACAAGATTACAAGAAAGGTCAGCCGCGCTGGTGTCCCGGCTGTGGTGACCACTTCTTCCTCGCCGCCCTCCATAAGGCTATGGCCGAGATAGGCGTGGCTCCGCACAATATCGCCGTGATATCTGGTATCGGATGTTCGAGTCGCTTGCCCCACTACATGAATACCTATGGCATGAACACCATCCACGGACGTGCTGCTGCCATCGCCACAGGCTGCAAGGTGGCCAATCCCGAGCTTTCTGTATGGCAGGTGAGCGGCGATGGCGACGGCCTCGCCATCGGTGGCAACCACTTCATCCACGCCAATCGCCGCAATATCAACCTCAACATGATATTGCTCAACAACCGCATCTACGGCCTCACCAAGGGGCAGTACTCGCCCACGAGTCCGCGTGGTTTCGTGAGCAAGTCAAGCCCCTACGGTACAGTGGAAGATCCCTTCCGCCCGGCCGAACTCTGTTTCGGTGCCCGAGGGCACTTCTTTGCCCGTGCCGTGGCGACCGATGCTCCAGGCACCGTAGAGATCCTCAAAGCTGCTCATGCTCATAAGGGTGCTTCGGTGTGTGAGATACTGCAAAACTGTGTCATCTTCAACGACGGTACCCACGACAGCGTGTATAATAAGGAGGGACGCGCCAAGAATGCCATCTACCTGCGTCATGGTCAGCCCATGGTATTCGGTGTGAACAACGAGTACGGACTTATGCAAGAGGGCTTCGGCCTCAAGGTGGTAAAGATTGGTGAGAATGGCGTGACTATCGACGACATCCTCGTACACGATGCCCACTGTGAGGACAATACCCTGCAGCTCAAGTTGGCGCTGATGGAAGGCCCCGACTTCCCCATTGCCCTCGGTGTCATCCGTGATGTGGAGGCACCCACCTATGATGAGGCTGTAGAGGCGCAGATTGCCGAGGTGAAGGAGAAGAAGGCCTACCACACCTTCGAGGAACTCCTCCTTACCAACGATACTTGGGAAGTGCAATGAAGATAGCTGGCATTGACTTAGGGAAGTATCCGGTCTTGTTGGCTCCAATGGAAGATGTCACCGATGCTTCATTCCGTTTGATGTGCAAGCGGTTTGGTGCGGATTTTGTGTATACGGAGTTCGTGTCGAGCGATGCATTAATTCGGCAAGTGAATAAATCAATTCAGAAATTAGCCATTAGCGATGAAGAACGCCCTGTGGCCATTCAGATTTATGGTAAGGATGTTGCCACCATGGTTGAAGCAGCTCGTATAGTGGAGGAGGTGAATCCGAATGTGATAGATCTGAATTTTGGCTGTCCTGTGAAGCGCGTGGCAGGAAAGGGAGCGGGCGCTGGTATGCTACAAAATATCCCGTTGATGCTGGAGATTACACGTGCTGTGGTGGATGCGGTAAAGGTGCCAGTGACGGTGAAGACAAGGTTGGGATGGGATGACGATCATAAGATTATAGTAAATCTGGCTGAACGGCTGCAGGATTGTGGCATACAGGCTTTGACCATACATGGACGCACTCGTGCACAGATGTATACAGGCGAGGCAGACTGGTCGCTTATAGGTGAAGTGAAGCGCAATCCGCGCATATCTATTCCAATTATAGGTAATGGTGATATCACTACTCCCGAACGTGCGAAGGAGTGCTTTGACCGCTATGGGGTAGATGCAATAATGGTGGGGAGAGCTAGCTTTGGGCGACCTTGGATATTCCGTGAGATAAAGTATTATCTTGAAACGGGCGATTTGTTACCTTCGCTTTCGTTTAGCGAATGTCTGGGATATCTGCGTGAGGAGGTGCAGCAGAGTGTTGCCAGGCTCGATGAGCGACGTGGCATCTTGCATATACGCCGCCATTTGGCAGCGACGCCCTTGTTTAAGGGGCTACCAGATTTCAAACAGTTGCGGATAGCTATGTTACGTGCGGAAACGGTGGACGAACTATTTCTTCTGTTTGATAAGATACAGGAACGATATTCTCTCGTATAAAGCGATATTGTTTAGAAAGGAGAGTCCAGTAAGCGCTGGATATTTGAAGAAACGAGTTGCGCCAACTCGTCTTTTCCGATATGTAGCTTCTCTGATACAGAATGGTATATGGCATCTATATCACTTGTGTCATCGGTCTCTAACAGTAAATTTTCCAAAGGGAAGCTTTGCAGAAGGTCAGTGTTGTAGTATTTGCCTAAACTGATGTAAATACCAGCATTCCTTAGCTGTCTTGCTTGCTCCTTTCCTCCTCGGAAGCCATGATATATCCAGGGTTGTGTTGCCTTACTCCTTTTGTGGATGTGGAGTAGCTCGTCCATGGCCTTGACACAATGTACTATAAGCGGTTTGTGTAGTATCTCGCTTAGTTTTACTTGTTCTCGGAAAATGATTGTCTGTTCTTCTATGGGTACCGCAGCTTTAGTTTTGTCTAATCCTGCTTCGCCTATCATCAGCACTTGGGGGCAGAGACCCATGATTGCCATTTGACCCAATTGTATTTGCCAGTTTGGGGTAATCTCCCAAGGGTGTATCCCTACCGAGTAATACTGTTTGGGGACACAGTAAAAGTTGTCGGGGGTAAGCTGTACGATAGCAGTACCTGGATCTTGCGGGAGGCAGTGGGTATGTATGTCGTAGATGCTCATGGTACAGGATCATAACCCGACCCTCCCCACGGATGGCATCGTAAGATGCGGCGTATTGCCAAATAGAGTCCGCGGAAGGGACCATGCTTCTTCAGTGCCTCAATGGCATATTGCGAGCACGTGGGCGTGAATCGGCAGGATGGTGGGGTGAATGGAGAAATGCAGGTCCGGTAGAAGTATATCGGGAGCAGTAGGATGAATGTCAGCAATCTTTTCATAGCTCAGCTCCTATTTTGTCCAATAATTGGACCATTCGTTTTTCGATGCGGTTAGATGGTTCTATTTCTGTGGAAACATAGATGAATACGATTGCCAACCCCTTTCCGCTCTGTCTCACCTGCTCTGTTAATGTGTGCTTATTCTTTCGATAGGCTTCCCTGAGTTGGCGCTTCACTCGATTGCGGTCAATGGCATGGCGTAGGCGTTTCTTGGGCACACTGATGAGAACAGATACACCTTCCTGCTGATGATTCTCGGTAGACATGAAAACTGCTCGGATGGGATATACCTTTGCTGAATAGTTTCCTTCCTGGAAGAGAAAATCTATCAGAGTGCGGCTACATAGGCGCTCTTCCTTTTTGAAGATGTTTTTTCTCGGTGTGGACATGGTGAAAAGAAACGAGCTGCAAACCGACGGCTGCAGCTCGATGTGTTGATTGTCGTATGCTATTTGTTAACCTTTGTGAGATATTGATCCAATGCCATCGTCATGGAAGGAGCCTCTACCGTAGGTGCTTCGAGATCGAGGCGAAGCCCAGCCTCTTTAATGGCAGCGGCAGTCGCAGGTCCGAAACATCCAATTTTCATGTCTCCCTGCTTGAAGTCGGGAAGGTTTTCCGTTAGGGAAACGATACCGGAAGGGCTAAAGAAAATCATCATGTCATATCCCTCCAGCTCTCCCTTCTCGAAGATATGGCTTACGGTACGGTACATCACGGCCTCTGAGTGTTGCAGGTTGTGCTTGTCGAGCATATCTTTGATTTCATCATTGTGCACACTTGAAAGGGGTATGAAATATTTCTCATTTTTGTGCTTGACCATTATGGGAAGTAAACCGTCCATTTTGCCGTTCGAGCCAAAGAATACCTTGCGCTTACGGTACTGTACGTATTTCTGAATGTATAGGGAAATCGTTTCCGATACACAAAAGTACTTCATGGTTTCGGGTACTGTTATGCGCAATTCAGCACACAAACCAAAGAAATGATCTATGGCATGACGTGACGTGAATACGATAGCGGTGTGGTCTAGAATCGTTACCTTCTGTTGTCTGAAATCTTTGGAGCTCAGACTTTCAATCTTGATGAACTGCTTGAAGTCAATCGTCACTCCGTGCTTGCGTGCAATATCAAAATAAGGCGACTTGTCCGATGCCGGCTTGGGCTGCGAAACAAGAATCTTAGTTATTTCCAAGGTTTTAAGCGTTTGTTTTTTGGTTCTTTTTATTTAAAATAAAACCAATGCTTTACCTACTAAAAGGAGGGGCATTAGTTCGAGGGTGCAAAGATAGATAAATAATTGCAAACCGCCATATTTTTTCACATAAAAGATGCAAAAACCTTTGAAAAACAAGCACATTTCAAATAGAACCAAGAGGAGCGATGTGGTGATTAAGAAGGTTTTTGGGTCTAATTGAAAGAATACAAAAGCTAGTGTGATAATATAAAAAGGTATATAGAAAAGAATAGTCAGACTGGAATAGTGATATCGCCACACAGTGGCATGTGGGTTCCCAAAGAAAATCTTATTGACTAATGAGAAAACAGTTTGTCTAATCACGAAAAAAACAGCCGTGAATGCGGGGAAGAGGAACATCAATTGGTAGATGGGGTATGTGCTCTCGGGTTGGCTTTTTCGGATAAACGTTGTCATGGCGACACCTGTAGTGATGAAAGAGCCTATCAATAGGGCCAGACGCATGATATATTCGCTTGCATTTGTATACGCCTCTTCCGTATCAACACTCTCGCGGGTCTGAAAAAAACTTTTGGACAATCCTCCTAAGAATGAATTGCCGTAGGCTATGGTGGGTACGATAATCAGGAAGCATAGCAATAAGGCGCCGATAACCCAATTGTCGGTATATATAGCCTTATCGGTTACGATGCCTTGTATCTTTTCTGCCCATTCCATGACTTGTAGTGCGTTCTAGTCTTACTTTTGTCCTATATGGCTGCAAACTTGCGTATGTTCTTGTCCCACTTCGGTGTGCTGAGCAGCAGCTCCATGGCCTCGGCAGGCGTGGTGGCTACCTTCCATATGTCGGCATGGATGGCCCGCATGAAGTTCTCCTCCACGGCCTTCTCCAGCTGGGCCAGCAGTGCATCGTAGAATCCGTCTATGTTGAGTATCACGATGGGGTTCACATAGAGTCCCAGCTGCTTCCAGGTGATGATTTCGAGCAGCTCCTCCAGGGTGCCGCATCCGCCCGGCAGGGCGATGATGCCGTCCGATAGGTTGGCCATCGTCTGCTTGCGCTCATGCATCGAGGGTGTCTCTATCAGCTCGGTCAGCCCCTCGTGGTGCCATCCTTCGCGCACCATGAAGGTGGGTATCACGCCTGTCACCTTGCCGCCCGCCTCGAGGGCCGCATTCTCAATGGTGTTCATCAAGCCCAGCTTGCCCGCTCCGGTAATCAGTGTCAGGCCATGCCCGGCAATCAGGTGGCCCAGCTCCTCGGCGGCACGGAAATATTTTTCATCTATCTGTGTGCTCGAGGCACAGTATACGCAAACGGAAGTCATTAGAGGGAAGAGTTAAGAGGGAAGAGTGAAGAGGGATAAGGGGAAAGGTGAAAAGCCGGATGGCAACTCTTCCCTCTTCCCTCTTAACTAATTATTTAGTATCTATAGTGCTCCGCCTTATAGGGGCCCTCCACCTTCACGCCGATATAGTCGGCCTGTGCCTGTGTGAGTGTGGTGAGGTGTACGCCAATGCGCTCCAGGTGCAGGCGAGCCACCTCCTCGTCGAGGTGCTTGGGCAGGCGATACACGTCGATGGGGTACTGCTTGCCGTAGAGCTCTATCTGTGCCAGTGTCTGGTTGGTAAACGAGTTGCTCATCACGAATGAGGGGTGACCGGTGGCGCAGCCCAGGTTCACCAGACGTCCGTCGGCGAGCAGGATGATGCTGTGTCCGTCGGGGAAGTAGTAGCGGTCTACCTGCGGCTTCACGTTCTCGCGGCGTATGCCGGGATAGTTCTTCAGTGCCTCCACCTGTATCTCATTGTCAAAGTGGCCTATGTTGCACACGATAGCCTGGTCGGGCATTGCGGTCATGTGCTCTATGCGCACGATGTCGATGTTGCCTGTGGTGGTCACGAAGATGTTGCCCTGTGAGCAAGCCTCCTCCATGGTCACCACCTGGAATCCCTCCATGGCAGCCTGCAGTGCGCAGATGGGGTCAATCTCGGTCACCAGCACACGGGCGCCGTATGAGCGCAGGCTATGTGCGCAGCCCTTGCCCACATCGCCGTATCCGCATACCACCGCCACCTTGCCGGCAATCATCACGTCGGTAGCACGCTTGATGCCGTCGGCCAGCGACTCGCGGCAGCCGTAGAGGTTGTCAAACTTGCTTTTCGTCACCGAGTCGTTCACGTTGAAGGCGGGGAACAGCAGCTTGCCCTCCTCCTTCATCTGGTACAGGCGGTGCACACCCGTGGTGGTCTCCTCGCTCACGCCGCGTATCTCCTTGGCCATGGCGGTCCACAGGCCCGGCTGCTCGGCCAGCACCTGCCTGAGTATAGCCTTCAGTTCAGCCTCGTCCTCACCGCCCGAGGGTGTGTCGAGCACTGCCGCATCCTTCTCGGCATCCACGCCCAGGTGTATCATCAGGGTAGCGTCGCCACCGTCGTCAACAATTACGTTGGGACCCTTGCCGCCGCCGAAGTTCAGCGCCTGCAGCGTGCACCACCAGTAGTCGGCCAGCGTCTCGCCCTTCCAGGCAAACACGGGCACGCCGAGGTCGGCAATGGCAGCTGCGGCATGATCTTGTGTAGAGTAGATGTTGCATGAGCACCAGCGCACCTCGGCGCCCAGTGCCTTGAGCGTCTTGATGAGCACGGCCGTCTGTATGGTCATGTGCAGCGAGCCCATCACGCGTGCTCCTGCCAGCGGCTTGCTGTCGCCATACTTCTCGCGCAGCGCCATCAGGCCCGGCATCTCATGCTCGGCCATGTCTATTTCCTTGTGTCCAAACTCGGCCAACGACATGTCGGCCACTTTATACGGGAGTGTTGAAAAAAGCTGTTCGTTCATATTCTTTATTATATTTATTTATTTTAAGTGACAAAATTAGTGCAAGCCGAACGAAATGCCAAATTTATTCGGGCATTTCTGAAGTGATGCCTAATTTCAAGCTGCGAAGCAGATTAAAGATAGTGCAAGCCGAACGAAAAAAGTTAACTTGCATGATTCGGCGGGACAACGCCGAGAACCGGACGCCTGTTCGCTATAATGAACAGGGCGTTTGGGCGCACGACAGATTTGCGTAGATATCGCGTGTTTTTATGAACAGAAGACCTTGCGATAGAACATAGCATATCACAAGCTGGTTATCAAAAGATTAGTTTCCCTAACCCTACGGCGGACAGCAAAACGGTGGTATAGCGAAGGGTGCGGCCGAGAATCATGGCTATATTGGTGGCTAAGGGGTTTGACCGTATGATGCCCAAAGTGACAAGAATGGCATCGCCAAGGAATGGGAGCCAACATAGGAACCCCATCCAGGCTCCCCAGCGGAGCACGAGCTTCCGAGCTCGCTCCATATTTTGAGGCTTGATGCGAAAAAGATGTTGAACTTTTTCTGGGGTGGTGAGGCGACCGATATAGTAGCAGGTGATACCACCAAGCGAGTTGCCAGTGGAGGCCATCAGCAGCAGTGTCCAAGGGCTGACTCCGGCGGCCAGAAGTGCCAGCATCACGCTTTCGCTGCTGAATGGAAGTATGCTGCCTGCAAGGAAAGCTGCAACGAACATTCCCCAGGAACCATAGCTTATGGCAATGTCGGTAAGAATAGCTATTAGCTGTTCCATACGTATAGTCCTAAGGTAAACAACCAGAATACTAACAATACAAGGGCCCATATGTTCCGTCCGCGTCTCTTGTTGCCAGTGACGAAGAAGCTGTAGCCTATGATGGCGGTAAGCATCAGTATGGCTGGCAAGAGGGTGGTGCGTAGTGAGGGAAGCACTAATACGGTAATGAGCAGGATACCGAAGTTGCCGATTTGGAAATATCGATTGGCACGTGTCTCTATGCTTGACGTGGCTGAAGCTATATGGGCAATGGCCGGTAGCACGAGCAATAACGTCCATCCGATCTGTAGCACGATTGTAGGAATGGCTAGGCTATGGCCTGTACCGGTAGATAGATGGAGCATGGTTGCCGTAGGAAAGATAGAGGTTGTTAACTCTGCGGCAAAGGAGGATATTAGGTGTGTGTTGTTGGTGAGGTATAGAATGCAGAAGGCTGTCCAGTAGGGGAATAGTATGCCTAGTATGGCTGCAAGGCTCGTGCGTATATGCAGTGATTGCATAAAGGTGCAGGCCAGTATCAGTATGGGAGTTATGTAAAGCAGTTTGGGACTACATAGGCTAGCAATTCCTATTAGGCTGAATGCGGTGAAGTAGCTTCCCATTGAGGTGTGGTTGCGGAAGGTATAGGATAGCAGGTGGTATGCGGTGCCCATGAGTACGAGGCATATTGTCCCCTCTTGCCATGGAGCTATCTGAGGGGTGATGGCACAGCCCATGAAGAATAGGGTAGAGGATAGTGTTATCCTTTGGCTGCCAGTGGCGGTATGGCCGTAAGCGTTGTTGAGGAGCAGACCGAAGACGAGGTATAGCGTGAGGTTCAGAAGAGAGGGGTACAGCTCGGTCCATCCTGTAGTGTGATACGCAATGTAATGCCCCCATACAGCCATACATAGCAGGGCGGCAATTACTGTTGCTGCCCAACTATGTACGAAGAACTGGTAGAATCTGTTCATTTATATCAGCGCCAGTGGCTGGTGTTGGGGATTGATGTCTGCCGCTTGTCGACTCAAAGAATGTCTTTCCCGATATCGCTGCGGCAATACATGTCGGTGAAGTGCAGTGTCTGAGCATTTTGGAATGAAGTGGCCAGTGCTTCCAACTGTGTGTTGCCATACGAACTGACGGCGATGACACGTCCGCCATTTGTGACCACTTGGCCATCTTTCATTGTCGTCCCGGCATGGAAGAGGTGGCTCCCCCTTACATTTTCGAAGCCAGTGATGGGATATCCTTTCTTGTAGCTACCGGGGTAGCCGCCCGATACGAGCATCACACATACGGCACTGCGTGGATCGAACTCGATGGCCCGCTTTTCGAGGTTGCCCTCGGCTACTCCTTCAAAGAGGTCTACGATATCGCTTTTCAGACGTAGCATGACACTCTCAGTTTCGGGATCGCCCATGCGTACGTTATATTCTATGACCACTGGGTCGCCCTTTACGTTGATGAGGCCGAAGAAGATGAAACCTTTATAGTCGATGCCCTCGGATGCCAGTCCTTCTATGGTAGGGCGTACGATGCGGTCTTCAACCTTCTGCATCCATGCGGCATTAGCAAATGGAACGGGTGAGATGGAACCCATGCCGCCCGTGTTGAGTCCGGTGTCTCCCTCGCCGATACGCTTGTAGTCCTTTGCTTCGGGTAGGAGTTTGTAGCTCTTGCCGTCGGTAAGCACGAATACGGAGCACTCTACACCGCTGAGGAATTCTTCGATGACTACGCTGGCTGATGCAGAACCGAACATACCGTTCAGCATCTCGCGCAATTCCTTCTCGGCCTCTTCCAGGGTAGGGAGAATGAGTACGCCCTTACCTGCGCAAAGGCCGTCGGCTTTCAGTACATAGGGAGCCTGTAGAGTGTGTAGGAAGGCTATGCCTTCGTCTAATGTCTGTTGGGTAAAGGTCTGGTAGCGTGCGGTGGGTATGCCATGGCGCATCATAAAGGCTTTGGCGAAATCCTTGCTGCCTTCGAGAGTGGCTCCTGCCTTTGAGGGACCTATCACGGGGATGTCCTTCAGCTGAGTGTCGTCGCGGAAATAGTCATATATACCCTTGACCAGTGGGTCTTCGGGGCCTACCACTACCATGTTGATGCCATGGGTGAGCACGAAAGATTTGATGCTTTCAAAATCGGTGGCTGCGAGGGCTATATTCTCGCCTACTTCGCTTGTGCCGGCATTGCCGGGGGCTATGTACAGTTTTTCGACTTTCGGACTTTGGCTTATCTTCCAAGCCATGGCATGCTCGCGTCCGCCGCTGCCTAGTAGTAGTAATTTCATGTCTCGTTATGCTTTTGAGGGTTGTTTCTTAGGTTACTTCAATTTACTTTTCTCAAGAAAGCTTGCCTTATTATAAATTTCCGACAAATGTAATTCTTTTTATTGAATATAACCATATATTTGGGGAATATCTTTCCCGATTTAATGTGGCGGATCGGTATCTGTATCCGTATAGGATATAGAGGAACTTATCTCCCTTGCTAGTCGGGTCTGTATGCCCGGTTCGGGAAACTTTGCCAGTGGGTCGTGCCCATGCTTATGTGGTATGGCGTCTATCTGCTCATGTCTGGATGCCTATTGCAGTTCTTCGATTGCGCTCAGGTAGTTTCTCAGGTTTCCACTCTTCATTATCTTCTTATACAGTTTGTGCCCGATGAGCGGTTCCGTATATTCCCAGTAAGAGCGTAGTTTACTATGCAGCTGAGCATCACCCTTAACGATGCGGGCGTACTCCTCCATCAACTTTGTGTGAAGTATCCGCAGGGTGCGTATGTGTTCCTCGTGACTCCATTCACCTCCTTCGGTATACTCCCGTGCCAGCGAGGGGCGTGCCAACAGTCCGCGCCCTATCATCAGCCCTGCCAGGCGAGGATAGCGTTCCTCCATCTCATGTAGTTGCTCCAGCGTCGTCAGGTCACCATTATAGAGCAACGGATGTCGGCAGTTCTCATAGAATTGTGCAAAGGCACCCTCGTCGATACTACCCTTGTATTGCTGCACACCCGTGCGCGGATGCAAGGCGATATGGGTTAGGGGAGTGTCGTTGAGGATATCCAGTATGGCCATCCACTCCTCGGCATTCTCCCATCCCAGACGCATCTTTACTGAGAAGACCAGCTGTGGTCGTGCCTTAATGATGTTGGCCACCTCGGCCACGATGTCGAGGTGGGCGAGCAGTCCCGATCCGCGCCCGTGCTTTGCTTGCAGGGGAAAGGGACAGCCCATATTGAGGTCTATCGACTGATATCCCAGTGCCTCCACCTCCTCGACGAGGAAGAGCAGCTCCTTAGCATTCTTGAATATCACCTGTGGGGTCACCGGTACCCCTATGTTATTTTTCGGATCTATGTCGCGTCGGTCCTTGGAGCGTATGTCACCAGCCTCCACCCGCACGAACGGAGTGTAGTAGCGCTCTATACCGCCAATCAGCTGGTAGTGTGTGCGGCGGTATACATCATCGGTATGTCCTTGCAGTGGGGCGAAATGGATGGGGAGCATGGATTTCGGAATCTTGGATTATGGGTTACATCTTTGAGTGCAAAGATAAGAGGATTATTTGAAAATCCGACAATAGCACACCTAAGAATCTGTTTTAAAATTATCGCTAATATGTGTTTGAGTCTGCTTTTTGGCTTATCTGAGACTCTTTTGGGCGTCTTTGCCCTCTCGAGGCTTGTAAATAGGCCACTATTTACTGCGCCTTGACAGCACAGATCTAACCCAAATACCTCTTAGCTAAGCTCAAAATAATTTAAGAACAGATTCTAACTTTTCTCCTTTTTTGTTGGGTATACAGCTATAAATACCTAACTTTACGGCAATTATTATATAATGGTATATTATGGCACAACACAATGAATTCGGGAGGATTAGTGAAGACCGTGCGGTGGCTTATCTCATGGCTCGCGGGTATACCATACGCAATCGTAATTGGCGTCTCGGACATAAGGAAATTGATATTGTGGCGCAGAAGAATGGCGTGCTTGTCGTTGTGGAGGTGAAGGCTCGTCGGGACAACCGTTATGGCGACCCCGTGGATGCTGTCACTGATGACAAAATACGTCGATTGGTTCAGGCTGCTCATGCTTATGTGCGTTATCACCGTATTTCGTGGCCTGTGCGCTTTGATGTCATTGCCATTACTGGCGAACCAGGTAATCAGATGGTCGAGCATATTGAGGATGCTTTCTATCCGCCTCTATATTGATACTCTCATTGGGGTGAAGCAGATATGATGGAGTGTGAGCAAAACGCCCCTGTGCTGAGTTAATGCTTTACCATATATATAACCGATGTTTACAGCTCTAATGTAATGGTGAGAACAATTACCTTATCATACACTTTGTCCGTACTGTCTTATACCTCAGATGCTTCAGGTTCCTCGACTCAAATCGAGGATTTTTTTATATATTATATGGGCAGCTGTGTTGTGTGTGGCACTCAAAAAATGTTGTATAACATATTTTCTTTGAAAAAAGTCGCAAGATTTGTTGGCTAATCGAAAGAAAGTAACTAACTTTGCACCCCGAATATGAGGTGGACTGTGCCTGTATTCGACTGAAACGACATTAACTAAATTATAAATAATTAAAAATTAACAAAATGCCAACAATTCAACAATTAGTTAGAAAAGGCAGACAGGTGCTTGCAGACAAGAGCAAATCACCCGCGTTGGACAGCTGTCCTCAGCGTCGTGGTGTTTGTACTCGTGTCTACACTACAACACCTAAGAAGCCTAACTCAGCAATGAGAAAAGTAGCTCGTGTGCGCTTGACAAACCAGAAAGAGGTGAACTCTTACATTCCCGGTGAAGGCCACAACTTGCAGGAGCACTCAATCGTATTGGTACGCGGTGGTCGTGTGAAAGACCTCCCTGGTGTACGTTATCACATCGTTCGTGGTACTTTGGATACCGCAGGTGTAGCAAACCGTCTCCAGCGTCGTTCTAAGTACGGTGCTAAGCGCCCCAAAGCTAAGAAGTAAGCCGAGCTTACCCTAACAACGCGGCTGCACGGATGAGCGCGGTCTGAGGAAAGCCCTCAAAAACTAAAAATAGTATTTTACACGTTTTGGTTTGTTGGATAAGCTATAAAGGTTGAGTAAATGCCCAGGAGTGGGTGTTGAAGAAAACAGAAATGCAGCCCCAAACGAAAACAAAAACTTTTCAAAAAAGAAATGAGAAAAGCAAAACCAAAAAAACGTATGGTCCTCCCGGATCCCGTATTCAACGATACTAAGGTATCAAAGTTTGTTAATCATCTGATGTACGATGGCAAGAAGAACATCTCTTACGAGATTTTCTATGCTTCACTCGACAAGGTTAAGGCTAAAATGTCTGATTCTGAGCTCTCAGCTCTCGAAATCTGGAAGAAGGCTCTTGACAATATCACTCCCCAGGTGGAGGTTAAGTCACGCCGTATCGGTGGTGCTACCTATCAGGTTCCTACTGAAATCCGTCCCGACCGTAAGGAGTCAATCAGCATGAAGAATATGATCCTTTACGCTCGCAAGCGTGGTGGTAAGACTATGGCCGACAAGTTGTCTGCAGAGATCCTCGATGCATTCAACAATCAGGGTGGTGCCTTCAAACGTAAGGAGGATATGCACCGCATGGCTGAGGCTAACCGTGCATTCGCTCACTTCAGATTTTAATATTGGGTAAGGACTTATATAATACGTTTTACAAATGGCAAAACAAGATTTATCGCTGACGAGAAACATTGGTATTATGGCGCACATCGATGCTGGTAAGACTACCACATCAGAGCGTATCCTCTTCTATACCGGTCTGACTCATAAGATTGGTGAGGTGCACGATGGCGCAGCTACCATGGACTGGATGGCTCAGGAGCAGGAGCGTGGTATTACCATCACATCGGCTGCTACTACCACTCGTTGGAAATGGAACAATACTCAGTATAAGATTAACCTTATCGACACTCCGGGACACGTGGACTTTACCGCTGAGGTAGAGCGTTGCTTGCGTGTACTTGATGGTGCCGTTGCTGCTTATTGTGCAGTAGGTGGTGTGGAGCCTCAGTCAGAGACTGTGTGGCGTCAGGCTGACAAGTATAACGTGCCCCGTATCGCTTATGTAAATAAGATGGACCGTCAGGGTGCCGACTTCTACAGCGTGGTAAGTCAGATGAAGACTGTGCTCGGTGCTAATCCTTGTCCTGTGGTAATTCCTATCGGTGCTGAGTTTAACTTCAAGGGTGTGGTTGACCTCATCAAGATGAAGGCTATCCTGTGGCATGATGAGACCATGGGTGCTGACTACTCGGTAGAGGAGATTCCCGCTGACATGATGGATGAGGCTATCAAGTGGCGCGAGAACTTGCTCGACAAGGTGGCTGAGTTTGACGACGAGGTGATGATGAAGTACCTCGATGATCCCGACTCTGTGACCGAGGAGGAGATTATCAAGTGTGCGCGTATCGGTACCTTGAAGATGGAGCTCGTGCCTATGCTTTGCGGTTCTTCGTTCAAGAACAAGGGCGTACAGACGTTGCTTGACTATGTATGCGCATTCTTGCCTTCACCCCTCGATACTCCTATTGTAGAGTGTACTGATTCTTCTACAGGTGAACCGATGGAACTCAAGGCTCAGGAGGATGAGAAGACTACTGCATTGGCATTTAAGATTGCCGTAGACCCCTATGTAGGTCGCTTGGTATTCTTCCGCGTATACTCTGGTTGTGTAACTGCCGGTTCGTACGTTTACAACCCCCGTTCTGGAAAGAAGGAGCGTGTGTCACGTATCTTCCAGATGTTCTCTAACAAGCAGACTCCCGTTGATTGCATCGCTGCCGGTGATATCGGTGCAGGTGTAGGCTTCAAGGATATCCGCACTGGTGATACATTGTGTGACGAATCGCTCTCTGTAATGCTCGAGTCTATGGACTTCCCCGATCCCGTTATCGGTATCGCCGTTGAGCCCAAATCTCAGAAAGATGTTGACAAGCTCTCTAATGGTCTTGCCAAGCTTGCCGAGGAGGACCCCACATTTACTGTTAAGACAGACGAGCAGACAGGTCAGACTGTAATCTCGGGTATGGGTGAGCTCCACTTGGATATCATCATCGACCGTCTGAAGCGCGAGTTCAATGTAGAGTGTAATCAGGGTCGTCCCCAGGTTAGCTACAAGGAGGCTATCTCGCAGACTGTTGAGCTCCGTGAGGTTTACAAGAAACAGTCGGGTGGTCGCGGTAAGTTTGCCGATATCATCGTTAAGGTTGGTCCCGTTGACGAGGATTGGACACAGGGCGGCTTGCAGTTTGTGAACGAGGTGAAGGGTGGTAACGTTCCCAGCGAATTTATCCCCGCCGTACAGAAGGGCTTCCAGACCGCTATGCGCAATGGTATCCTCGGTGGCTATCCTCTCGATTCACTCAAGGTTACTCTCGTGGACGGATCGTTCCACCCAGTAGACTCTGACCAGCTGTCATTTGAAATCTGTGCTATCCAGGCCTTCAAGAATGCATGTGCTAAGGCTGCTCCTCAGATTATGGAGCCCATCATGCGCCTTGAGGTTGTTACTCCTGAGGAGAATATGGGTGACGTAATTGGTGACTTGAACAAGCGTCGCGGTCAGGTAGAGGGTATGGAGAGCAGCCGCTCAGGTGCTCGTGTAGTAAAGGCTAAGGTGCCTCTGGCAGAGATGTTCGGTTATGTAACCGCTCTGCGTAGTATCACCTCTGGTCGTGCTACTTCAACTATGACCTACGATCATCACGCAGCAGTAAGCCGTCAGATTGCAAAGGCCGTACTCGAAGAGAACGGTGGTCGTGCAGACCTTGTATAAATGAAAAATGGATTGGCCGATTAGCGAATGACTCTTAATCGGCCACTCCTTATTATATTATAATTATTAACTAAAAACACTAATGAGTCAAAAAATTAGAATTAAACTGAAATCTTACGACCACAACTTGGTTGACAAGTCAGCTGAGAAGATCGTAAAGACAGTGAAGGCTACAGGTGCTATCGTTAGCGGTCCTATTCCATTGCCTACACACAAGAGAATCTTTACAGTAAACCGTTCGACTTTCGTAAACAAGAAGTCGCGTGAACAGTTCCAACTCTCTTCTTACAAGAGACTCATCGACATCTACAGCTCTACAGCTAAGACCGTTGATGCGCTCATGAAGCTGGAGTTGCCGAGTGGAGTGGAAGTAGAAATTAAAGTGTGATTATTTAAAAATTAACTGAAATGCCAGGATTATTAGGAAAAAAAATCGGAATGACATCCGTTTTCAGTGCCGATGGTAAGAATGTTCCATGCACTGTTATCGAAGTAGGTCCTTGTACAGTTACACAGGTAAAGAGTGTCGAGAAGGATGGTTATGCTGCCGTACAGGTAGGCTTCCAGGACAAGAAGGAGAAGCACACATCTGCTCCTTTGATGGGACACTTCAAGAAAGCTGGTGTAACTCCCAAGAGACACTTGGCCGAGTTCAAGAATTTTGAGAATGAGTACAACTTGGGTGACGTTATCACCGTAGATCTGTTCAGCGATACAGCTTATGTATCTGTAGTGGGCACATCAAAGGGTAAAGGCTTCCAAGGCGTTGTTAAGAGACATGGTTTCGGTGGTGTAGGCCAGACAACTCACGGTCAGCACAACCGTGCACGCAAGCCGGGTTCTATTGGTGCTTGTTCGTACCCCGCAAAGGTGTTCAAGGGCATGCGTATGGCCGGTCATATGGGTAACGAGCGTGTTACAATCCATAACTTGCAAGTGCTTAAAGTACAACCTGAGAACAATCTCCTCGTAGTGAAGGGTTCTGTTCCTGGTTACAATGGTTCAATCGTAATTGTTGAGAAATAATGGAAGTTAGCGTATATAACATTAAAGGTGAAGACACCGGAAGAAAGATCGTTTTGAACGATGCTATCTTCGGCATTGAGCCCAATGACCACGCCATCTACTTGGACGTAAAGCAGTATATGGCTAACCAACGTCAGGGTACTCATAAATCAAAGGAAAGAAGTGAGATTTCAGGTTCAACACGCAAGCTTGGCCGCCAGAAAGGTGGTGGTGGTGCACGTCGTGGTGACATCAACTCTCCCGTATTGGTAGGTGGTGGTCGTGTATTCGGTCCCCAGCCCCGTGACTATGGCTTCAAACTGAACAAGAAGGTTAAGGCTCTTGCACGTAAATCAGCGCTCAGCTACAAGGTGCAGGAAAATGCTCTTTTGGTAGTTGAAGATTTCAATTTCGAGGCACCCAAGACCAAGCAATATGTAGAATTGCTGCAAAATCTCAAAGTGGCTGGTAAAAAGTTGCTTATGGTTTTGCCCGAAGCAAATAAAAACGTATATTTGTCAGCACGTAACATACAGCGTCAGGATATGGCTGTTGCATCTGCTGTTAATACATATCAAGTATTGAATGCAGACGCAATGGTTGTAACTGAGAGTGCGCTGGCTGTTATCGAAGGAACTTTAATGAATAAGGAGGCTTAAAAAATGGGTATTATCGTTAAACCTTTGGTTACTGAGAAGATGACTTCTATCACAGAGAAGTCTAATCGTTTCGGATTCATTGTAAGTCCTGAAGCAAACAAATTGGAGATTAAGAACGAAGTTGAGGCTTTGTATAACGTGACGGTTGTAGAGGTAAATACAATCCGTTATGCCGGTAAGAATAAGGCGCGTTGGACAAAGTCAGGCCTTATCAAGGGTAGATCAAACGCTTTCAAGAAAGCTATCGTAACCTTGAAGGATGGTGACACAATTGATTTTTATAGCAACATTTAATAGAAATGGCAGTACGTACATTTAAGCCCACAACACCGGGGCAAAGACACAAGATTATTGGTACCTTCGAAGAGATTACTGCATCGGTACCAGAAAAATCTCTTGTTTGCGGTAAAAACTCTACCGGCGGTCGTAACAACGTAGGTAAGATGACCATGCGCTACATGGGTGGCGGCCACAAGAGAAAATTCAGATTTATTGATTTCAAGAGAGAAAAAGACGGTGTTCCCGCAGTAGTTAAGACAATCGAGTACGATCCGAACCGTTCGGCTCGTATCGCTCTGTTGTTCTACGCTGATGGTGAGAAAAGATACATTATTGCTCCTAATGGTTTGCAAGTAGGTATGACACTCGTTTCTGGCGAGAATGCAGCCCCTGAGATAGGTAACGCGCTCCCGCTGAAGAATATTCCTGTAGGTACCGTAGTACACAACATCGAGCTCCGTCCGGGTCAAGGTGCTGTGCTCGTTCGCTCTGCAGGTAACTTTGCTCAGTTGACTTCTCGTGAAGGTGATTACTGTGTAATCAAGCTCCCCTCAGGTGAGTTGAGAAAGATTTTGAGTGCTTGTAAGGCTACTATCGGTAGTGTAGGTAACTCAGACCACGCTCTGGAAAGCTCAGGTAAGGCTGGCCGTACACGTTGGTTGGGTCGTCGTCCTCACAACCGTGGTGTTGTTATGAACCCTGTTGATCACCCAATGGGTGGTGGTGAAGGCCGTCAGTCGGGAGGTCACCCACGTTCACGCAAGGGCTTGTATGCTAAGGGCTTGAAGACAAGAGCTCCGAAGAAGCACTCATCTAAGTACATCATTGAGAGAAGAAAGTAATAAAACCACATTAACTTGAGTAAATTATGAGTCGTTCATTAAAAAAAGGTCCGTATATTAACGTATCGCTTGAGAAGAAGGTACTCTCAATGAATGAAAGTGGCAAGAAGTCTGTAGTTAAGACTTGGGCCAGAGCTTCAGTGATTTCACCTGACTTCGTTGGGCATACAATTGCAGTTCATAACGGAAAGAATTTTATTCCTGTTTATATCACCGAGAATATGGTAGGTCACAAGTTGGGCGAGTTCTCACCCACTCGTACTTTCCGTGGTCACTCAGGTAACCGTAAGAAATAAGCAGGCCATTGTAAAGTAAATAAAAAAATAAGATAATGGGAGCAAGAAAACATTTATCGGCTGAAAAGAGAAAAGAAGCCTTGAAGACCCAGTATTTTGCGAAGTTGAACAATGTTCCTTCATCACCCCGCAAGATGCGCCTCGTATGCGATATGATTCGCGGTATGGAGGTGAACCGTGCACTTGGTGTGTTGAAGTTCTCTACAAAGGCTGCTTCTGCAGATGTAGAGAAGCTGTTGCGTTCTGCTATCGCTAACTGGGAACAGAAGAACGAACGTAAGGCCGAGGCTGGCGAATTGTTCGTTACCAAGATTTTTGTAGATGGTGCTGCTACGCTGAAGCGTATGAGACCGGCACCCCAGGGTAGAGGTTATCGTATCCGCAAACGTTCAAACCATGTGACTTTGTTCGTGGATTCTAAAAGTACTAATGAAAATCAAGATTAAAGATGGGACAAAAAGTTAATCCAATAAGCAACCGTTTAGGTATTATCAGAGGTTGGGATTCTAGTTGGTACGGACAGTATAGCGACCGTTTAGTAGAAGATACCAAAATCCGTGAGTATTTGAACGCACGTTTGGCAAAGGCCAGCGTTTCTAGAATAGTAATCGAGCGTACGTTGAAGCTTGTCACTATCACTGTATGCACCGCTCGCCCCGGGTTGATTATCGGCAAGGGTGGCCAGGAAGTAGACAAACTGAAAGAGGAGTTGAAGAAGGTTACTGACAAGGAAGTTCAGATCAATATTTTTGAAGTTAAGAAGCCCGAGCTCGACGCTGTGATTGTTGCAAACAACATCGCTCGTCAGTTGGAGGGTAAGATTGCCTACCGTCGTGCGGTGAAGATGGCTATCGCCAACACTATGCGTATGGGCGCTGAAGGTATCAAGATTCAGATCTCGGGCCGTTTGAATGGTGCTGAAATGGCACGTTCAGAGATGTACAAGGAGGGGCGTACTCCTTTGCATACTTTCCGCGCAGATATCGACTATTGCCAGGCTGAAGCCTTGACAAAGGTAGGTATCCTCGGTATCAAGGTATGGATTTGCCGTGGCGAAGTTTATGGTAAGAGAGACCTCGCTCCTAACTTCGTACAGTCAAAGGAGACTGGTCGCGGTAATGGCGGTAAGAACTTCAAGAAAAAGAAAAACAACAATCGCTAATTGAGTAAAGACTATGTTACAACCGAAAAAGACAAAATATAGAAGAGTCCAGAAAGGCTCTGCTAAGGGTAACGCTCAGAGAGGTAACCAGTTGGCTTTTGGTTCTTTCGGAATCAAGTCTATGGGTACCAAATGGATTACCGGACGTCAGATTGAGGCTGCTCGTATCGCTGTAACCCGTTATATGCAACGTCAAGGTCAGGTGTGGATCCGCATTTTCCCGGATAAGCCTATCACTAAGAAGCCTGCTGACGTACGTATGGGTAAAGGTAAGGGTAGTCCCGAAGGCTTCGTAGCCCCTGTAACTCCGGGTCGTATGATTATCGAAATTGATGGTGTACCTTTTGATGTAGCTAAGGAGGCTTTGCGTCTTGGTGCTCAGAAGTTGCCTATCATTACTAAGTTTGTAGTACGTCGCGATTACGACTTCTCTAAGTAATAATCTTGACACGAAGTAACGAACTTAATAAAAAGTAGAGATTATGAAAATTGCAGAAATAAGAGAAATTGCAACAAACGAGTTAGTTGAGAGACTCGGTACAGAGGAGGCTAACTACAAGAATATGGTGTTGAATCACGCTATCTCTCCGTTGGAAAATCCTGCGCAAATTAAGAAGCAGCGCAGAATGATTGCGAGAATGAAGACTGAGTTGCGTTGGAGAGAGCTTAACAACAATTAATATTGGTTCTCATGGAAGAAAAAAGTTTAAGAAAAGAAAGAATCGGTGTTGTAGTGAGCGACAAGATGGATAAGACCATTGTAGTAGCTGCTAAATATAAGGAAAGACACCCTATTTATGGTAAATTCGTGACCAAGACGAAGAAGTACCATGCTCATGATGAGAAGAACGATTGCCATCCTGGCGATACCGTACGTATCCAGGAGACACGTCCTTTGAGCAAGACTAAGAGATGGAGAGTAGTAGAAATCATTGAAAGAGCTAAGTAATTATGATACAGGTAGAATCCAGACTTACAGTATGTGACAACAGCGGCGCTAAGGAGGCTCTTTGTATCCGCGTTCTCGGCGGTACAAGAAGACGTTACGCTTCTGTTGGTGATATTATCGTGGTATCCGTTAAGAGCGTTATACCTTCAAGCGATTTGAAGAAGGGTACCGTATCTAAGGCTTTGATTGTACGTACCAAGAAGGAGATTCGTCGTGCTGATGGATCTTACATCCGTTTTGACGACAATGCTTGCGTTCTCTTGAACAACGCTGGAGAGCTCAGAGCAAGTCGTATCTTTGGACCCGTAGCACGTGAGCTTCGTGCAGTAAACATGAAGGTTGTTTCACTCGCTCCGGAAGTACTCTAATTATAAAACAGATAAAGTAATGAGTAAGTTACATATTAAGAAAGGTGATACGGTTTATGTAAATGCCGGCGAGAGCAAGGGCAAGACCGGTCGCGTAATGAAGGTGCTGGTTGAGAAACAGCGCGCTATCGTAGAGGGCGTCAACATGGTTTCCAAGAGCACTAAGCCTAGCGCAAAGAATCCCCAAGGTGGTATTGTTAAACAAGAAGCGCCTATTCACATCTCTAACCTCAACGTTGTAGATCCTAAGACAGGTAAGCCGACACGTATCGGCCGTAAGGTTGGTGCTGATGGCAAGTTAGTGCGTGTTTCTAAAAAATCAGGAGAGGAGATTAAGTAATGAGTAATACTGCAAGTCTTAAGAAAGAATACAACGAGCGCATTGCGCCCGCTTTGATGAAGCAATTCCAATATTCTTCACCCATGCAGGTTCCTGTATTGAAGAAGATTGTAATCAACCAAGGTTTGGGTATGGCTACACAAGATAAGAAGATTATCGATGTTGCTATCAACGAGATTACTGCTATCACCGGCCAGAAGGCTGTAGCTACCATCTCTCGTAAGGACATCGCTAACTTCAAGTTGCGTAAGAAAATGCCCGTTGGTGTTATGGTAACACTTCGTCGCGAGAGAATGTACGAGTTCTTGGAGAAGTTGGTACGTGTTGCTTTGCCCCGTATCCGTGACTTCAAGGGTATCGAGAGCAAGTTCGACGGTATGGGTAACTACTCTTTGGGTATCCAGGAGCAGATTATCTTCCCTGAGATTAACATTGATAGCATTACTCGCATCTTGGGTATGAATATCACTTTCGTAACAACGGCTAAGACCGACGAAGAGGGTTATGCTCTTCTCAAGGAGTTCGGTTTGCCTTTTAAGAACGCTAAAAACGACTAATAGTATGGCAAAAGAATCAATGAAAGCCCGCGAGGTTAAGCGCGCAAAGATGGTTGCTCGTTACGCTGAGAAGCGTGCTGCTTTGAAGGAGATCGTAAGAACTGGTGATCCTGTAGAGGCTTACGAGGCTGCTCAGAAGTTGCAATCTATTCCCAAGAACGCTAACCCCATCCGTTTGCACAACCGTTGCAAGCTGACTGGTCGTCCCAAAGGCTATATCCGCATGTTTGGTATTTCACGTATCCAATTCCGCGAAATGGCTTCTAAAGGTTTGATTCCCGGTGTAAAGAAGGCTAGCTGGTAAGAAGAAAATTCGAGATTGTTAAATAAATATTGTCAGGAGAGTCCTGATTAATTTAATTAAAAAAACTATGACAGATCCTATTGCAGATTATCTGACGAGGTTGAGAAACGCAATCAGTGCAAAGCACAGAATTGTAGAGGTTCCTGCCTCAAACTTGAAGAAGGAGATTACTAAGATCCTCTTCGACAAAGGTTACATCTTGAACTACATGTTTGTAGAAGATGGCCCTCAAGGTACAATCAAGATTGCCTTGAAGTATGATGCCGCTAATAAGGTTAGCGCAATCAAGAAATTGATTAGAGTATCTTCACCCGGTTTGCGTAAGTACACCGGCTACAAAGATATGCCGAGAGTAATTAACGGATTGGGTATTGCTATTTTATCTACATCCAAAGGTGTAATGACTGACAAGGAAGCTGCCGATCTTAAGATTGGTGGTGAGGTTCTTTGCTACGTATATTAATGTGGAGGATTTGCTATGTCTAGAATTGGAAAATTGCCTATCGCTGTTCCCGCAGGTGTTACAGTAACCCTGAAGGATGATGTGGTTACCGTAAAGGGACCCAAGGGTGAGTTGAGTCAATATGTAAATCCTCTGATCACTGTTACTATCAATCCCGGTGAGGTGATTGTAAGCCGTAGCAGCGATGAGAAGCAGGAGCGTGCATTCCATGGCTTGTACCGTGCATTGATCAACAACATGGTTGTTGGTGTTTCTGAGGGTTACAAGAAGGAACTTGAACTCGTGGGTGTTGGTTTCCGTGTATCTAACACTGGCAACGTGATGGAGCTCGCTTTGGGTTTCACACACCCCATCTTCATGGTATTGCCTCCTGAAATCAAGGTTGAGACCAAGACCGAAAGAAATAAGAACCCGCTGATCACATTGGAGTCTTGTGATAAGCAACTGCTTGGTGCAGTATGCGCTAAGATTCGCTCTTTCCGCAAGCCTGAACCGTACAAGGGCAAGGGTGTTAAGTTTGTTGGTGAGGTTATCCGCAGAAAGTCGGGTAAGTCGGCCGGCGCTAAGTAATTAATTCTTTAAAAGAAGTACGATTATGATAACAAAACAAGAAAGACGAATCAAGATTAAATATAGAGTACGTAATAAGATTTCAGGTACTCTTGCACGTCCTCGTATGACTGTGTTCCGCAGCAACAAGCAGATCTATGTTCAGATCATCGAGGACCTCAATGGCCGTACATTGGCTGCTGCATCTTCTCTGGGTATGGAAAAGATGCCTAAGAAGGAGCAGGCTGCTAAGGTAGGCGAGCTTATCGCACAGAAGGCACAAGAGGCAGGTATCACAACTGTTGTATTTGACCGTAACGGATACCTCTATCACGGGAGAGTAAAGGAAGTGGCTGATGCCGCACGTAAAGGTGGACTTAAATTTTAATCATCATGGCAGTAAATAAAGTTAAGATAACTAACGATATCGAGTTGAAAGATAGACTCGTTGCTATCAACCGTGTTACTAAGGTAACCAAAGGTGGACGCACCTTCACATTCGCTGCAATCGTTGTTGTAGGTAATGAGGATGGCGTTATCGGTTGGGGCTTAGGTAAAGCTGGTGAAGTTACTGCTGCTATCTCTAAGGGTGTAGAGGCTGCAAAGAAGAATCTTGTGCGTGTCCCCATCCTTAAGGGTACTATCCCTCACGAGGTAGAGGTTCGCTTTGGTGGTGCTCAGGTCTTCCTGAAGCCTGCATCTGCCGGTACCGGTGTGGTAGCTGGTGGTGCTATGCGTGCCGTGCTTGAGAGTGTTGGTGTTACTGACGTTTTGGCCAAGTCAAAGGGTTCTTCAAACCCCCACAACCTTGTAAAGGCTACTATCAAGGCTTTGGAAGAGTTGCGTGACGCTAGAACCGTTGCTCAGAACAGAGGTATCAGTTTGGAACGTGTATTTAAAGGATAAGGAGGAACAGAAATGGCAACTATTAAAGTAAAGCAAGTAAAAAGTAGAATCGGTGCTCCGAAGGATCAGAAGAGAACTCTCGATGCTCTCGGTTTGCGCAAGATGAACAAGGTAGTTGAGCATGAAGCTACTCCCTCTATTTTAGGTATGATCAACAAGGTTAAGCACTTGGTTGCAGTTGTTGAGTAATTTAATTAATATTAAAGATTACAGTTATGAAATTAAATAGTTTAAAACCTGCTGAAGGCTCAACAAAGACTAGAAAGAGAATTGGTCGTGGTCCCGGTTCTGGCTTGGGTGGTACCTCTACCCGTGGTCACAAGGGTGCAAAGTCACGCTCTGGTTACTCAAAGAAGATTGGCTTCGAGGGTGGTCAGATGCCTTTGCAGCGCCGCGTTCCCAAGTTCGGCTTCAAGAATATCAACCGTGTTGAATACAAGGCTATCAATATTGGTGTAATCCAAGCATTGGCTGACGCTAAGAATTTGACAAAGGTTACTGTTGCTGATCTGATTGCTGCAGGCTTTGTTTCTTCAAAGCATTTGGTTAAGATTCTTGGTAATGGCGAGATTACTTCTAAGCTTGAGGTAGAGGCTCATGCATTCTCTAAGAGTGCTGTTGCTGCTATCGAGGCTCAGGGTGGTAGCGCAGTAAAACTCTAATCTATGCATCCTTTATTAGTAGTATTAATAATCGTAGCTGTTCTTGCGCTTTTCGCTTTTTGGAAGCGCAAGGCAGTTATGAATATGTGGAAGATAGAAGATCTTAAGATTAAGATTGGTTGGACTATTGGGCTTATTGCAATCTATCGTTTAGGAACTCAGATAGTACTTCCAGGTATTGATCCTGGTATGTTGGTTCAATTACGCGAACAGACAGGTACAGGTCTTCTTTCTCTGCTTGATATGTTCTCTGGTGGTGCATTCTCCAATGCCTCAATTTTTGCATTGGGTGTAATGCCTTACATCTCCGCTTCAATCGTTGTGCAGCTTTTGGGTATGGTTATCCCTTATTTCCAAAAGATGCAGCGTGAGGGTGAGAGTGGCCGTAGAAAGATGAATCAGATTACCCGTTATCTGACTATCGCTATTCTTTTGGTTCAGGGTCCTGCCTACCTCTTGAATCTGCGTTATCAGGCAATGGGCGCTATTAGCGAGTCTATCAACTGGGGTACTTTCATGATTACCTCTACCATCATCCTTGCAGCTGGTAGTATGTTTATCCTTTGGTTGGGTGAGCGTATTACTGACAAGGGCCTTGGAAATGGAGTTTCTCTGATAATCTTGGTGGGTATTATTGCTCGTCTGCCTGAAGCACTCGTACAGGAGTTGACTTCTCGTATGGCCTCTCCCGGTGCAGGTGGTATGGTTATGTTCATCATTGAGATGATTGCCCTCATGGCCATTATCTGTGGTGCTATCATGCTCGTTCAAGGTGTTCGTAAGGTGCCTGTACAGTATGCTAAGCAGATGGCCAATGGCAAGCAGTATGGTGGTGCGCGTCAGTATATCCCCTTAAAGGTGAATGCTGCCAATGTGATGCCTATCATCTTTGCCCAGGCTATCATGTTCATACCTTTGACATTCATCAACTATGCAACAATTGAGAGCGCTCCTGAATGGGTTCGTCTGTTGGTAGATATGAACAGTTGGCTTTACAACCTCATTTTTGCTATCCTGATTATCGCGTTTACACTGTTCTACACAGCTATTACCGTTAATCCTACGCAGATGGCTGAGGATATCAAGCGTAACAACGGTTTCATCCCTGGCGTTAAGCCCGGCAAACCCACAGCCGACTACCTTGATACTATCATGTCTCGTATCACATGGCCTGGTGCTTTCTTCTTGGCTATTGTGGCTATTCTTCCCTCTTTCGCTTCACTCTTCGGCGTGAAGGCAGAGTTTGCTCAGTTCTTTGGTGGTACATCACTCCTTATCTTGGTTGGTGTAGTACTTGATACACTGCAGCAGATTGAGAGCCACTTGCTCATGAGACACTATGATGGTTTGTTGAAGACCGGTCGTATTAAAGGCCGTTCAGGTGCTGCCTATTAAGAATTATTGTAGATGATATTTCTTAAGACACAGGATGAGATAGAACTACTTCGCCAAAGTAATCTCCTTGTAGGGAGAACTTTGGCGGAGATTGCCAAAATAATCAAGCCGGGTGTAACCACTCGCCAGCTCGATAAGGTGGCCGAGGAGTTTATCCGCGATCACGGTGCAGAGCCCACCTTCAAGGGTTTCCCTCACTATGAGCCGGGCTATCCCGCATTCCCCGGTACCTTGTGTACCTCGGTCAATGATATGATTGTTCATGGCATACCCAACGATATCGAACTGAAGGATGGCGACATCGTTTCAGTAGATTGTGGAACCTATATGAATGGTTTTTGTGGTGACTCTGCTTATACCTTTTGTGTAGGTGAGGTTTCGGAAGAGGTGAAGGAACTTCTTCGCGTGACCAAGGAAGCGCTCTATTTAGGTATTGAGAATGCTGTTCACGGCAAGCGCCTTGGCGATATAGGATACGCTGTCCAGAAGCATTGCGAGTCGCACGGATATGGTGTCGTTCGCGAGTTTGTAGGACACGGTATCGGCCGTGAGATGCACGAAGATCCTCAGGTGCCCAACTATGGTAGCCGTGGTCGTGGTACACTGCTCAAGCAAGGCATGTGTATTGCCATCGAACCGATGATAACCCAGGGTAGCCGTAAGATTAAGTGGCACAATGATGGTTGGGGCGTTTCTACTGCTGATGGCAAGTGTGCTGCTCACTTTGAGCACACCGTTGCCGTAGGCATGGGTAAGGCAGACATTCTGTCTTCGTTCGAGTTTGTTGAAGAAGTATTACATAATAAAGAAAATTAATATGGCAAAGCAGACAGCTATTGAACAAGATGGTACCATTGTAGAGGCATTGTCCAATGCAATGTTCCGCGTTGAGTTGGAGAACGGACATGAGATTACTGCTCACATTTCAGGAAAGATGCGTATGCACTACATCAAGATCCTTCCTGGTGACCGTGTGAAGGTTGAAATGTCTCCGTATGACCTTACAAAAGGTAGAATCAGTTTCAGATATAAATAAAACAAAATACGAATATGAAAGTAAGAGCATCATTGAAAAAACGTTCCGCAGATTGCAAAATTGTAAGACGTAACGGCGTTTTGTATGTAATTAACAAGAAAAATCCTAAGGAAAAGCAACGTCAAGGATAATTTTTTAGTAATTTTGCAGAAAATTTAGAAAATATATGGCTATAAGAATTGCTGGAGTAGACATACCTCAGAACAAAAGAGGTGAAATCGCACTGACCTATATCTATGGTATCGGTCGCAGCAGTGCAAACCAGATCTTGGAGAAGGCTGGTGTAGATAAGGATGTTAAAGTAAAGGACTGGACCGATGATATGGCAGCTGCTGTCCGTGAGGTAATCGGCGCTGAGTACAAGGTAGAGGGTGATCTTCGCTCTGAGGTTCAGTTGAACATCAAGCGTTTGATGGATATCGGTTGCTACCGTGGTGTCCGTCATCGTATTGGCTTGCCTGTTCGTGGTCAAAGCACAAAGAATAATGCCCGCACACGTAAGGGGCGCAAGAAAACTGTTGCTAACAAGAAGAAAGCCACAAAGTAAGAATTAAAAGTTGAAATATAAACTATGGCAAAAAAATCAGTCGTAACAAAGAAAAGAAATGTGAAGGTTGATGCAATCGGACAGCTTCATGTTCATTCATCATTCAACAACATTATTGTTTCGCTTGCTAACGGTGAAGGCGAGGTTATCTCTTGGTCTTCGGCAGGTAAGATGGGATTCCGTGGTTCTAAGAAGAACACACCCTATGCAGCCCAGATGGCAGCAGAGGATTGCGCTAAGGTAGCTTATGACCTTGGCTTGAGAAAAGTGAAGGCTTATGTAAAGGGTCCTGGTAACGGACGTGAGTCTGCTATCCGCTCAGTACATGGAGCAGGTATTGAGGTTATGGAAATTATCGACGTTACACCGCTGCCCCACAACGGTTGTCGTCCTCCTAAGAGAAGAAAAGTATAATGTAACCTATTCGCGACCGACATTCTGCATTGCTTTTTTGGATTGTACTCTTCCTATCTGCAATCGCGGCTGTAAGCAATGCTGAATGAACGTTGGGAATGCTAAATTGAAAAAGAAAAATGGCAAGATATATAGGACCAAAAACAAAGATTGCCCGTAGATTTGGTGAGCCTATCTTCGGACCTGACAAGATTTTAGCTAAGAGAAACTTCCCTCCTGGCCAGCACGGTAACAACAAGCGTCGCAAGACCTCTGAGTACGGTGTCATGTTGGCTGAGAAGCAGAAGGCTAAGTACACATACGGTGTGTTGGAGCGTCAGTTCCGCAATCTGTTCGACCACGCAGCGCGTAAGAACGGTATTACCGGTGTTATCCTTCTCCAGAGCCTTGAGTCACGTCTCGACAATGTAGTATACCGTTTGGGTATTGCTCCCACACGTGCTGCTGCCCGTCAGCTTGTATCACACAAGCACATCGTGCTCAACGGTAAGGTGGTTAACATCCCCTCTTGTGCTGTTAAGCCCGGCGATGTAGTTGGTGTTCGCGAGAAGTCTAAGTCTCTTGAGGTGATTGAGGCTGCTTTGGCTGGTTTCAACCACAGCAAGTATCCTTGGATTGAGTGGGACGAGTCTTTGAAGGCTGGTAAGTTCCTCCACGTTCCCGCACGTGAGGATATCCCCGAGAACATCAAGGAGCAACTGATTGTAGAATTGTACTCTAAAAATTAATAATTTATTCATGGCGATATTAGCATTTCAAAAACCTGATAAGGTTATAATGTTGGAGGCCGACTCGAAGTTTGGTAAGTTCGAGTTCCGTCCCTTGGAGCCTGGTTTCGGTATTACTATCGGTAACGCACTCCGCCGCATTCTCCTCTCTTCGTTGGAGGGTTTTGCCATCAACACCATCAAGATTGAGGGCGTTGAGCACGAGTTTGCTACCGTGCCTGGTGTGAAGGAAGACGTGACCAACATTATCTTGAATCTGAAGCAAGTTCGATTCAAGCAGATTGTAGACGAAGTTGAGACGGAAAAGGTTACTATTACCGTTGAAAACGTAACCGAATTCAAGGCTGGCGATATAGGCAAGTGCTTGAGTGGATTTGAAGTGTTAAATCCTGAATTGGTTATTTGCCACTTAGATTCTAAGGCTACTATGGTTATAGAGTTGTCTATCAACAAGGGTCGTGGCTATGTACCTTCTGACGAGAATCGTGTATTCTGTACAGATGTTAATACCATCCCTGTGGATTCTATCTATACCCCTATCCGTAACGTCAAGTATGATATCGAGCAGTATCGTGTAGAACAGAAGACTGACTATGATAAGCTTGTACTTGAGATCTCTACCGATGGTTCCATCCACCCGAAGGATGCCTTGAAGGAGGCTGCCAAGATTCTTATCCACCACTTCATGTTGTTCTCTGACGAGAAGATCACTCTCGAGGATTCAGAGTTCGACTCTAACGAAGAGTTCGATGAGGAGGTACTCCACATGCGTCAGTTGCTCAAGACCAAGTTGACCGACATGAACCTCTCTGTTCGTGCCCTCAACTGCTTGAAGGCTGCCGAGGTTGATACACTTGGCGATCTTGTACAGTTCAACAAGACCGACCTTCTCAAGTTCCGTAACTTTGGAAAGAAATCGCTCACCGAGCTTGATGATTTGCTCGAGAGTCTGAATCTGTCGTTTGGAACTGATATTAGTAAATACAAATTAGATAAAGATTAATTGAAATGAGACACAATAAGAAATTCAACCATCTGGGTCGTACTGCTTCTCACAGAAGCGCTATGTTGGCAAACATGGCTTGCTCCTTGATCAAGCACAAAAGAATCACTACGACTCTCGCAAAGGCCAAAGCACTGAAGAAGTACGTTGAGCCTCTGATTACCAAGTCAAAGAACGACACTACCAACTCTCGTCGTGTAGTATTCAGCTATCTGCAGGACAAGTATGCTGTTACCGAGCTCTTCAAGGAGATTGCCGTTAAGGTAGGCGACCGTCCCGGTGGCTACACCCGTATCATCAAGCTCGGCTCACGTATGAGCGATGCTGCTCCTATGGCATTCATCGAGCTCGTTGACTACAATGAGAATATGGCTAAGGTTGCCAAGAAGGCTACTCGTACCCGTCGTTCTAAGAAGAACGCAGCAGCTACTCCGGCTGTCGAGACACCTGCTGCCGAGGCTCCTGCAGCTGAGGAAGCAAAGGCAGAATAATCCATTTATAGCTATATTAAGGTTTGGGCGCAACAAAAGTTGCGCCCAAACTGTTTTTTTATCTATATGGTGGCCATATCTCGAAGTTTCCTTTTAATGAATACCCCTTTTATCGAATATCCTTCTCTTACCCATTTGTATGTATTTGTTGTGCTTATTTATTCGGAATCAATCATAACAATATATGCGTAGATCAGTAAAATTGGGTATGCACTAAACTTGGTTAGGCCAAAGATGTCTTGTTTGATATGGTAAAGAGATGTTTCTTTTCTGTGTAGGAATATGTGATGTGAAGTCCGTTGACTTCACAGATAGCCTTAACAATAGATAGCCCGAGCCCGTTGGAATTTGCCTTCTTATGGCTATCTCTATAAAATCGATTGAAAAGTTTGGAGGAGTCAAGCGCCTCACAGTCTCCTGTATTCGCAATACAGAAGGCGCCATTCTTTATGTAAATGTCAATTGTCCCCTCTGGAATGTTGTGTAGGAATGCGTTGCGTAGCAAGTTCCTTGTGAGAGCGGTCATAAGCTCGTCATTGGCAGTGACTATCCATTCGCCCTTCTCGTAGAATGTTACTTTGATACCTCTTGTTGCAAAAATATCAGATAGTGCCTCTACTTGGGAATGTAGCTTAGTATTGAGGATTACTTGAGTCTTCTCGATGAACTGATTGTTCTCTATTTTGGAAAGAAATAACAACGTTTTGTTCAAGCGTATAAGCTCAGATATTGTCTGCTGTATCTTTATTAGTTCTTCCATCTGTGCTTCTGACAGGTTCTCGTCTTCTATCATCATTTCGATACGATTCTGGCAGATGGCTAATGGGGTCTGTAACTCATGTGCTGCATCTCCGATGAATCGTCTTTCTCGTTCATATACCTCTTCAACACGTTGGATGCATGCGGTGACGGAGGCATTTAGATGTTGGAATTCGGTGACATCTGTTTCGTTGTTTAGGGACTGTGGATTCCCTATTTCGTATGTGTCGAGGTATGCAAGCACCTTGTATAGGGGTTTGGTGTGGCGTATAAATACCCAAGTGAAGATGGCGATGATAGCCAATAGCATGGTAGCTAATAAGAGAAGAGTGAAAAAGAGTATGGTACCTATAACCTCGTTTCGTTCATAGACGGGAGTTATGACGGTTAGTTTCCAGTAGGTTCCGTCAGCTCTTTTGAATACTGTGTGCATCACTCTGGCTGGCTCCTCCTCAAGCTTAGATGTGATGTATATGTTTTTAAACTCGTATTCCACCTCTTTGCCTATTGCAGCTTCGGAAGGTGTTATTTGTCTTATATAATAGGCGTTGTTTGATCCGTTTGTAGAGTCGGGCATATTTTCTCCAGAAAGCCATAGACGCATAAGTTGTTCGGAATATACTTCGAGTTGGTCGTCTACTTCGTCAACGAGCTCCTCGCTAAGTATGAAGTAGAACACTGTAGCCCACACGATGAAGATGGCAAATAGTGGGCCTATTAGGCTGCGGATGGCGTGAGTGGTGAGTTTCATACCTCTATCAGTTTATATCCCATACCATATACCGATGCGATCTCTATGTTCGCTTTCGATGTGTAGAGGCGTTTGCGGAGGTTCTTAACCTGTGCATAGATGAAATCATAGTTGTCTACATCGTCAAAGTGGTCGCCCCAGATGGCTTCGGCCAACATGCCTTTGCTAATGATGCGGGTGGGACGTTGCATGAAATAGAGCAAGATTTCAAATTCTTTGCGGCTGAGTCCTATTTGCTCTTCGTTGATCCATACCTCAAAGCGGTTCGGATGTATCTTTACGTTGCCGTAACAGATAAGTGGTTCTCCTCCTTGATTGTTCCTGCGAAGTACACTCTTGATGCGCGACAATAATTCCGCAAGGTGAAATGGTTTGGCTAAATAGTCGTCGGCGCCAAGCTCTAATCCTTCGACTTTATCCTCAATAGTGTCTCTGGCGGAGATGATGATAAGATTCCCCGTCTTTTTCATTGCTTTGAGCTCGCGTAACAAGTTTAGTCCATTGCCGTCAGGGAGGTTGATGTCAAGCAGTATGCAGTCGTAGGTGTAGTCTGATATCTTGAGAAGTGCAGAACGGAAGTTGGGGGCGACTTCTACAAGATAACGTTCGCGTTCTAGGGCTTTACGTAATATTTCTTGAAAGGAAAGGTCATCTTCTACTATCAGTATCTTCATGGTTTTGCGGTATTTGGCGACTTTATCTGTTGTTGGTTTCGGTTGGCTTTCTGAAGCAAAGGTATATAATGATTCTGAAAAGAATCTGAAAGGATGATTTGCTTTCAGTCAATTACCCATCGCGGGTTGTGTGCCTTGGTTTTCTGTGGATCATAATGTAGGGCCTCTGCATCTGGTATACGTATATGATATGTGCGTCCGGACTTGTTGTTCATCGTATATTCGCGAAGCCATGGGTTCTCCTCTTTAAGTTGTGCGATAGTGACACCATGTTCCTTGGCAAACGCAGTGAGGTCGTCTATTTGAAGTGTTGTCGTTACAATCTTCTTAGGTGCGATATAGGGGTACAGTTGGGAACGTTTCAATACAAATCCGTAAGGCTTGGGGTCAGAAAGTACAGTCTTGGCTGCTAGTATACGAAACATGTAGCGAGAGGTCTCTTCTACAAGCCACAAGTCCATAGCTTTGTCCACCCCTTGTTGTTCTAACCGATTGGATATCCCGTTTTGTCCAGCATTGTAGCTTGCTGCTACTGTCATCCAGTCTCCATACATCTCATACGACTCCTTAAGGTAGGCGCATGCTGCGCGTGTGGCTTTTTCTATGTTGTATCGTTCGTCAATATTGGTGTTCACTTCCAATCCATATTTCCGTCCTGTGCTTTGTATGAACTGCCACATGCCGGCAGCGCCTGCAGGTGATTTGGCTGTAGGGCTGAGGTTACTTTCAATTACCATTAAATATTTTAGGTCATCGGGGATACCGCACTCCTTGAGGATAGGTTCTACCATGGGGAAATAACGGTTTGCTCGTTTGATCATCAGCATGGTTAATGTGTGGGAATAGGTGAATGCTGTTATCTCACGATCCATTCGCTCGCGTAAATCGGCCCGGTCAAGTTTTATGATCTCGTCTGCAAAGTGTACCTCACTCGGAGTTTCTGGCGATACGGCTAGCGCGGCTACCTTTGATTGGGGGAGCTCATGCTGTGTCGGCAGCTGACTACTGCACAATAAAGTGATTATCATTCCTATGCCTATCCATGAGGCACACTGCAAACTTTTGCAAAGTGTAGTTCGGTTCATAAATTGAATGTATGTTTTAATACAACAAAGTTACTGATTTTTCTTTAATCAGTCAAGGCTAATTTTCAATACTTTGGCATGAGAAGCTGATAAAAAGGAAAAGCGAAGTCAATTTATTGACTCCGCTTTTAGTGGGCGTTGACGGATTCGAACCGCCGACCCTCTGCTTGTAAGGCAGATGCTCTGAACCAGCTGAGCTAAACGCCCTAAAATCTTTAAGATCGATTCTTTACTGAGTTCGCGATGGCTTCTTTACTTTTTTTAGTGGGCGTTGACGGATTCGAACCGCCGACCCTCTGCTTGTAAGGCAGATGCTCTGAACCAGCTGAGCTAAACGCCCGGAGCCATCGTTTTTCAGAAAAGCGTTGCAAAGGTATGCATTTTTATTGTTACAACAAAATTTTAGTCAATTATTTTTATAAAAGTATCTCTTTTTTTTCTGTTCCTCTTTATGGGCAATGTTAATGGGGCGTGTAACCACACGCCCCATTGTTGTTATATACCTATTGGTATTACATCTCTTGGATGATCACACGGCGATTATAAGAGTCGGGAGTAAGTGTTGATACACCGCCTTTGCCTTCAATCACCAGGTTTGCCTTGTTTACTCCCATCTTTACCAAAGCATCAGCAATGGTTTGTGCTCGGCGCAGTGAAAGGGTTTGGTTGTACTTGGCGTCTCCAGTTGCGCTATCTGCATAGCCTGTGATGCGTAGTTTGATATTGTCTTTCTTTACGGCATCAGCAAATGCTTTTAGGTTAACTAAATCCTTTTGTGATGGGAGGACAGCCGAGTTCAACTGGAAGAATACGGACTGGGGAACAGCATCAGGGCTGGCGACAATCTTTTCGCGTACAACCTCTTTGGGTTTCTTTGCCAATTGGTTGCGTAGGTCGCGGTTTACAGACTGTTCGTAAGCTAATGCTTCGTTCAGAGCAGCTACATCTGCTGCCGACATAGTGAGCAAGGATGCTACATCAGGAGTGTTGTTCCAAGTATTGCCACCGATATTGTAGGTAACGCCAACCATTAGCGAGAACAGGTTGTCGAATCCGCGTTTTGCGCCTATCACGTCATCCATGTTTTTGTCTGCCATAAGGGCGCTCATCTCGATGTTGAGTCCCCAAGAGTCTGATAAACGGAACGAATGGAGCAAACCTGCATTTAACCCAAAGACATAGCTGTTGTGGTCAAAGTTTCGTACCCCTCCAAATCCAATGTATGGGATAAGGTTGTATACGCGGTCGGGGTTGTATCCCATAATCATGTTGGTGACATTCATCAAAGCGTCAATGTGCAGATTGGCATAGTCGTTCTTTTCATCATAGCCCTGGAATTTGTATCCATTTAATGCTAATCGGAGTCCCATGCCAGGAGTGAACCATTTGCCTGCAGATACCATTCCGGAGAATGTGATACGATCCTTGAACGTCTGAGGACCTTCTGGGTAAAGGTAGGAGAATTGGGCTCCTCCGTTCAATGAGATGAACCAGTTGTCCCAGAAACTATTGGTCTCTACACTATACTTTGAGACTGGGACCTCAGCTACTTCCACTACTCTAGTGACTGTCTGGCTTTGAACTGCTGAGACAGAAAACATTCCGGCCATGGCCAGCATACAAATCAATTTCTTCATACTGTTACTGTTAGGTTTATACTAAGTTTACTAAAAAGTATTATCTAACCCAATAACACGTGGTGATGAGAAATGTTTGCCGTGGGGTTGAAGAAATATTAAAGGGGCTGCATGTGCAGCCCCTCCTAAAAGTATATCAAGGGTATCCTCTGTTAAAGGGCTTCAATGATTACACGGCGGTTGTATGATGCAGGTTTGATGTCTGATACACCACCCTTGCCTTCAATCACGATGTTGCTTTCGCTGACACCCATCTTAATGAGCTCCTTGGCGACAGCTTGTGCGCGGCGCTCAGAAAGTTGCTGGTTGTATTCTGCAGGACCAGTAGCGCTATCTGCATAGCCTGTTACCTTCAGCTTCGCATTGTTGTTCTTTGCCATGTTAGCCAATGACTCAAGGTTGAGGATTTCCTTTTTGGAAGCAATTTTGGAAGAATTGAATGAGAAGAATACTGATTGGGGTGCAGCCAGAATCTCTTTTACTATCTTCTCCTTGATAATCTCTTTGGGCTTCTGCGCCAACTGCTCCTTCAAGGCCTCGTTCTCTTGGTCACGTGCTGCTACTGCCTCGTTTAGGTTCTCAACCTCTGTTTCATGCAGTGCGGTAAGAGCAGGCATGTCAGGAGATGCAACGAACTTGCGTGACTTGAAGTTATAAGTAACGCCTACAGAAGCACCTACTTGCCATGTGCGATGGTCGTTGTAGATAACATTGTATTGTTTCCAGAATAACTCAACGTTGAAGTTCCAAGCTTCAGACAGGCGGATAGACTGTAATAAGCCGATGTTGAATGGAGACCAGTCTGCAAACTTGCTTATTTCGTCAGAGAAGATGCAGCCCCATCCTACAAGGGGAATAAAGTTGTATACGCGATCTTCTTTATATCCACCAATCATGTTGGACAGATTGAACATGGCCTGTGCATATATGCCTCCACCACTGTGACGGTCACCATTACCATCTTCGTAGAAGGGAAGAGTTCCCTGTATGCGAAGACCTAAACCTGGGGTGTACCACTTTCCCAATGATAATGTGAAGTCAGGTGACATCGTGTCAAAGAAACCAACATTGTCAGCGCGTTGGGCTGCTACACCTTGGAAACCAGCTCCAAAGGAGAGGAACCAATTACTCCAAAAACTGTTAGTCTCAACACTTTTCTCTCTTACAGGATAATCTGCGGTCTGAGCAAATGTGCTCAATGAGAATCCCGCAAAAACTAAAGCAATTAATAACTTTTTCATACTTACGTTTTTAATATGTTTTTCTTGTGTTACTCTTTTTTATGGTTTCGCAAAATATGTTCCAAACCATTTTCCTTGCAAAATTAAATATTTTCTTAAATCTATCACCAAGAATGGTGAGAAAAATAGCCTAAGTGGTTAAAAAAATGCGTTTTTTCAAAAAAATCTCTCCAATCATGGCTTTTAGGATTAAGAAGCTGTTTGGATTTTAACGTTAATATGTATTTGAAGAACTTTTCGGATTATCTGAGGCCATTTCGGGCATCCTTACCCTCTCAATTCTTACAAATAGACCACTATTTGCTTCGCCCCGAGAGGATAAATCTATCCCCAAATGCCTCTCAGCTAAACTCGAAATAAAATCCAAACAGCTTCTAAACTATCCTAATAAATTGTTTAAAGCCATTTCGTCAATCAAATGGTACACCTTCTTTCCATCGGGAGTGTAGGCGGGTGCACTACTCCCTAGTAAGTCGTTGACCAAGGTATGCATTTCCTCGGGAGAAAGCACTTGTCCAACGACAATGGCTGCCGAGCGTGCCATAGCCAAAGCTAAGGCTCCATGTACATCTTCTTTTAATACGGAGCCTCTCTCAATGGCATTGTCCAGCATCGAGCGGACTAAGTCGGTTGGATTCAGTCCTTCAATACCTGCTGGGATGCCTTGGATTGAGTAGGAGCCTCCTCCCAGATTCGACAGGTCGAAACCTAACGCTGTGAAATCATCCAAAAGTTCCTCTAAGACAACGGACTGTGTCACGGAGAGCTGAAGCATCTCTGGAAACAATAATCCTTGTGAAGCGCTTCTTTGGTTTTGTAATTGATGTATGTACTGGTCGTGTAGCACGCGCACATGAGCGCGATGCTGATCAATTATCATTAGTTGGCCCTTGAAAGTGGTGATGATGTAACGTCCATTGCACTGGCAGCAATCACCGAAAGAGGGTTGGGATGGCTCCTCGCTATGGTTGAACAGAGGAGGAATAGTTGTTTCGCACTGAGGAATGTTGTCAAGTGAGTCCTCGTCAGGGGGAAGAGCTTGCGGCATCTGAAGATTCCGTTTAAAAAGCTGCTCCCAATTTTCTGAGGGACGGTTGTAAGAAGGCTTATGCTCCGCAAAGGGGTTATAGGTGTTGTCTACCGTAGGCTTTGGGAGTTGAGGCGCGGCAGTCGAAGATAGGTGAACGGGGATGTCGGGGCAATCGGCCAAATCGAAATCGATGGATGGCGTTGCATGGCTTCTTCCCAATGTTTCGCGTACCGAGGCCATCAAAATCTGCCATATCGCTTGCTCGTCTTCAAACTTGATTTCTGTCTTCGTGGGATGTATGTTTACATCTATACGAGTGGGGTCGGTAGTAAGGTAAAGGAAGTAGGGTATCTGCTCTGTAGGAGGGATCAGCTGAGAATATGCTTCCATCACCGCTTTGTGGAAATAGGGATGGCGCATATACCTACCATTGATAAAGAAGAATGTGTGTGCACCCTTCTTGCGGGCACTTTCCGGCACTCCTACATACCCTTTTATGGTGATGATGGTTGTCTCTACTTCTATAGGGAGTAACTCTTGTCCTACTTTTTTCCCGAACATCTGCTGTATGCGTTGGCGGATGCCTGAACGTTGCAGATGCATTAACTCTACCTCATTGTTTTTGACCACAAATTCGATTTCGGGGTTGACTAGAGCAATACGTTCTACCTCTGTGAGAATATTGCTTAGCTCTGTCTGATTTGATTTGAGGAACTTTCGGCGTGCCGGCACGTTGAAGAATAGGTTCTTTACTTGGAAGTTGGTTCCAGGTGCACACATGTCTGGCTCCTGTTTCTCTACCCGTGAGCCAGCAATGTGTAGTACGGTGCCTAGCTCATCTTCATGCCTTCGGGTACGAAGTTCTACCTGGGCAACAGCAGCTATCGAAGCTAATGCTTCTCCTCGAAAGCCGAAGGTGTGTAGAGCGAATAGGTCTGATGGGTCACTTATCTTTGAGGTGGCGTGGCGCTCAAAAGACATGCGTGCATCAGTCTCGGACATACCTTTGCCATCGTCTATGACCTGAATGTTGGTACGCCCTGAGTCGGTAAGGAATAGGTGTATCTTGGTGGCTCCGGCGTCAACCGAGTTCTCTATAAGCTCTTTTACGACTGAGGCGGGGCGCTGTATGACCTCACCGGCAGCAATCTGGTTGGCAACGGAGTCTGGTAGAAGATGAATCAGGTCATTATTCATGGATGGAGATAATTACTTGAACCAAAGGACATAGAATATAAGACATAACGCTACTAATACCAATATTAGCCAACGTGAAGATACGGTGGTTTCACTCTCTTTGCGTCGTTTCAGATGCGTAGTGCTCTCAACGAATTTTCCGCGTATGTCCTCAGGGGAGAACTCTTTAGGAGGTAGCATGCCCAACTCTCGCTTGGCGCGTTCCTCTATAGCTTTCAGTTTTTCTTTACGCTCATCCACATAGATATATTCATGATGAAACCTTCGTGGTTCGCGTTGATTAAATATTCCCATATTATAGTTTTCTCTTTTGTATATTTACTTTTCTATCAATCCTTTTAGTGAGGGTAGTGGAACCTCTCTGCGCGTTACAGCTTTCAACTTCTCCTCCTCCGTTTTCCCTCTCCATATCACAATGTCGTATTTGCTCAATGGACGCAGTTTGTGTAGCCATACGAAATTCGACAGTTTCATTTTTTCGGCAGGAATCTGTTCCAATGGATAGAATACTCCGTTGGACTTGGAGTTGACATGTAGTTTGTCTACCTGTTTGTCTTTCATGAAGGCAGTAAGATAGCTGGCTTCTGTCGTATTTATCCCATATGGGATGCTGTCGCCTTCCTCTATGTAGTAATATACTACCTGTACGTTGCCTATGACATCTGTTTTGGTGATTTCTCCATTCACAAAGTAGGCCTTTATTTCTCTTCCTCCTATTTGGTTGAAGTATCCTGTATCCACCTGCTCTACCATCAAAGCTTGGTTCTCGATGTGGGCCCATTCTACGGTAGAATCATTCATGTATACTTTGATAACCTCCCCTAATACTTGCTGTGGTCCATTCCATACTACGGGGTCATAATACATGGTCATGCATGAGTCTAAGGAATTGAACTCCATAGAGTCACATACGGCTTGTACATCTTCACGGAAGATACGTACTTTGTGATAGGCTTGTATGATACGATAGGTAGAGTCGCTGTCAGGCAGGCGTGTTAGCAAACGTAGTGTGTCTCCGTGGATGAAGAGACTATCACCTTGCGAATAATCAATGGCTATGGCATTGCGTGTTGCATAGGCCGAGTCGGCCAGCTCGTTATAGTATACATAATCTCCTGTTAAGCGGCTTTTCCCGGCGTAGTCGTCCATCTCAACATTAAAGAAGGCCTCTCCAAAGCCATCTGTCCGATTATAGTAGAGGCTATCTCCTGTAATACGCTTTTCTCCGTTGATCAGCACTGAGCGTTCCAGAAGTTCGGCCCAGTCATTAGCCGTATCGTAAAAACCTAAGGTAGAGGTTATCAGATTCTCCTCGCTGACAATCCTTGACGGCCCTACGATATTGGCAATCTGTGTGTGGGTGTTGTAGCAAAGTGTGTCTGAGGTGAGCACAAAGTTGGGATTGGTGAGTGTGACATCATAGTTGAACACGGCATCATTGGTCTGCGTGTCATACTCCCCCCATTCCGATGTGAGTACGTTTAATGTATCCTCCAAGGTTCCCCAATTGAAGTAGTAACCAAGATTGATGGTTCGGTCATAATTGAGGCTGTCAGTAGTTAGGGTCATTTCTTTGTCTATCATACGCACATTGTTGCGTACTTTAGCTAACATTTCGTTGCCATCATAATAGAGTCTGTCACCATATAGGAAGAGCGTGTCTCCTTGATTCATCTGTATATTCCCGTAAGCATCAAGAGAGTTGCTGCTTTCATAGAAGAGAGCACTGTCGCAATACATATACATACTGTCATGGCGGAAGGTTACATTGCCGACGAGAATTTGAGCATCAGGGTTGATCAACTGGTTGAAGCGGGTTTCGTCTGCATGCAACAAATATACATAATCAACCTTTGTGCTGTCGGTAACCGATGTGTCTGCAGGAGCTTGGCTACTTGGCGGAACTGGCCTCCTGGATCTGGGTGAAGCTATCGGTGGTGTGTGAAGCTTGTCCTCCTTTTTCTCGGGCTTGATCTCTACTCGCTCGTCGATGGGTGCAATGCGCTTGGTGTCCTGTACTTTCGTTGGTGATATAGGTGCATTCATTCTCATGACCGGCATCTTCTTGGTCGCCTCCTGCGCTGTGCTCCATTGCACAAGCATTAGCATGCCTATCAAGCATGTATACCTACAGCAGATTCTTCCAAATTGTACTATACCGGTCATATATAGAGAGGCTGTGTGCTTGGTTTCTTATTGTTTTACCCAACCTGGATACTGGAAGTCGCAGTCGCACCAATTTTCATTGATGCGTATGTAGGTGGTGTTTTGCTTTTCTACAATCCATTTCTCCATCTTTTTTTCTCTTTCCTTGGCAATCAACACGTCCTTTATAGTTTGGAAATCTTCTGTAGGAGTGGCTCTGTGTGCCTCGGTTTTTGATTTTAGTTTCACGATAGCACATACCTCCTTCCCCGTTTTGGTGTCAATCATGGTGAATGGACGCGATATTTCGCCGATATTCATCGTGTAGATGGCTCGTGCTACCTCTTGTGGTAGTTGTTGGAGTTCAAATTTCGCTGATCCCGTATACATGTTGTGCATAAGACCGAAATTCTTTCTAGTGTCTTTGTCGGCCGACAGTATGGAGGCCTCGTCAAAAGAGAACTTCCCGGTACGTATGTCGTTGGCTATGGAGTCAAGCTTAAGCATGGATGCCTGCATGCTCTCATCTGATACATCCGGCTTTCGTAGGATATGGCGCACTTTGATGCGGTCGCCACGTTTTTCGACAAGTTGTATGATGTGGAAACCATATTCGGTCTCTACAATCTTGGAAATTTTTCCTGGCTCTGTGAGATTGAAGGCAACGGCAGAGAACTCTGGCACCATTTCGCCACGGCCAAAGAAATCAATCTCTCCTCCGCGACGTGCCGATTCCTTGTCTTCCGAATAGAATACGGCAAGGGTGGAGAATTGAGCCTCTCCGCTTTGTACGCGTTCCGTATAATCTCTCAGCTCGGCTTTCACGCGCTCTATCTCTTCAAAGGGAATCTCTGGTTGTTGAGTGATGATCTGTACTTCCACTTGTGTGGGAACAAACGGAATTTCTTCTTCCTTCAGCATGGCATATCCTCTACGTACTTCAGCTGGAGTCATTTGGATGTTGCCAAACAACTTCTTCTGTACCTGCTCCACAAGCATACGGTCGCGTACGGTTTCTCTTAATTGTTCCCTTATCTGTGTTGTGGTCTTGTCAAAGTATTCTTCCATCTTTTCCCTGGAGCCTATCTGGTTGATTCGTGCATCTATCTCAGCATCTACCGATCTGATGACTTCGGCATCGGTAACCTCTATACTGTCAAGTTCCGCTTGGTGGAGGAATAGCTTCTGTATGGCCAACTGCTCAGGGATGACACAATATGGGTCACCCTCCATCTTCTGCCCTGAAGCCATGAAGTAGATACGTGCCTCCTCTACATCAGACTTTAGTATAGCCTCGTCACCGACCACCCATACTACTTCGTCGATGACATTATCTTGTGCTATTATCGGCAGCATGGGAAACGCTATGCCGCACAGAATCATTAGTTGTCTTAGTTGTTTCATTGCTGAAATATTTAATTCTGCCCATTTCGTGGGCTTGGTTATATAAGTCTGTTTTTACTTGACGGATGAATTCCACTTCACGTAGGTTAGCCAGTAAATCCACAATTTCGTTCCGTGCCAGTTCGTAAGGTTTGATTTGGCCTGTAGGTACGTATTCTTCAATGTGCAGTAGGTAGCAGAACTCATTGTCCTCTACCTCGATGTCTTTCTGTTTGTCAAAGTCCTTTTCACGGCCAGCAAGGTCAATGGCTATTTTACCTTCCAGATCCGATATCGTCACCCAATGGTCGTAGAAGTACTCATAGATGACCGTATTGCGTAATGCATACTTTTCCAGTTTCTCCAAAGCCTCTTCTGACTTGTCTTTGTACCATTTTTTCAGGTCCTTCAGGTCTGGTGCCGTGAGGGGTGCCTTTATAAACAAGCCCTTTAGTACAGGTTCCTCGAGTACGAAGAGGTCTTTGTTCTTGTCGTAGAAGGCTTGCAGTTCGTTGTCGCCCAATTGTGTCACTAAATCCTGCCTGATAAGCCGTTGCCTATATTCGTGCATGATGAGTGCCCTACGGTAGTCGTTTACCATTTGTTCCAGTTTGCGGCTGTCACGTACGTTATGCTCCGCTTTATCGTAGAGCATTTCCTCCTCAATCCAATGTCGGATGTAGTTCTCTGCGAATGTTGCACTGTCTACAGCCGATAACCGTGCCGGAATTACCTCATTCAGATCCTCCATATAGAGGAAGGCGTCACCGGCCTGCACTAACGGATGCTTCCCGCCATGCTCCACCTTTTCTCTGCATGAACAGAGAGTGAGCGATGTGGCCAGCATTATGAGTAGCAGGAGAGTACCTCTTCCCTTAGAAGTTGGGGCGAGGAGCGTTTGATGGTGATACATTGTTCCTTGTGACATAGCTGTTGCGGCTATATGCTCTAGGTTAATGGCGGTTCACCGTTTCTACCACTTCGCGATAAATGACTACAGGGTATCTCTCGCGCAATGATTTTATCCAAATCTGCTCCAGGGCATTCTGATAGTCTGCTGTCACAGGACCACGTACATCTTCATAGGAGTCTGGGCCTTTTTTCTGGAGCTTGCCAATGACGGCTGTTACAGGGAATCCTTCCAAGGCATCGGGACATTCGCCCTTGTCGAAAGCATAGTAGTCGGCATAATTATTTTTCCCGGCCTTGAATGGGCCACGCACCATTTTAACCTGTATGAGAGAGTCGGTGTTGAAAGATTCGCGTATTAGTCTTACCCATTCCTTCTGAGGCTGTTTCTTTACAACCTTCTTCACCTGCTTTAGGATATCTTCAGATACGCAGTGTACTACTAAGCCCCGGTATATAGGCTCATCGTACGCATACTTGCGCTTGTTCTTTTTGAAGAATTTCTTCAGTCCTTCTTCATCCTTGGCTGCTTTGTCCCACACCTCGCGGGTACTGATTTCATAGAGTAGTGAGCCATCGTGAAACTCTTTCATCAGATATCTGAAATCCGGGTATTTTTCGTCAAGTTCCATTTCTGCCCGTACCAGCGCTTCTTCTGGAGTAATGCCCCCCCCCATCTCACGGGCCAGTTTCTCTCCCATCGAGCGTTTGGCGGCCGAGCGTATGCCTCGCTGCTCAAGAAAGCTGTATATGGCATCACGGTGATATTCGTAGGGCTCAAATTGCTTGCGATCCTTCAATAGAACGATATGATAGCCTACTGGTGACAGGAAGGGTGCACTCATTTCGCCAGGCTGTAATGCCATTACCTGTGTCTCGAACTCCTTTAAGGTTTGGTTCTTGGAGAACCAGGTCAGCATACCGCCTTGGCGGGCGCTGCCAGGGTCCTGTGAATGAGTCTCTGCCATCTTGGCAAAATCGGCTCCTCCTTTCAATGCACCGTGAATGGAGTCTATAAGCAACCTTGCACGCTCCTGCTCTCCGGCCGAGGCCTGTTGTGGCAAGCGTATAAGTATATGGGCCGCAAGGAATAAACCTTCCGGGCCGATACTCTCTTTAGTCATGTCGTAAGTCCTGCGAGCATTCTCTTCTATAAAAACAGAGTCTATGAGGTAATCCTCTGCTTGCTGCGAACGGTAGTCGGCGCATTCCTTGATAAAGGCTGCCGCGGTATCCAGGCGTTCCTCTGCTGCTGCAGCTACTTTGAGACGGTAGTTTACGAACAGGTCAACATATTCTTCAAGGGACTTCTTGTCAAGCACCATCTCGGTGTTGTTCTTGTTGTATGAGTACTCAAATTCAGAACGGGTGATATCTACCCCAGCCACTGTCATGATTACGGGGTCGTCAGCTTGGGCAAAAGATGTCAAGCCCAAAGATAGTATCAAGGAGGTGAAAAACAACTTCTTCATAGGGTTACAATATATACATTATCGTACAAAGATACAGCAATCCAATAGGAGAACAAAATTATTTAATATTTTTTATCCACCATCAAGAGGTTAGCTCTCTGTGGCTGGCTTATGATTTACCCTGCCTTACAAGGGTAGGGAAGGGGTTAGCTCTACTTTTTTTTCTTGGCCTCGCGTTCAGCATTTTTCGACTTACGCTCTTTGGTATCGGACTTCTGCTTCTTGATGTCGTTGGGCTTCTGCTGGTCTATGGGTAGGGCTGTGGGGTCCCATTCCTGCGTGTAGTCCCAATTCTCGCGTGTCTGTATGGAGCCAGGGAAGTAGTACACCTCTTCAGCCTGTTCTTTCGAATCGTAGAGCCCCGTATCCCAGACCCCATTGCCATTGCGGTCATTGAAGATTCGCATGTAGTAGGTGCCAGGTTTGAGGAAATAGAAGTCGGCCTGTCCCTTCTCTATCCGTTTTTGCCGGGCAACCTTGTCACCGTCAAGTAATTGTACTGTGTAGCTTGGCTTGGGCTGAACGATGGTTAGGAAGAGCGTGCTATATTGGTCCAGTGCTTTGAACTTCAGCGTTGTCTCCTGCCGCTTGGTATGTAGTCCGTAGAGTCCAGTGAAAGCCATCGAGTCAAGCACCACCTTGTATTCCATTGCGGGCTTCCACTCGCCTAGCAGCTCATAGCTCATGAGAGCATTCTTTTTTTGGCGGAAGAGGTGAGGCTCGGGCACCCACAGCGTGTCTACCTTTTTAAATAGGCGTATGGCAGTATCGTTAATCTGCACGATGGGCTCTGTGAAGTCTATCGTAACGTTGGCTGTGAGGTCCATGCTCGATCCTCCACTCACTTTCATGCTTAGGAATTGCGTCTTGGGAGTTGTTTCGGGAATTGTGTCTCCACGTTTCATGCGTTTTTCGCGTTCTTTTTGGGCCTCCTTGCGTTTCTTCTCTTCTTCTTGCAGGATTTTGCTACGCGTCTTCTTCGCTACGAGGCTGATTGTATCCGTGCGTGGTACAAGCATCCCCAACGTATCGGTATATTCGTAGGTGAGGGCCAGTGAAAGCGTGTCCTGATAGTAGGCAAGCGTGTCTCTCATCCAATAGGTGATGCTGTCGTGGTCAACGCTGCTCTCTACGATATAGGCATCCTCATCGGCAAAGTTGAGCGGGGTGAGCAACGGTAGGCTATCGGAACCGGTGGAGAAGTATACGGAGAACTTCTTCAGTTCGGGACGCTCGGTCTTGACAAGGTATCGCTGCGTGGCAGTCTCAGTGAAAGCCATGAGTACAAGATTGTCGGGTAGGTAATGCACACGTGGTACGGTGCGAATGGTGTCGATAGTGAGCGAGTCTATCCACGTGGTGTCTTGATGCATGCGTATCTCGGTGTATGGCACTACCAATGAGTCAAGGTAAGCTATCATCTCGCTTTTCTGGTCGAAGATATAGTTTTGGTTAGCATCCTGTAGGGCATAGGCCCGATAGGAACCGGGTGCGATTCCCCGTATAGTGAAATGCCCGTCAGCATCGGTCCGTGATACACGGTCGAAGGGTTTCGTGGTAAAGGCGCTGTCTGCAAGGTCGCTGTACAAGCCCACCAAGATGCCCTTGATGGGTTCCAGATTCGAAGCGTTGAGCACCGTACCTGATACGGCCAGCGTATCTATCCTGTCGCCCGTGGAGAAGAGGAATGCAAAGTTACCCAATGGATTACCTTCATTGTAGTCTACGATGGCATCGCTGAAGTCGATGCTATAGGTCGTGTTTGCTTTGAGCGAATCGTCCAGTTCCACCACAATGCTCTTCCCGTTGGTCTTGATGATAGGAGGAGTAATCTGAGGAGGTGATACGACCACCTTTTCGGCAGCCTTTTCAATCTTGACATATTCATCGAACTTCAGCGTCACACGCTTGTTCTTTACACCCATGGCAAAGGGCGCGGGTGTACTTCCGAGGAATACAGGAGGATTCTCGTCGTAGGGGCCACCATCGGGTGAGCCTATAGAGGCGCATGCTACCACCAGTGCAGTCACGGAGGCTATAGCAAGCAGATGTTTAATCGTCGGTTTCATATAATCGGCAAAGGTAATACAAAATCTTATATCTACAAAAAACAACTTTCCGTGAAAATGGGTCTGATTCTATATATATCGGGAACCAATATTTCTTGATAGGACAAAGAATTTGTGGGGAGTTGGTTGTGGTTATTTTGTAATAAGTAACGTGAACATGCACTTTATCCGTTCTGCGGATTTATCAGAATTTCAAAATTGGATAGTCTGGCAGAATCTTGCGAAGGGCAGAGATGTTGCACTCTGATTCATTGACAATGTTGCCAATTATTTTTCACCCGCATGCATAATGCATAGGCTCTTTATACTTGTGTATAACAAATGAGGGTGTGTCAAAACGACGCACCCTCTTCTTATATTTATAACATCACAAAGTTTATTGGTTATCAGAATCAGCAGTAATTGCAGGATTGTTCTCCAACTCTTTTTGTGGTATACGATAAATCATTCGATAATCGTGTGCAGAGTAGGTGATTGCATTGAAATGTTCCAAGTCTGCGGCATGATTACTGCTCTTCGAACGATCAATAGTTTCACCACGGCGTTTCGCATCAAGACAACGACTACCCTCCATCCAAGTCTCGATACGTTTTTGCAGACAGATTTCATCATAAAGAACTTGGCCCGTGCCGCTGAATGAATATTCAGGGTTACGAGTTGTCATTATCTCGTTCAGTAATTCCATAGCTCTAGTCTCGTTACCAGCCAAATAGTAGGCCTCGGCTGCAACAAAATACATTTCTCCTGTACGGAAATAAATAATCGCAGAAGTAAATGGAGATGCAGCACCCATACTTGTTAAATAAACATCGCGATATTTATTTTGAATATATTTTTCCAAGCCATAGGCAGCCTCAAATTCATAGACGATTCCAAGCAAATTGTTATTCGAATTTAAACCAAACCATTGCTTACGCACATCCGTGTCAGCAATCTTGTCGTACAAATCCGAAGCTATCATTTTACGGAAACCAACCTGGCCGCCATAGCCAATCATATATGAATCTATATGTGAGAACAATGAAGCATAATAGCCTGTAGTTTCTTCTGTTACATTGTATCCCCAGATTGCTTCTGGCATATCCAAAGAGTTGAATCCGCTCAGCATATCATTTTGACTATTCAACGAACCACCCTTAATGGCCTCTTCTGCATAGCGAGCAGCGTTCTCATAATCGCCAGTAAACATCAGAATATTGGCATAGATGGCTGCTGACGCATATTCAGACAGCCCAATCTTCTGATTGTGATAGCCTTTATCTTTCAGATAGTTGTATCCCAACTCAATATCCTCAAGTATTTGGGCATATACTTCACCTACAGGAACGCGTTCCTGGCGATAGACCTCTTCTGTTTTCAAGGGTACACCGAGTGCTTCGGCATTTACACTATAAGGGTGTTGCCAAAGATTAACCAACCAAAAGTAGCAATAAGCACGTAGCGAATAGGCCTCGCCCAACATAATGGCAGCTGATTCTTGTACATTTTCGCCTTCAGTGGGCTTTAGCATCGTAATAATAGTATTGGTTTTATCAATGACGCTGTACAACTGATTCCATGTGCTGCTTGTCCGACGATAGTTCCCCAAACGATTATCCAATTGATAGTCGTAGCAAAAGAAGTGTGCGTCATTGGTGTAAGCAATATCCTCGCAGAATAGGTCTGTGGCCAATTTTATGGCAGGTAGTCCGAAATCATCATGCGACATCCAATATTTGTCACCACAATACAAATCCATATAAGCACCGGTCACATAAGCCGCAACTTGCGATGGATCCTCTTTCATTACATCACTAACAGCTTCTTCTTCGAGGTAAGCATTGGGCTCTGCGTTCAGATAATCTTCTGAGCAAGCTGTCACAAACAACAAGGTAGCTGCTGCAATACCGCTATATAAATATCTTTCAAGTTTCATGTCGTTTACTTATTAAAGTGTTAAAGAAAGTCCTATAGACATTGTACGGATGGTAGAATAGTTAGCCTGCGATTGTCCCTGAATGTACTGACGAGGATCCAGCCCCTTACGCTTAGACCACAATGCGACATTGTCAGCTGTCAGATAAACACGTGCATTTGAGATAGAAATAGAACGTGTCCAATTCTTGGGCAATGTATAGCCTAAAGAGATATTACGGATATTGAAGTATGAAGCATCTACCAGGAAACGGTCTGAGAATACATTGGCATTTTGATCACCATCCAACACAGGGATATCACTAGAAGTGTTTTCTGGAGTCCAAGCATTTAGAATATCGCGATGCCAGTTACTACCCGCACTACTTCCTGCATGCATTAATCCTGCATACATCGCATCGTAGATATCGCCACCAATCTGGAAATTGGTTGCAATTGAGAAATCGAAACCCTTCCAAGCAACTTCAGTAGAAATACCTCCTTGGAAATCAGGGATAGCAGTTCCTATATAGTATTTATCAGCTTTAGAATAGTCCGTAGTGGTCTCCTGTACCACATTACCATCTGCATCCTCGGTTTCATAATACCAAGTAGACTTACCTTCTTCGTTTACGCCTGCATACTTATAATAGTAGAAGTCCCATACACTCTTGCCTTCACGAATATTATAGTATGATCCATGTGTAATACCATCCTCACGTTTATCCTCAGGAATATCGGTTACCATGTTCTTATAGTGCGTGCCTGTAAATGTCCAACTCCATCTCAGGTCACCAGGCATCGGCAGATTTACATTCAGAGCGAATTCAACACCTTTATTAACCATTGTAAGGGCATTTTCCGAGATGTAATCAACACCAGACGACATAGGTTGGGGCACACTGTATAGCATGTCAACAGTTTTTTTGTTAAACAACTCGACATCCAAATTTACCAAGTTGTTAAATGCTGCAAAGTTGAAACCGACATTCGCGTTATGAGATGTTTCCCAGGTCAAATCGGGATTACCTTGATAGAATCTGGCGACAGAGAAGGCCCCATCAGAATTTGAAATGCCATACTGAGTCTTATAAGCGTAATAGTTGGTGGTAGTGGTGCCTGGATAGTAGATGTTATCATTGCCGACTGTACCATAGCTCGCACGTAGAGTTAAGTTGTCCAACCATTTGGCATTGCGCAAGAAGTTCTCTTTTGAAACACGCCAAGAACCACCGACAGACCAAAATGTTCCCCAACGATTATCAGGAGCAAATACAGAAGACCCATCGCGACGGGCAGAACCTGAAAGATAATATTTGTCGTCATAATCGTAGTTTATACGTCCGAGATAGGATTCAATGGTGTGGTTATTTGAGTATGAATTCATACCTTCCATTGTGATTGCGTTACTATACTCAGGTATCGTCGGGTTGAAGAAACCAGTCTTTGCATTGTACAAATATCTATAGCTATACATATAGTTCTCGTGGCCAACTAACAAATCTATATGATGTTTACCAAAGTCCTTATTATAGGTCAGCAACTCATTAATTGTGTATGTTTCCGAACGTGTGCGATATTTGTAACCGCGACCACCCGACTGTTCTGCATCACCGAAAGATGGAGTTTGGAAACGGTCTTGCATTGCATTCCTGAGGTCATAGCCTAAGTTAGCCTGGAATTTCAATCCATCCCAAATTGCAATATCGAGGCCTACGCGTGTGCTAAAGTTGTCGCTAAGCACACGATTCTGATTAGCCTCGTCTGAGGCTACAACATTCTGGTTGCTACCATACGCACGAGCACCATACTCTCCGTTACCGAAATCGAAGATGGGATTGCCATTCTCGTCATATAGCCTCTTGCCTGTAGCATCGTATGCATATACAGGATAGATAGGAGCAATGTTTTGTGTAAACATGAAAGTGTTGACATAATTACTTAGGCTGCTGATTGCTTGGCTATTCTGTTCTCCACGGGCATATGAGAGACTACCATTCATCTTGATAAAGTTGTTTACCTTGTAGTCGCCATTAGCTCGTACGGTCAAACGATTGAAGTCAGAGTTGGCAATGATACCCTCATCGTTTAAGTAACCTAACGAAAGATAGTGGCTAGACTTTGAGTTGGAACCTTGTACATTAAGTGAATACTCTTGTCTAATTCCATCTTTGATAGCTTCATTGGCCCAATCATCATGATAGAGCAATGCTGCCGTAGTTAGATTTCCCTCTGCATCCACTATTGCATTGTTCGCGCAATCATAAGGATTGTAACCTAACTTGCCATACAATGCCTCAGAAGCTGCAGCACCACTACCAAGTTGATTCTTCAATACACTCCAATAGGTGGTCATGTATTCACCCGGATCCTTCATAATGTCATATTCGGATATTCCACGTGAGTTTACACCATATCGAGCATCAAAAGACAATCTTGTCTGTTGCGATTCACCTTTTTTGGTGGTAACTACGATAACACCATTAGCAGCACGTGCACCATACAATGCTGTAGAAGAAGCATCTTTCAGCACTGTCATAGACTCGATGTCTGCAGGATTGATAGCAGAGATGTCACCATCATAAGGCATACCATCCACCACATACAAAGGTGCACTTGAAGCATTTATGGAGCCAATACCACGAATACGGATAGTGGCACTAGATCCAGGCTGGCCCGACTGGCTGGCTACCTGCACACCAGGAGCAGCACCCTCAAGTGCTTTTGTAATGTTTGACACTTGAAGCTTCTTCACATTTTTTGAAGACACAGTGGCGGCTGAACCCGTAAACGAGGCCTTCTTAGCCGTACCGTAAGCTACTACTAACACTTCCTCAAGAACTTCCTCGTCAGACTGCATGTACACCTTTACATAAGGACGTACGGTCACCTCCTGTGTGGTCATACCCACATAAGAAACCACTAAAGTCTTCGCGCTACTTTGCGCGGAGAAATAAACGGCTTATCCGATAGGCAGATTCCTGTAGGATTCTTTCGCTCAAACAACTCATTAGGGTGTATATTTAGCTGTTTATACATATAAATGTGTTTTAGCTTTTTTATCTGCCACCGTCCGCCGCGACGCGTAACCACTTGTTAATATGGTTAGTATTGGCGGACACTGCGTACGATTTTCAGTGTCGGCCATAACCCGCAAGAAAAGATACCGGGGATCGCTTTATAGCAAGGTCTTTCTCGCTACCTTTTGCTTGTCGTTCTCTGTTTGTTACAAGCAATTCTATTTACTGCTGCGCAACGGCAAGGTTGCTGTTGCGCAAAGGTAACCTTGCTGTTGCACAAGGGTAAGGTTGCTGTTGTCCAGCGGTAAATAGAAACAAACGCTCGTTTCAGGGGAAACGCATTATGAATCGCTTTGAGCGATGTCTAACGGCATCTAATGACTGCAGATAGGCCAATGTGGATAATCGTACGTAGTGTCCGCCATTACAATATTCATATACAGCAGACTATCCCCTATTGGCGGACACTGGCAGATAAATAACCTCCTTATAAATATACGCGCACACGCGCGCGTTAGAGTACCTCTACTCACCATCATCAGTCCTAATTTTATAAATACTTTGCATTTAAGAAGACTTGCGGGCTTGGCATAATCCCGCAAGCGGTTTCTGCACTCGCTACGCTGCGTCTTTCAATTTTCAATTATCAATTATCAATTGTCAATTATACTTGTGCTACCCCCGTGCTACCGCTTTCGGCATTTTTTCAATTCCTTGATGATGGTCTGGTTGATAACCTCGCAGTAGTTCATCGTCGTCTTCACATTCTTATGCCCTAGCAGTTTTTGCACAGTCGTCACACTCACCCCTTGCGCCAACAACAGTGTAGCATTGGTGTGGCGGGCACTATGAAAGGAGAAGTGCTTGCGGATTCCAGCATGGCGAGCTACTGCCAGCAGTTGCTTGTCGACCGTGGAGTTGGATGGTAGTCCAAAGAACTTGTCCAGACAATCTGCGTATTTATCCAGAAGGTGCATAGGCTTACCTCCGAAAAGCACATCTATAGGCAGTTCAACATCGGAGCCTGTTTTTTGAGCTTTTAGATATAACCATGTGTGACCAGCACCTTTATGTACGTTTTTGCTTCCAAGTCGCACAAAGTCAGAATATCTCAGACCGGTATAGCAACAGAACAGGAAAGCGTCAGTCGTTACCTGCAAGTGCTGGCACTTGGCAGGAAATTTCACATGCTCCAGTTTTTCCACTTCAAAAGGAAGTAAATGGGTATGTTTGAAAGGCTCATGCCCGATGCGCCGCTTATGAAAAGGATTATCCTCCTCCCTGATTATTCCCTGCATGACGGCCATATTCACATAAATGCGCAGATGAGACAAATGCTTGGCTATTGTATTAGTGTGATACCCTCGCGATACCATCCACGCCTCAAACTTACTTACAAAGTATGGAGTCAGTCCCTCAAAAGTGATATCCTCACTATATTCGCTCAGCAGGCAATAGGTTGTAAATCTGTTTTCTTTAGTGCTTTCACGGATATGTCCGCGTTCTATCGCCCTGGCCATGAATGGCAGGAATTGTGGTGAGGCGCTATTGCATGTGCATTCTTTGAGCTTGCGCAACGATATGCTTTCACCCCGTTTCCAAAGAGCGATTTCCATCTGTTCCATCTCTACTACACGTTCAGCAAGCATCCAGTTTAGCTCCTCAGAATGGGCATGGCCACATATTCGTTGCTTTCTGGCATCCCACTGCGAGGGGAAGACATATATGTTTGTGGAGAAATACTTTCGCTTGCGTTTCAGGTAAGCCTCAATCTGAATCAATGCCTTTCCCTCCCCGTTCAGCCGTCCCTTGCGGTTGAACACTAGTCGATACTTGATCTTTTTCATTGTTTGTCCGTGCTAAAATCTCATATTTGGTCAAATCGCGTATAAAGTTGCAAATCGCAACCTGTTTCCTGTATTTTGCGTCGAAAAGATAGGAAAACTCTCCGTTTCGCGACAAAGAAGCCGCTAATTCCATGCGGCGAAACAATAAAAATCTCATAAAAACACATTCCTTTGTGACATTTTTTATCATTTTGCCCCCTTAAAAGTAATAAAAATGACATTTTTTAGCCGCAAAGGGTAGTTTTTAAGATTTTTTTAAGGTCAATTCAAAAGAAAGGTCTATATTTGCAACTTCGTAAGAAAAAGTATAAACTAATTTTTAATGTTAAACTTTAAGAGAGAAAAATTTATGAAAGGTAAATTGATGATGTTATTAGCTTGTCTCTTCATGGGTGCAAGCATGGTAACTGCTCAGACATCCAAGGTTACCGGTCTTGTTATCGGTGCTGAAGATGGTGAGCCGGTAATTGGAGCATCAGTAGCAGTGAAGGGTGTGCCCACTTTGGGTGCTATCACTGACATTGATGGCAAGTTCGTGATTGAGAACCTTCCAAGTAGCGCGAAGACTTTGGTGGTTTCTTATGTGGGTATGACCACACAAGAGGTGACCATACATCCTTATGTAAAGGTGATTATGCAGTCTGACGAGGAGGTTTTGGAAGAGGTTGTGATACAGGCGTTTGGTACTGCAAAAAAGGCTGCTTTCACGGGTTCTGCTTCTGTCGTTTCCGCAGCGGAATTAGCTGACGTTCAGGTTGCAAGTATTACCGATGCGTTAGCTGGTAAGTCTGCTGGTGTGCAGCTGGTTTCTTCAAATGGTGCTCCTGGCTCTTCTGCTACCATACGTATCCGTGGTTTTAGCTCTATCAATGCAGGACAGGATCCCTTGATTATTGTTGACGGTGCTCCTTATGATGGTGATATGGCTAATATAAATACTGCTGATGTTGAGTCAATGACCGTATTGAAGGATGCTGCTTCTAACGCGTTGTATGGTGCTCGTGGTGCTAATGGTGTGATTATGATTACCACCAAAAAAGCGAAGCAGGGCAAGGCTGTCGTATCTTTTGATGCCAAGTATGGTGTAAATACTCGTGCATTGCAGAACTACAACGTAATCACCGACCCTGCGATGTATTACGAGACACACTACAAGGCATTGGCTAACTATTATGAGAGTCAGGGCATGACTGCTTCGCAGGCATGGGCGAAAGCTAACCAGAACTTGTTCTCTGAGCAAGGTAATGGTGGTCTTGGATACAATGTATATACTATTCCTGAAGGTGAGTACCTGATTGGTCGTGACGGTAAGCTCAACCCCAATGCTACACTCGGCAATATTGTTAACTGGGAAGGCGAAGACTATCTGGTTTCTCCCGACAACTGGCAGGATGCCGCTTATCGCAAGGGTGCCCGTCAGGAGTACAACTTCTCGGTATCTTCAGCTAATGACAAGTCCTCATTCTTTGCTTCTATCGGTTACTTGGACAACGAAGGTATTACAGCAAAGTCTGATATGGAACGTCTTACCGGTCGTTTGCGTGCAGACTATCAAGCTAAGAAATGGCTCAAGGTTGGTGGCAACATATCATTCACCAAGTTTGAAGGCAACTCTTTGGGCGAGAATGGTTCTTCTGGCTCTACAGCCAATATTTGGGCATTCACCTCACAGATTGCTCCTATCTATCCGTTGTATGTAAAGAACCCTGACGGCAGCATCAAGGTTGACCAGTATGGCAATCAGATTCTTGATTATGGTAATGCTAAGTATGGCTTGGGTGGTAACGCAGGTTTCTCACGTCCTTTCCTCAGCGATGCCAATGCATTGCAGGATGTACTGCTCAACACCCGTAACTATGAAGGTAATGCAGCTGTTGGTAGCGGTTTTGCGGATATAACCTTCCTCCCTGGTTTGGTGCTGACAATCAATGGTACTTATAGCCTTGACGAGACTCGTTATACCTATATCTATAATCCTTACTATGGTCAGTTCAGAACAACGGGAGGAACTATAAGCAAGCAGCACTCTCGCACTTATGCTTACAACCTTCAGCAGTTGCTGAACTACACTACCCACTATGGTTTGAACAACATCAACATCATGTTGGGTCATGAGTACTATAACAACAAGGGCTATTTATTGTATGCTTCTAAGCATCAGATGTTCTCACCAGACGATTTCGAGTTGGATCGTGCTGTCGTAGATAACTCAAGCTCTGGTTCATACCGTACCGAGTACAACAACGAAGGTTTCTTCGGCCGTTTGCAGTATGACTATGACAACCGTATCTTTGCTTCTGCTTCAGTTCGTCGCGATGCTTCTTCACGTTTCCATCCCGACCATCGTTGGGGTACATTCTGGAGTGCCGGTGCCGCATGGCTGTTGAGCCAGGAGCGTTGGTTCAACGTTGATTGGGTTGATATGTTGAAGGTTAAGGCTTCAATCGGTTCACAGGGTAACGACAACATCGGTAACTTCCTGTATGCTGACCGCTACGACATCTCAAACTCTGACGGTAAGGTTGGTGTGGCTTTCGGTGCCAAGGGTACAAAAGACATTACTTGGGAGACCAACACAAACTTCAATGCAGGTTTCGAATTTGAGCTCTTCAAGAGACTCTCTGGAGGTATCGAATACTATAAGAGAAATACTACCGATATGTTGTTCAGCTTCTCAGTAGCTCCTTCTGCAGGTTATACTTCATACTTTGACAATGTGGGTGATCTCTTCAACGACGGTATCGAACTTGAGTTGAGCTACGACATCATCAAGAAGCGTAACATCAACTGGAATGTGTTTGGCAACATCTCGACCTTGCGCAACCGTATTACCATGCTTCATGACGACAACAAGACTACTTCTTATTTCGACTTGGAAGGCAACGAGTACTTCGGTTACACCAGCGGTTCATTCTTCATTGCTGAGGGCGCTTCCATGTACTCATGGCGTCTGAAGGAGTTTGCTGGTGTAGACCCTGTTACAGGTCAGTCTATGTGGTACAAGGATGTAGAGGAGTTGGATGCCAATGGTGATCCTACTGGCAAGATGCTCAGAGAGACCACTACAAAGTATGCCGATGCAACCTATTATGTAAACAATAAGAGCACAATTCCCGCTGCATTCGGTGGTTTTGGTACCAGCATCTATGCTTACGGGTTTGACATTTCGGCCAACTTCTCTTACCAGATTGGCGGTTGGCAATATGATGGGACTTATGCTTCTTTCATGAGCACACCGCTCAGCAACAGCACCGGTAGCAATATCCACGTAGATGCTTTGCAGGCATGGACTCCTGAGAACAAGTCAACAACAATTCCTCGTTGGCAGTTCGATGATACTTATAGTGCAGGCTCTTCTACACGCTTCCTCACCAAAGCAAGCTATCTGAACATCGAGAACATCGCTGTAGGTTACACCTTCCCCGCAGAGTGGACACGCAAGGCTCAGATCAACAGCCTCCGTCTCTACGTAACAGCCGACAACGTATGGTATTGGTCTGCACGTCAGGGCTTCGACCCCCGTCAGAGCTTCTCTTCGTCAACCAATGCTACCACCTACTCCCCTATGCGTTCGGTTTCAGCAGGTATCTCGCTTAAGTTCTAAGCAATCGGTTTAGTATCAACAAAACGTAAAGAAATATAATATGAAAAATATAACGAAATTTTTTACAGTGCTTGTAGCGTCATCGTTGACACTGACAAGCTGTATCGAGGAGGTTCTCCCCGAGAGCACTACGGCTACTGCTGAGCAGGTGGGTGCTTCGTCATCAGCTCTGGAAGCTTCGGTAAGCGGTATCCCCGCACAGATGTGCCAAGGCTATTTGGTATATGGTGACCAGGTACACGAGACCGATATGGCATTCCCCCAGCTCTTGATTGCTATGACCGAGATGTTGGGCGATATGTATCCGTTGGGCGAGAACTCAGGTTATGACTGGTTCCGCAACTATAATACATTCAGCTCGAACTATGGCGAAAACAGCTATATGGCTTATCTCCCTTGGCGTACGCTGTATATGTTCATCAAGACTGCCAATGACGTAATTGGTGCTGTGGACATTACTGATGAGAATCTGGCAAATGACATCAAGGGATATGCCGGTATCGCATACGCTTGCCGTGCCATGCACTACTATTTCTTGACAACACTCTACGAGCCCGTAGCTAACATCTACACCGACTGTTCAAATGTTTTAGGCTTGACAGTACCCATCGTGAAGCCTGAGACTACAGGTGAGCAAATCAAGAACAATCCTCGTGCTACTCACGATGAGATGATTGCTTTCATGTTGGAAGATTTGCAGACTGCAGAGTCTTTGTTGAGCAATTATACACCTGAGTCAAAGTACCTTCCCAATCTGGCTTGCGTATACGGTTTGATGGCTCGTGTATATATGTGGGATGAGCAATATGCCAACGCTGCTACCTATGCTCGCAAAGCTATTGATGCTTCAGGTTGCACTCCTTTGACTAAAGAGCAATGGTTGGATGTAAACAACGGTTTCAACAACATTGCCACAAACAATGCTTGGATGTGGGGTATCAAGTACTCACCCGAAAATATGGGTAACCTCTGTAACTTCACTGGCCACATGTCTGGTGAGGCCGACTGGGGCTACTCTTCACTGACATTGCCCGGTATCGACAAGTCATTGTACGACCAGATTGCATTCTCTGACTTCCGTAAGTATACTTTCCTTGATCCCGACAGAAGTGTATATCCTTATGAAACCTGTCGCGATCAGAAGTGGATTGATGATGCAGTAGATTATCAGGCCATCAAGTTCCGCTGCTTGGGTGGTGACTGGCAAGACTATGCAGTAGGTGGTGCCGTGGACGTACCCGTAATGCGTGTTGAGGAGATGTACCTCATCGAGGCCGAGGCTCTCGGTATGAGCGAGGGCGTAGATAAAGGTGTTGCTGCTCTGAACAGCTTCATGCAGACCTACCGCGATGCAACATTCAACTTTGCTACTACAGATGCACGCACACTTCAGTTGCAGGTTCTCTTGCAGATGCGCATCGAGTTTTGGGGCGAGGGTACATCAGTATTCCCCACTGCAAAGCGTTTGAAACCCGGTGTCATCCGCAACTATGAGGGCACCAATGCTCCCGCCGACATCTTCAAGATCAACTGTGCCGGAATCAAGCCTAACTGGAACCTGGTGATTCCTTACAATGAGGTAGAGAACAATGCTGCCTTGGAAGGAAAGAACAATCCTGACCCAACAACAACAGTGACAGGTCCCTCTCCCGTTGGCGAATATGCTCCCGGCAACAACGCAGCAGCAGAATAATCAATAGCATTTGATTAACGCTTACAAATTATTTATAATTTTAAAAGACATTAAAATGAAAAAGATAACTAATTTATTATATGCAGCTTTCGTGGCAGTTCTTTCTGCAGGATTTATTTCCTGCGAAGAGACTGCTCCGGTATACGAGCCCGGCTCGCAAGATCTAGAGGGTTGCTATGGGGTATACTTCCCCACACAAACTGCTGCTGGCGAACACACCCTTGACCCCACAGCAGCGAAAGAGATGAAAGTGGTTGTAATGCGTCAGAACGCAGAAGATAGCATCACTGTTCCTGTTAATGCGGTGGCTACTATCGATGGTGTGCCTGTAGCAGTAGACAGCATCTTCAAAGTTCCCGCAGTTGTATTCGAGGACGGTCAACTCGAAGATACCATCACCGTTACTTTCCCCAACGTGGAGACAGCGGTTAAGTATGGCTTGACGCTCGAAGTTACTGATCCTGCCTATGCTTCGCTCTTTGGCAGCAATCCTGTATCACTTTCATTCTCTATTTTCTGCGTTGAGTGGAAGTACGTTGCTGTGGATGAGGATGGTAACCAGTCTTTTGTGACCGATGAGTCCAAGGCTGCAACTGTAAAATTCACTCAAGGATTTTGGGGAGAAGTTGTTGAAGATGTAAAGATTAAATACTACGAGGTTAATGGAGTACTCCACTGCGTTGCTTATCGCGATGGTGATAGTTTCTTCCCTGAGACCGACGTACCCGTTGACTTTAACTTCACGATGAAAGCTCAACCTAATGGTGAAGGCAAGTACGACATTGACGTAAAGAAGCAGTATATGGGTTGGGACTATGACGCAGGTGTATCAGTATACTTCTACGATGTATACAACTGGTTGATTAACGATGGTGGCTATGATGAAAGTTCTTGGGCTGGCCCAGATGATTTCTATGCAAAGAATGGTGCTAGCAATCCTCGTTGCTACTACGATGGCATGGGTGGCTACTATTTCAACTTGAAATATATGGTTCCCGCCCTCGGACAAGGTATGGGTTTCAGTGCTCCCCAGTATGATCTTGTTGGTCTCGTTAATGGCGTTCTCCGTTTGGACTTCACTACACGTGTAAACGTAGGTGAAACTGTTGACGGTGTTGCTCCTGTAACATTTACTATGGCAAAGGACGTTGCTAGCGTGAAGTACACCATCCTCGAGGGTGAAGTGACAGACAAGGTGGCTAAGGCTTACTGTGATTCTATCATCTCAGATACAATCAGCCGTTATGCTGTAGCTACTCCTGAAAATGCTACCGTAGCCCTTGAGTTGGCAGCTTCTGGTGTTTACACTCTCGTTGCCGTTCCGTTCGATGCTGAAGGTGTTGCTCAGCAGCCCGCTAAGGATGTAAACTATCTTGCAGTTCCGTTTACCTACGTAGCTAAGGACGAGGCTGACAAATATGCAGCAGTAGTGACACTCGGTGTGGAAGAGACCTCTGGCGTATATGCTAAGGATGGTTATACCAATGTAAACTCCTTTGCGTACTATGTATATGGAAAGGATATCGTAGAAGCAAAGTCACTTGTTTTCCCGACAGAAGACTATGCCGTTAATCCCGACTCATGCAACGCTCTTGTAGCAGCTGATGGTGAAGCATTTGGTGAGGAAGCATTGGCATTGATTAATGGGGCTGGTATGTCAGACTTAGTCAAGGGCTTGAAACCGCTGACCTCTTACACCATCGTTTTGTGGGCTAACAACGGCTACCGCTCTACTGTAGTTGCTGAAGAGTACACTACAAGTGGTCTTGCCCCTGAACTGCTCGGTACCGGTACCTACACATACACTTGTATGCTCAATTTAGTAGACCCAGGATATAGTTTCTACAAGGATCCTAATTATAAGGACACTTATAAGATTGCCAACTGGTTCTATGGTGTAGACTTTACCTTTACTTGGGATGGTGATTCTATCGTGAAAGTTGCTGATCAGTTCTCTGGTTATGTCCACGCCCAATACGGCAATGTCAATGTAATGGAGTTGTCTGATTACGCAGGTAAGGAGATGTCTCCCAGCTATTATGATGCCGATACCAAGACATTCTATTTCGGAGTCATCTATTATATTGATGGAGGTTACTTCGGAATGGGTTATGAAACCTTTACCTTGGATGCAGAAGATGCAGAAGGTGGTGAAGAGGCTGCTGTAAGAGGACGTCACTCTATCATCAACTCTACTCCCAACACTCAGTGGGGTGTTAGAACAGTGAAGTCCGTAGGTCCTCAGATTGCAGGTATGGCAGTAGAGCGTGCTACAAGCAAGATTGTAGAGTTCACTGCTAAGGCTATGGAGAAGGTTCAGTACTCAAAGACCGTTTCTAAACAAAAGTTTGTAGTCAAATAATTTGACGATACCGTATCATTGAGATGGCACGGCAGGATATCTTGTCGTGCCATTTCTTTAACAAGAATGACATTATGAAATATACTCATGCACTCATCGCTTTGTCTGCGCTAGCCATTTGCTCTTCCTGTTCTTCTGAATCGGAAGACCTTGCAGCTTCAATGCAAACGGCCCAGTCAATGCGTAGCCCTAAGATTATTGGAGTACCCGAACAGACATCCAGTCCTTCGATATTGGTGAAGTTTAACACTGCGCCCACAAATCAGCAATTGGAGACTCTCTTGGGAACGGATATACTGGCTGCGGAACGCTTGTTCAAGTCTACTCCTGGCAAGGAAGAGTTGGAAGCCACTTATGGCTTGGACTGCTGGTATCAAGTAACCATAGCCGATGCAAAGAATCTGGAAGATGCAGCAGAGTATCTAGCTGCATTCGAAGATGTCAAGGTGGTAGAATTTGATGCCGATTACGCACGTGTGGTGTCTAATGTGTGCATTCCGGTTACTGCCGAACAGTTGGCACAGTCTGTTCATGGAGTGTCAAGGGCAGGCGCTGAACTCCAGTTCAATGACCCTCTCCTTGTTGACCAATGGCACTATATCAATCGTGGTGATGTTGCTGTTTCGCCCAATGTATCTAAAGGAGCAGACATTAACGTGAAGGATGTATGGAGTACGCTGACATGTGGTGATCCCTCGATTATTGTTGCAGTTGTGGATGAAGGCGTGAAACACACTCATCCCGACTTGAATGCCAATATGTGGGTAAATGAGGCCGAGAAGTCCGGCAAGCCGGGTGTCGATGACGATAACAATGGGTATGTCGATGATATTCACGGCTTTAATTTTGTATCAGAAGGTGAAATTACTTGGGACAAAGAGTTGGACTCTGGGCATGGAACCCATGTTGCTGGTACAATTGCGGCTGTTAACAACAATAACACTGGCGTTGCAGGCGTTGCTGGTGGTAGCGGCAAAGGCGATGGTGTGAAGATTATGAGTTGTCAGATATTTGACAACAAGAGAGGAGGCAGCGTTTCAGTCTCTGTCAATGCCATTAAGTATGCTGCAGACAATGGAGCTTCCATTATCTCATGCTCCTTTGGATACCCTGGTGGAACCTTTAAGTCGGATGGTGCATATGCCAAACAGTGTCAGGCAGAGATTGATGTTATCCGTTACTTTGAGGCAAGTAAAAATAATGATGTGCTCGATGGGAATATAGCCATCTTTGCTTCAGGCAATGATGGTGACCCTTATGCTACTTATCCGGGAGCATTAAATGACATCATTAGTGTCTCGTCCTTCGGCCCCGACCATCTCCCTACATATTATACGAATTATGGCCCGGGCTGTAACATTGTGGCTCCTGGAGGTGAGTATTACGCCAGTCCATATAATATAAAAGGTATGGTGCTGTCGACCTATCCTTCTGAATTCGGTGAAGGTGACTATGCCTATATGCAGGGAACATCGATGGCCTGCCCACATGTGTCGGGTGTTGCAGCTTTGGGACTGGCCTATGCCAAGAAGATAGGTAAGACATTTACTCGAACTGAGTTTAAGGAACTGTTGCTGAGTTCAGCCAATGATATAGATACGCGACTTAACGGAACCAAATATTCAGGCAATAAGACTATAGACCTCTATCCCTATCGCAAGATGTTGGGCACAGGCTCTATAGATGCGTACCTCTTCTGCATGCAGATAGAGGGTATCCCATGCCTACAGGCCGAGAATGGGAAAAAGCAATGGCTGGATGTCGGTGCTTACTTTGGAACTTCGGCCGTTAATCTCACCTATTTGGATGTATCCATATCAGATGAAGACTATCAGTCCCTCGGCTTGGCTGAAAAACCATATATGCAATACGGAAGGTTATACATTCACCCAACCAAGCTGGGCTCTGGAAAAATTAAGATTACAGCAGTGGCTGGTGGATCAACTGTCGGTGGAGAAAATGCTATCGGTGGTATGGTTATGACACAAGAGGTGTCTGTTATTTCTCGCTCGTTCAAATCTAAAAATGGAGGATGGCTATAATGAAAAAATATCTTATTATTTCACTGGTATGTCTGCTTTTCACCGGTTGTAAGAAGGAGCAAGTAGAAGAGGGAGGCTTGAATATCGTAGGTAGTTGGCATCTGACGGAGTTGTCGCAGATAGAGACTCGTGCGGTAACTATTGGACAGGAATCTATAGACATCTACATCCACTTCATCGCAGACAACTCCTTTCACCTCTATCAGAAAGTTGGCGCAGGAAATTTCCGACATTTCTCAGGCACTTGGGAGCTTGTTGACAATAAACTCTCGGGAATGTATGACGATAAGACTAAGTGGGGTACGGAATATGATGTTATGTTGAATGATAACTCCACGGAACTGAGGCTAACGTCTGGCGGAGAGGAATACGTATACTCAAAAGAAGAAATCCCTAATGAGATATTATCTGGAGTATTATAATCTTAAGAAGGGAATTTACATGCAAATAAATCGATTCGCCTTTAGAATCTGTTTTAAATTTATTTCGAGTTTAGCTGAGAGGTCTTTTTGTGTAGATTTGCGCTGTCAAGACGCAGCAAATAGTGGCCTATTTGCAAGAATTGAGAGTGCAAAGATGCCAAAAAGAACCTCAGATAAACCGAAAAGCAGATCCTAAACATATTAGCGATAATTTTAAAACAGATTCTTACATTATATTGAATTATTTTGCTCTTCTATAGACAAAAGAGTATGCATAATCATTCCTCAGAGAAGACCCTGTAGCTCCTAAGGCTATCATGTAATAATGCATTACACCTATTATATATATTCAGGGCACCGATTTTTTCGGTGCCCTGAATATATAATAGGTAGGTATGAGAAGTACTCGCCCAATCGTAACGAAGTCGAATATCCGTTCTCAAAAAGTAACGCCCAAATTATCGCAAAACTGAGTGCACGAAATGTCGGGATGCTGCTTGGGGGGATTGACATCCGTAACGGCCGCCCGGAAATGGAACGATCGTGGTATAGTAGTTGCTGGTGAAATAGACTCTTTGTAAGGTTCGGTCGTTAAAATAGGTGAATTTAGAGTGAAAACCAGTACACTCTTTTGTTTTGTAAGAAAAAAACACTATATTCGTCCTTTGAAAAGGCTGGCGTCTTCTCAAAGAGAGCATCCGGTTCTTTTCTTTATATATAATAAGGTATGCCATGAGACAGGAATTGATAGATGATTTCTTGGACTATCTGACTCACGAGAGAGCTTACTCTTCTCATACCGTGGTGAGTTATGGGAATGATTTGCGGGAGTTTGACGCATACCTTGCGAATTTGGAAAGCGTGATAGAGCTTCCTCAGGTGGATGCCGACCTTGTGAGGAGATGGGCGATGAGTCTTATGGCTTCTGGCATGAAGGCTACTTCGGTAAATCGTAAACTTAGTTCGCTGCGCACATTCTATAAATATTTGCTGAAGAAGAGGGTGATTGGAGTGTCGCCCATGCAGAGCGTGCATGGACCTAAAAAGAAGAAGCCGTTACCTCAGTTTGTGCGTGAGGCAGACATGGATTGTCTGCTTGATGCCTTATCCGTGCCTGCGACTTGGTGTGAGGCACGCGATGGAGCTATCGTGCAGTTGTTCTATGAGACGGGCATTCGACTTTCTGAGCTGGTGGGTCTTGATGAAGCTGACGTGGACTTTGGTCGTATGGCCATCAAGGTGACTGGGAAGCGCAACAAGCAGCGCATAGTGCCTATTGGACAGGGGATGGCCGATAGTCTCAGAATGTATTTGGAGATGAGGAAAGACCAATGTCCGTTGGCTGTTCTTCCTAGCCCGTTGTTCGTTACTGACCGAGGACTGCGCGTTTATCCGGGTTGGGTGTATCGGTTGGTGCGCAGGGAACTCTCTCGAGTGGTGACGCTGAAGAAACGGAGTCCGCACGTGCTGCGGCATACCTTTGCGACTGCCATGCTAAATAATGAAGCCGAACTTGAAGCGGTGAAGGAACTGATGGGGCATGAGAGTGTCGCTACGACGCAGATATATACCCACACGACATTTGAAGAATTGAAAAAAGTGTATAAGCAGGCCCATCCAAGGGCGAGTATTAACCATAAATAAAGGAGGTAAGTATGAAAACGAACATCCAGAGCATTCATTTTGATGCAAGTGAGCAATTGCAAGCATTCATTGAAAAGAAGACCGCAAAACTTGAGCGTTTCTTCGACGAAATAGATACCGTGGAGGTGACCCTTAAACTAGTGAAGCCTGAGACTGCAATGAATAAGCAGGCTGATGTGAAAGTGGTGGTAAAGAATGAGAACCTCTTTGCTTCGAAGACGTGCGATACGTTTGAGGAAAGTGTGGACCAGTGTGTCGATGCACTGCGTATTCAGCTTGAGAAATATAAGGAAAAATTGCGCGGGAAGTAAAAAAAAAGTCGAAACTCTTTGTGGGTTTGAAATAAATGTCTAAATTTGCAGCCGTTTTAGCGCCGATTGTGCTGGCGGCTGCTATTTCGCCTCTTTAGCTCAGTTGGCCAGAGCACGTGATTTGTAATCTCGGGGTCGTTGGTTCGAATCCGACAAGAGGCTCGAAAAGGAAAAGACTCGTTCTTTTACATATTGAAACATCAAAGGATACATCTCGGGCAAATTCCAGAGTGGCCAAATGGGGCAGACTGTAAATCTGCTGTCTTTCGACTTCGGTGGTTCGAATCCATCTTTGCCCACCACTCAAAGAGATGCGGAAGTAGCTCAGTTGATAGAGCATTAGCCTTCCAAGCTGAGGGTCGCGGGTTTGAGTCCCGTCTTCCGCTCTTTTGATGTTGCTGTTATAGCTCAGTGGTAGAGCACTTCCTTGGTAAGGAAGAGGTCGCGGGTTCAACTCCCGCTAACAGCTCTTTTTTGTGTGTAATAAGTAGAAATACATTTATTAATAAATACTTAAGTTACAAAAAGCTATGGCAAAAGAAAAATTTGAACGTTCAAAACCGCATGTAAACATCGGTACTATCGGTCACGTTGACCACGGTAAGACCACTCTGACCGCTGCCATCACTACTGTATTGGCAAAGAAGGGTCTCTCAGAGTTGCGTTCTTTCGACTCAATTGACAACGCTCCTGAAGAGAAAGAGCGTGGTATTACTATTAACACCGCTCACGTTGAGTATCAGACAGCTAACCGTCACTATGCACACGTAGACTGCCCGGGTCACGCCGACTACGTTAAGAACATGGTAACTGGTGCTGCTCAGATGGACGGTGCTATCATCGTATGTGCTGCTACTGACGGTCCTATGCCTCAGACTCGTGAGCACATCCTTCTCGCTCGTCAGGTAAACGTACCCCGCCTCGTTGTATTCTTGAACAAGTGCGATATGGTAGACGATGCTGAAATGCTCGAGCTCGTTGAGATGGAAATGGTTGAGCTCCTCACCTCTTATGATTTCGAAGAGGATACTCCTATCATCCGTGGTTCTGCTCTTGGTGCACTTAACGGTGTAGCTGAGTGGGAAGAGAAGGTAATGGAGTTGATGGAAGCTTGCGACACATGGATCCAGGAGCCTCCCCGCGATAAGGATAAGCCCTTCTTGATGCCTGTTGAGGACGTATTCTCAATCACTGGTCGTGGTACTGTTGCTACAGGTCGTGTTGAGACTGGTGTTATCAAAGTAGGTGACGAAGTTCAGATCCTCGGTCTTGGTGAAGACAAGAAGTCAGTTGTAACTGGTGTTGAGATGTTCCGTAAGCTCCTCGATCAGGGTGAAGCTGGTGACAACGTAGGTCTGCTCCTCCGTGGTATCGACAAGAACGAGATCAAGCGTGGTATGGTTATCACACACCCCGGTGTGATCAAGCCCCACTCTAAGTTCAAGGCTTCAATCTACGTGTTGAAGAAAGAGGAAGGTGGTCGTCACACTCCGTTTGGTAACAAGTATCGTCCTCAGTTCTATCTCCGTACTATGGACTGTACAGGTGAGATTCATCTCCCCGAAGGTACTGATATGGTAATGCCTGGTGATAACGTAGAGATCACTGTTGAGCTTATCTATCCGGTAGCATTGAACGTAGGTCTCCGTTTCGCTATCCGCGAAGGTGGTCGTACCGTAGGTTCTGGTCAGATTACTGAAATCTTCGACTAATTATCGGAATCAATAAAAGTGGGCCCTGCCTTGTGTAGGGCCTATCTACGGGAATAGCTCAGTTGGTAGAGCACTGGTCTCCAAAACCAGGTGTCGGGAGTTCGAGCCTCTCTTCCCGTGCAAAAAAGAAAAAGCGTATGTTTAAGAAAATAGGAAAACTCTGCAAAGAATCTTACAACGAACTTGTACATAAAGTTTCGTGGCCTACATCTAAAGAATTAACTAGCAGTGCAATTGTTGTATTACAAGCTTCCCTTCTTATGGCACTGGTGGTTTTCTGTATGGATCAGGTGTTCCAGTTAGTAATGGAATTTTTCTATCCTCATTAATAACGTAGACGATGTCAGAAGTTCAGAAAAAATGGTACGTCTTGCGTGCCATTAGCGGTAAAGAGCACAAGGTTAAGGAGTATATCGACTATGAGATTGCTCATACTAACCTTGGTGATTTTGTGTCACAGGTCTTGATTCCTACTGAAAAGACTATTCAAGTTCGCAACGGTAAAAAGGTTGTGAAGGAGAGGAGTTATCTGCCTGGTTACGTGTTGGTGGAAGTGGCTTTGGTCGGCGAAGTTGCTCATCATCTCCGCAATGTTCCCAATGTTTTGGGGTTCCTTGGAGGTCTTGACAATCCAACGCCACTTAGATTGGCTGAAGTGAACCGAATCCTTGGTACGGTGGATGAGATGCAAGAAATCGGAGCTGAAGAGCCCGCTATTGTATATACCATCGGTGAAAGTGTGAAGGTAAATCACGGTCCTTTCTCGGGATTCAGCGGCATCATTGAGGAGATCAATACGGAGAAGCGTAAGTTGAAGGTCATGGTTAAGATCTTCGGACGTAAGACTCCGATAGAGCTTGGCTTTATGCAGGTAGAAAAAGAGTGATGAGATAGTTACGTATCGCATCACATTTTTCGTATATTTCTTATATAAAACAATTAGAAAAATGGCTAAAGAAGTTGCTGGAATAATCAAATTACAGATTAAAGGAGGCGCTGCAAATCCATCACCTCCCGTTGGTCCTGCATTGGGTTCAAAGGGTTTGAACATCATGGAGTTTTGCAAGCAATTCAATGCCAGAACCCAGGACAAGGCGGGTAAAGTTCTGCCTGTAATCATTACTTATTACTCAGACAAGTCATTCGACTTTGTTATCAAGACTCCTCCTGTAGCTATTCAGTTGCTCGAAGCAACTAAGCAAAAGAGTGGTTCTGCTGAGCCTAACCGTAAGAAGATTGCTGAACTCACATGGGATCAGATCAGAACGATTGCTCAGGACAAACTCGTGGACTTGAATTGCTTCACTGTAGAGGCTGCTATGACAATGGTTGCCGGTACAGCACGTAGTATGGGTATCAATGTAAAGGGCGAATTCCCCGGTAATAACTAAAAAACTTCAACTAGAATGGGTAAACTGACAAAAAATCAAAAGTTGGCCGCTTCCAAGATTGAAGAAGGTAAGGTATACACCTTGAAAGAGGCTGCAAGCTTGGTGAAGGAAATCACTACCACCAAGTTCGATGCCTCTGTTGATATTGACGTACGTTTGGGCGTTGACCCCCGTAAGGCAAATCAGATGGTTCGTGGTGTTGTATCTCTTCCCAATGGTACTGGTAAGGTAGTACGTGTGCTTGCACTCTGTACTTCAGATCAGGAAGCCGCAGCGAAGGAAGCTGGTGCCGATTATGTTGGTCTCGATGAATATATTGAGAAGATTAAGGGTGGATGGACCGATATTGATGTTATCATCACTATGCCATCTATCATGGGTAAGATTGGTGCCCTCGGTCGTATATTGGGTCCCCGCGGTTTGATGCCGAACCCCAAGAGTGGTACTGTAACTATGGATGTTGCCAAAGCTGTTAAGGAAGTTAAGCAGGGTAAGATCGACTTTAAGGTAGACAAGTCTGGTATCGTACATACTTCTATCGGTAAGGTCTCTTTCACACCTGAAGCTATCCGTGAGAACGCTAAGGAGTTTATTGCTACTATCAATAAGCTGAAACCTAGCGCAGCCAAGGGTACATATATTAAGAGCATTTATCTTTCAAGTACCATGAGTCGTGGTATCAAGATTGATCCCAAGTCATGTGATGAAATTTAATTAACGGAAGTAAATTATGAAAAAGGAAGATAAAGGACAGATTATAGCTCAATTGGCTGAAACCATTCAAGCATATCCTCACTTCTACCTCGTAGACGTGACTGCACTTGACGCTACTGCAACAAGCGAGTTGAGAAGAAAGTGCTTCAAGCAAGAGATCAAGATGGTCTTGGTGAAGAACACTCTCCTCAAGAAGGCGCTCGAAACTCTTGAAGGTGACTTCTCTCCCTTGTACGGTTCGCTGAAGGGTACAACCGCTCTGTTCTTCTGTCAGACAGCTAATGTTCCTGCACGTTTGTTGAAGGAATATGCTGACAAGAAGGCTGAGACACCCGTCCTCAAGGCTGCTTATGCAGAAGAAGGTTTCTATGTGGGCGCAGATCAGCTCGCAGCTCTTACAAGCATCAAGAGCAAGAACGAAGTTATCGCCGAAATCGTGGCTTTGCTGCAATCACCGGCCAAGAACGTTGTTTCAGCTCTTCAATCAGGTGGTAACACCATTCACGGAGTACTCAAGACACTCGGTGAGAGATAATCAATTAAAATTAAAACTAATCTTAAAATTATACGAAAATGGCAGATTTGAAAGCTTTTGCAGAACAATTAGTTAACTTGACAGTAAAGGAAGTTAATGAACTTGCAACTATCCTTAAGGAAGAATATGGTATCGAGCCCGCTGCTGCAGCTGTTGCTGTTGCTGCTGGTCCCGCAGCTGGTGCCGCTGAGGCAGCTGAGGAGAAGACATCATTCGATGTAGTATTGAAGAGCGCTGGCGCAGCTAAGCTCCAGGTTGTTAAGGCTGTGAAGGAAGTTTGTGGTCTCGGTTTGAAGGAGGCTAAGGACTTGGTAGACGGTGCTCCTAGCGTAGTTAAGGAAGGTCTTGCTAAGGACGAGGCTGAGAACTTGAAGAAGGCTCTCGAAGAGGCTGGTGCTGAAGTAGAACTTAAATAACAGCGGCCTGCTAACAGGAAATGGTTAAGAATCCCCTATTTTGGGGTTCTTAACCTTTTTGTGCCTAAATTTATTTTAAGTTCTTAAAATTATTATCCAATGTCTTCAAATACTGAAAACCAAAGAATTAACTTCGCTTCGATCAAGAATCCGGTTGAATGTCCGGACTTTTTGGAAGTACAATTGAAGTCATTTAAAGACTTCCTTCAATTAGACACTCCTCCCGAAAAGCGCAAGAACGATGGTCTCTACAAAGTGTTTGCTGAGAACTTTCCTATAGCAGATACTCGTAACAACTTTGTTCTTGAGTTTTTGGACTATTATATTGACCCACCCCGTTACTCTACAGACGAGTGTCTGGAGCGTGGATTGACATATAGTGTCCCCTTAAAAGCCAAGTTGAAATTGTATTGTACCGATCCTGATCATGAGGATTTCGATACAGTAATTCAAGATGTTTTCTTAGGACCTATCCCTTATATGACCGAGCAAGGAACGTTCATCATCAATGGTGCTGAACGAGTTGTCGTTTCTCAATTGCACCGTTCTCCTGGTGTTTTCTTCGGTCAGAGTATTCATGCTAATGGTACGCAGCTCTATTCTGCGCGTATTATTCCATTTAAAGGCTCTTGGATTGAGTTTGCTACAGACATTAACAATGTGATGTATGCTTATATCGATCGTAAGAAGAAGTTGCCTGTAACGACGTTGTTGCGCGCCATCGGTTTTGAAAATGATAAGGATATTCTTGAAATCTTTAATTTGGCAGAGGAGGTTAAAGTCAACAAGACCAACTTGAAAAAAATGGTTGATCGTAAGTTGGCTGCAAGAATATTGAAGACACGTATTGAAGACTTTGTTGATGCCGATACAGGTGAAGTGGTTTCTATAGAGCGTAATGAGGTTCTTTTTGACCGCGAGACAGTGTTGGATGAGGAAGTTATTGCTGAAATTCTAGAGTCTGGGGTAGATACTATTTTGGTTCACAAAGAGAATGCTACTCAGTCAGACTATTCAATTATATTTAATACCCTACAGAAAGACCCAAGTAACTCTGAAAAAGAGGCTGTGCTCTATATCTATCGTCAGTTACGTAATGCTGATCCTGCCGATGATGCAAGCGCTCGTGAGGTAATCAATAACCTCTTCTTCTCTGACAAGCGTTATGATTTGGGTGAAGTAGGTCGTTATCGTATCAATAAGAAATTGAATCTTACTACTGATATCAACGTAGGTGTTCTCACCAAGGAGGATATCATTGAGATTATCAAGTATCTTATTGAACTGGTTAACTCAAAGGCTGTTGTCGATGATATCGACCACTTGAGCAACCGTCGTGTACGTACTGTTGGCGAGCAGTTGGCAAACCAGTTTGCTGTCGGTTTGGCTCGTATGTCACGTACTATCCGTGAGCGTATGAATGTTCGCGACAATGAGGTGTTCACACCGACCGATTTGATTAATGCTAAGACGGTATCGTCTGTTATCAATTCGTTCTTTGGTACGAATGCCTTGTCACAGTTTATGGACCAGACCAATCCGTTGGCCGAGATTACCCATAAGCGTCGTATGTCTGCCCTTGGTCCTGGCGGTCTCTCACGTGAGCGTGCAGGTTTCGAGGTGCGTGACGTACACTATACACATTATGGCCGTCTCTGTCCTATTGAGACTCCTGAAGGCCCGAACATTGGTCTTATCTCATCTCTGTGTATTTATGCCAAGATCAACCATCTTGGATTCATTGAGACTCCTTATCGTAAGGTTGCCAATGCAAAGGTAGACCTCTCACCCGAAGGTCTCGTGTACCTCTCTGCAGAAGAGGAGGAGGACAAGATTATTGCTCAGGGTAATGCTCCGCTCAATGAAAAGGGTGGCTTTATCCGTAAGAAAGTAAAGGCTCGTCGTGATGCGGATTATCCTGTTGTCGATCCCGATCAAGTAGAGTTGATGGACGTGTCACCTCAGCAGATTGCTTCTATTGCAGCATCACTCATTCCGTTCCTTGAGCATGACGATGCCAACCGTGCCTTGATGGGTTCTAACATGATGCGCCAGGCCGTTCCTTTGATGCGTAGTGAGGCACCTATCGTTGGTACTGGTATTGAGAAACAGTTGGCAGAGGACTCACGTACGCAGCTTGTTGCCGAGGGTGATGGTGTGGTTGAGTATGTTGATGCTGCTACTATCAAGATATTGTATGATCGTACCGAGGATGAGGAATTCGTAAGCTTTGACTCTGCCTTGAAAGAGTACAAGGTGCCCAAATTCCAACGTACAAACCAGAATATGACCATTGACCTTCGTCCTATCTGTGAGAAGGGGCAACGTGTTAAGAAAGGTGATATCCTTACCGAGGGCTATTCTACAGAGAAGGGTGAATTGGCTTTGGGTAAGAACCTTTTGGTTGCTTACATGCCTTGGAAGGGCTATAACTATGAGGATGCTATCGTGCTCAACGAGCGTGTTGTTCGCGAGGATATCCTTACTTCTGTACACGTAGAGGAGTTTATCCTCGAGGTTCGTGAGACCAAGCGTGGTATGGAAGAGTTGACTTCTGATATCCCCAATGTCAGTGAGGATGCAACAAAGGATCTGGATGAGAATGGTATCATCCGTATTGGTGCTACTGTTGAGCCCGGTGATATCCTTATTGGTAAGATTACTCCGAAGGGTGAGTCTGATCCTTCTCCTGAAGAGAAATTGCTTCGTGCTATCTTCGGTGATAAGGCTGGTGATGTGAAGGATGCTTCGTTGAAGGCTTCTCCTTCATTAAAGGGTGTCGTTATTGACAAGAAACTTTTCTCACGTGCTATCAAGACTCGCAGCTCTAAGTTGGCTGATAAGGCTTTGATGCCTAAGATTGATGAGGAATTTGACGAGCGTGCTGGCGAGTTCAAGAAGATTCTTGTTGATAAATTGTTGACTTTGACTGATGGCCTTGTTTCGCAGGGCGTGAAGGATTACGTAGGCGTTGAGGTTGTGGCCAAGGGTGCTAAGTTCACCAAGAAAGAGCTTCAAGCACTTGACTATACCTCTGTTCAGCTCAGCGGATGGACTACTGATACCCATAAGAATGAGATGATTAGCCAGCTCATTATCAACTATATCCGTAAGTACAAGGAACTTGATGCTGAAATGAAGCGTAAGAAGTTTGCCATTACTATCGGTGATGAGTTGCCCTCTGGTATCATGCAGATGGCTAAAGTATATATTGCCAAGAAACGTAAGATTGGTGTTGGTGATAAGATGGCCGGTCGACATGGTAATAAGGGTATCGTTTCGCGCGTAGTTCGTCAAGAAGATATGCCGTTCCTTGAAGATGGTACTCCAGTTGATATCGTGCTCAACCCGTTGGGTGTACCTTCTCGTATGAATATAGGTCAGATTTTTGAGACTGTACTTGGCCATGCTGGACGTAAGTTGGGTGTTAAGTTTGCTACGCCTATCTTCGATGGTGCATCATTGGATGATCTCTCTGTTTGGACTGATAAGGCTGGCCTCCCCCGCTATGGCAAGACTTACTTGTACGATGGTGGTACCGGTGAACGTTTTGACCAACCTGCTACTGTGGGTGTAACTTATATGCTTAAACTTGGTCATATGGTTGAAGATAAGATGCATGCCCGTTCAATCGGTCCGTATTCACTTATCACCCAGCAACCTCTTGGCGGTAAGGCACAATTCGGTGGTCAGCGTTTCGGAGAAATGGAGGTTTGGGCACTTGAAGCCTTTGGTGCCGCTCATATTTTGCAGGAAATTCTTACCATTAAGTCAGATGATGTCGTAGGTCGTGCTAAGGCATACGAAGCTATTGTTAAGGGTGATCCTATGCCTACACCAGGTATACCGGAGTCTCTCAATGTGTTATTACACGAATTAAGAGGTTTGGGTTTAAGTATTACCTTAGAATAAGAAGTTTCATCCTTTCAGATTAGAGAACTATGGCTTTTAGAAAAGATATAAAGATTAAGAACAATTTTTCGAAGATTTCGATAGGTTTGGCCTCTCCTGAAGAGATTCTGGAGAGTTCAAGTGGTGAGGTTCTGAAACCTGAAACCATTAACTATCGTACATATAAACCCGAACGTGATGGCCTTTTCTGTGAACGCATCTTTGGCCCAGTCAAGGATTATGAATGCCATTGTGGAAAGTACAAGCGCATCCGTTATAAGGGTATCGTCTGCGACCGTTGTGGTGTAGAGGTTACAGAGAAGAAAGTACGTCGTGAACGTATGGGTCACATTCAGTTGGTTGTGCCTGTCGCTCATATTTGGTACTTCCGTTCATTACCCAATAAGATTGGTTATCTGTTAGGTCTTCCTACAAAGAGTCTGGATGCCATCATCTACTATGAACGTTATGTGGTGATTCAGCCAGGTGTCGCAGCTGAAGAGGGTATTTCAAAGTTCGACTTGTTGGCTGAGGAGGAGTATCTTGATCTGCTTGATAAGCTTCCCAAGGATAATCAGTATTTGGATGATAGTGATCCTAATAAGTTTATAGCAAAGATGGGAGCCGAGGCTGTGTATGACTTACTTGCAGGCCTTGATCTCGATGCCCTTTCTTATGAATTACGTAACCGTGCCAATAGTGATTCATCGCAACAGCGCAAGAATGATGCTCTTAAGAGACTGCAGGTCGTAGAATCATTCCGTTCTTCGCGTCATCGTAATCGCCCCGAGTGGATGATTTTGCGTATTGTACCTGTAATACCGCCAGAGTTGCGTCCGTTGGTTCCATTGGATGGTGGTCGTTTCGCAACTTCTGATGTGAATGATTTGTACCGTCGTGTCATTATCCGCAATAACCGTTTGAAACGTCTTATAGAGATTAAGGCTCCAGAAGTGATTCTTCGTAATGAGAAACGTATGCTTCAGGAGGCTGTAGACTCACTCTTCGACAACTCTCGTAAGGCTAGTGCAGTGAAGTCAGAGGCTAATCGTCCTCTGAAATCATTGTCAGACTCTTTGAAGGGTAAGCAAGGACGTTTCCGCCAGAACTTGTTGGGTAAGCGTGTAGACTATTCTGCCCGTTCGGTTATTGTAGTAGGTCCTGAATTAAAGATGGGTGAATGCGGTCTGCCTAAGTTGATGGCTGCTGAACTCTATAAACCGTTTATCATCCGCAAGTTGATAGAACGCGGTATTGTGAAGACGGTTAAGTCGGCAAAGAAGATTGTTGACCGCAAGGAACCTATTATATGGGATATTCTTGAGTATGTGATGAAGGGTCATCCTGTACTTCTCAACCGTGCTCCGACACTTCACCGTCTCGGTATTCAGGCTTTCCAGCCTAAGATGATTGAAGGAAAGGCAATCCAATTGCATCCATTGGCATGTACCGCGTTCAACGCAGACTTCGACGGTGACCAGATGGCCGTTCACTTGCCCTTGAGCAACGAAGCAATCCTTGAAGCACAGATGTTGATGCTTCAGTCACATAACATCCTTAACCCTGCAAATGGTGCACCTATTACTGTGCCTGCTCAAGATATGGTACTCGGCTTGTACTATATTACAAAGTTGCGTGAAGGTGCCAAGGGACAGGGACTTATATTCTATGGCCCCGAGGAGGCTCTTATTGCTTACAATGAGGGAAAGGTGGATATCCATGCTCCGGTAAAGGTGTTGGTTAATGACCTTGACGAGAATGGCAATATTGTGAAGATGATGCGTGAAACCTCTGTAGGTCGTGTCATTGTTAACGAAATTGTTCCTGATGAAGTTGGTTATCTTAATACCATTATTTCTAAGAAATCTTTGCGTGATATCATTAGCGACGTGATCAAGAAGGTTGGTGTCGCTCGTGCTGCAGAATTCCTTGATGGCATTAAAGACCTTGGCTATAAGATGGCTTTCAAGGGTGGTCTTTCATTCAACTTGGGTGATATCATCATTCCTGAAGAAAAGGAGCAACTCGTGGCTAAGGGTAACGAAGAGATTGAGGAGATTATGAATGAGTATAACATGGGTTTCATTACCGATAACGAACGTTATAACAAGGTTATTGATGTATGGACCCACGTAAACGATGACCTCTCTCGTATCTTGATGAAGACTATCTCTACCGACGATCAGGGCTTCAACTCTGTATATATGATGTTGGACTCTGGTGCTCGTGGTAGTAAAGAGCAGATCCGTCAGCTTTCTGGTATGCGTGGTCTTATGGCTAAGCCTCAGAAGGCAGGTGCTGAAGGTGGTCAGATCATTGAGAACCCGATTCTTTCGAACTTTAAGGAAGGACTCTCTGTGCTTGAGTACTTCATTTCTACTCACGGTGCCCGTAAGGGTTTGGCCGATACGGCTTTGAAAACTGCCGATGCCGGTTATTTGACTCGTCGTCTAGTAGACGTTTCGCATGATGTTATCATCAACGAGGATGATTGTGGTACGCTCCGTGGCCTTGTTTGTACAGCTTTGAAGAACAACGACGAGGTTATCGCATCCCTTTCAGAGCGTATCCTTGGCCGTGTGTCAGTTCACGATGTGATTCATCCTACTACAGGCGAACTATTGGTTGCAGGTGGTGAGGAGATTACAGAAGATATTGCCAAGAAGATTGAAGACTCGCCCATCGAAAGTGTTGAGATTCGCTCAGTGCTCACTTGTGAGTCCAAGAAGGGCGTTTGCGCCAAGTGTTATGGCCGCAACTTGGCTACCAGCCGCATGGTCGAGAAAGGTGAGGCTGTTGGTGTTATCGCAGCGCAGTCAATCGGTGAGCCGGGTACTCAGCTTACGCTTCGTACCTTCCATGCTGGTGGTACCGCTTCTAACATTGCTGCCAACGCAACTATCGTGGCTAAGAACAACTGCCGCGTAGAATTTGACGAACTACGTACAGTTGATGCCGTTGATGAAACTGGTGAAGCTGTAAAGATTGTAGTAGGTCGTTTGGGCGAGGTACGTTTTGTAGATCAAAATACAGGTATTACACTTTCTGCTCAGTCATTGCCTTATGGCTCTACTCTGTTTGTATCTGACAAGACTGCAGTTGAGAAAGGCACGATGATTGCAAAGTGGGATCCTTTCAATGCTGTTATCATTACTGAAGCTGCTGGTCGTGTTAAGTTTGAATCTGTTATTGAAGGTGTAACTTATCGTGTTGATTCCGATGAGTCTACAGGCTTGCGTGAGGTTATTATCATTGAATCTAAAGATAAAACCAAGATTCCTTCTGCACATATCGTTTCTGAGGATGGAGAGGTACTGCGTACTTATAACCTTCCAGTTGGTGGCCACGTTGTTATCGAAGATGGACAACTCCTTAAAGCTGGTGAGGTGCTTGTGAAGATTCCTCGTGCACAAGGTAAGGCTGGTGATATCACCGGTGGTCTTCCTCGTGTGACCGAGCTTTTCGAGGCTCGTAACCCATCAAATCCTGCTGTTGTATCTGAAATTGATGGTGAGATTACTATGGGTAAGGTGAAGCGCGGTAACCGTGAAGTAGTGGTTACTTCAAAGACTGGCGACGTGAAGAAATATCTCATTTCACTCTCTAAGCAGATTCTTGTGCAAGAGAACGACTATGTTCGTGCAGGTACGCCACTTTCTGATGGCGCTATCACTCCGCAGGATATCCTTGCGATCAAGGGTCCCACGGCTGTACAGGAATATATTGTAAATGAGGTACAGGACGTGTATCGTTTGCAGGGTGTAAAGATTAACGACAAGCACTTCGAGATTATCGTGCGTCAGATGATGCGTAAGGTTCAGATTGACGAGCCTGGAGATACTCGTTTCCTGGAGGCTCAAATTGTAGATAAACTTGAGTTCATGGAGGAGAACGATCGTATCTGGGGTAAGAAGGTAGTGCTTGAATCGGGTGATTCGGAGAACTTGGTTCCTGGTCAGATTGTTACAGCCCGTAAGCTTCGTGATGAGAATAGTGCTCTTAAACGTCGTGACCTTAAGCCTGTTGTGGTGCGTGATGCAGTGCCTGCTACTTCAACACAAATATTGCAAGGTATTACTCGTGCCGCATTGCAGACCTCAAGCTTCATGTCTGCAGCATCTTTCCAAGAGACTACTAAGGTGCTTAATGATGCTGCTATCAATGGCAAGAGTGATCGTCTTGAAGGTATGAAGGAGAACGTAATTTGTGGTCATCTCATTCCTGCAGGTACTGGTCAGCGTGAATTTGATAGGATAATTGTTAGTTCACGTGAAGACTATGAACGTTCGCTCGCTAACCGTCGTAATGTGATTGACTTTAGCGAGGACGAATAAGAGATCCGCTATTTAATACATAGCTAAGAGGGTAACATTTGTTACCCTCTTTTTGTAATTGTTATCCTGTGGCTCTTAAGGTACGGATATTATTGTTGGATACACGAATTTAAGTTGTGGGATAGAGTAGGCTTATGCCATTAATACAGGAAACTGTAGATAGAAAATAAAAAACTTTACGTATTTTTGTAATCGAAAAAAGTAAAAAAAATGCCCCTTCCTGTAGAGTTTGAACACACCATGCGCCAGTTGCTTGGCGCCGACTATGAGGCTTTTCGCGAGGCTTTGCTTGGCGAGCCTGCCGTGAGTATCCGTATCAATAGGGATAAATGGTCGGAGGCGGTGCCCTACGAGCGTGTGCCGTGGGCCGCTGAGGGGTATTATTTGCCTGAACGTCCGGCATTCACGTTCGACCCTTTATTGCACGCGGGCAGCTACTACGTGCAGGAGGCTTCGTCGATGTTTGTGGAGCAGGCGATGAGGCAACATCTCGGCGAGGCTCGCGTGGCCCTCGACCTCTGCGCGGCTCCGGGTGGCAAGAGCACGCTTTTGCGCTCGCTCCTGCCCGACGAGTGTGTGCTCGTGTCCAATGAGGTGATACGCCCCCGTGCGCAGGTGCTGGCCGAGAATATCACCAAGTGGGGACATCTGCGCTGTATGGTGACATCGAACTATCCTGCCGACTTTACGCCCCTGGGGCCGCTCTTCGACCTTATCCTCGTGGACGCTCCCTGCAGTGGAGAAGGCATGTTCCGCAAGGATGAGACGGCAGTGGCCGAATGGAGCCCCGAGAACGTTGCCGTGTGCTGGCAGCGCCAGCGCGACATCCTCACGGATATATGGCCTACACTACGCCCCGGAGGCTTGCTCATCTATAGCACCTGCACCTTCAATACCGCTGAGGATGAGGAAAATGTGCGCTGGATGATGGACGCGCTGGGAGCCACGCTACTGCCCATAGAGACTGACCCCTCGTGGGGTATCACGCCGAGCCTTGTGCCCGATGTGGCTCATGCCTACCGCTTCCTTCCTGGCCGCACACGTGGCGAGGGCTTCTTCCTTGCAGCCCTGCGCAAGCCTGTCGATCCCCCAGACAATCATCTGGGTGACGTACCCAAGGCGAAGCGAGGCAAGAGGGAGAAAGTCAAGCGCCCTACTATGCCTGTGCCTGCCGAGTGCAAGGGGTGGCTCACGGCGAGTGACTATATTTTCAAGGTGCAAGGTACGGATGTGGTGGCTCTTCCCACCGATATGGAGGAGCTGCATGCGACTTTGAGTGAGCGGTTGTATGTGCTGAAGGCGGGCGTCACCCTGGCCGAGCTCAAGGGACGCGACGCGCTCCCAACCCACGAACTGGCTATGAGCACGGCGCTCCGCTCCGACGCCTTTACCCGATGCGAGCTCAGCTATGCCGATGCCTTGCGTTACCTGCGCCGCGAGGCCATCGTGCTCCCCTCTGACATGCCGCGTGGCTTTGTCATCGTCACCTACCGCAACATTCCTCTTGGCTTTGTCAAGAACATCGGCAATCGTGCCAATAATCTCTATCCGCAGGAGTGGCGCATCCGTAGCGGCCATCTGCCCGAGGGTGAGGTGAGGGTGCTGGTGAATTAAAAATTGAGAATTAGAAATTAAAACAGACGGAAACAGATATCCCCCGACTTTGTAGCCGGGGGATATCTGTATGATTGCTATTTATGGGAGTTTGAATTATGATGTTACTAATCAAGCACTCTTGCTGACCTGATCAAACTCGCGAATGAGACTCTTCTTACGTAGTATATGTACGAGTGATGGGTCTGACTCTCATTCGTTTCTTTCTCAATTCTTTATATATATTTTCTTTCCGTCTTTTATATAGATTCCCGATGTAGGAGTGCTCACACGGCGTCCGTTTAGGTCGTAGACGATACCATCAGTAGGATACGTGGATATATCTATGGGTAATTCTTCTATACCTACGGCCTCGCCTATGTCATAAACGCGGTTCATCATCTGTTTCAATGCTGAAATTTCCAAACGTGACAATATGCGGTTATGCAGTATTACATCGTCGAAACAAGCATCTGGACTACCCCAGAATGAACCATATCCAAATGTTAATCTAGAACAAGTTGTGATGTGGTCAACTATCAAGTTATAATCAAAGGAAGAAGCTTTACTGATAGTGCTACCATCAAGACTGCCATTATATGTGCAATTGCTTATTTTTGATCCATCAATATATAAAGTGATGCCACTGGTGGACTTTCGGCTTATGGTAACTGTTACTAGGTGCCACTTGTTGACAGTAATGGGGTCTTTGTCATATGATTCGGGGTGGTTGATGTCTAACCAATTGCCTGTATTGTTGTTATATCCAATGTAGCCTCCTCCCGTCATATAAAGGCGTGTGTTTTTTGCTTTATTATAGAATGCAAATAGGGCATCCCAAATATTATTGTCGTTTCGGCGAGTCCAAAAACTGAGAGTAATGCCCTCTTCTATACTCTCTTTTAGGAAGGGATTAGGGATGGATATATAACTTTCATTTCCGTTTTCTCCATGAGTAATGTGGATGAAATTCCCGTTCCGGATATTATCGCTTTCTAATGAAGGCTTGCTGTTGCTGCCAGCCTTCAGGAGGTAGGCGCGTTCGGTTGAGTCCATTTGGTTGTAGCAGATACTGTTATTAAAGTCGTAGTAGGCTACCGTTCCTGATGCCCAATCGTGTGTTGGATACTCTTCGGCTTTGGCTGTGACAGTGTAGTTTTTGCTCCAATAATAATTCCCGGCAGAGATGCGGACGTTTAAATCTACAAGTGTATCTTGTGTGAGGCCAGTGGGGTTGTATCGGCCACCTTCCGAAATAATCTCAGGATGGCTGCTACTCCATTCTATAGTAATATTGTCTGTTACTTGCAGGTTGGTAAGGTCAATATTGGTAGATACTCGTTGTCTGTTGGTGATAGGAATGTCTTGATTGTTGAGTTGATAGGCCAGTGCATAATCATCTCGTATACGATATCCCCAAATGTGTACTCCATTTGTGTTACATGCCGTGAAGGTGATGGCACGGATAGTGCGACCATCCATTTGTTCTTCTACTAATACACCTTGGTAGGTGTAGCTGCCTAATTTTATGTTGATATAACTTGTACCCTCTACAATAGTCCATGAGCCTTTGTATGCTCCGCTTATAGTTCCATCGCTATTTAGCGAAATCTTGACTGGAGTTACTACCTCACGTTCTTTATAATTGAGTGGGTAACGGTGCATGAGGAGGTTATAAATTCCAGGGATTTGTTCGGTGGATATAATTTGTTGTGAGGCTATATCGATATCTGTTGTTTGCCCCCCATTATATTCGAAAGGAGAAACAACTAACCAATCCTTTTCGTTGAGGTAAAGTTGGTGCGTTCGAACCTGATGTCCTTCAGTCCCGTCGTTGAAACGTGTGTGGTATACTAAATATGTGCGTCCGTCAGGAGCTGCTATTGCGCTATTGTGTCCTTGTGAAAGCTCACCCTGCTTCATGAATCCCCAATTGTTGTATGCGCTCATGATGAGTTGACCGCGAGTGTCTGCGTTAGGTCCATAGTTCATCACGTAGTTGCTGAAGATGGCATTTTTCCCCATCCCGTCTACATATGGACCGTCGGGATGTTCTGAACGAAATATACGCATCTGATAGCCCCCGACAGAATCAAAGAATCCATATGACATAAATAGATAGTAATATTTCCCTATATGCTCTATGTACGATGCCTCTCCAGAAACATAGAAACCTCCAGCAATCTTTTTCCCAAAGTAGGGATCTTGTGTTACTCCTTGTTTCTTTGTAGCATAGTCGCTAGTATACGTGACGTTATAGTCGCGTAGGCCTGTAGATTCATCTAGCTCTAGCATCCATATGCCACCTGACCATGAACCATAGCTTATCCACAACTTTCCCTCTTGATCATAAAACACGCAAGGGTCTATGCCGTTAGCCCAATAGCTCCCCCAATCATTTGGGTGCTCATACCGAGAGGGGAGGGAGGCTGACTCGCCTAGAACAAGTTCTAAATCTGTTTTCTTCCACGAGATACGCTCGTCATTTTTTGTCTTGAATCCAGTATATACGACAGGCCCTTGGTAGACATACGTACCGTCAATTTTATCTGCAGTAAGCAATATGATGACACTGTTGTGGTTAGGCCCATTTACGCTCAAATACATGCACCATTTTTGCATGGTTTCATTATAAATAACGTCGGGGGCCCACATGTTACCGTCTACATTGTAGTCACCGCCATAGGCTGCAGCCCAATCGTGGGCATTGAAATTGCCGAATGCAACTTCTTTCCCTCCGATATTAATTGTTTTTGTTTGGTTGGTTACAAAAGCCGAAGCGTTGGTTATGCCTGAATAGATGTTCCCATTGGGTTGTATTATCCCCCATGGAGCACGGAAGGTGGTCCAGTTTTGTAAGTCGGGGGTTGAGGCTTGCGCTAGATGACTCCCGAAAATATAGTATTTTTGAGTTTCTGGATTCCATACGATAGAGGGATCATGGCAAGTAACCCATTTTTTGTTGAAATTCTTGTAGTAGCTAGTCGCTTGTGAACTGGTAATTTCTATTGGTTCGTTAGCCTTAGCAGTAAATGTGGGGATGGCCAGTATGGCAAATAGTAGATACTTGAAAAGTCCCTTAGACATGATATTTTCGTTTTAGTATGCAAATATAGTCATTGTTTTTATTATTTGCTAAGACTTTGTCATTTGTTTTTTTGATTGTCTGATGATTTATTTTTAGTTAATTTGTTTTTGGAAATGAATACTATCTGTGTGTTTTTGCATACGTGAAGACAGAAGGAAAAGTGTGCATGTAAAATGCACACTTTTTTCGATTCGATGCAAACTATAGTGAAACAGTTCTTGAAAGGGCTTAAAAAAGTTTGTTAATTTCTTTGAAAATAAATAATATTATTACCTTTGTCGCAAATAATATGCAAATTGTCATCATATATGCGGTGCGGTACCGCGATGTATGAGGCAGTGAAAAAGAAATTACATTTATGGCTGAAGCTAATGGAGAATTCAAACGCTCGATGCGCCCCCTCGATGTGTGGGCCTTGGCATTGGGTGCGATTATTGGTTGGGGATGCTTCGTGCTCCCAGGTAACGCTTTTCTTCCGAAAGCAGGTCCGCTAGGTACGGCATTGGGTATGCTCATTGGTGCCTTACTGATTATCGTGATAGCACTCAGCTACGGCTACCTCATCCGCAAGTTTCCCGTCAGCGGAGGTGAGTTTATCTACACCAAGGAGGCCATAGGCAAACGCAATGCTTTCGTGTGTGGTTGGGGTATGATATTGGCCTACTGGAGCCTTATTCCGCTCAATGCCACGGCACTCGCACTCATCAGCCGTTATCTGTTTCCGGGTATCATACAGCGCGGACTGCTCTACCAAGTGGCCGGTTGGGATGTATATGCCGGTGAGGTAGTGCTGGCCTCGGTGTTCATCATACTCATGGCGCTCATCAACATCAAGGGCATCAAGCAGGCGGCATGGCTGCAGACAGCCATCTCGCTCACGCTCGTAGGGTGCATCTGCCTCATTACATGCCTTATCATGGGTATGGCCGACTGGAGCCATCTGGCTCCGGGCTTCCCTGAGAGTACAAACTGGTGGCAGGGTGTGTTCAGCATTGTGGCTATGGCACCTTGGGCATTCATAGGTTTCGATTGCATACCGCAGAGTGCCGAGGAGTATAACTTCGACCATAAGAAATCTACACGTATCATGGTGCTGGCCATCTTCATCGCTGCCCTGCTCTATATCGCTGTGTGCACGGTGACCGCTACTGGAGTGATGCCGTGGCAGGACCTCTTGGCGGCGCGTGAAAACTGGCCTACGGGTTTCGTAGTGCGCAAGATGCTGGGGCTCGTGGGCCTGGTAATCCTCGGCATTGCCATGTTCTGTGCTGTGGTGTCGGGTATGAACGCCTTCTATATCTCTACCTCGCGCCTGATGTATGCGATGGCCGATGAGGGCAGTCTGCCTGCGGTCTTCAAGAAACTCTCGCCCAAGCACGGTACCCCGCGCAACGCCATCCTTTTCGTCATGGTGATGAGTCTGTTTGCCCCGTGGTTTGGTCGCGAGGTGCTCAACTGGATTGTCGATATGACCAGTGTAGGTGCAGCCATCGTGTTTGCTTACACTACAGGCTCGGCGGCCATTATGGCACGCAAGGCTGGCGACACCAAGCAGGTGTGGATTGGCATCGTGGGATGCGTGTTCTCGCTCTTCTTCCTGTCGCTGCTGCTCATCCCCGGTATGCCTGGCTATCTGTCATTCCAAAGCCGTGTGATATTGCTGGTGTGGATTGCTATTGGTTTTGTTTTCTATTGGATTATACGTAAGAACTATGGAGAAATACAACGAAAGAGAAAGCTTATTCGTAGACATAGACAAGATACTGGGGCCTAAGCTGCGCAAGAAATTTCCGCGCTTTGTCATCAATTTCCTCAAACGCCGTCTGCATCAGGACGACATCAATGAGGCCATCATGCAGGCCGAGTGCCCTGTGGGTGCAGGCTTCTTCGATGATGCACTCAAATACCTCAATATAACCTTCCGTACACGTGGCGAGGAGCATTTAGACCCTGACAAGAGGTATATATTCGCTTGCAATCATCCACTTGGAGGCCCCGAGGCTCTGATTATCGGGTCAGTGTTCCGCAAGCTCTATGGCGATGGATTCAAGGTGCCCGTAACACCTATCTTGGCACATCTGAAGCCTTTGACAGAGTTCTTTGTGCCGGTCAACAATTTGTCGTCAAAGCAGAGCCGCGACCTTGGTACGCGCATTGCAGAGATGTTCGAGTCAGACAAGCAAGTGCTGGTGTTCCCGGCAGGACTGTGTGCGAAGAAGATAAAGGGCAAAGTCACCGAAATGCCGTGGAAGAAGATGTTCATCACGCAGTCGCGTCGTCATGAGCGCGATGTTGTGCCCATACACATCTCTGGACACAATTCCAAGTGGTTCTTCTTCTTGTCCAAGGTGAGCCGATTCTTCAAGCTGAAGATCAATCTCGGTATGCTGTACCTGGTAGACGAGCTCTTCAAGCAGCGTGGCAATGAGTTTGTCATCACCTTCGGCGAACCAATTCCTTATACCACTTTCGACCGTAGCAAGACCGACCTCCAATGGGCCGCCGAGGTAAAGGACAAGGTGGCAAAGCTGGCCGAGGGTAATGGGTGTGTAATGAATATGTAAGAAAGTAAAAAATATGGTACCTCCTATTATTGACCCCGTAAGCGTAGAGTTACTCAAGAGCGAACTCAACGACAATACCTTCCTCCGCACAACCAACCGAGGAGACAATGAACTCTATGTAGTGAACAATGAGACCGCTCCCAACGTGCTGCGTGAGATTGGCCGCCTACGCGAAGTCTCATTCCGCGCTGTGGGTGGTGGCAGCGGCAAGTCCTGCGACCTCGACCACTTCGACCTCGAAGACCCAGCTTGCTTCCAGCTCATCGTATGGAACCCCGAAGCCGATGAAATCATCGGTGGCTATCGTTTCACACGCTGGAAAATGGCTTCGTTCCATCCCAACGGCCAGCCCTATGTGAATACCGAGCACCTCTTCGACTTCTCACAGCGCTTCCTCGACAATGAGTTCCCACACTGCATCGAGATGGCCCGCGCCTTCGTGCAACCCAAGTATCAGAGCGCTGCAGGAGGCCGCAAGGCACTCTTCGCCCTCGACAACTTGTGGGATGGCATTGGCGGACTCATCGCCACCGACCCCACTGTGAAGTATCTTTCGGGCAAGGTCACCATCTACAGCACCAGCCCTGAGATGAGCCGTAAGGCGATGGTTTACTATCTTGACATGAGCTTTGGTGACCGCGAGGGACTCATCACCTCCAAGAATCCCGAGACCTGTACTCCCGAGCAGATTGCCTTCTTCAAGGAACTGTTCACCGGTGCCGACTATAAGGAAAACTATGCCATCCTCAATAACTATGTGAAATCCTTGGGCGACAGCATCCCTCCCTTCATCCATCTCTACATCGGTTTGTCTCCCACGATGAAGACCTTCGGCACCACCTTCGACCCCGACTTCGGCGACTGCTACGACACGGCGATGATTATCACTACAGACGACATCTATCCCGACAAGTACAAGCGTTACGTGGAGTCATATGAGAAGTGTAAGGTGAGAAAGTAATTGGGAATCAAGATTTATTTAGCCGCATCATATCCTCAATGATGTCGCGCGAATTGCTTAGGCGGGGTATCTTGTGCTGGCCGCCCAGCTTGCCCTTCTCCTTGAGCCAGGCATCGAAGAGTCCCTTGCGTGCAGGCACTATCTCAAGCTCCTGCAGGGTGATATCCTTGTAGCGCTTGGCCTCGTAGTCAGAGTTGATGGTCTGCAGGGCTTGGTCGAGTAGATGGGCGAAGGCGCTGAGGTCGGCAGGGGGTGTGGCAAACTCGATGAGCCACTGGTGACGGCACTTGGCGTTGCCATCCATGAAGACGGGCGCGGCGGTGTACTCCTTGACCTGTGCATAGGTGGCCTCGCAAGCCTGGCGTAGACCCTTCTCGGCATTATCTACCACAAGTTCCTCACCAAAGGCGTTGATGAAGTGCTTGGTGCGTCCGGTGATGATGAACTTATAGGGATTCTTTTGGGTAAACTTCACCGTGTCGCCGATGATGTAGCGCCACAGTCCGCACGAGGTGCTGATGACCATGGCATAGTTGCGCCCGGGTTCCACACCCCAGAGGGGTACGATGGTGGGATTCTCCTTGCCAAACTCGTCCATGGGGATGAACTCGTAAAACACACCGTAGTCGAGCATCAGCAGCATGGCAGGGTCGGCGAGGTCGCTCTGTAGGCCAAAGAAGCCCTCACTGGCGTTGTAGGTCTCCATATAGTGCATACGGTCGGTGGGGATGAGCTGCTTGTACTGCTCACGGTAGGGTGTAAAGGCCACGCCACCATGGAAGAATACCTCCAGGTGAGGCCATAGCTGGCATAGGTTGTCCTTGCCTGTAACCTCGAGCGTACGCTTGAGCACAGCCATCATCCAAGAGGGCACACCGGAGAGGTTCGTGATGTTGCAATCCTTGATATATTGGGCTATGCGCTCCATCTTCTCCTCAAAGTCGCTCAGCAGGGCTATCTCTTTGCCGGGCACACGGAAGAGGTTGACGAAGGGGCTGATGTTCTCGATGAGGATGGCGCTGAGGTCGCCCACGAGGCTGTGGGGCAGGTTATAGTTGGGAGCATGGCTACCGCCAAGAATGAGCGCCTTGCCGCTGAACATGCGGCTCTGCGGATTGCTGCGGAGGTAGAGGGCCACGGAGTCGGTGCCACCACGGTAGTGTAGGTTGTCCAGACCGTCCTGCGATACGGGGATAAATTTGCTCTTGTCGTTGGTAGTGCCCGATGATTTGGCATACCATTTCACCTGGCCGGGCCATAGGATGTCGCGTTCGCCATGGCGCATGCGGTCGATGTAGCTCTTCAGCCCCTCGTAGTCAGATACGGGCACACGAGCGGCAAACTGCTCGTAGTCGCGCATCGTGCCATAACCATAAAGCGTGCCCCACTCGGTGTGGCGGCTTTTGCTGATAAGGCGCGAGAGTACACGGCGCTGTATTGCCTCGGCCTGCGTATCGTATTGGTCTATCTTGTGCTGTCTGAACTTTAAGGCAGTACCAATCAGTTTGGTTTGCATTATCCTATATCTAAAAACGCACAAAAATAGTGTAAACTTTTGGAGTGGAACGACTACGGATGCAAATTATAATAAATTATAACATATCGTAACATCCCGAAAACATCGCTTGAAACTAAGCCTCGGCCGTAGATGTCTCTATTGGCTCGGAAGATGCTTCGGGGATTTGTTCCTGCACCTCCTCGGTAGGTGTCGCTACGGGGGCTGTACGCGCATCGAAGTGCTCTACGGCTTTCCTGTACACCTCGTCCTTCTTGCGTATATGGCGCATGGCCTCCTTGGCGGCAAGCTGCTGGCTCTCCTTCTTGGAGTATCCGAAACCGGAGCCAAACTCCATGCCCTCGATGCATACGCGGCTGCGGAAGGTGGGGCTGTTAGTGCCCACGGTATTCTCGTCTACAAGTTCAAACACGACGGCAAACTGCGTCTTCTGGCTCCACTCGATGAGCTTGCTCTTGAAGTTGTCGTCCTCCTTGGCTACCTGCTTGAGGTCGATGTGCTTGCCTATGAGTCGATGCTTGAAGAAGCGGTAGCACCAGGCATAGCCACGGTCGAGATAGATGGCGCCCACCAATGCCTCGAATGCGTTGCCGGGGATAAAGCTGTTGTGTGTGCGGTTGATATGGGTCGATTGTATCAGGTCGACCAGCCCCGTCTCCTTGGCCAGGCGGTTGAGGCTGCTGCGTTGCACTATCTTGCTGCGCACAGAGGTGAGGAATCCTTCTTTCTTACCGGGAAACTGGTGGTAGAGGATGTCGCTCACTACGGCCTCTATGATGGCATCGCCCAAGTATTCGAGCCGCTCATTGTCTTTCTTCTGATTACCTTGGCGGTGATAGTTGAGCGAGCGGTGCATGAGCGCCTCACGATAGACAGAGACCTCGCGAGGATAGAATCCCAGGATACGGCGCAGCTTGCGACGAAACTCCTTGTCGCTGCTGAAGAGGTAGTGTATGTAATCGGCCAGGCGGTGCATAGAGAATGGGGAATAATAATAAAAAGTCGTATAATCGGGTTTTGACCAATTAATACGACTTTTTATAGTACTATCGCTGTACTCTGATTACTTCGCGTTGTTAGCGATGTAGTCGATAGCGTCCTGTACGGTAGAGATCTTCTCAGCCTGATCATCGGGAATTGACATACCGAATTCCTTCTCCAACTCCATGATCAACTCTACTGTATCCAAAGAATCTGCACCGAGATCGTTGGTGAAGCTTGCATTGGGAGTTACTTCTGACTCGTCTACACCAAGCTTATCTACGATAATAGCCTTTACTCTTGCTTCAATTTCTGCCATAATAGTAATGTTTTTAATGAATAAATAACTTAAAGCGGTACAAAGAAAAGAAACTTTCGCTTTCGCTCCAAATATTTCTTTCGGATTTCGAGAAAAAATGCACTAAAAAACAAATATTGCGCAAAAATAACTCTGAAAATGGGTGCTTTTACCTTGTTTTAGGTTATTTTTTAATATGAATGTCGTAGGCTTGCTCTTCTCTTCTCAGCGGATAATTGCCTCGAAACTGTTCGAAAAGATGGGGATTGGCCTTCAGTCTAAGACTGTCGTCACGTACATTATATATGTGTAGTAAGGCCTCGGCTCGCGTGGGTGCGTATACTTCCGGCTGTTCGGGTGAGAGTGCCTCTATGGGTGGGACGGTGCCTAAGTTGAAATGTCGGCTTAGTGCGCGCAAGGCCATACGGGTGGCGTTGGCCTTGCCGTCGGCCGAATATCCTGCTATATGGGGGGTGCCAATGTAACACCGTTCGAGCAGGGGGGTACTGATGGTAGGCTCGTTTTCCCATACGTCGATGATGGCATCGCTGACCCATTTTTTCTCCAGGGCTTTTAGCAGGGCATCCGTGTCGCAGGTCTCTCCCCTCGAAGTATTGATGAAGACTGGGCTTCGTTTCAAGGACTGAAATAGTTGCTCATTGGCCAGATGCCATGTAGCATTCTTTCCCGTTCGTGTCAGTGGAGTATGCAGGGTAATGATGTCGGCCTCCTGGGCGATGGTGTCAAGTGAAACAAATCCCTGTTCTCCCTGTTCGGCACGGGGAGGGTCATTGAACAAGACGCGCATGCCCCACTGTGTGGCCATGTGGGCTACCTGTGATCCTACGTGCCCCACACCTATCACTCCTATAGTGGATTGGTTGAGTTGGATTCCTCGTTCCTCTTGGAGCAGCAATAGGGCCGACTCAACATATTGGCATACGGACGAGGCATTGCATCCTGGAGCATTGGTCCATGTGATATGTTTCGTTGTGCAATAGTTGGTGTCTATGTGGTCGTATCCTATGGTAGCTGTGGCAATGAACTTCACGCGGCTCCCTTCGAGCAGTGCTGCATTGCAGCGCGTGCGGGTGCGGATTATTAGAGCTTCGGCATCGTGTACCATGTTGGCATCTATAGCCTCTCCGGGAGCATATACGGCCTCTACGCCCATCTGCGTCAAAGCTGTGCGGATGTAAGGTATCTTGTCGTCTACGATGATTCTTACCATATTGCTTGAAGGATATGTTATGGGACAAACTTCTGCGTGGGTGGCTGCACGATACTATTCTTAAGTACCATTATGCTCTCGGGACCCATGTTGAAGAGCAAGTCTATTATGCTTAGGTTGCATAGGAAGCCATTCTTTTCTTTGAATACCTGGTAGTACTCTGACGGGTAGAATGTAGGATCGCTCTGCCCGATCTCCTTGGGAGAGATACTGTCCCGATAATCGTGCGTATGAGTGGCTATATATGTGGTGGTGGGCTTTAATAGAGGGGTTATGCCTATTAGTTGGCAGATGGTCTCTGTCAGCCTCATGTTGAAGTCGTAGAGGAAGTTGGCCTTATGCTCGTAGAAAGGACGGAAGTCATCCTCGTAGTAAAGGAAGAACGGTGTATGTCGATATGCAGCCTCTAAGGCATTCCAGTGTCGGTGCCTCCAATTGCCATGTTCGCTGATGCGTATGTCGCGCATCAGGCATTTGCCCGTTTGGGGCTTTTCTATAGGGATAGTCAGTTGTAGCGGTCCGTTGGCATCGGCTATCACGCATCGGTTGCGGTAAGTCTGCTTGGTGTAATTGTCGCACCCTTCAATGTTTGCAGTGCCATTACCGCAAAGTAATAGCTTGGTATAGTATTGTATAGGGGCAAGATAAGCAGATGATAGTAGGATATCCATATAGGTACTATTCTCTTGGGCTTATTCTTTCATGTTCGATATCACTTCCAATCCTTTCATCACCGTCTCGTCGGTGTGGTTGAAGACCTCGTAGAACTGCGTCATGTCCCAAAGGTCGCGGGCGATGAGCGCCTTGAGCTGCACCTTGATGTAGGGCAGCGATGCCTGATACAGCTCTTCGTCGTGCTTCACGCCAGCCTTGTCGGCCTCGGCACGCAGGATGTCGAGGATGGTATCGTCCACCTCGAAGCGCTTGTTGTAGGTCTTGAAGTCGGGATAGCGCTTCTCATAGTCCTTACGGTAGCGGTCTATGACAGCAAGGTTGGTGTTCACGATAACGCCCTTGGCCGTCAGCTCACGGTGATACTTGGTGTATGTCAGCGTATCGAGCGGCACGAAGTAGTCGGGCATGATGCCACCGCCACCATATACGATACGCCCTTTCAGTCGGGTCTGATACTTCAGCGAGTCGGGGAAGTGTATGCTGTCGGCATGCATCAGCTCACCTTTGTTGAAGCGGTCCACGAGATCCTTGCGGTAGTCGATATCCTCGCCGTAAGGCTTCTGTATGCAACGTCCCGAGGGAGTGTGGTAGCGGGCTACGGTCAGGCGTATCATCGAACCGTCGGGTAGGGGAATGGGACGCTGCACAAGCCCCTTGCCGAATGAGCGGCGACCTACTACGATACCGCGATCCCAGTCTTGTATGGCTCCTGTAACAATCTCCGAAGCCGAAGCCGAATACTCGTCGATGAGCACCACGAGGTGCCCCTCTTGGAACTGTCCTTTGCCTTCGGCGTTGAACTCCGAGCGAGGCGAACTGTTACCCTCGGTATATACAATCTGTTGCCCTGGTTGCAGGAAGTCGTTGGCTAAATCCACTGCTGCTTTCAGATAACCTCCGCCGTTGCCCTGCAAGTCGAGGATGAGGTGTTGCATCTTCTGCTCCTTCAGTTTGGTCAATGCATCGCTGAACTCCTGATGTGTAGTGGCACCGAAGCTACTAATCTTGATGTAGCCCACCTTGGGAGCAATCATGTAGGCAGCGTCGAGCGTGTGTACGGGAATCTTGTCGCGTGTCACGCGGAAGGTCAGCTTCTCATCATACCCACGGCGCACGATACCCAGCTCCACCACCGAGCCCTTGGGGCCACGCAGGCGTTTCATGATTTCGTCGCGTGCCATCTTCACTCCGGCGATAGCCGTGTCGTTCACCGTCACGATACGGTCGCCCGGCAGTATGCCCACCTTCTCTGAAGGGCCCTTGCTCACGGTCTGGATGACGAAGAGCGTGTCATCGGACATGTTGAACTGCACGCCAATGCCCTCGAAGTTACCTTGCAACGGCTCGTTCATCTTCTCTACCTCCTTGGCGGTGAGGTACGTAGAGTGTGGGTCCAGTTCCTTGAGCATGGCACGTATGGCAGCCTCCACCACCTTCTCCTCATCGGGTTTGTCCACATAGAGGTTAGCGATGGCACTATGGGCAAGCACCAACTTGCGCACCTGCTCCATATCGGCATTATTGGTCTGTGCTACACCAACCACGGTGCAAAGCATAAGGGCGATAATAGGTAATAAACGCTTCATTTGAGTTGTGAGTTATGAGTTTGAATTGACAAAATTAGTGCAAGCCGAGAGAAAAGCCAAATTTATTTGAGCATTTCTCTCGGCTCTCAGAAAAGCTGAGCGCAAGCATTGATGACGGCTGCCTGTTTATCGGCACCAAAGAGTGCTGCTTGCTGCCCTTTATAGATTCAATTTAGAATTCAGCATTCCCATAATCTCCCGTTCATAATATTCGTCCATCACATCGCGGCTCTGCACCACGATGAGCACGATGGTGCCTATGCATAGGGCAAAGGTCGTGAAGGTCTCCACGGAGGGGAGCGTATGGTCGAGCAGCGATGACGCCACGGCAAGCATCGATGCCGCTATCGGCTGCCAGTAGCAGAGGAGCAGGGCTATGCCGCCTCCCCATAGCAGGGCAAAGAAGATGACAAGGTATATGCGGCGCAGGTTGCGTTCGGGCAGCTGGCGCATGATGCGTGCGTGCAGCGAGGCTTCGTGCTCGCGGCTTGTGGTGTCTGCTTTCTGTAGCAGCGCTCTTATCTGTCGGTCT
>SUXS01000034.1 GCA_015060865.1 Bacteroidales bacterium | reverse complement strand
TCTCGAAACCTTCAAGACCTGCTTTTGTTTCCTCTTGGAACAAAACTTCATAAGACGGATTGTGCAAAACCTCTACTGCACCGGTGATTCCGTACTTGCTCAAATCAATGTTTGCCATTTTAATTAATTTTGTAAATTTATGGTTAAATACTCTTGTTATTTTCACATTCATATCGGCTTGCAAGGAAATGTCCCTTCCAAACCGCATACAAATTTACATCGAATTTTGTTCTATCAAAAGAGGAATAATAAAATAATAGAGTTAAAGAATCCAAAAATGTTTAATAACATATTCTATGCCTATAGGGCTTAGAAAAGTGGCAATTCGAGTTTGCAATTTTCCCATAGCCTTGCATTTCTCACAGGTTTTGTCTATCTTTACACCGAATTATAACCCTCTACTTATGAATATCGTCAACCTTAGCAACGGCAATTCAATATTGCACCATTTCCTCGCTGAATTACGCGACGTATCTATTCAACAAGATCCCATGCGTTTCCGCCGTAACCTAGAGCGTATAGGAGAACTCATGGCTTATGAAATAAGCAAGACTCTTGTTTATGAAAACATCGATGTGACCACTCCGCTTGGCATCTCCTCCACTCCGCTCATGACTCATGGCGTAGTGCTCGGAACCATTTTTCGTGCGGGGCTTCCTATGCATGGTGGTATGCTAAACTACTTTGATCATGCCGAAAATGCCTTCCTTTCGGCTTATCGATATTATAAGGACAAAGAGTGCGAAGAGGTGGGTATTAAGATTGAATATATAGCTTCGCCCAATCTGACTGGAAAAATGTTGATTATTGCTGACCCTATGCTGGCCACTGGAGGCAGTATGGAGTTAGGCTATGAAGCTTTCTGCACTAAGGGGAAACCTATCCATACCCACATGGCCTGTGTTATTGCCTCTCAAGCTGGAGTCGACTATCTCAGAAGGGTCTATGGTGACCGTGATGACATTACTTTATGGTGTGCCGCTATCGATCCCTACTTGAATAGTCACTCCTACATCGTGCCAGGTCTTGGTGATGCGGGTGACCTAGCCTATGGCGAGAAAGCCTAAAAACTTCAGCAAAAAAGAAGAAGTAATTCCAATTCAATATAGGAGAGGCACTCTTTGTTAGGACTCTATTGTGGTTTTCTGGAACAAAAAGTGTAAATAAATCAACATTGTCTTCTTCAATTCGTTTTTTTGCACTAATTTTGTATCCGAAACGGAAAGTAGCGCAGTTGGTAGCGCACTACGTTCGGGACGTAGGGGTCGGGCGTTCGAGTCGCCTCTTTCCGACACAAGAGGAGCTGCACGCAGCTCCTCTTGCTATTTAGTGAGATATCAGAAACGCATACTTAAGCCTAGTGAGGCGCCACCTTCTTTTACCTCTGGATAGACAAAAGCATCCATCCCTGTCAGATTATACATGAAACGTCGTGTCACAGGTAGCATCCAATGGCCAATACGGGCACAGAGAATCCCTACGCCAGCACCAGCTACGACATCGGTGAACCAATGCCGATTATTATACACTCGCAATGCTGCGACTCCTGTGGCAATCGTATATGCTCCGACGGTATACCAGGGCGATTCATCGCCATACTCTATTCGGACGAGTTCTGCACCCATGAATGTGGTTGCAGTATGTCCCGAAGGAAACGAATTGCGCGACGATCCATCAGGACGGGGTGTTCGGATAGAATATTTCATGACATTGGTTAGTACGCCGAGAGCTGCATACGATACTCCCAGTTCGAGGGTACGGTCTACATAATCATGCTTGGCTTCAGCACCTAGAAGACTAAGTCCGTAAATGGAGGCTATAGGTACATATTGGATATAGTCATCCACATGAATCCGGTGGTCGCCACGCCATTCCTGCAAGTTGTCTCTTATGTCCACGCGCCATGTGCTCATGGGCTCAACAAACCCCAATGCCCCTGTAGCCATCAAAGTAAGAGGTAGCATAACCTCACTTGGTTTGAAATTGTGCTCCGAGGGACTACTGGCTATACTATCGTTCACCATGCTGTTAGCTTTAATTGGGTAACCGCATAACACAGCAAGCAGCAAAATTATAACTCTACGCATAGAAACTCTTGATTTTTATATTGCAAAGATAATAATAATTTGGGGAATTGATGTACCTTTGCTGACAATTAGGACAACTGTACAAAATATTTATGATTTCATTAAAAGAATTGTATCGTATAGGCCATGGCCCTTCAAGTAGCCATACAATGGGGCCACGTAATGCTGCTATTCAGTTCTTGGCGCGTTACCCCCAAGCTATACGTTTCGAAGTAACCCTTTACGGCAGTCTTGCCGCTACAGGGGAAGGTCATATGACCGATAAAGCAATCCTCGGCATATTAGGCCAGGATCGTACTATTATTTTATGGGAGCCTAAGCTATTTCTTCCCTTCCATCCAAATGGAATGAAATTTTGTGCCCTTGATACAGAAGATCAGAAGATTGCAGAATGGACAGTATACAGCGTAGGAGGGGGCGCTTTGGCTGAGGAGGGAGACGTTCCAATAGAGCGCAAACAAATCTACAATATGAACACGGCAACTGAGATACTCTCATGGTGCATTAGTACCGGAAAGAGCTATTGGGAGTATGTTGAAGAATGTGAAGGCCCTGAGATATGGGATTACTTGCTTGAGGTGTGGACCACCATGAAGGAGGCTGTTCAACGCGGTTTGGAACAAGAAGGTGTACTCCCTGGCCCGCTTTGCCTGCGCCGTAAGGCGGCCCTATATCACGTACGTGCCGAGGGATATCAGCAATCTATGCGTACTCGGGGACTGCTGTTCGCCTATGCTTTGGCTGTAAGTGAGGAGAACGCAGCTGGTGGCAAGATTGTGACAGCTCCTACTTGTGGCTCGTGCGGCGTACTGCCTGCTGTGTTGTATCACCTGTACAAATCGCGGAACTTTTCTGACCAGCGTATAATACGTGCACTGGCCACCGCAGGCCTTTTCGGTAATATTGTCAAGACTAATGCTTCTATATCGGGGGCGGAGGTCGGTTGTCAGGGGGAGGTTGGTGTGGCCTGTGCCATGGCGGCAGCTGCGGCAGCGCAACTCTTCGGGGGATTACCTTCACAGATCGAATATGCTGCAGAGATGGGCTTGGAGCACCACCTTGGACTTACTTGCGATCCTGTATGCGGACTGGTACAGATTCCTTGTATAGAGCGAAATGCCTATGCAGCAGCACGTGCTATGGATGCAAACTCCTACGCAATGTTTACTGACGGAGTGCATCGCGTGTCATTTGATAGGGTAGTGGAAGTAATGAAAAGGACGGGGCATGACTTGCCTTCACTATACAAGGAAACTGCAGAAGGAGGACTTGCAGAAGACTATAAACAGATGTGGGACGATAACCATTCGAGCAGGTATCTTTAACTTGGATGTCACCACATCAGGGTATGCTTATTCCTTAAATTACGTGAATTTTCATACAATAAAAAGTCGTTTGGTTGGAATTTTTGACAACAACTCATACCTTTGCAACTTTTAAGCCGAAACGCAACGAATAATTATCTTCAGTAATGAAACAATATAGAATAATAAACAACATTGTAGGCTGGGGAGTATTCCTTACAGCCGCTATCGTCTATTGCATGACGATAGAGCCGACAGCTAGTTTCTGGGATTGCCCAGAGTTCATCACGACTGGCTATAAGCTTGAAGTGGGCCACCCGCCTGGTGCCCCTTTCTTCATGCTCACTGCCAACTTGTTTTCACAATTTGCAAGTGACCCTTCCCAAGTGGCTTATATGGTCAATGTGATGTCAGCCTTGCTCAGTGCTGGTTGCATCTTGTTCCTTTTTTGGAGCATAACTCACCTAACACGGCGGTTAATCTGCGGCAATGGTACCGTTATTAAGGCTGGACAGTTGATAACCATTATCGGTTCGGGGCTAATAGGCGCATTAGCATATACATTTAGTGATACCTTTTGGTATAGTGCCGTAGAGAGTGAGGTATATGCCTATAGCTCCTTTTTTACCGCTATTGTCTTTTGGTTTATACTTAAATGGGAAGAGGAGTCCGACGGGGCCAGTGGTGATCGTTGGATTATACTCATCGCCTATATGATGGGATTGTCTGTAGGTGTGCACTTGCTCAACCTACTCTGTATTCCGGCCATTGTGCTCATCTATTATTATAAGAAGTATCCTGCGGCTGGATGGAAGGGCTCGCTCATAGCTCTCGTCATATCGGCAATTTTGGTAGCTATTGTGCTCTATGGCATTGTTCCTGGCATTGTAAAGGTTGGCGGATGGTTTGAGTTACTATTTGTAAACAAACTCTCCATGCCGTTCAATACAGGCCTTATCACCTATATTATTCTCATGGCTATTGCCATCACGTGGGCACTTCTGGAGGTATACAGCGGACGTTCATCGGTGAGAGCAAATATCGCTTTCATCCTGGTCATTGGACTCACTGGTATCCCATTTTTTGGTGGCCATGGAATAGGAAGTGTCATCATGGGCCTTGCCATACTGACGGTGTTGGCTGCATACTTGTTCTTGGGCGATAAACTGAAGTCTCAACTACGCATGACTTCACGCGTAATGAGTACCATCGTACTCTCTATCATGATGATTGTCATTGGTTACTCATCGTATGCCGTTATAGTAGTACGCTCTACAGCCAATACACCGATGGACCAGAATTCTCCCGAGGACATCTTCACCCTTGGCAGCTATCTCAACCGTGAACAGTATGGTCAGACACCTCTCTTTTACGGACGAACTTACGCTTCTGAGGTAGCTCGCGAACGCGAAGGAAAGTATTGTGTACCCATTGTTAATGAGGGCGCACCGGTATACGCCCGAAAAGAGAAGGTTAAAGAAGGGGAAAAAGATAGCTATGTAATCATTCGGACTAAGGACGAATATGTGATGGAACCTGCTATGTTATTCCCCCGTATGCACAGCGAAGACCATTCGCGATGGCCTGCCGGAGGAGGTAATACTATAAACTTGTATGATAGTTGGGCTGGAGGCATTAAAGGTCACAAGGTGATGGTCAACAATTGTGGAGAGAAGACCACCGTGACAGTTCCCACTCAATGGGAGAACATTAAGTTCTTCTTAAACTATCAGCTCAATTTTATGTATTGGCGCTATTTCCTATGGAACTTCGTTGGCCGTCAGAATGACATTCAAAGCCACGGCGAGATAGAACACGGCAACTGGATTACAGGAATCAATTTTATTGACAAACTTCTTGTAGGCGACCAACTATTGCTTCCCTCCGAACTGGAGGGGAACAAGGGACGCAATGTCTTCTACGGATTGCCTCTACTGCTTGGCATCATAGGTCTTTTGTGGCAGGCCCGACGTGGTGGACGTGGCGCAAGACAATTCTGGGTGGTATTCTTCTTATTCTTCATGACCGGTATTGCTATCGTACTCTATCTGAATCAAACACCGATGCAACCGCGTGAACGTGATTATGCTTATGCAGGTTCGTTCTATGCATTCTCCATATGGATTGGTATGGGGGTAGCTGGCATAGCTCAACTGCTACAGAAGTTCCTTAAGAACAAGACTGTATGCGCAACTATAGCCACTCTTGTATGCATCCTCGTTCCCTTACAGATGGCAAGTCAGACATGGGATGATCATGACCGAAGCAATCGCTATATGGCACGTGATTTTGGACAAAATTATCTCAACTCACTTCCCGAGAGTGGTAATCCTATCATTTTTACCAATGGTGACAATGACACTTTCCCCCTATGGTACAATCAGGAAGTGGAGGGAGTACGTACTGATGCTCGTGTTTGTAATCTCAGTTACTTACAGACCGACTGGTATATTGATCAGATGCGCCGTCCTGCCTATGATTCCCCTTCCGTACCCATCGAATGGGAACGCATACAATACGTGGAGGGTCGCAACGATATTATAGAGATACGTCCCGACCTTAAGCAGCAGATATCACAGATTTACAAGGAGAAACCGGTAGCCGCTAACAAACAGTTTGGTGAAAATCCTTTCGAACTGCGGAATATTATTGACCGTTGGGTGAAGAATCCTAATGATCAACTCCATGTCATTCCTACCGATACGCTGTATCTTACCATTGATAAGGAGGCTGTGCTTCGCTCAGGAATGTTTATACCAGCTCAGTATCGCGGAACCACTGATGAGGAAACCATGGCCAAGATGCCTGACTATATGACCATTTCGCTCAAGGGACGTCGCTACTTGACCAAAAACCAGCTGATGCAGTTGGAGATGCTGGCAAAGACCAATTGGGAGCGCCCCCTCTACATCGCTATTACCGTAGGGGCGGATAACCAGCTTGGTCTTGATGCTCACTTCATCCAAGAGGGATTGGCATTCCGTATCACACCATTCAACTTCCGTAAGTTGGGGTATGCTCCTCAAAACAGTTTTGCCATTGATAGTGAGAAAATGTATGATAACCTTATGCACCGATTCAAGTTCGGTGGCATGAAGAATCCTGGCGTCTATATTGACGAGACTATAACTCGAATGGGTTATACCCATCGTCGTCTATTTGCCCAATTGGCTACCCAACTGCTGAAGGAGGGCAAGAAAGAGAAGGCTCTTGCAGTGCTTGACAAGTGTGAGGAGGAACTCCCTTCAAGTATCCTTCCTCACAACTACCAGAGCTACTCACAAGCTATTGCCCAGACTTACATCTCTTTAGGGCAGAAGGAGAAGGGTGTAGCTATACTGAAGGAAATGGCCGATAACGACATAGAGTATCTTACCTGGTATATCAGCCTTGATGACAACCGCTTTAATGCTTCGTTCTCCGAGGTTCAGAACTATTTGCAGACTTTAGTGCAGAGCATGAGATACATGGAAAAGGCTGCTGATTCGGATACCTTCGCCCATTATTCCGCACAGCTTGACGAATTATACCAAGCCCTTAATATAAAGATGCAATGATAATCATAATACCGGTGACTAGTCACCGGTATTACATTAGGTAACTATGCTTATTGAACAGCCACCAGCATTCCTTCGTCGTTTGTATCCACAAGCTACATGGCGGATGGATTGCTCAGTACATGCCGTATATCTCACCTTTGATGATGGTCCAATTCCGGAGGTTACCCCATGGGTGCTTAACCTTCTTGATAAATATCATATCAAGGCGACCTTCTTCATGGTAGGTGACAATGTAAGCAAGCATCCTGAAGAGTTCAAGATGGTGGTTGATCGAGGACATCGTATAGGCAACCACACGCACAATCACCTGCAAGGTATCAAAAACCACACTAATCGTTACCTGGCCAATATAGATAAGGCTGATTGCTATCTATCCACCGACCTCTTCCGTCCCCCTCACGGGTTCATCCGATGGAAACAATATCGTGAAATAAGTAAGCGATACCGTATCGTGATGTGGGACCTTGTCACTCGTGACTATAGCAAACGGACCAATGCTCAGCAGGTAGTTGGGAATGTCAAACGCTACACACGCAACGGTTCCATCATTACTTTTCACGATTCATTGCGCTCGGTCGATAAACTGAAAGAAGCTCTCCCTCAAACCATAGAGTGGTTGCTTGCTGAAGGCTACGAATTCAAAGTGTTTGAATAAATGTATGTATAGCCTAATACACACAAAGTTTTGGCCAAGGACTTTAAAGTGGTGGAATACTGCTTCTGGATAGGTTGGTAGTAATACATTTGAGGAGGTATACATCTATCATTGTTTCCTATCTTTTGGTTATCCACGTCAGCTTGTGCCAGATGCTCTCCAGCGGGCCGCGCTTGTGGCGAGCCATCCACCAGTGTGCAAATGATACTTGCAGGATGAGGAACACGATGCCGATGCAGATGCTCACGGTGGTGCCGCACTTGGCATGGAGGCCGAGTCCGTAGCCGAAGTATAGGAAGCTGCCGATAATGGATTGGGTGACGTAGTTGGTGAGGCTCATCTTCCCATAAGGCACAAGCCAGCGCTGCAGGCCTGTGGGGCGTGTCCAATATAATAATAGGAATATACCCACGATGCTGAGCATGAAGAAGAGGTTATACCACGAATTGAAAATGGTGGTGATGGAGGCTTTCATGAAAGGATTGTCGATTTGGGCAAAGAGGAAACGCTTGCCGTAGTAGAGGATGAGTGCCAGTGGGGCGGAGTAGCAGAGCACCTTGGTCCATAGGGTGCGGCTACGTGAGAGCTCCTTCTCCGTAGAGGTGCGGAACAGGCCCATGCGGCCTATCAGCAGACCGAAGATGAAGAGTGAGGTGGTCTGGAACACGCGGCCGTAGCACCATGCCCAGTTGAGGCTGGCGAGCTGTCCGGTGACGAAGTTGACCTTCATCATCTCCCACAGTGAGGTGCCACCCAGCTGGGGGTATACATCGCCCAAGGAAAATATCATCTGCTGTGGGTTGGCCTCGGGGCAGATGGCGGCATAGATCACCTTTGCCCACTCTACGGGTTGCAGCATCAGTATCACGGCGGTCCACAGCAGGGCCTTGTTGCTCCAATGGCGTATGGGCACGAGGGCAAAACCGAGGATGGCGTAGAGCACCAGTATCTCGCCGGGGAAGAAGAGCGAGTTGATGAAACCGAAGCCAAGGAGCAGCACCAAGCGCCACATGTAGCGGTACTTGAAGTCTTCGCCGC
>SUXS01000006.1 GCA_015060865.1 Bacteroidales bacterium | reverse complement strand
TCGATTGTAAAGTATTTATAGGATTAAAAAACTAACCAGTCAACCTAGTATAGGAATAAGACCAAATCGTGTAAACCTGTTATAGGGATTAACCTCTAAACTGACAACCTAAATCAGGAAACTACACGGTAAAACAGATTTTATATAATGGTATATAGGCAATGAAAGAGTTACATGCTTGTACCAAATCCAGTACATGCATGTAATGAAAAAAGTACAAGGTTGTAAAAGGTGAGACTTCGACCTTCGTAATTCGACCTTCGTCCCTTACCCTGCAGCTCCGCTGCCTATTTCGCAAATAACAAATCTATAGTAATATGAAAATCGCCGTAGCAGGAACAGGCTATGTTGGTCTTAGTATGGCCACCTTGTTAGCACAGCATAATGAAGTAATGGCTGTAGACATCATCCCCGAAAAGGTGGATATGATCAATCGCCGAGTGTCACCTATCCAAGACGAGTATATTGAGAAATATTTCGCCGAGAAGCAGCTCAACCTTGTAGCTACTCTCGATGCCGAGGCTGCCTACAAGGATGCCGATTTTGTCATCATCGCAGCCCCCACGAACTACGATAGTCAGAAGAACTTCTTCGACACCTCTGCCGTAGAGAGTGTTATAGACACAGTGCTCGACTGTGGCTCCGAGGCTACGATGGTTATCAAGAGTACTATTCCTGTGGGTTATTGCCGTAGCTTGTATGTGAAGTATGCCCGTCTGTTCAAGGAGCGTGGTTACGACACCACCCGCAAGCTCCGCTTGTTGTTCTCTCCCGAATTCTTGCGTGAGAGCAAGGCACTCTACGACAACCTCTATCCCTCACGCATCATCGTGGGCTTCCCCAAGATGATAGAGCAGTTTGATGAGGAAAACTATGCCATTAAGCAGATTGCAGGCAACCACCTCGAAGAGGCTGCCCACACCTTTGCCCACCTCCTTGTCCAAGGTGCCATCGGTAATGGAGAAGACTGTCCCTCTAGATTAGGGGGACGAGCGGAGAGTAGTGATACTGATTGTAGCGGAGGGGGTATTGTTACAAATCCGAAGGGAAAGACTGTTGACCGTTGTCCGTTGACCGTTGACAACACAAAGGGTATTCCTTTGCTCTTCATGGGACTTAAGGAAGCTGAGGCCGTAAAGCTCTTTGCCAACACCTACTTGGCCCTTCGTGTCAGCTACTTCAATGAGTTGGATACCTACGCTGAGGTCAAAGGACTTGACTCTGCCGCCATCATCCGTGGTATTGGTCTCGATCCACGTATTGGTGACCATTATAATAACCCCTCGTTCGGCTACGGAGGGTATTGCCTACCTAAGGATACCAAGCAATTGCTTGCCAACTATCAGGACGTGCCTCAGAATATGATGACAGCCATCGTGGAGAGCAACCGTACCCGTAAGGACTTCATTGCCGACCGTGTGTTGGAGATGGCTGGTGCCTATGAGGCAAACAGCTGCTACGATGCTGCAAAGGAGAAGCAGGTGGTAGTGGGAGTATACAGATTGACGATGAAGAGCAACAGCGACAATTTCCGCCAAAGTTCCATTCAGGGCGTGATGAAGCGTATCAAGGCCAAAGGTGCCGAAGTTATCATCTACGAGCCTACATTGAAAGATGGTACCACCTTCTTTGGCAGTCGAGTAGTGAACAAGCTCGATGAGTTCAAGGCGCAGTCACAAGCCATCATCGCCAACCGCTACGATGCAGTACTGGATGACGTGCAGGATAAGGTATATACCCGCGACATTTTCCGTCGCGATTAAGTTCTTGCCAAAAGCCATCGCCAACAGCTAAAGTAAGAAATAAGAAAGTGAAAACAATATTAGTAACAGGTGCCGCAGGATTCATCGGCTCTAATTTGGTAAAAGCGCTCTATCGTCGTAGTAGCGATATTGCAGTTGTCGGCATTGACAATATGAACGACTACTACGATCCTCGCTTGAAGGAGGAGCGTCTGTCTCAATTGCAGCAGCTACCCAACTTTACCTTTATAAAAGGCAATATCGCTGACCGTGCCCTCATCGACAGACTTTTTGCCGAGTATCAACCGCAAGTCGTTGTCAATCTCGCGGCTCAGGCAGGCGTGCGCTATAGCATTACTAATCCTGATGCCTATATCGAGGCCAATCTCATCGGGTTCTATAATATCTTGGAAGCCTGTCGCCACAGTTATGACCAGTATGAGGGTGGGGTACAACACCTTGTCTACGCCTCTTCATCAAGTGTCTACGGGAGCAATAAGAAAGTACCCTATAGTACCGATGACAAGGTCGACAATCCCGTGAGCCTCTATGCGGCAACGAAGAAGAGCAACGAACTCATGGCACATGCCTACAGCAAGCTCTACAACATCCCTAGCACAGGCTTACGCTTTTTTACCGTCTATGGTCCGGCAGGTCGCCCCGATATGGCCTATTTCGGCTTTACCAACAAGTTGGTCAAGGGAGAGAAAATACAAATCTTTAACTACGGTAACTGTAAGCGCGACTTTACCTATGTGGATGATATCGTAGAGGGTGTTATCCGCGTGATGGACAAGGCTCCCGAGCGCAAGACGGGTGACGATGGCCTTCCCGTTCCTCCCTATGCAATATATAATATAGGTAATAACCAACCGGAGAATCTGCTCGACTTTGTCACCATCCTGCAGGAAGAACTGCTGCGTGCAGGTGTCCTACCACATGATTACGATTTCGAAGCCCATAAAGAGCTTGTTCCTATGCAACCCGGTGATGTCCCAGTCACTTATGCTGACACTACAGCGCTGGAGCGTGACTTCGGTTTCAAGCCCTCGACTTCGCTTCGTGACGGCCTTCGTGCCTTTGCTGAGTGGTACGCAGAGTATTATAGGTAGCTATGGCTATTCGCTTCGCTACAATGGCATTCGCTTCGCTACTATGGCATTCGCTTCGCTACTATGGCTATCGCCATCAGCCATCAGCCAATAGCCATCGCCAATAGCTATCGCCAACAGCCATCAGCCAATAGCCATCGCTAACAGCCAACAATTCATAACTCACATGGACTATCAATATCACATCTTTTCGCCTTACCGTGTGTGCCCCTTGGGTGCTCATGTAGACCATCAGCATGGTCTTGTCACAGGTTTTGCCTTTGATAAGGGCGTAGATCTCCTTTTCAATGTCACCGATAATGGTATCGTCAGTTTAAGCAGCTTGACCTTTGATGGTGCTATTGAATTTGATGTCACTCGTCCTACGCAGATAAAGGAGGGCAATTGGGGCGACTATGCCCGTGGCGCCAAATATGCTTTGAAGAAGCGCTTTGAGCTGAAGAGAGGCATCCAAGGAGTTATCAAGGGCTCCCTTCCCATTGGCGGTCTCTCATCCAGTGCTGCCGTGCTCATTGCCTATGTCATGGCTTTTGCCAAAGCCAATGACATCACCCTCACCCCTATGGAGGTGGTGAAGATAGCCAGTGAGGCTGAGCGCGAATATATAGGGCTCAACAATGGTATCCTCGATCAAGCGTGTATCGCCCTCAGCGAGAAGGATGCCCTGCTCTTCCTCGATACCGACAGTGAGCAGTATCGCATCATTCGTCGCAATCCCCGCATGCCCGAGTTCGACCTTGCCATCATCTTCAGCGGTCTCACTCGCAGCCTCGTGAATAGCGACTACAACCTGCGTGTAGCCGAGTGCAAGACTGCCGCATGGAACATGATGGCCTATACCGGTATGCCTCTTAAGAGTTTGGATAAGACCTTCCTTCGCGATATACCCAAGGAGACCTACGACCTCACTCGTGAGAAGATGCCCCCTCGCTTTGCCCGTCGTGCAGAGCATTTCTATAGTGAATACAAGCGCGTGCGCAAGGGAGTCACCGCATGGGAGACAGGCAATCTTGCCCTCTTTGGGCAGCTCAGTTTCGAGAGTTGCCAGAGCAGTATCAAGAACTATGAGTGTGGTAGCGAAGAGCTGATTGCCATCTATAATATCATGCGCCAGACCGATGGCATCTATGGCGGTCGTTTCAGTGGAGCAGGTTTCAAGGGCGCCTGCATCGCCCTCACCGATCCTGCAAAGCGTGAAGAGATACGTCAGCATATCACCGATGAATATCTCCGTATGTTCCCCGAATATACTGAGACCTTCGAAATCCATTTCTGTAAGACCGACAACGGAGCAAGGTTTGTGTAACTATGGCTATTCGCTTCGCTACTATGGCCATCAGCCATCGCCAACAGCCATCGCCAAAGTATAAATAATGAAAACCATCGTCATTGCCGCCGGCTACGCTACTCGTTTGGGTGAACTCACCCAGAACTTTCCCAAGCCATTGCTCAAGATAGGTAACAACACCATTCTTGGCCGTATGCTCGATGATATCGATACCATTCCTGATATCGATGAACATATCATCGTTACCAACCATAAGTTTGCCCCCATCTTTGAGGAGTGGGCAGCCAAGCAGAGCTATACCAAGCCCATCACCATTATCGATGATGGCACCGAGACCAACGACACCCGCCTTGGAGCCGTCTGTGACTTATTATTGGCCATCGACCACATCGACAGCCATCAGCCATCCGCCATTGCCAACAGCCATCAGCCATCGCCCGACCTATTGGTCGTTGCTGCCGACAACCTCCTCTTTTTCAGCTTCAGAGAGTTTGTAGAGTTTGCCAAGCAGAAGGGAACGAGTTGTATCATGTGTCATCACCAACCCTCGGTGGAGAAGCTACAGCGCACAGGCGTTATCGTGATGGACGATGATAATCGCGTGCTCAACATGGAGGAGAAACCTCTTTTCCCCAAGAGCGAGTGGGCAGTGCCACCTTTCTATATCTATTTACAGAAAGACCTCGACCTGGTACGTTACAGCGTAGAGAACGGCTGTGGCAAGGATGCCCCAGGTAATCTCGCTCACTATATGGTAGAGCATACCGAGATGCACGCTTGGCCTATGAGTGCCGGCCGTTTCGATATCGGGTCACTTGATACCTATTATGAGGCTTGTGAGAGGTTTGGAAAAAAGTAGGCTTTTCTTCATTATTAGATAGCCGTTAACCATTAATCGTTTTACTATAGTGTTCAATCAGCAAATAATAAAAGAATGGCGAAGAATATCGTGAAACGATATGTCAGGATACTCATTACTATGGACTTAACGCTCTTTAGCTTAAGATTGAAACTTCCGATATCGTGTGCAGAAAATTGGGGGATGAAGAGCCTTTTTAGGGGAATAAAAAACTTAACCCCAAGGTTTGACGAATCAGGGACCTCGGGGGATTACTTTGCAAAGGTAGAGTTTTTTTGTATATTTGCAAAGGATTACTGAAAAATATTAACCAATGAACTATAAAGAGTACGAAAAAGCCTTCTCTTCAGCTCGGTTGATTAAATATCAGTCAGCATGTGAGGGTAATGCAAAATAATGCATTGACGCTCTATAGGTATAACATTAAGTTGTGCCAAAAGTTCTACGGGATACTCAATGTTTTTGAGGTTGTATTACGTAATGCCATTGATGTTCATTATAGGACCTACTTCGAAGATAAAGATTGGATATGCACTCAATTGCAACCTGGTGGAATGTTAGAGTTTGCACCTCATAAGGCGGAGGTCGAGAAAATCATAGCATCATTAGTAAAGCAAGGTAAATATACTCATGACCGTTTGGTGTCATCTGTGACATTCGGCTTTTGGACCTATATGTTTACCAAGAAACCCTTTAAAATCGGTGGACAGAATTTATTGTCGATTTTTCCTGAGCGAGAGTTTGGTTTAGGGCAGAAGGCGATATACAAGGAGTTGATGCAGATAAAGAGTTTTCGCAATAAGATAGCTCATCATGAAGCGATATGCTTCGATGCTGTTGGGCGGAAGAGCATTGTGCCTGCGTCTTATAACTACGATTTGATACTTAAATACATTACTTTCCTTGGCTATCAGAGGAATCATCTTTTCTATGGTTTGGATATACTGCCCGATACAATATTGGACCAAATAAACAAGTTATAACTTCGACCCTCGCACTTCGAACTTCGTGTCTACTCTAAACCCTAAACAGAAAATGTCTGGTCAATCAGCAAATAATAAAAGAATAGGCTCCAATATGAATCAACTTAAAGCGGGTGCTGCATTAAATTACGTAGTCATTATTCTCAATATGTTGGTGGGGTTATTGTATACCCCTTACATGTTGCGAATGATGGGCCAGAGTGAATATGGATTGTATTCACTCGTAGCCTCTGTTATTTCCTATCTTACAGTTTTAGACTTAGGATTGGGTAATGCCATTGTGCGATACACAGCTAAGTTCCGTGCTGAGGGTAAGACTGCCGAGCAATATGAGATGTTCGGAATGTTTTTGGTGCTCTATATAATTATAGGTGTCATTGCTTTTGCAGCAGGCTTAGGATTATATTTTAATGTAGATACATTATTTGGTGCTACGATGACTGTAGAAGAGTTGGATAAGGCACGTGTTATGATGCTATTCCTTATCTTCAATCTTGCAGTCACCTTCCCGATGAGCATTTTTGGCTCTATCATTACAGCTTACGAGCGGTTTGTATTTCCTAAAGTCGTCAATATCATTCGTGTTATTCTAAATACGGTGATAATGATATGTCTGTTGGAGATGGGCTATAAGGCTGTAGCGATGGTGGTACTTCAAACCGTGTTCAATCTGTTGACACTCGTGATTAATTTCTTCTATTGCAAATACAAACTTCAGATAAAGATTTTCTTCCGCAATTTTCAGTGGGGATTTCTCAAGGAGGTGGCTGTATACTCTTTTTGGATATTCCTCAATGTGATTATGGACCGCATCTATTGGAGCACTGGTCAGTTTGTTTTAGGTGCATTCGTGGGTACAGCAGCGGTTGCCGTGTTTGCTGTAGCTATCCAACTGGAGCATATATATATGCAGTTCTCAACATCTATTAGTAGTGTTTTTCTCCCTAAGGTGACAGGTATGGTTGCACGTAATGATAACCGTAAGGAGATATCCGATTTGTTTATCCGTACTGGTCGTATACAGTACATCGTGATAGCTCTAATTCTTGCAGGCTTTATCATCTTTGGTCGTGACTTTATAAACCTGTGGGCTGGTACGGATTACGATAGCGCCTATGCCATCACTTTGCTGTTTTTTATAAGTTTGGCAATTCCATTGATACAGAACTTGGGAATTACTATTCTACAGGCCCGTAATCAGATGAAGTTCCGTTCCTTGTTATATATAGTGATAGCATTGATAAGTCTGGCTCTTCAAATAGCATTAGCCAAACCATATGGAGGACTAGGATGTGCTATTGCTATTGCTGGGGCTTTATTGTTGGGACAGGGACTGATAATGAATATCTATTATCAAAAGAAGCAAGATCTAGATATTTTAGCTTTTTGGCGTGAGATTCTGAAGATGTCAATTGTACCAATAATTTTGTGTCTTGGTGCTTTGTATTTGCTTCGAAATACGACGTTGGATAGTTGGCTCTCTTTAGGAGCTGCAATAACTCTGTTCCTAGTCGTATATATACCGCTATTCTTTATGTTTAGTATGAATCAGTCGGAGCGTGACTTGTTCATCATACCTATTAAAAAAATCATGAGAAGATGAGCAGACAACATATTACTTACTTCGATTTTCTTAGAGGTATCGCTATTTTGATGGTGATAGGAATCCATACCTATGTAGCTGGTGATTTTTTCAGTGTTGGTGGTACTATTCGTATCATCTTGCGTCAGTTACTGAATTGTGCTGTTCCTGTATTTCTTGCATTGTCTGCTTTCTTCTTAGGCAGGAAAAGGCTTGACACAAGAAACTTTATAATTTCCTTTTGGAAAAAGCAAATACCTAAGGTTTATATCCCTTGCATAATTTGGTCTGTTCCGTTATTCGCTCTAATGGTAATGGGGGGTAAAAATGTTGTGAATGAGCTTGTTAGGATGCTTATTTGTGGGTATAGTATATACTATTTTATAGCATTAATAATTCAATACTACCTATTATTGCCTTTATTACAGAAATATCCGAGATCGTTCTTGGATAGTTCTGTTATAATTTCTGCAGTGTCGATTATTATAATAACATATTTGACTTCTATAAAGGGATTACAACTTCCTTTGATTATCTATGCAGGTCCATTCGTCACTTGGTTCGTATTTTACATGTTGGGTGTATACTATTCGATGTACGATCGTGAATACTCTTTGAAAAGTGTATTATGGCTTATCCTTATAGGCTTTGTGTTGGAATGTCTTGAAACCTATTTCTTGAATACCAATTATGGAGGCGGTGTAGGAATAAAACTCTCTTCATTTATATTTTCTTATGGAATTATACTTTTTGTGCTTAGTCCTAAAACTCAAGCATTGTATAAGGATAATAAGTTTACTTCATTTATAGCTTATGTTGGTAAGATTTCGTTTGGTCTATATCTTACGCACTGCTATGTGATAACGGTTGTAAAAAACATATTTCCAATATCTTCTTGGTTCATCTCTTTTTGCGTAGTGTCAATCTTGACCATATTATTAGTTATGTTGTCTCGCAAGATACTGCCTCAATATATAAATAAATATCTCGGTTTCTAATGATAGAGATTAAAGATAAGAAGGAATGTTGCGGCTGTCACGCATGTGCTTCGGTATGTACCAGGCATTGCATCACGATGCAGTCCGATGAGGAAGGCTTCCTCTATCCCGTAGTGGATAAGGATACTTGTACTGATTGTGGCTTGTGCGAGAAGGTATGCCCTGTCATCAATCAGAGCGAACCGCGTAAGCCCCTGAAGGTGTATGCAGCCAAGAACAAGAATGAAGAGATACGTCGTCAGAGTTCTTCGGGTGGTATCTTTACATTGCTTGCAGAGAATGTCATCAATGAAGGCGGTGTCGTTTTTGGTGCACGATTCAATGAGAACTGGGATGTAATCCATTCATGGACCGATACCATCGAGGGAATTGCCGCTTTCCGTGGTTCTAAGTATGTGCAGAGCACGATAGGGGATACCTATCGTGAGGCAAGGGAGTTCCTCAAGCAAGGTCGTAAGGTTCTGTTTTCTGGTACGCCCTGTCAGATTGCAGGTTTGAAGAAATATCTACGCAAGGATTATGACAATCTGTTGACCGTAGATGTCGTGTGTCATGGAGTGCCCAGTCCATTGGTGTGGCGTACATATCTGGATGAAACTCGAGAACAGCTCCGCGCGAAGCGCGGCGTTGGAAAAATTTCGGTTTCCTCGTCTATAGATGAATTTCCCGTGATAACGGGTATCTCATTTAGAGACAAGACAAATGGTTGGAAAAATTTCGGTTTCCGCCTCCGTTATGCCGCCTCTGAGGCGGCCGAAAATACGGTTTCCGCTCCGCTATATAAGGAAGAAAAGGAAATAATCCAACCATTTACCAGAAATGTCTTTATGCAAGGCTTCTTGGCCAATCTCTATCTCCGTCCCTCATGTTATGCTTGTGCTGCTCGTTCAGGCAAGAGTTGTAGTGACATCTCTATTGCTGATTTCTGGGGAGTACAGAACTATTATCCTGACTTTGATGATGATAGAGGGGTCGGGCTGATATTGATTAACTCGAAAAAGGGAGAGTTCTTATATAATATTTTGGACGTTCTGAATATTGTAGCGACATATAATCAAGGCCTAAATGGGAATCCCTGTTTAGAACATAGTGTAAAGGTGAGAAATCAAAGAGAAGAGTTTTGGACAGGTTTCCCAAAATATAGATTGGGAAAGGTGGAAAATTTCTATAAAAAGTGGACTCCCTCATTAATAAAGCGAATTTTTAATAGGATTAAACGGTCTTTGAAACGATGAAAATAGGTATACTTACATTCCATTGGGCTACAAATTATGGTGCTGTTATGCAATGCTATGCGTTGCAGCATTATTTAGAGGAGCAAGGGCATATTGTAGAGGTTATAAATTATAAGCCTCGACAATATGATGATTCAATATATGCTTTTTTTCGATTTAGAAAATTTCTAAAGATAAACAACTATATAGAAAATAGAAAAAAAGAGACGGCGCTTGATAAGTTTCGTAAGGAGAAATTGAATCTTACAAGTAGAGTGTATTCATATGTGGATATTCCTAATATTTCAGCGGGATATGATGTGATTATATCTGGAAGTGATCAGGTCTTGAATCCTTCATTTTTACAACATGGAGAGAAAAGAGGAGTTGTGGCGCCTACATATTTCTTAGGGTTCCCGTTCGAAGGCCGAAAGGTGGGGTATGCTTTAAGTTTTGGTTGTGTCAGCTATCCTCAAAATGCGTTACTTATTGCTTCTAAGTATATTCAAGATTTTAATTATTTAAGTGTACGTGAAAAAACGGGTGTTGATATAGTCTCATCAATGGGTCGGAAAGATGCAATTGTTGTTCCTGACCCTACCTTATTGAGAGGTTCTCAATTCTATAGTCAATTGGCAGATGGTTGTCCTGTTGCTCTGAACCAAACTTATGTGTATGGTTTCTTTATTCGCCATATTGTAGAGAGAAGAAAGGCTATTGGTGAAATCCTTCAAGGTGATAAGGTATTGTGGAATAATGAAGATGGTAATTTCTCAATGGAAGGATGGCTGTCAAAAATTAAGCATGCGAAGTTGGTTATTACAGATTCTTTCCATTGCATGGTGATGTGCTTGAAACTTCACGTACCTTTTGCAGTGGTTACAGAACTGAAAGATAATATGGGGATGAATGACCGCTTTTATACTCTTCTAGAAAAGATGTCTTTAAGTTCTATTATAATACATAAAAAGAATATTGGTATATTGTCAGATTATTCAAATGTTGTATTTGATTGGGGAATGATAGATAAAGTCTTGGAAGAATATTTTCACATAGGTGAGGATTTTTTATTAAGTGCTTTGCGGTAATAAACTACGATGTATTTCTTCTGTTTGTTATTTATCTCACTTTGTACGTTGATATTCAGTAAAGAGTATCAACAGAGGTGGTGGTTTTGTTTGTCAATAACAATGATGTTGATACTTATAGCTGCATTGCGCCATGACAATATCGGTATTGATACCATTACGTATAAGTATATATTTCAGTCAATTCAGAATAATACCTATGCTATAGAAACTCGATTGGAAGAAGGATATCTATATATTAACGAATGGGTGGGAAAATTTGGGGATTATAGGTTGTTCTGGTTCGTGGTAGCCTCTATCTCGATGTTGCCTGTTTGTTTTGTGATAAAGGAGTATTCTGCTTATTGTGGATACTCTCTTCTGCTCTTTTTTGCATCGGTAGGTTTTCATACCATGGAATTGGCTGCCATGCGTCAGGCATTGGCGTTTGGATTTATTGTTCTAGCTTTCCATTTTCTGATGAGGCGTAATCTTCTGTTTTATCTGTTGATGGTGTTTTTAGCATTTACCATGCATCGATCCTCTGTGATATTTTTACCTTGTTACTGGTTGTATAGCTTGCGTTTAAATAAAAAGGTGCTGATTGCGTGGGGAATATTGCTGGCTCTATGTTTTGTTTATGGATATACCATTTTCCTACGGATAAATGCACTATGGAGTATCGATTATACACTTACTGAAGTCGAAGCTGGTGGTGAACGTTTCTTTATGGTCAATTTATTGTTTGTAATCATTGGATTGGCTAATTATAAGAAATTTAATGATATCCCACAAATCCGTGTTCCACTCTTGATATACTCGATATCAGTTTTGCTTTGGCCTATGCTAAATAGTAATCCTGCGTTGTTTAGATTGCAATACTATTTTGACTTCTTTTATGTGTTGTTTCTGCCTAATCTCATTTGTGTGTTGTCTAAGAATTGGCGGCTAAAGTATGGCCTGATAGCAGCATCACTATTTGTGGCATTATATATTATTTTAGTGTTACGTAATGTGCCTGCTTATTCTCCTTATTACTTCTATTGGGAGGAGCTAGTGTAGGCATTTTATTAGAGTAGTTATATGAAAGTACTGCAAATAAATACGGTATATAAGTATGAAAGCACTGGTCGCATTGCTTATGAAATAAAAATGGTTTCAGAGGCGAACGGCATAGAAGCTTACGTTGCCTATGGATACAAAGCTGTAGCGCATAATGATGCGCGAACATATTGTATGCAGGGAAAGTGGCGCCGCAAGTGGAATATATTGAAAACTCGCATTTGGGGTAAACATGGGTTTTATAACAAAGTCGAGACGTGCCGACTTATCAAATATATAGATAGCATACAGCCTGATATAATTCATCTGCACAATATTCACAACCATTATGTGAATGTGGAAATGTTGTTCCGGTATATAAAGGAAAAAGATATCCCTGTGGTGTGGACGCTCCATGATTGTTGGACGTTTACTGGTTGGTGCCCACATTTTGACTTTATTAAATGTGACAAGTGGAAATTGGAATGTCATCATTGCCCGTTGTTAAGAGAATATCCGGTAACGTGGTTCTTTGATAGAAGTAAGGAATTATATAATCAGAAGAAAGCATGTTTTTGTGGGGTCACAAATATGACCATAGTCCCAGTTTCTGAATGGTTGAGAGAAAAAGTGTCAGAATCATTCCTAAAAACTTATCCTCAAAAGATGATATATAATGGTGTTGATATTAGATGTTTTAAGCCTTCTAAGAATGTAGAGGTTATAAGAGATAAGTATAATATACCCCATAAAAAAATTCTTTTAGGTGTAGCTTCTTCTTGGACTGTTAAAAAGGGACTAAATGATTATGCTGCATTGAGTGCTAAGCTATCTTCTGATTACCAGATCGTATTGGTGGGCATTTCTGAAGATAAGGCTAAAACACTTCCTTCAAAGATTAAGTGTATAGGCAGAACCCAAAGTGTCCAAGAACTGGCTTCTTTTTATACCTTGGCTGATATTGTTCTTAATTTGTCATATCAGGAAACTTTTGGCTTAACTACAGTTGAAGGATTCGCATGTGGTACGCCAAGTGTCGTTTATAATCGAACAGCTAGCCCTGAATTGATAACTCCCGAATGTGGGGCTATCGTGGAGGCTGGTGATATAGATGCGCTAATAGAAGCCGTAGAACGTATCGCGTCGAAAGGTAAGGACTTTTATTCTTTACATTGTGTAAATCGTGTAAAAGCTATGTTTGATAAAGAAAAACAATATCAAAAATATATAGATTTGTATAGAGAAATTTTATCAAAAAAGGAGAATCATGCATAACCCTAAGATTTCAATCATCACTATCACATACAATAGTGAGAAGACATTAGAAGAAACGGTACAGAGTGTGATATCGCAAGATTATCCTAACTTGGAGTATCTGATTATTGATGGTGGTTCTAAGGATCGTACATTAGACATTGTAGAGAAATATCGCGACAAGATTAGTTTTGTGATTTCAGAACCAGATAGAGGTATCAGTGATGCTTTTAACAAAGGCATCCGATATGCTACGGGTGAAATTGTCGGCATCATCAACTCCGATGATCTACTCCTCCCTGGTGCATTGAAGACATTGGCAGAGAATTACGACCCCGAGGTTGGGGTATATCGTGGAAATACGATTATTTGGAATGATGAAACGGATACAAAGATTGTGGCAAGACCTACGATGACATTCTCAATATATTCTTTTAAGCGGAGGATTGTTTGCCACCAGAGTACTTTTGTTACGAAGAAGGCATATGAAGCAGTCGGAACTTTTAAGGAATCATTTAAGTACATGATGGATTCCGACTTATTATTTAGATTATATAATAATGATATTGTTTTTAGGTATATTCCATCAGATTTGGCTGTTTTTCGTATGGGAGGAGTGACAAACAATTCTTTTTGGAAGAAAAGAACGGAGGTAAGACGTCTCTATAGGGAAAATGGAGCAAGTAGGTTATGGGCTAGCATTAGAGTAGTTCACTTTCTAATTTATAGTTTTACAGCTGTAATACTAAGAAAGGTGTTTAGTCCTGATATAATAAGACGTTGGAAATTTAATAGTAAGAAAAATGCTTGAAATAATAATAGCTGGCGATCTTTGTCCGAGAGATAGATGCGCAAAGGTAATTGAAGATGGAACGGTTGAGAGTTGCATTAGAGGCATTTCTGATGTTATCAGACAGTCAGACTATTCGTTGGTCAATTTAGAATGTCCAATTATAGAAGATGGAACTCCAATAAAGAAGCAAGGACCTAATTTAAAGACATCATCTAAGGTTATTGACCTAATAAAGTGTTGTGGATTTAAAGGTGTTACGTTAGCTAATAATCATTTCTATGATTATGGCGATGAAGGTGTGATTAACACTATTCGCACATGTAAGGAATGTGGAATTGATTATGTTGGTGGTGGTGAAAATCTACAAGAGGCAAGAGGAGTATTATACAAGAAGATTAAAGAAAAGACGGTAGCCTTTGTGAATGTATGTGAATATGAATTTTCTATTGCAACAGAGAAAAACGCGGGATCTAACCCAATAGATATAATAAAGAATTATTACGATATAAAAAAGGCAAAAGAACGCGCAGATTTTGTCGTGGTAATTGTTCATGGAGGACACGAACATTACAACTTGCCCAGTCCAAGAATGCAAGACACTTATCGCTTTTTTATTGAAGCAGGTGCGGACGCTGTAGTTAATCATCATCAACATTGCTATAGTGGATATGAATTCTACAAGGAGAAGCCGATAGTATATGGATTGGGAAACTTTTATTTCGATCATCCGAATAAGAGAAACGATAAATGGAATGAAGGATATATGCTGAATTTGAAAATGGGCAAAAGTATTGATATTTCATTGACTCCTTATATTCAATGTAATATAAAGCCATCGGTTGAATTGATGACTGAAGCGCAATTGAATTCATTCAACGAACGAATAAAAACATTGAATGCAACAATTCAGAATCGAGGTTTGATGGAAACAGAATTTAATGAGTTCTGTAAATCAAAGAAGAGATTATATATGTCTGTACTAGAACCATATCCTTCAATATACTTAAAATATATTTATAGAAAGATAGGATTGCCCTCTCTGTTAAAAGGAAAAAGTTTTAGCTTTGTTAAGAACTTCATAATGTGTGAGTCACATCTTGACGTTATAAAGAATCTATTGAAATAGTATGAACTACAGAAATATCATCAAATCTCGTGATTTGCGGGTCAAGTTGCTGACTTTTTTGGGTTGGGTTCCTGATGGTATAATGCTGCGATTGCAGTATTGGATGCAGACAGGGAGAAAGCTTAACTTGAAGAACCCGAAGCGCTTTACTGAGAAATTGCAACTCTACAAGATGAAATATCGCAATCCTGATATGCTGCGGTGTACCGATAAGTATGAGGTACGTAAGTATATCGAAGAAAAGGGTTTTGGAGATTATCTGATTCCGCTCATTGGTATATACGACCATGTAGAAGATATAGATTACTCAAAGCTACCGAACCAGTTTGTGGCAAAAACGACCGATGGCGGTGGAGGCAATCAGGTGCTGATATGCAAAGATAAGAGTACTTTGTCAGAAGACGTATTCAAGGAACGACTGAGTGGATGGATGTCTGCCCGGAAAATTAAAAAGCAGGCTGGACGTGAATGGGCATATGAAAATGATTTCCCGCGCCGCATTATTGTTGAGCAACTGATAGGAGAAGAATGTCCAGATCTATATGATTATAAATTCTTCTGTTTTAATGGGAAGGTGGCATATCTCTATGGCCTTTCAGGCCGCAATTTGGGAGATTCTGTTCAATTGGGCGTTTATGACGAGAATTTTACTAAACTTGATGTTTCGCGTAATGATGAGCGTCCGCAGATTATTCCACTGCAAAAGCCTCAGAACTTTGATGAAATGAAAACAATTGCAGAATCTCTTTCTAGAGATTTTCCGCATGTAAGAGTCGATTTATACAACATTAATGGTGTTATTTACTTTGGTGAACTAACATTTTATGACGGTAGTGGATATATGACATATAATCCTGATTCTTTTGATGAAGAAATGGGTGATAAATTTGATGTTAGCTCTTTATTTGATTAATGGTTAATTTTATTTGATAATGGCTCGTTTATTTATCGTTGTAAACGAAGACCGTTTCTTTCTCTCTCATCGCAAGGATATTGCGGTGGCTGCTGTTGCTGCTGGTTATGATGTAACCATTGTGGCGAAGGATACTGGTCGGAAAAGTGAAGTATTGGCTCTTGGAGCTGGGTATATAGATCTGCCAGTGAACCCTACGGGGAAAAACTTGTGGCAAGAGCTAAAAACATTCTACTTCTTATGGAGACTGTTCCGTAAGGAAAGACCTGGTATTGTACATAATGTGGGCCTGAAGCAGATGCTTTGGGGAGGGCTGGCTGCCAAACTGGCCAGAGTGCCTTTGCTTGTCAGTGCGGTGAGCGGATTGGGAGTGATGTTCTCTGAAGGAAGGGTGTCGCACTACACTCGGGCAATCATGGCTGTGCTTCGTTTCTCACATCACAGAAAGGGGGTAGCTGCTATCTTTCAGAATGGCGATGATAGGCAACTGTTTCTGGAACGTAAGATTGTAAAGCCGGAGCAACTGTACTTTACCAAGGGCTCTGGTGTAGACCTGAACGAGTTCGCTTATGCGCCTGAACCTGACAGCGATAAGGTGAACGTGATATTCACTGCCCGCATGGTGAAGGAAAAGGGAATGGTAACACTCATTGATGCGGCGGAACGATTGCGTAAGGATTATGAGGATAAGGTGGAGTTCTGGCTGTGTGGTGGCTTGTCGAGTAACCCACGGGCTATCAAAGAGAATGAACTCCGGGCCTTATGTGATGATAGGTATATCAAATGGTTGGGACATAGGACAGATGTGCGCGAATTGCTGATGAAAGCGCACATCGTGGCCTTTCCTTCATACTATCGCGAGGGAGTACCCAAGTCGCTGATAGAGGCATCGGCTATTGGCAGACCTATCGTGACTACCAACTCGGTAGGCTGTAAGGATGTGGTTGAGGATGGGGTAAATGGCTACCTGATTCCAGTGAAAGATGATGAGGCCTTAGCTGATAGGCTACGAAAGTTGATTGATAGCAAAGAACTACGAATGAGTATGGGACGTAAGTCGCGCGAATTCGCTGAACGGGACTTCTCAATCGAAAAAGTGGTGAATACACATATGGAAATTTATAATAGAGAAGATGTGTTGAAATGAAGCATGCAACCCGGTTCTTTGAATTGATAAAAATCTCTTTGGGAAAACAAACGCAATTCTTGTCGGCTCCTACTGAGGAGGAGTGGCAAGAATTGTTTTTATGTACCCAGAAGCAGATGCTCATAGGAGTACTGTTTGCGGGTGTACAGCGTTTGCCAGTAGAACAACGACCTCCCAGTGACTTGCTACTCAATTGGTATGGGCTCACGGAGGTGATAAAGAAACAGAATCTGGTATTCTACAAACAGACTGTGGAGGCTTCAAACTATTTTACCAAGCAGGGATTTGATAATTGCATTCTTAAAGGACTGGGGGTGGCTGCATTGTATCCTGAACCACTGACGCGGATATCGGGAGACATTGATATCTGGCTGGATGGCGGTAGGGAACGTGTATTCACTTTCGCCGCACAAAAAGGGAAGTTGCAGGGCGTAAACTCGCATCATGTGCTTTACCCCTTATTTGATCATACGGAGGTGGAACTGCATGTGCTTCCCAATCGCCTGAACAATCCTTTCCTTAACCGAAAACTACAGCGCTATTTTCGGGAAGTGGCACCCATACAGTATAGCCATCGTATAGAATTGCCTGATGGGATGGGGAATATACCTGTACCTACGACAGTGTTTAATGGGTTTTATGTGCTGTTGCATATTTATCATCATCTGTTTGGAGAAGGGGTCGGATTGCGCCAAATGATGGACTATTATTATGTATTGCAACAACCTATGAGTGAAGATGAGCGTGAAGAACTCCTTCTCCTGTTTAATACGTTTGGGATGCGGCGTTTTGCGGGGGCTACGATGTATGTGATGCGTGAAGTATTTGGATTGGAAGAACGGTTCTTGTTGCTCGAACCAAATGAAAGGGAAGGGAGATTCTTGCTTGATGAGATCTTGCAAGCTGGTAACTTGGGACAGTACGATGACCGTTCGGGGGAACGTAGCTCATCAGCGATGAAGCGTTTCTTTAACTCAATGAAACGCAACGCACGTTTCCTTTGCCGATATCCTTCCGAGGTGTTATGGAATATCCCTTATCGGATATACTTGTATGTCTGGCGGAAATGGAAAGGGTATATTTGAAGAGACAGGGAAAGAGCAACTTGCGGATGAGAGTTGAATGTTAAAGAGGCTGTATCACAATTGTGGTGCAGCCTTTTTTGTCAATTGAGTGAGACTAATCCATCTACAAGCTTAATCTCTTCATCGGAAATAATGCGTTGCAGGAAGGGACGCAGATGCTCGCCTCGGATACGTAACTCATGAAGTTCTTCAATAGGGTGGGGGAGGCGATCGCCTAATAGCTCGAAAAGCATCTCCCGATAAGCCTGGTAAGATAACTCGGATAGGTGTGCCCCTTGCTGACGGCGACAGTTGTCGCAAAGCTGGCAGGGAGGGGCACTCTTCTCACCGAAATAACGTAGTAGGATACGGCTTCGGCATTGATTCTGCGCAAGCGTGTACTCCTTCATGGCGGCAATGCGTTGGGCAAAATTCTTCTTGCGCTCTTCGTATATTGTGGGTGGGATGACTAAGCGGTGGGTGTCAATGCGTTTACGGGTGAATGTGATTGAGGGGCAGGTACGGCGAGGTATATAATGAATGACTCTAGCTCTGCTCAATCCGAGGAGACATTCGTATAGTGGCTCTAATGCAATACCGCTCATCTCGCTAAGATACCGCTCGTCAATGAATACATAATCGCTGAATACACCGCTATATAAGCGTAAGAGAGAGCGGATGACCTGTTCTGAGGTGGCACTCTCGTCGTATCGACGGTACAGTTCGTCACGAGTAACGATAAAGCGGAGCCGGGATGTATGTTCGCTTTCTTCCTCATATAAGAGATATCCAGCCTGTGTGAGGATGCGGAGGGCGCTTTCTGTCTGAATCATAGGGAGATGGTAAGCTCTGCAGAACTCTGGGAGGTCAAAGTCGTAGTGGCAGCCTTGCCCGTCGCCCACAGCCATCTGGTAATAGTATCCAATACGTTCGTAAATGCTGCAGATGAAAGACTTTTCAGGATAGTTGTCCGAGACACGACGCGACAACTTGCGCTTGTCGTCTGGTGCATAAAGCAGAACGGCATAGGAGGTGTGCCCATCACGTCCGGCACGTCCTGCTTCTTGATAGTAGGCTTCGGGAGAATCAGGCATTTCGTAATGAATGACTACTCGTACGTCGGGCTTGTCTATACCCATTCCGAAAGCATTGGTTGCTACCATGACTCGCACTGTTCCATTATTCCATTCTTGTTGTCGCTTGTCTTTGTCGCGACTGTCGATACCTGCATGATAGAAAGCTGCACTGATACCATGGTCGGTTAACATGCGGGCAATTTCCTTGGTCTTGTCTCGATTGCGTACGTATACGATGGATGATCCCTCTACTTTGCTGAGTATATGCAACATCTCGTTGTCCTTGTTCTCTGTGCTTCGGACAATGTAGTTGAGATTCTTACGCTCAAAGCTCATGCGGAAGACATTCTCCTTACGAAAACCCAAGTTATGTTGTATGTCTTTGACTACTTCTGGAGTGGCTGTAGCGGTTAGGGCCAGGATGGGAATGTCGGGCAATTGTTTCCTGATGGCGGATATGGCCAAGTAGGAGGGACGGAAATCATAACCCCATTGGGAGATGCAGTGGCTTTCGTCTACGGTGATGAAGCTAATCTTCATGTGCCGCAACTTCTTTAGAAAAAGCTCTGAGGACAATCGCTCGGGGGAAATATAGAGAAACTTGTAATCACCGAGAATACAATTGTCTAATGATGTGAGTATCTTGTCATGGCTCATGCCGGAATAGATGGCGGTAGCTTTTATTCCTCGTTCGCGCAGCTTCATTACCTGATCCTTCATGAGTGCTATGAGAGGGGTAATGACAATGCATACTCCAGGTTTGGCCAATGCGGGGACTTGAAAGGTGATACTCTTTCCTCCACCGGTGGGCATTAGGCCTAGCGTATCTTTCCCTTCGCCTATGCTTCGTATAATATCTTCTTGGATACTACGAAAAGAGGCGTAGCCAAAATACTTCTGAAGTATCTCTGTATAGTTCACCGATGTATCGTTCTAGTGTTCGTTGTCAGGGGCTATGCTCTCAATCTGTAGCTGTATTTCTCCACGTCTATGGGTGTTCTCCTCTATCGTGTAACAGATGTCAAAGGCTTGTTTGGATTTAATGTATCGTGCCTGCGAACTCTGGCCGAAAGCAATACCGTTAACCACATGATTGGAATGATTGTCTACCAGCTCTAACTTGATGTGCTCCTGATTTCGTCCAACCACTTTACTGGTGCCGTAGTCATATACATGGCGGGTACAGAATATGGGCTTGGGATTGTCGGGGCCGAAGGGTTCAAAACGTTTCAACTCGTTATAGAGCTTCATGTTCACATCTTTGAATGTCAATTCCTGGTCAATGGTGATGAGAGCATCAGTCTGAGTGGAGTCGATATGCGTAGTGACGTACTCCTCGAAACGTCGGGTGAACTCATCGATATATTCTACCTTAAGTGTCAGACCGGCTGCATATGGATGTCCGCCAAAGTTGTCCAACAAGTCTCTACAGCTTTCAATCGCTTTGTAAACATCGAAGTCTGCAACAGAACGTGCGGAACCGGTTGCCATATCATTGGTTCTCGTGAGCACGACAGAGGGACGATAGAACAGCTCTGTCAGGCGCGAAGCCACGATGCCAATTACGCCTCGATGCCAATCTTCATTGTATAGTACAATGGAACGCTTGTCGGCCAACCCCTCGAGATTGTCAACGATGCGATTGGCCTCTTCGGTCATGGCTTTGTCAAGGTCCTTGCGTGCTTCGTTATACTCGTTTATCTGTTCGCTTAACTTATGAGCCTTGGCATAATCTTTTTCTGTGAGTAGGTCTACTGCTTCCTTGCCTGTTTGAATACGTCCTGAGGCGTTGATTCTAGGTCCAATTTTAAAGATGATGTCGTTAATCTTGATTTCTTTCTCGCTGAGACCGCATACATCAATGATTGCACGTAAACCAACGCTGGGGTTGTGGTTAATCTGCCGTAAGCCATGGTAGGCCATGATGCGGTTTTCACCCATGATAGGGACAATATCTGAAGCAATACTTACCGCAACGAGATCAAGATAGGGTACGAGTTGGTTGAATTCAATTCCGTTGTCTAGTGCAAAGGCTTGCATCAGTTTGAAACCTACTCCACAACCGGATAGATGGGGATAGGGATAGTTGGACCCTATAAGCTTGGGGTTAAGTATGGCTATGGCAGGGGGAAGCGTGTTATCTTGCATGTGGTGGTCGCAAATGATAAAATCAATGCCCAATTCTTTGGCATAGGCAATTTCGTCTATGGCCTTGATTCCACAATCAAGCACGATGATGAGTTTTACATTGGTCTCTTTGGCATAGTCAACTCCCTTGAATGATACTCCATATCCATCATCTTCACGATTGGGGATATAATAGTCTATGTTGGTAGTGAACTGCTGGAGGAAACGGTAGACCAATGCAACGGCAGTGGTTCCGTCCACATCGTAGTCTCCATATACCAAGATGCGCTCCTTGCGTCCCAAAGCCAGGTTGATGCGGTTTACTGCCTTATGCATGTCGTCCATGAGAAAGGGATCGTGTAGGTCGGACAGGCTGGGCCGGAAGAACTGCTTGGCCTCATTCTGTGTACGTATCCCCCTTTCTACTAATAGACGGCATGTTACAGGATTCATCCCTGTCTCCCGCGATAACGCTTCAGCGTCTCTTCGCTCTTGGTCGGTGGGTGGTTGGTAAATCCATTTGGTGTTCATTATATATGTTGTTTTTTTGTTGTCTGTCTCGTAAAGCTGTTTTCGGATGTTAACTTCAATGACTTACAAGTATTTATGTCCTATAGAGCTTTTTATCTTGTAAAGATACGAAAAAACTCTGGAATGGAGAGTGTATTTAATATTATTTATAAGATAAAAAGTTCGCAAGCTTGGATGAATGTTTAGGTTTGGAGCAAAACAACTCATCCTTCTTTGCGTTTTCTGAAAAATAGCGTAAATTTGCATACTATACATCCATCCAAGATGTTGGATTAAGTAAGCAATAACCTAAAAAATGAATATATGAATACGAAAGTAAGATTGATTGTGATGAACTTCCTGGAGTTCGCCGTGTGGGGTGCCTACCTCACTTCGATGGGCGGTTACCTTGCCAAGGTGGGCCTGGCCGAGAATATCGGTTGGTTTTACTCGGTGCAGGGCTTCGTGTCGCTCTTCATGCCGGCACTCATAGGTATCGTGGCCGACCGCTTTGTTCCGGCACAGAAGATGCTCGGTATCAGCCACCTGCTGGCAGGTACCTTCATGGCACTGGCCGGATACATGGGCATGACGCATGGCGATAGCGTGACGTTCGGCCAGATCTTCCCCCTCTACGCACTCAGCGTAGCGTTCTTCATGCCCACCTTGGGCTTGTCCAACTCGGTATCCTACTCGGCGCTCGACCGTGTCGGACTCGACACCGTGAAGGCCTTCCCGCCCATCCGTGTGTTTGGCACCATCGGCTTCATCGTGTCGATGTGGATTGTCGACCTCATGGGCTTCCAGCATGGCTATGAGCAGTTCTTCGTGAGCGCCCTGTGGAGCGTGGTGCTCGGTGCCTATGCCTTCACCCTGCCTCCCTGTGCCGTGAACAAGGGCAAGAAGTCGGGCTCGATGATTGATGCCCTCGGCCTGCGTGCCTTCGCCCTGTTCAAGGAGAAGAAAATGGCCATTTTCTTCATCTTCTCCATGCTGCTGGGTGTGTCGTTGCAGATTACCAATGGCTATGCCAACCCCTTCATCTCGAGCTTTGCCGGCATCGCCGAATATGCCGATTCGTTTGCCGTGGCCCATGCCAACATCCTGATATCGCTCTCACAGATATCCGAGACGCTGTGTATCCTGCTCATCCCCTTCTGCCTGAAGCGCTTCGGCATCAAGAACGTGATGCTCATCGCCATGTTTGCTTGGGTGCTCCGCTTCGGCTTCTTTGCCGTGGGCAACCCCGGTAACGGTGTATGGCTGTTTATACTTTCGATGATTGTGTATGGCGTGGCGTTCGACTTCTTCAACATTTCGGGTTCGCTCTTTGTTGATAAGGAAACCGACATGAACATCCGCTCCAGCGCCCAGGGCCTTTTCATCATGATGACTAATGGTTTCGGTGCCACAGTGGGTACGCTGAGCGCTCAGGCGGTAGTCAATGCGGTGGTATACTCTAAGGACACCCCGATGGCACAGATGGCCGGATGGGAGACCGTATGGTACATCTTTGCGGGCTATGCCCTCGTGGTAGCTATACTATTTGCGTTTATCTTCCGTTATAAGCATGTAAAGGAGAAATAAAGCAGATTCCAAATGAAAGTCGAACTCAAAGTACAGGACCTGTTGCAGAAGGCGGCGAACGACAAGTTCTACATCGCCCTGCTACGTGAGCGTGACGGCAATCGCAGTCTGCCCATCCTGGTGGGCTTGCTCGAGGCACAGGCCATCGCCATGTTCCTCCGCGATGTCTCTACCGAGCGTCCTATGCTTCACGACCTCATTGCCGGCATGGCCGACGCCTTCGCCATACGCATCCAGGAGGTATATATATATAAGGTGAAGGGTGGCGTGTTCTACTCCTACCTCGTATGCGAGCAGTATGGGCAAACCGTCAATGTGGATGCACGCACCTCCGATGCAATCGCCATCGCCCTGCATCAGGGCCGCCCCATCTATATCGACGAGGAGCTGCTCAATGCCCAGTGCATGCGCGACGAAGGGGGCGGTGCCTACTCCATGCCTATCACCGTGATGAATACCGAGGTGCTGCGTGGAGTGCTCAAGACAGCCATTGAGCGCGAAGACTACGAGCTTGCCGCCCATCTGCGCGATGTGATACGCGAGAGAGAGGAGGATAATAATTGACAATTCACAATTGATAATTCAAAATTAAAAAACGTGTTTTTGTTCTACACTCCCGACATTGCTACTACGCTTGAACTCCCTCAGGAGGAGGCAGCTCACGCTCTTCGTGTGCTGCGCCTCACCGAAGGTGCCGAGGTGATGCTCACCGACGGCAAGGGCTCGTTCTACCGTGCCGAGATTGATATGATAAGTGGCAAGCGCTGCTATGTGCGCATCGTGGAAACCACTACACCTGAACCCCTGTGGCAGGGACATCTGCATCTGGCACTGGCACCTACCAAGAATATGGACCGCATCGAGTGGTTTGCCGAGAAGGCCACCGAGATAGGTGTCGACGAGATTACCTTTCTCGACTGCCGCTACTCTGAGCGCAAGGTGGTGAAGACCGAGCGCGTGGAGAAGATTCTCGTGTCGGCCATGAAGCAGTCGCTCAAGCCCACGCTGCCGCAGCTCAACCCCATGACCTCGTTCATGAAGTTCATCGCCCAGCCCTTCACTGGGCAGAAGTTTATCGCCCACTGCTACGAGGGCGACAAGGAACCCCTCATGCAGTCCCTCACGCCCGGCGAGGATGCCCTCGTGCTCATCGGCCCCGAGGGTGACTTTAGCCCCGAGGAGGTGCAGGCCGCTATTGACCACGGCTTCCGCCCTATCACCCTGGGCAAGTCGCGCCTGCGCACCGAGACAGCAGCCTTGGTAGCGGTGCACGTCATGAATATAGTTCATAATTAGGAGTTAGGAATTAGGAGTTATTGCTATCCGGGATAGCTATTAAGTAACCCTCACTCCTAATTCCTCACTCCTCACTCCTCACTCCTAATTCCTAACTATCTATGCGTTACTTCATCACCCTATCCTACGACGGCACCAGCTATCATGGTTGGCAGATACAGCCCAACGGCATCTCCGTGCAGCAGGCCTTGACCGAGGCGCTCACCACGCTCCTGCGCGAGGAAACCCCTGTCACGGGTGCCGGCCGCACCGATGCCGGCGTGCATGCCCTGAAGATGGTTGCCCACTTCGACACCGAGCAGGAGGTCGACTGCCAGCGCCTTGCCGACAAGCTCAACCGCATACTCCCACCCGACATTGCCGTGCAGCGTGTGCAACCCGTATGTGCGGATGCGCATGCCCGCTTCAGCGCCACCTCGCGCACCTACCACTACTATGTGTCTACGGCCAAGGACCCCTTCAGCCGTCATCGTGCCATGCGCCTCTTCCATGCCCCCGACTTTGAGCGGATGAACGAGGCTGCTCGCCGCCTCTTCGATTATATGGACTTCACCAGCTTCAGCAAGCTCCATACCGATGTGGCCACCAACAACTGCCGCATCATGCAGGCCCGATGGGAGCAGGTGAACGAGCACGAGTGGCGCTTTGTAATCCAGGCCGACCGCTTCCTCCGCAATATGGTGCGTGCCATAGTGGGCACTCTGCTCGAGGTGGGTCGTGGTAAGATGACTATAGAGGAATTTTGCCAGGTGATAGAGAAGAAAGACCGCTGCAGTGCCAGCACTTCCGTGCCTGCCCACGCGCTGTTCCTGGTCGATGTTACTTATGATGGTTGGACGTTGAACGATTAACGATTAACGAGGAACGAAACTCACAAACTCAAAAACTCAAAACTCAAAATGTGGTTAGCATTAGCATTTCTTTCGGCCGCGTTGCTCGGCCTCTATGATGTGAGTAAGAAACAGGCCTTGAAGGACAATGCCGTCATCCCTGTGCTTTTCCTCAACACCCTGTTCTCGTCGCTCATCTTCCTGCCGTTTATCCTGCTCTCGGCTACTACGGGAGTGCTCGACGATACCATCGTGCATGTGCCCGTGTGTGGCTGGGATGTGCATAGGTATATCATTGTCAAGTCGTTCATCGTGTTGGGCTCATGGCTCTTCGGCTACTTCGGCATGAAGCATCTGCCCATAACCATAGTGGGGCCTATCAATGCCACACGTCCTGTGATGGTGCTTCTGGGTGCGCTGCTCATCTTCGGCGAGCGGCTCAATGGTTATCAGTGGGTAGGCGTGCTGCTCGCTATGGTGTCATTCTTGCTGCTGAGCCGTAGCGGCAAAAGGGAGGGTATTGACTTCCGCCATAATCGCTGGATATATTTCGTGGTGCTCTCATCGGTGCTTGGTGCCGTGAGTGCCCTGTACGATAAGTTCCTCATGCAGCGCTTCGATAGCATGGTGGTGCAGTCGTGGTTCACCATATACCAGTTCTTTATCATGGGCGTGGTGTTGCTGGTGCTGTGGTATCCACATCGCAAGCAGAGTACGCCCTTCCGCTGGTCGTGGGCTATACCGCTCATCTCGGTGTTCCTTACCGTGGCCGATTTTGCCTACTTCACCGCCCTGTCGCAACAAGACTCACTCATCTCGGTGGTCTCTATGGTGCGTCGTGGCAGTGTAGTGGTGTCGTTCCTATGCGGTGCACTCCTCTTCCGTGAGAAGAACCTGCGCAGCAAGGCTCTCGACCTCCTGCTAGTGCTCCTCGGTATGCTCTTCCTCTATCTGGGGTCGAGGTAAGTAGAATATGAAGCCTCGCTCATCTCCCTCAATAGTCCGTATTTTGCTTTCCTATGATTGGGTCTAGAGGCTCGCATGGCTTTTATGTCGTGTTCTCTTTTGTACCTACGTATATACTGTACTCCTCGTGAAGGCATTGTCAAGTTTGTTTTTCTCATGATAATCGTATAGGTCTGTTTGGATGTTCTCGAAAAGCTACGAATAAATGGCGACAAAATTATTTGTTTTGGAGAGTGGTATCTATCTTCGTTGTTTATAGCAGAGATAATATTTTTTTATTAACTTTGTACTTATATGCGGTAGGCGTATAAACATTAATGGATTCTTTCTTCCTTTTTGCTTTGGCAAAGAGAGCATTCTGAGATTGTATGAAGGGTATATATGCATGGGTAATATAGGTGGAGTCTGTATATGGAGTCACTTTCACTATACGAATTAGGTAATCTTATCCGTCGCACTTTGAGCGAAGGTATGCCTGCGGCTTATTGGGTGCAAGCGGAATTAAGCGAAGTACGCGAGGCCTATAACGGGCATTGCTATATTGAATTAGTGCAGAAGGCTGAGCGAGGTAATGCATTGCTGGCCAAGGCACGCGCCACTATTTGGGCTAATATCTACAAGATGTTGAAACCTTATTTCGAAAATGCTACGGGGCAGTGCTTTGCCGCTGGCATCAAAGTCTTATTGCAGGTGACTGTGGATTATCATGAGTTGTATGGCCTCTCTCTTACTGTTCACGACATAGATCCGACGTATACATTAGGGGACATGGCACGTCGCCGTCGCGAAATACTGATGCAGTTAGAGGAGGAAGGCGTGCTTACGCTTAACAAAGAACTTCCGATGCCTATTTTCCCTCAACGTATAGCAGTAATCTCTGCAGCAGGTGCTGCTGGGTATGGTGACTTCTGTGACCAATTGATCTCCAATCCCTATGGATTCGTTTTTTATCCCAAGTTGTTCCCTGCCGTGATGCAGGGCGATAGGGTTGAGGAAACCATTATCTCTGCGCTTGATCATATCGTTGAAGAACAAGATTTTTGGGATGTAGTAGTTATTATCCGTGGGGGTGGCGCAACAAGTGATCTGTCCGGTTTTGATACCTATCCCTTAGCAGCCAATTGTGCCCAGTTCCCTTTACCTATCATCACGGGTATAGGGCACGAACGTGATGATACTGTACTTGATATGGTGGCTCATACACGGGTGAAGACACCTACGGCTGCTGCTGAATATCTCGTGAATGCTCTTGCTGATATAGCACAGAAACTTGATACCCTGATAACCTCTCTAACGGTTTGTCTTACTGAACGTATGCATCGTGAAGAGAAGCGAATCGAACAGTTAGCACAGCATCTGCCTGCACTATTTGCTCTTATACATACTCGGCAGTTGCATCGCATAGAACAATTTGAAAGGGATTTGTATATCTCTATTGATAATGTTTTGGCAAAGCATACTCATCGATTACAGCTGATGGAGAAAATTCTAGAGAGCGCTTCTCCTCAGTTAGCGCTTAAACGTGGTTATACCATTACTCGTTGTGATGGACGGGTTGTGCGTCATGCTGCATCGCTTTCTGATGATGCGGTGATTACAACTGAATTTGTAGATGGCGAAGTACGGAGTTCTGTGCTTAATCCTTCTGGAAATATTTTATTCTCGATAAAAAAACGAAAATTGTGAACTACGAAGAAGCTATTCAGAAACTTGAGACTACTATCTCGCAGATAGAAAACAATGAACTGGATATCGACCAGTTGACTGATCGCCTTAAAGAAGCACAGGAACTCATTCGTTTCTGTAAGGACAAACTTTATAAGGTAGATGAGGATATTAAATCTATGCTAGGGAAAAAGTAAAAAACATCTCCAAGAGGATTGGTATGTGCAAGCCTCTCCAGAGATGTTTACGGTTGCCTGAAGGTCGCTACTTCGAATGGGGCTGTCACTTGCACCTACGGAGCAGCTCCTTGAGGCGGGCGTGCAGGTGCTTGGCTCGTGTCCATTGCCAGTCGCTCCAGGTGTGGAGGGCGAAGGCGTTGTAGTCGTAGAAGAAGGCTACGGCAGGCAACAGCAGGAGGATAGCCAGCAAGGCGGGCACCAGAGGCAGGGCGCACAGGGCCACGATGCTCCAGATGATGATGAGCAGGGGCCACAGGGCGAGGTTCACACCCAGGCGGGCGGTGTTGCTGAAAGCCTTGTCCTTGAGCTTGCTCACGATGCAGTGGGAGGTCACCCATGAGGGGAGGGTCACCAGTGCACAGAAGAGGTAGTAGGGCAGGGCACAAAGCAGGGCCACGGTGTTGCCGATGGAGGCGATGAGGGGGTGCTTATGCCCGGTAGACGAGGGGTGTATGCGGCGCAGGCGGCGCTCCTTCTTGAATGCCAAGGCATCGGCGTAGAGGGCTTGGGCGGCCTCGGGGTCGCTGTCGGTCTTCTCCACGATGTGGGCGATGGCAGTACGGTTGAGGGTGAGGCGCTCGGCAGGCGACAGGGGGGCCGACTGGGCGGTGCATAGCTTGGTGAGCTCCCAGCGGGCATCGTAGGCCTCGGTGTCGGGCACGAAGGCGATGAGCTCGCTCATGCGGCGGGCCAGCTCCTCGCGCAGCATGGCCAGCAGGCGGGCTGGGGTGACCTCACCCTCGTGCTGGCGCACAAACTCGGTGACGTTGATGGGCTCGCCATAAGTAACCACCGCGTTGGAGCGGTAGCGGAAGTAGCGGCCATACTCTATGCCGGTGGGCACGATGTAGACGGGCTTCTCATGGCCAAACTGCTTGTTGGCCTCGAGGGCGATGTGGAAGATGCCTTTGCTCAGGCCCATGAGCGAGTGCTTGGGGCGGTGTGTGGCCTCGGGGAAGAGGGCCAGCGGGTAGCGGTGGCGGAGCACATCGACGCACTTGCGTATGATTTCCTCGTTTTGCTTCACGGCGGCATAGCCATCGCGGATGCGGTAGATGGGCAGCATCTTGAGGAAGGTGAATACCTTCTGCAGGAGGGGACGGCGGAAGATGTCGGCACGCGTCATGAAGATGGTGGCGCGGTTCATCGAGCGGAGTATCACCAAGGGGTCGAGCAACGCATTGGTGTGGTTGCTACCGATGATGACGGCCCCGTCCTTGGGCAGGTTTTCCTTGCCTCGCACGACGAGGCGACGCAGCGACAGGCTGATGATGGGGTTTACCCACAGGCTGCGCAGAAGCGTATATCCTAGGTTTTTATTGTATACTTGCACGGGATTTCAATTAGGAATTAGGAGTTAGGAATTAGGAATTACCATCCGGATGGATACGTCGCGGAGCCTCAATTCCTAACTCCTAATTCCTAACTCCTAATTAGTTTTTACTCTTTCCACTTGTACCTGTCGCGGAGGCGGAAGATGCCTGCGGCGGTGAGGCCTGCAATGATGTGCCAGATGCCCCACCATGCGGTGATGATGAGCATACCGCCATTCTGCAGTTCGGGCGGGAAGATGTTAGGGTTGAACAGGAGGATGAGACCGAGACCCGAGTTCTGGATGCCCATCTCGATGGTGATGGCGCGGCGGTCGGGGCGCGGCAGGCCCGAGAGCTCACCGAGCCAATAACCCATGAAGAGAATCAGTCCGTTGTGGATGGCTACGATAAGCACAATCCACTTGAGGTACTTGACGAAGATGTCTAAGTTGTTCCAGAACGATATCAGCACCATAGCGAGGAACACCACAATGGAGAGGTACTGCAAGGGCTTGTTGAGCGCCTTGGCTACCTTCGGGGCGTAGTGTGTGGTGAGAATACCCAATGCCAAGGGCACGCCGAGCAGGATGAACACCGTGACGAAGATATCCCAGATGGGTATGGTGAGTGTCTGTAGCGCATCGGCCGCGTGGCGATTGAGGTAGCGCACGTAGAGGCTGCCCCAGATGGCGAAGTTGGCCGGTGTGGTGACGATGGCCGCCGTAGTGGTCACGGCCGACATCGATACCGAGAGCTCGCGGTTGCCCCTTGAGATGGAGGTGATGAAGTTCGATACGTTGCCTCCCGGACAAGAACCTACGAGAATCATACCCATAGCCACCATCGGAGTGATATGCTTGTGGAAGATGATAATCAGGAGGAAGGTGAGCGAGGGAATGAGTATCCATTGACCGATAAGACCCACGAGGATAGACTTGGGCTCGCGGAACACCTTGGCAAAGGTGCCCGGCTTGATGCCGAGGGCTACACCGTACATCACGACGGCCAAGGCGATGTTCAGCAGGTCCATACCGGACTTGCTGAAGTTGATCTTTATGGGGTCGAGGTTTAGTAGTTGTTCGTACATGGTTTCAAGAATTATGAATTCTGAATTATGAATTCTAAAATAAGCTCCGCGACCCTAAAAACAGCATCGAGGAAGGATACTCAGAATTCAGAATTCAGAATTTACTTAAAGAAGGTTCATCGTATCAGTAGCGATCATCAGCTCCTCGTCGGTGGGGATGACTACTACCTTAACCTTAGAGTCGGGAGTAGAGATGATGGCCTCTTCGCCACGGATGGTTTTGTTCTTCTCCGTGTCAATCTTTACGCCCATGAACTCGAGGCCGCGGCATGCAGCTTCACGTGTGTTGTCCTGATTCTCGCCTACACCACCAGTGAAGAGGATAACATCAACACCACCCATAGCGGCAGCGTATGAGCCGATGTACTTGCGGATGCGGTACTCATACATGTTGAGTGCGAGTGTTGCACGAGGATGGCCTGCGTCTACAGCAGCGCAGATCTCGCGCATGTCTGAAGATACGCCTGAGACACCCTGTACGCCTGACTTCTTGTTGAGCAGGTTCGATACACCTGTAGCGTCCAAGCCCTCCTTCTCCATGATGAAGGTCACGGCGCCACCGTCGATGTCACCGCTGCGGGTACCCATCATGAGACCTTCGAGCGGGGTGAGACCCATACTCGTGTCTACACACTTGCCATCTACAACAGCCGAGATAGAGGCTCCGTTGCCGATGTGGCAGGTGATGATCTTGGTGCCTTCGGGCTTGATGCCGAGGTACTCACATACACGCTGCGACACGTAGCGGTGTGAGGTGCCATGGAAGCCATAGCGACGCACGCCGTACTTCTCGTACAGTTCGTAGGGAACGGCATACATGTAGGCATAGTCGGGCATGGTCTGATGGAAAGCGGTGTCGAACACGCCCACCTGAGGAATCTCGGGAAGCAGCGCGGTGATGGCAGCCACCCCCTTGAGGTTGGCGGGATTGTGCAGGGGAGCCAGGTCGTTGCAAGCCTCAAAAGCTGCCAACACCTCCTCATTGAGGAGAACCGACTGGCTGAACTTTTCACCACCATGCACCATACGGTGACCTACAGCGTCGAGCTCGTCGAGCGACTTCAGTGCACCATACTCGGCACCGGTGAGTGTCTGCAGGATAAACTCCACACCAGCGGTGTGCTCCTGGATGTCTTTTTCGAGTATTACCTTCTCGCCATTGGGCAAGGTCAACTTAAGGAACGAGCCGGGAAGGCCAATCTTCTCGATACCGCCCTGGGCGAGTACCGATTGGGTGTCCATCTCGAAGAGTTTGTACTTGATGGATGAACTACCGCAGTTTAATACGAGGATTTTCATAAAATTGAGGCCTCCCCAACCCCTCCCAAGGAGGGGCTTCCCGTCATCGCGGAAGGGGTTGAAGAGGGGTATTTGTTTATTAGTACTTTGATATTCTTTTATTTCAGTGAAGCCCGAGTCACCCCTCCTTGGGAGGGGGAAGGGGGAGGCCGCTCTTACTTTGCCGCCTGTGCCTGGCAAGCGGTGATGGCTACCATGTTGTATACGTCATCGATAGAGCAGCCGCGTGAGAGGTCGTTCACGGGGCGTGCGATACCCTGCAGGATGGGGCCGATAGCCTCGGCACCTCCCAAGCGCTGCACGAGCTTGTAGCCGATGTTGCCCACCTCGAGTGTGGGGAATACCAGTACGTTGGCCTTGCCGGCAATCTCTGAGCCGGGAGCCTTGCTGGCACCTACAGAGGGCACAAGAGCAGCGTCGGCCTGAAGCTCACCGTCGATCTTGAGGTCGGGAGCCAGCTCCTTAGCCAGGCGGAGAGCCTCAGTCACCTTGTCTACACACTCATGCTTGGCCGAACCCTTGGTAGAGAAGCTCAGCATAGCCACGCGGGGATCCTCGATGCCAGCTACGGCGCGAGCAGTGTCGGCACAGCATACGGCAATCTGAGAGAGCTGAGCTGCATCGGGCACGGGAGTCACGGCACAGTCGCCCATGATGAGCACGCCATTCTCGCCATACTGAGGAGTCTGGGTAATCATCACGAAAGCACCTGATACGCAGCTGATGCCCGGAGCAGTCTTGATAATCTGCAATGCGGGGCGCAATACGTTACCGGTAGTGTTCTGTGCACCTGCGAGCTGACCGTCGGCATCGCCAGCCTTGATGATAAGGCAACCCAGGTAGAGCGGATTGGTCACCAGCTTCTGAGCCTCCTCGATGGTCATGCCCTTCTTCTTGCGCAACTCGAAGAGCAGGTTGGCATACTCCTCCTTCTTCGGATGATTCTCGGGGTCGATGATGGTGGCCTTGTCCAGATGGGTGAGTCCCCACTGGGCAGCAAGCCCCTTGATCTCTTCCGGGTTACCGATAATAATCAGGTCGGCTACCTCATCGGCAAGAAGGCGGTCGGCGGCTTTCAGTGTACGCTCCTCGGTTCCTTCGGGGAGTACGATGCGCTGCTTGTTACTCTTGGCACGCGCAATAATCTGGCTTAACAAATCCATAGTACCTTTAATATTTTAAGTTGTTTGATGTCCTAATTATGTTACAAAGGTACGAATAAACGAGCGAAAACAAAATAAAGCTAGCTTTAATTTTTCACAGCGAGTGCAAGTACCTTCACAATTAATTGTAAAGGTACGAATAAACGAGCGAAACCTATAAAACTTATTCCGATTTTTTTTACAACGAGGGAAAGAATTTTTATGACTAGCAGCAAAGACGCTGTTTCTTTATCTGATATAGGTGTGGATTATAAATGAAACTTTTTAAGATGATACGTATGTTTCTATCTGTGGCTTCAATTCGCGACCGATTTTAGATGATTGGAAAAATATAGATAATTTTGGTCAAAACTAAACTTTTGTGTAACTTTGAAGTCCTATTGTAAAGATTTGAGGAAATAATACAATAATATGAACAAAACATTGAAATGGACGCTTGTGGGCGTCGTTGGGGTGGGCCTGGCCGTAGTGCTGGGCTTACGTGCATTCAAACCTCACGTGAATGAGGAACTGAAGGATGAGGTGGTAAAGCAGCCGCAGGCTCCAAAGCAGAGCCGCACGCTCAATGTGCAGGCTGTAGTGCTTGACCGTGTGTCGCTGGCTGATGAACTCTTTGTGAGCGGTAACGTGATGCCCGACGAGGAGGTGAGCCTGGCTTTCGAGACCTCGGGTAAGGTAACAGAAATCCTTTTTCAGGAGGGAGCCTTCGTGCGTAAGGGCGACCTGCTGGCCAAGATTAATGACGAACCCCTGCAAGCCGAACTGCGCAAGCAGGAAGCTCAGCTGAAACTGTTCCAGGACCGTATGTATCGTCAGAATGCGCTGCTCGAGAAGGAGGCTGTCAGCGAAGAAGCATTCCAGGAGGCGCAGGCCAACCTGGCTGCACTGCACGCTGAGATTGACCGCGTGAAGGCCAACATAGCACAGAAAGAGTTGCGCGCACCATTCGACGGTGTGCTGGGTTTGCGTGAGGTGAGCCTCGGTGCGTACGTGTCGCCCACAACCCCTATTGTGAAGCTGACAAAGATGAATCCGCTGAAGATTGAGTTCTCGGTTCCTGAGCGCTATTCAGGCGTACTCAAGGCTGGTAGCCGACTCAATTTTACTGTGGAGGGCGACCTTGCAGAGCGTTCGGCCAAGGTATATGCTACGGACTCTCGTGTGAATATGGATACGCGTACTTTTACCGTGCGTGCCTTGTATGACAACTCCGACGGTGCTCTGTTCCCTGGACGCTATGTTAATGTGAACCTGCTCACTCGCGAATATCCCGATGCTATTGCCGTTCCTAGCGAGGCCATCGTGTCGGAGATGGGTCATGACAAGGTATTCCTCTACAAGGGCGGCAAGGCTGTGACGACCATTATCACCAAAGGCATACGCAACGAGGAGCTTGTGCAGGTAGTGCAGGGCTTGGCAGTAGGCGACACCGTTATTACGACAGGTACAATGCAGTTGCGTGAGGGACAGAGCGTAGTGCTGGATGGTATCAAACGAATTGAATAAACTCTGAGTTCTCAGAGTACTTCGAAAACTCCAGAACATTCTAAAAGAATAATATGAATATATCAGAACTAAGTATACGTCGCCCGGTGCTCGCCACGGTGTTTACGCTCATTATCGTGCTGTTCGGTGCGATAGGTTACATGAGTCTGGGTGTCCGTGAATATCCGTCGGTGGATAATCCTATTATCTCGGTGTCGTGTTCGTATCCCGGTGCCAATGCCGACGTCATAGAGAATCAGATTACCGAGCCGCTGGAGCAGAATATCAATGGTATACCGGGTATTCGCTCGCTGACCAGTGTGAGCCAGCAGGGACAGTGCTGGATTACGGTGGAGTTTGAACTCTCGGTTGACTTGGAAACAGCTGCCAATGACGTGCGCGACAAGGTATCACGTGCGCAGCGTTTCCTCCCACGTGACTGCGACCCGCCTACCGTATCGAAGGCCGATGCCGATGCATCGCCTATCCTCATGGTGGCCATACAGAGCGACAAGCGTTCGTTGCTGGAGCTGAGCGAGATTGCCGACCTCACCGTGAAGGAGCAGCTGCAAACCATCCCCGAAGTGAGTGCCGTAAACATCTGGGGTGAGAAGAAGTATTGCATGCGTTTGTGGCTCGACCCCGTGAAGATGTCAGGTTATGGCATCACTCCGATGGACGTGAAGAGCGCGCTCGACTCGGAAAACGTGGAGCTTCCCTCAGGTAGTATCGAGGGTAACACGGTGGAGTTATCCATCCGTACGCTCGGTTTGATGCATACAACCGAGGAGTTCAACAACCTTGTAATTAAGGAGAGCAATGGTCGCATCGTACGATTCAGTGACATTGGCCGTGCTGAACTGAGCGCACGCGACATCAAGAGCTATATGAAGATGAATGGTGTGCCCATGGTGGGTGTGGTAGTGGTGCCGCAGCCTGGTGCAAACCATATCAACATTGCCGAAGCAGTGTATGAACGTATGGATATTATGAAGAAGGACCTCCCCGAGGATGTGGAGTACAAGTATGGTTTCGACAATACCCGCTTCATCCGTGCCTCAATCTCTGAGGTAAAGGATACGGTGGTGGAGGCATTCGTGCTAGTAATTGTCATCATCTTCCTCTTCCTTCGCGACTGGCGCGTGACGCTCGTGCCCTGTATCGTAATCCCGGTATCGCTTATCGGTGCATTCTTTATCATGTACCTGCTGGGCTTCTCCATCAATGTGCTCACGATGCTTGCCATCGTGCTCTCCGTAGGTTTGGTGGTGGACGATGCCATCGTAATGACGGAGAATATATATATACGTATAGAGAAGGGTATGCGGCCACGTGCTGCGGGTATCGAGGGTGCCAAAGAGATTTTCTTTGCCGTAATCTCCACCACTATCACCTTGCTTGCCGTGTTCTTCCCCATTGTCTTCATGGAGGGTACTACAGGCCGATTGTTCCGTGAGTTTGCGCTGGTGATTGCCGGTGCGGTAATCATCTCATCCTTTGCCGCACTCACCGTAACCCCGATGTTGGCAACCAAGATCTTGAAACGCCGCAAGGAGCAGCCATGGTTCTATCGCGTGACAGAGCCCTTCTTCGTGTGGCTCAATAACTTCTATGAACGCTCGCTCAAATTCATCCTGCGCTACCGTGCCATTGCACTGATAGTTATGATCATTTCATTTGCTGGCTGTATATGGATGTGGGGCGAAGTGCCTTCTGAGATGGCTCCGCTTGAGGACCGCTCACAGATTACCATCCGCACGATGGGTCCTGAGGGTGTGACCTATGAATATATGCGCGATTACACGGAGGAGATTAGCCGTCTGGCCGACTCCATCATGCCCGATGCCGAGTTCATCACAGCACGTGTGTCGAGCGGTTCGGGTAACGTGCAGATTACCTTAAAGGATATCAAGGATCGCGACTACACACAGATGGAGGTGGCCGAGCAGCTCTCCAAGGCGGTGCAGAAGAAGACGGGTGCCCGCTCATTCGTGCAGCAGCAATCGACCTTCGGTGGACGCCGTGGCGGTATGCCCGTACAGTATGTGCTGCAGGCAACCAGTATTGAGAAACTGGCTGAAGTGTTGCCCGAGTTCATGACTCGTGTGTATGAGAACCCCACCTTCCAAATGGCCGACGTGAACCTCAAGTTCAGCAAGCCTGAGGTACGCATCCAGATCAATCGCGAGAAAGCCAACTTGATGGGTGTGAACACCCGCGACATTGCGCAGACCCTACAGTATGGACTCAGCGGTCAGCGTATGGGCTACCTCTACCTCAATGGCAAGCAGTATGAGATTGTGGGTGAGATCAACCGCCAGCAACGTAATGCTCCGGCCAACCTAAAGTCCATCTATATGCGTAGCGACAATGGAGAGATGATACAGATGGACAACCTCGTGGAACTTGTCGAGGGTATAGCACCTCCGAAGCTGTATCGCTACAACCGTTTCGTGGCTGCTACCGTATCGGCTGGTTTGGCCGAAGGAAAGACCATCGGTGATGGTCTTGACGAGATGGACAAGATTGCTGCCGAGGTGCTCGATGATACCTTCCGCACCGCCCTCTCCGGTGAGTCCAAGGAGTTCCGCGAGAGTTCGTCGAGCCTCTTTTTCGCCTTTGGCTTGGCACTCGTGCTCATCTACCTTATTCTTGCCGCACAGTTTGAGAGCTTCAAGGACCCCGTCATCATTATGATTACCATTCCGCTGGCTATCTTCGGTGCACTCATCTTTATGATGGTAGGCGACCAGACGATGAACATCTATTCGGAAATTGGTATGATTATGCTTGTGGGATTGGTGGCCAAGAACGGTATCCTTATCGTGGAGTTTGCCAACCAACGCCAAAAGAATGGCGAGGACAAGATGACGGCCATACGTGAAGCATCCGTACAGCGCTTGCGCCCGATTCTCATGACCAGTACCTCTACGATGCTTGGTCTCTTACCGCTGATGTACGCCACGGGTGAGGGATGCAACGGACGTATTGCCATGGGTACAGCCGTAGTGGGCGGTATGCTCATCTCTACCATTATGACCATGTATGTGGTGCCTGCCATATACAGCTACATTTCTACCGACCAATCAAAACAGGAGGATAACCAATGAGACACCTATATATATATGTAGCAGCAGCGCTGCTCACGTTTGGAGCCAATGGAGCCACTGCAAATTCTCCATTGTCAATTCTCAATTCTCAATTGTCAGACCCTGACTCCACCTCTATTCTCGCCACCCTGCATAGCGAAACTCTGCAATCATCCAAGAATACCACTCCAACCACGCTGCAAGAGTGCTTGGAGAAGGGATTGGAAAAGAACTATTCGTTGCGTATCGTGCGTAATCAGGAGCAGATGGCAGCCAACAATGCCACGATGGAGAATGCAGGTCTGTTGCCTTCGGTGAGCCTGTCGGCTGGATATAATGGCTCTGCATACAGCAACAATGTAGTGCCTCGCGATGGCGATGCCGTGCAGAGTCGGGGAATATATGATGATGGGCTCAATGTGGGTGTAGATGTGTCGTGGACGGTATTCAATGGTTTTCAGTTGCAGGCCAACTACGCTCGTCTGCGTGAGCTGCGATTACTTTCTTCTACCCAGACACGCATTGCCGTAGAGGACTATATCGCCGAACTCACCGCCGAGTACTATAACTTCGTGCAGCAACGTCAGCGCTTGCGCAACTATGTATCAGCAGTTAAACTCTCGCGCGAACGACTCCGCATCGTTCACGAGCGCTGGATGATAGGTTCGCTCTCACGACTCGATCTGCAGCAGGCACGCGTGGACTTCAATGCCGACAGTGCCCAATGTCTCAAGCAGCGCGAGCTGTTGGCTTCGTCGCGCATCCGACTCCACGAACTGATGGCAGAAGATAGTCTCGACGTTCACTTTTCCTCGTTTGACGATGAGATAGAACTGTTGACTTTGCCAGCCTTTGACAGTTTATGGGTAATGACTAAGGAGAATAATGCCTCCATGCTCATGGCAGCACAGAACCACACATTGGCAGAGATTGACCTGCGCAGTGTACGCTCGCGCAACTATCCTTACGTGCGACTCAATGCCGGCTATGGCTACAACACCAATCACTATGGAGCAGGCAATACGTTGATGCGTAATCAGTGGGGTGGAGATGTAGGCGTGTCTGTAGGCTTCAATCTCTACGACGGTAAGCGTCGCAGTGAACAGCGCAATGCCAAACTCTCTCTACGCAATGCTGAGTTGCAGGAGTACGACCTAACCTTGTCGCTTTATACTGACTTGGCCGACTTGTGGCAAGCCTATGAGAACAACCGCATGTTGCTCGCTCTGGAGAAGGAGAATGTCATTGCGGCCCGCGAGAACTACGATATCGCTCACGAGCGCTACCTGCTCGGTGATCTCTCGGGTATTGAGATGCGCGAAGCCCAGAAGAGTCTGCTTGATGCTGAGGAGCGCATACTGGTGGCTGAGTATAATACCAAGGTGTGTGAGATATCGCTATTGCAACTTAGTGGAGGCATCTCGGTATATTTAAAATAGGTTGAGGCTTTCGCTTGAGGCTGATGTTTTCTATAGTCATTAAGGGCTGTGACTCATGAGTCACAGCCCTTTGTGTTGATGGTGGGCGTATGAACTTTCAATCATAGAATATTCTTGGCATTATTCTTATAGATTGTTTATGCTTTGGAATGAATTCTATGTCTCCCTAAACAGATAGTAAAAGCATTTTCGAGTTTAATGTAGACTGTCTTTTTGCATGAAAGAGGATGCTTTCTATTATTTCATGCTGGTTGTAAAATTCATTTGCAGAAAAAAGTATACCGTGCTCTAAGAGATGGTCTTATTCTGCTTGCTTCCTGTGTATACTTCCCTCTCTATCAATTTAATATAAAAAGGAGATCCCTCTTTCTGAAGGACCTCCTAAACTTGATACCTGGGGATATATACTTAGAAGAACAGGTATCTGTTATCCACTACATCACCTTTGGTATATAGCTCCTGAAGCAGGCGGTTACCATTGATGTTGCGTGAGAGGGTATTGATCAAGGTCTCTTTTTCTTTAGCCTCGTCAAATTTAGATGTACCCTTATTGGCTTTGATTACTTCGATGAAGTAGATGGCGCTATTACCCTTGATGGGACCACTGAATGTGCCAGGCTCAAGAGATGCTGCTGCACCGCTGATAGCTGCCTCTGATGCAGGCACTTTACTGAGATAAGCAGGGGAATTGAAATTCACGCGGCGCAGTGTATCTGCTTTGGCACCATTGATAGCGAGTGCCTCCTGTATGCTCTTAACGTTTTGGGCGTCAGCGAGAATCTTTTCAGCTTTCTTGTTGTTGAGTGCTTGGAAACGAAGAAGATCAGTCATGTCCTCTACAGGACGGTAGCCGCTTTCATGTATGTCTGCAACCGCACATACGATGAGGTGATTGTTGGCTCCAACTTCGAAGATGTGTGACACTTCGTCCTTTTCAGCCTCAAAGGCCCATCGAAGTGCAGTGCGAGTGTTTTCTACGCCTCCAATAGTGTGTGCGCTATTTTGTAGATTATTGGCATTCAAAAGGCGGAATCCCTCTTCCTCTGCATTAGCTTCCATTGATGAGAGGGTTTGGTTGGAAGCGACGAATGCGCTAAGTCTGTTGTATTCTGCATTATAAGTGTCGTTGCTGAAGTATGCAGGACGCTTGATGATGGCTGCGTGATACTTTTCTACAGGATTTTTTGTATCAACAACTTCAATGATGAGTTCTACTCCAGAGAGTGAAATGTGCTTTAGCTCATTCTTTCTCATACCATTAAGTGTATTCAGATAAATGGCATTGTCTCCAGTGTTTGCACCTGTCTCATATTGAGCAGATGTTAACCAAATAGGTTCACCCTCTTGGTTGTACTTGGCTGCGATTTCGGCAAACTTTGCGCCAGTTCTGATTGCTTGATAGATGCTGTCTGCTAATTCTTTAGCACGCTTGGCATCAGCATCGGCAATTTGTATTTGACGATATTGGATAGAGTCCGGGGTTGTTGTCTTGGCAATCAACTTGAATGCATTGTAAGAATCATCGGCAGCATTGTAATAGGGACCATATACGACATTCATGCTGGCAGAGTCAATGCGAGCTGCTACATCAGAAGGTAATCCTGATATTGTGCGAGGAACCTCTGAATAGCTTACTGTAGATTCTGCAAGGCGGATGAGTGTAGCCAATTCTTCAGATGTAGCCAACTGATCTGCATATTCATTAAGTTCCTTAAGCAATTCCTCACGGTCAGCTTGGCTGGGTAGAACCTCTATGTCAATATACTTAATGTCACGCGATTCAGCAACTTGCTTGTACATCTCTTTCTTTTCATTGTACACTTTCTTTATGTCAGCGTTGCTAACCTTTACCAAAGAGTCTGCAATGGAGGTGAAGGGGATGGCAACGTAAGCCAATTCTACAGAGTTGTTACGTGCATCGAAGTTGTACTGTGCAGCTACAGGATTACTGAGTTGTGCACCTGCTACCAATGCCTCGTATTTTTGTACCAACAAGTTGCTACGAAGTTCCTTCTCTACCAGTTTCCAATACTTGTAAAGGTTGTTGTAATATTCAATATACTCTGCGGGCATGGTTTCCGTATCTAGATTCTGGTAGTCAGCCAAGAATCGCATTAGCACATCACCATCAAACTTCCCGGTAGCAGGATTTTGGAAAGGCGTTTGAGCCAACAGAGGGTCGGTTCCTTTCTCGATAATTGTCTGTAACTCCTCGGCTGTTACGGTCAGGCCTAATTTTGAGGTTTCAGCTTCGAGCAGCATGGAACTAACAAGTGTATTCCATACGGCATCCTTGATTTGAGCCATTTCAGCTTCGCTAAAAGATGTAGTACCCCTCATGAGTTGTGTTACTTCGGTGTACTCGTCCAAAAGTTTCTGATACTGCTGTGCATCGATTTTGTTGCCATTGATTTCACCTACTAACTGTGAATTTTGGTGGGGCTGCAAAACTTGTGCAGCATCGCCTGCAATGAATGCAAACAGGGCGAGACCGATAATAGCTACCAGCCAGCCACTGTGTTTTCTGATTGTTTGTAATGTTGCCATTGTTTGTTTATGTATTTTTTAGTTTAATTCTATCTTTAGATATTTCATTTGAGGGCACGAAGATACAAAAAAATGAGTTAACACCATAATGATTAGAGTAAAAAATGGATTATTTGTTTACTTTCAATGGGGTAAAACTAAAAAATAACCCTTTCTTTAGAAAGATGTCTGTGATTGTTGGTACTTGGTTGGCGCATCTAGGGAGTCTTGTTATTCCTCAAAGGGGAAAATGCCTTGTGTCTTCTTTATCGTGTAGTTGGTGAATTGTTGGTTTGATTCAAAGCCTGTTCCTGTAATAATTTTCTTTTCTTGTTGTATTCGTATATATTGGTCAGAGTAGACTTTCTCGGTCTTTTGATCCCAAAACAATAGGTTGGTGTCAAATTTTTCGTTCTGCTCGTTTTCAATATGTACATTGCTTCGTAACTCCCAAAGTTCTTTCTTGTCGTAATAGTAAGCTGTATCGGCAATGATGGTCGCCTCTATACTGAAATCGTTGTTGAACTTTTCCAAATATACTCCTTCTTCAAAAGTCCACATGGAGGGGTCAAGGCGATCGAATACCTTCCACTCCTTGGCTATTATTTTGTAGCGTACTACCCCGGAATCAGAAATGTAGGTGGATACGTCACGTGTGACCATTACAGGGACTGAGTCCCTATTGGTTATGGCTTCGGTGATGGGCTGTTTCTTCTTCGAGCACGAAACGGATAAAAATAGTATAACAACCGTCGTAAGGACGATTGTCATACTATTAGGCTTTATGTTTCTTTGACTACTCAAATTGTGTCAATTAATGTGGAGATGCCCGCCGAGGAAGAGGGTGTATTAACGAATAGTGGTAGTCTCGTTAATCCAACCTTCAATCTTGATGGCATCCCCCTGCTTGAGGCCTAGCATGAAGAGGTCTGCGGCTTCTGGGGTATGTTGTTTGTAGGTTGCAATCTGCTTGTTGACTTCTTCCGCCAATTCCGGGCTGACACGCTTTGCTTGATTGAGTTTGTCAATGACCAGGAAATAGGTGCACTGGTTTTTCAATTGCTCATCACTCCATTTTGTAGATTGTGCATACATACGGGCAATAAGGATGTAGTTTTCTCCCTTATTTGGGTTAAGAGACAATGACTGGTTGCAGAGGCTTCTGGCTTTGCTGTATTGGTTTTTGGCAGAGTAGATGGAGGCCATTGTGTAATAATGGTCTGCTTTCTTGACGTCACTGCTGTCTAGACTGATAGCCTCTTCGAAGAATGCGAGAGCCTTGTCCATGTCATCTCTTTTGAGATAACGGTGTGCGCAACCTACAGCACTCTCTGCGGTTGGTGCTATGGCATGTGCATATTCTGAAGCTGCAAAATATACGTCTGATTCAGTGCATTTAAGCATGTGCATTACACCTACCACCTTCTTCAGATAGTCAAGATTTTCTTTGTTTTCTTCTACCTTGGGGCCATAGATTGCTTCTAATTGTTGGCAGTCTGCAGCGCCACTGCCGATAAAATAGGCGTCGATATTCTCCTTGGTGGTGTTTACAGCTTCCACCAATTTAGGATTGGGGGTTGCTGCATTTTGAGCCTTATCAGCAATAGTGGCAATCAATTCTGCTGAAAGAAGATAGTCCTGTACGAATTGTTCGCGATGGGTAGTGTCAGCCTTGCATTTGTTGGCTGAAATCTTCATGAAGTCGCCGATAATGTAGTATTGGTTTCTGTCCTTGCCCAAATCAATGGCCTCTTTCAGCATTTCGTATGCCTTGTTATTATCCATGCGAGGATAATAGGTAATGTAGGTATGCGCTTTTTCACCTTTTACGTAGAAGTCTGTCCAAGGATTTTGACGTAGTAGGTTGAGCTTGTCGAGGTATTGTAGTTGTTGGTCATATACCATCATCAAAGTGTCTGCATATCCTTTGCGGAGTGCCATGTCCTTGGTGCCGGCGGCCAATTGCTTGAGTATAGCTACGCCATTGGTGTAGATGCTATGCTGTGCTACAGGCGCATCGGCAAAAACTCGTTTCCAATAGGTGTAGGCGTCGTTGTAATTTTTTGTCTTAAGATATTCGTTGTACAAACTGATATTCTCTAGACAATCGATACTGTCTTGGCCATGTCCAAAACGTGAACCATCCTCAACTCCTTTTTGTGCAAAAAGGGTTGCAGTTCCCAAAAATGCTAATGCTAAAAGTGCTTTGAATCTCATCGCTCTTGTTCCTTTCATATAAATTGTTTTTATTCTATTCTCCATTTGTCGAACCAACGCTCATTAAACGATAACCCAATGTTTAATCGCAGGTAATTCTCTGTAATCATCCCAGGTACTTGTGGCTCTACACGGACAGCTTGTCCTGAAATGTTGATAATCGTTTTGTTGTTGTATCTATTCATTATTGGTAATCCAATACCAACACTGATGCCATATTCGTGAGGCCCTTTGGTGTAACCTGCGTCATGTTGTATCATGAAATGCGAAGTACTATAATGCAGACCGGCTCTATAATGTGCTCGTTTGAAAAGGTTGCGGTGCAGACTGTTTGGGGTGTATTCTACACCTAAAGATGCTCGATGACGATCTGCTCCTGGCATATCGAAGAATTTAACTCTGCTATATTGCTGCATACTATAGTCTGCGGCAATGGTTAGTCGATTGTCGTAGTTGTATGAGATACCTGCACCAAGTTCGGTTGGAATGCTGAATGATGGAACCGTGTCTTTTTTTATGTTGGCAGTGGTAGATGTACCCGAGGTCATCATCGTCTGTATGTAGGCAACGTCATCTATGGGGTGTCCTAAAGCATAGGTTGCTCCTAAGGTATATCTGCTTTTGCCGGAAACGAACTGATATTGTACACCGAGATCAATCTTATAGGTTGTGATGTCAGTAGAATACTGCTTGGTCATCGTGTTGATTGCCGGATCATTATATTGATTGTGGATATAATGATATATTTCTCCATAAATGTATGAGAAGTTTGCACCAACAGATAATCCTTGTATAGGCTCCCAACCTAGTCCCATCACGATTTGACGCAATCCGCCATTGCCGTAATATACGTTTGTGGAATTTGTCTGGTCCTCGCCGTTGTTGGTCCCATCTCCCTTGTTGATGATGGTGGAATTGCTGTAGTTGTAGCCGATGTTTGAGATTGGCATTAGTCCGAGGCTCATTCCGAGCTTTGGCATTAGGCGATATTGTATGGCGAAGTAATCAAATGTGGTATTACGGGCATTCATTTTCATATTGCCTTCACTGAAGTTGGCGTTATGAAGACTTAGCCCTATATCCATAAGGAAGGTTAATGTGTCTACTGATGAGTAGGATGCAGGATTCAATAGGTTGATCTGATTGCTGTTGCGCAACCCAATGCCTGTCCCTCCCATGCCTTTACTGGTACCAGTCTCCATGGAGGAAAGTTGGCCAAGCCCATAGCGTGTGTAGGGAGAATTCATGCCATTCTCGGCACGAAGCGCTACATTGGCTATTAATATTGCCAACAAGGAGGTTATTATCCTAAATCTTCTCATTATTCAAGGTTAATATGCAGTTTAGTCCTTTCAGGACAAGCAAATCATCTGCAAAGATGCGACTTTTTGTCTGATTGCCCAAGAGAAAAGCGTTTCCGCCTGTTAAAAAAGTCAAAAGTTTAGGGTATTTTAAGGTATATGTGCGTATGTACCCTTCGATTTCCCAATCTACACCTTGCAAAACCCCTTCTCGGATGGCTGTTTCTGTGGTATCTCCAAGAACTACTCGCTCACCCTCTTTCTTTACTAGGGGTAGTTTACCTGTAAAGTGGTTTAGAGCCTTGAGTCTCATGCCAATGCCAGGGGATATGTTGCCACCTAAATGAGTTCCCTCTGCTGTCAGTAAATCATAGGTGATAGCCGTTCCCATGTCAATGATTAGTAGATCTTGTCCTGGCTTCTGGCTCCATGCTCCAGCAACAGCTGCCAGACGATCTGGGCCTAATGTCTCCGGTGTCTTGTAGGTGATTCGGAAAGGCATCTTTAATGAAGTCGACATCTGTAGGCAAGGGCAGGGGAGTGTTTCTATTGCTTTCGTCAAAGTCTCGTCTAAAGGGATTACTGTTGAAACGATGGCATGACGTATGGGGCACTCCTTGGTCTTGTGGGCGAGTAATGACGGTAATTCCGTATGTTCTGCACGTGTGTGTGCCAATAGGTTGTTGCCTTCAAAAATAGCTGCCTTGGCAGATGAGTTGCCTATGTCTATGATGAGGTTGTACACGTTGCTGTTTCCGTTTCTTGTCTCTAGGTGTGTCGGGTTACGCAAGGCCACTTGCAGTAGGGCTGTATACCCTTAATCTTAAACGCTAAATTTTCGTGACTGTTCGGCAATCAGTTCGGCATCGTCGAAGTAGTCGATGCGCATGGCGCGGCGCACGTCGGCCAGTGTGCCGGCAGCTACTTCGCGGGCTGCCTCGCTACCCCGTTTCAGGATGTCGAATACGGCGGGGATGTCCTTCTCCCACTCCTTGCGGCGCTCGCGGATGGGGGTGAGCAGCTCTTCGAGGATGGCGTAGAGGAACTTCTTCACCTTCACGTCGCCCAGTCCGCCACGCATGTAGTGGGCCTTCAGCTCGTCGAGGCTGCTGTAGTCGGGCCAGTATTGGGCAAAGTGCTCGGGGCGGCAGAAGGCGTCGAGGTAGGTGAACACCGTGTTCCCCTCCACCTTTCCGGGGTCTTCCACGCGGATGTGGTCGGGGTCGGTATACATGCTCATCACGCGCTTGCGCACCTCCTCAGAGGAGTCTGACAGGTAGATGCAGTTGCCCAGCGACTTCGACATCTTGGCCTTGCCGTCGGTGCCCGGCAGACGCATGCAGGCTGCATTGTCGGGCAGCAGTATCTCGGGCTCCACGAGGGTGTCGCCATAGATTCCGTTGAAGCGGCGCACGATCTCGCGGGCCTGCTCAATCATCGGCTGCTGGTCCTCGCCGGCAGGCACCGTGGTGGCGCGGAAGGCGGTGATGTCCGAAGCCTGGCTGATGGGGTAGGTGAAGAATCCTACGGGGATGCTCGTCTCGAAGTTGCGCATCTGTATCTCCGTCTTCACCGTCGGGTTGCGCTGCAGGCGGCTCACGGTGACGAGGTTCATGTAGTAGAATGCCAGTTCGCACAGCTCGGCCACCTGTGATTGTATGAAGATGGTGCTCTTCGCCGGGTCGATGCCGCAGGCCAGGTAGTCGAGGGCTACCTCGATGATGTTTTGGCGTATCTTCTCGGGGTTATCGGCATTGTCGGTCAGTGCTTGAGCGTCGGCAATCATGATGAAAACCTTGTCGAACAGTCCCGAGTTTTGCAGCTCCACACGACGGCGCAGTGAGCCTACGAAGTGTCCCAAGTGAAGGCGGCCCGTAGGGCGGTCGCCCGTAAGAATGATTTTTCCCATATATAAGTGCGTTTTATACCAATTTTAGTTTGCGCCTGCAAAATTAGTGCAAGGCGAGAGAAAACGCAAATATATTTAATTATATTTTCTTCCTTGTCAATCGGCTGAGATTAAGTAAACTTATCTCTGCACTCGCTCCTACGTCAGTTGCAGTTTCCCGAGCCGCAGCCTAATTTCTGCTTGTGCAAGCACAAGTTAAAATTAGTGCAAAATTTCGATTTAGCGAAGGCAATGCAAGTTTACTTGTATTGTTGAGCGTGAGAAAGTTTGATTTGGCGCCTTTGGGTATCGAATTTCATTCAAAATGTTTTTTGTAATAAATGGCAAAAGCCGGCATGCCGGCTTTTGCTAGTCTGATTTGCTCCTCCTTACTTCATCGGGCAAGTAGGCTTCAGCTGCTTGAAGAAGTCGTTGCCCTTGTCGTCCACGAGGATGAATGCGGGGAAGTCCTCCACCTCAATCTTCCAGATGGCCTCCATGCCAAGCTCGGGATACTCTACGCACTCGATGCTCTTGATGTTGTTCTGCGCCAGAATAGCGGCAGGGCCACCGATAGAGCCGAGGTAGAATCCGCCGTGCTTCTTGCATGCGTCGGTGACGCACTGTGCGCGGTTGCCCTTGGCCAGCATAATCATGCTTCCGCCGTGGCTCTGGAAGAGGTCCACATAGGGGTCCATACGTCCGGCTGTGGTGGGGCCCATCGAGCCGCAAGCCATGCCGGCAGGTGTCTTGGCAGGACCAGCGTAGTAGATGGGATGGTCCTTGATGTATTGGGGCAGGTCTTCGCCACGGTCGAGACGCTCTTTCAGCTTGGCATGCGCGATGTCGCGGCCCACGATGATGGTGCCGTTGAGCGAGAGGCGTGTAGCCACGGGATGCTTGGTGAGCTCAGCCAGAATCTCGGGCATGGGGCGGTTGAGGTCGATGCGTACTACATCACCCTCACCGGCATTGCGCAGATGCTCTGGGATGAGTGAGCCTGGATTATCGTCCATCTTCTCAATCCAGATACCGTCCTTATTGATCTTGCACTTGATGTTGCGGTCGGCCGAGCAGGATACGCCAAGGCCTACGGGACAAGAGGCACCGTGACGGGGCAGGCGGATGATGCGCACATCGTGTGCCATGTACTTACCGCCAAACTGTGCACCGAGGCCGATGCGGTAGGCCTCTTCGAGCACCTTCTTCTCCAACTCTACATCGCGGAAGGCGCGACCCGTCTCGTCGCCCGTGGTGGGCAGGTTGTCGTAGTAGTGTGTCGAGGCGAGCTTCACGGTGAGGAGGTTCTTCTCGGCCGATGTGCCACCGATGACGAAGGCGATATGATAAGGCGGACAAGCGGCGGTGCCGAGTGTCTTCATCTTCTCCACCATGAAGGGCACCAACGTGTCGGGGTTGAGCAGCGCCTTGGTCTCCTGGTAGAGGTAGGTCTTGTTGGCCGAGCCACCACCCTTGGTAACGCAGAGGAAGTGATACTCCATGCCCTCGGTAGCCTCGATGTCGATCTGTGCGGGGAGGTTGCAGCGGGTGTTCACCTCATTGTACATGTCGAGCGGAGCGTTCTGCGAGTAGCGCAGGTTCTCCTCGGTATAGGTCTTGTAAACGCCCAATGAGAGAGCCTCCTCGTCGCAGAAGCCTGTCCATACCTGCTGGCCCTTCTCGCCATGGATGATGGCCGTACCCGTGTCCTGACACAAGGGGAGCTTGCCCTTGGCCGACACCTCGGCATTGCGTAGGAAGGTGAGCGCTACATACTTGTCGTTGTCGCTGGCCTCGGGGTCGCTCAGAATCTTCGCCACCTGCTCGTTGTGGGCACGGCGGAGGAGGAACGACACGTCGCGGAAGGCGGCGTTGGCCATTGCGGTTAAACCTTCGGGAGCAATCTTCAGCATAGGCTTGCCCTCGAACTCACCGACAGACACATAGTCTTTGGTCAGCAGATAGTACTCGGTATCGTCCTTTCCCAGCTGAAACATCGGTGCATACTTAAATTCCGGTGTGGTTGCCATAGTGATTTGAGTTTATGAGTTTTTAAGTTTATGAGTTTTAATCTAGGAATTATGCAAAATTACAAAGACTTTGCGTATCTGCAAGGCTTTCGGCACATTTTCCTCACAGAATTTTATTTTGGTAATAATATAGCAGTTGTCCAAAAGGCAAATTCATCCGCGATGGTGTCTTGTTTTAAGGCTCCATTGGAATTACAAACATGCGACAAAACAGGTACATGCATGTACCGCGCGAAACGCAAGGCTCCGGCAATTCTAACGGAGCCTTTTGATAAAATTATCAGAGCCTTTCGTCAGAAAAAATCTCTTTGTCTGATTTTCCCTACTTACAGTGTATCTATATTTATTACAGGTGCAGCAGCTAATGGCTACACCTGTTTCGTTGGAGTATTACACTTGCGATAAAGTGTTGTTTCCCTTTATTTAGCGAAGGTGTCGGTAATCTGCCCTAACATATTGTATTGCAATAGGATGCCGACCGACACCCCCGTTGCGGGGTATCGGTCGTAGATGAAGCAGCCACCGACACCTCGCAACGCAGGTATCGGTCGATAAGCGGCAGTTATACAGCAGGTTATAGCTTAAAACCGATACCTACACCTAAAACAGGGAAACATCAGGCTCTTCGTCAATTTAGGGGCAAGTTATAGCCCATCATTCCTCTAAAATCCGCATGCTGTGTCATCCTGAGCGCAGTGAAGGATCCCGCGCTGGGACAGAGAATTATACAGCAAGAGACTTTGCGAGATTCTTCGCTAACGCTCAGAATGACACGATACTATGAAAGATTTGCTGCCCCTAAATTGACGAAGAACCAAACATCATTTAGTCAACGTTATCGTACACTAAAAGCGTGTTATGCTCTAAAACATTAAAAATAACTCCTAATTCCTAACTCCTAATTCCTAATTATTTACTATCTTTGTCGCATCTCTCGCCGATACCTTAATTCATTTGTACAGATTAAGGTGGCAGGGCGGGGATGACATAATGGAAAAGGCGTTTACTTGACGCTTTGTTCTTAACGCATAGAAACTTCGCAACTTTCTAAAAACTTGGTTAAGACAAGGCAACGGTAGATGCTCATGGGTATGTTGTATCATACAATCGAGGTGCGTGCACATTATAGTGTAAGCACGGTTTTGGTGTATTACATATCGGCGTGGGCTTCGGCGTTGCTCGTTTTACTGAGTTGGGCAATGCGAAGGCCTCTATGCGTGGGACGAGTGACAGTACAGATTCCCGCGCTTTTTCTTTTTATAGCTATCAACAAACCTGTTGCCGAATCCGAGGAGTCTATAGGCGCTTATTTATGTTATGACAAAACATACATTATGGCTTATAGCTATGTGTTTCCCCATGTTGTTATCATGCGGAGGAAATAGTAAGAAAGGTTCGATGCTGACCGATGTCTCAGTTGATCCTTTTGAAGAAGATGATGCTCCTGTGAATATCATTGAACAGGCAAAACCTTCTATTATGGTACTTCCAAGCGACCAGTTATTGGAGAGATACAATTGCCTTAGACGAGAGAAAGTGCAGGGAGAGACTATACTGGACAGAGATTATACAAGGTACTTGTTTGCCAATGAGGACAACAAATCTATCGTGTCAGTCATTCAGAGCAAGTTCATAGAAATGGGATTTCCTCTGACCGATTTGGAGCAAGCATTAAAGAGCTTGAACAATCAGAGTATAATGGATGAAGCAGATGATTTTGCCAAAGACGCCAAAACCTTATTGCTTGCAACAGCATCTCCTGACATCGTATTGGAAGTGGATTACAATTATGCTTCTGATTCTTACTCGCACAATTTGACCAATCGTAAATTGGCATACACTATCAATGTGATAGATATTTATACCAATAAGGTTATATCGACACATATGCAGAATGATTTGCAAGGTAGTAGTATGACAAATATTATGCAGAAATATTTCAGCAAAGACTTCGGAAGAATATCTAATGACATAAAGGCTTCTTTTGCCAACACAATAGCCAAGGGTCGTGAGATTTCTGTCCGTATTGCTGTCAAGAATGGCTCTGATATTAAGTTGAGCGATGAAACTGATATGGGTGACACTTATGCTGATTGGATAATGGATTACATGAAAGCCAACACGAAAAAGGGCGCTTATAAGTTGCAGCGCAATTCCGATTATGAATTGTATTTCGAGAATGTAAGAATACCAACCATAAATAGAGACGGGACACAATTCAGCGCGTATGACTGGGGAAGGGCATTTGCAAGGTCTATTAGACAAGAATGTAATGTGTCTGTTACCAATAAGTCACAAGGTTTAGGACAAGTACTCATCAGTATTAACGGATTAAGATAAAAGTTTATGAAGAAGTTGTTGCTTATCCTGTCAATAGCAGGAATACTCGCGTCTTGTTCTAATGGGGAACAACGCAAAAAAGGAGTCTATTATAACCCAGAGCCTGCGAATAAACCTTTGATTCAAGAGGTTGGTTCACTGCCTAGAAGTCAATCCAATGAATTTCTTGAGGCTTTTGAATCTTCAAAAGTAACATTGACAGTCCTTTCTCCTGCAATAGAGGGGGATATTAGTTATGAAAGCGCCAAGCAGATAACTTTCAAGTTGCTTCGTTTGGTAACTTCTAACGGTATAGCATGTCTTGGTGGAGATCCTACTTTTGCTTTAGTTCCAGTACTTTCGCTCCAAAGTAAAGGCACAACGGCCACGGTACCGAGCAAGATGACTGTAATCTATACGATGACATTGTATGTAGGAAACATGCTTACGGGAGAAGTATACGAGTCGACAGAAATCAATATAATGGGTGTCGGTAACTCATACGAGAAAGCCATGATAAATGCTGTGAATGGAATAGATAATAGTCGAGAAATTAAGCAAATGTTAGCTAATGCAAGTAAGAAAATCGTCAACAACTATGAGAAGGAACCTTACGCCATTATCAATAAGGCCAATGAATATATAGCAAAGGACGATATAGACTATGCTTACCTGTTATTGTCTTCAGTGCCTGATGCAGCCGTTGAAACTTATGCATTGGTACAAGAGTATTTGCCGAAAGTGCAAGAAATGATTTATTTGAAGCACAGTGAGAATCTTCTATTAAAAATGAAGGATGCAATTACGAAAGCTGGCAATACTTATAGCCCTGAAGTAACTGCATATCATCAGTTGATACCCGTAGGGGCAGAACAGCGACAAACTGCCGATGCTCTATATGATGCGTATATGGGAAAATTAGACGAATATGAGTCACTCAAAATAGAACAAGAAATTTATAAAGAACGGGAAGAGATAGCCTGTAGAAGATTGGAACTTGAATTAAAGGTTCAGGCAAATCAAGAGTTGATAGAAAGTTATAAAAAACTAGCAGAGAGCAGAACGCAATCCTCTTATGCCGCTGCAGAAGGAGCAACTTCTGAAGCATACCTCGTTGGTGGCGAATCTTATGAGGCGCCTTATAATGAAACGGTCTTTGATAGATTGGGAAATATTGCTTACAGATTTGGAGATATTGTGAGTAATGCGGGACAAGTAACAGTGTCTGACATGCTTGGTTTTGCTACGAGATTTATATAATAATTAAACACTATAAATATGGTAAAAAAGAAAACTAAAATTGAAATTAGTGGATGGGGCATATTTGGCTTAATTTGTTTGGCTTTTGTGCTTATTGGAGTTGGGTCTTGTTCTTACGATAGTTATATGAGAAATTCTTATGATTATCCAGTTCATATTCAAGAAGCTTTGTCTAAAAAGAAATTTGAGAAGGCCTATAAGATAATAGGAAAATGGACCAAGTACAGAGGACAAGGATGGTTTAATGACAAAGAAAAAGCAAAGATAGATTCATATAAAGAAATTGTATTGAGTGAAGAAATCAGATTAGCCATCCTCAATGGAGAATTAAATAGAGTAGAGGATATTGCAAGTTGGCGTGAAGGTGGTTTGGAAAGACTCCCAAGAATACTCCAATCACAAAAGATGCTAATATTTAGCCGCCTAAAGATGGTAGATGAATCCACATTAAAAGCCCTATGCTCATATATGAACACTTCAGAACTAATGGGGGCATATATCGAAGCCGTTGATGGGAATAAAAGTATGATATTATCATTCATTAGCGGACTTAGCGTTGGACATGATGTTGCAACGACGGGTCGCATTGTTGGCAAAGAGGTGATGGAAGCGAATATGAGATACACACAAGCTGTTACAAGATACAATGATGCTTGTAATGTGGCTTTAGATTATGCCATCAGTGTTAAGGATAAAGACTTTGCTTATAAGTTGGTTTTGCTATTTAAGCGTTCACTCGAAATGCAGATTAGCAACGATAAATGGTTCTCTAAGGATGATGAATACTATTACATGTATTCTGACCAACCCATAGAAGAGGCAAAGAGAAAATACGAAATGGCGTTTTAAATCACTTCCCCAAAGGGGAAGCACTCTCATAATATCACAAGTAACTCTGCAAGGTTTTCAAGGAATGGACGTAGACGTACCTTGAAGGCCTTGCAGATCGTTTGTTCTAATCCCTCATCCTTTCCTCATTCCCACCCAATCCCCAAGCCAATCAAAAAGAACGCAGCCATGGGCAATTAGGATTTTTCAGAAAGTAAGCGAAACGTGAGTTTTTGAGTTAAGCAAGTCTATACTTCCGATTTCAACACCATGTAAGCAAACCACAGGGTTTACCTTACATTATGCTACGAAAATTCTGTACAGGATTTCCGAGCGTTTCGTCCAAAATGGGTTAATGAAAGGCTATGCTAAGGTAATAGTAAAAGAATATAGGTGCGGTTAATGCTTAAGCAATGTACTCACCAATCTTTTTTATCAGATTCATAGCAGGCTCAATCATAGGCAAAACCTCCTCTTCAGAAGTCTGATAGATGCAATTGTAGTCGCCCTTCTCGCGCATGGTTTGCAATTGGGAATACAATTTACCATCGGCCATGTCGAATATTCCCGTTCTTACATAGTGCTGTCCGAAGAGAACAACCACACCACGATGGGTATTGACTGCATGTTTGTCGTGGATGAGTAACGCTGATACGGCATGGAAGAGAGCGTAATACAATCGATTGGCAATATTATCCCAATAACCTAATGATTTCAATCCCTCAATTTGCGCCATGATAGCCTGCGCCTTTTCGTATTCAAGACCTACGATGATCTTGCGTTCCTCTTCGTTCAGACTCATTGCAGTATGATTTTGTCGCGTTCAACATTCTTGTAAAAGGGCATAAAACTACTGTTTGCCCATTCTTCACGAGTATAGATGACGGGAATGATAGCTTCGCCTAGTTCCCAACCAAGCATAGTGAAAGGAAAAGCAATGTTGTCGTGGTCGCTTTGCTCTACCTTGGGCTTGTCCAAGATGATAAGGATATCCCAGTCGGAGTCTTCACGAGCATCGCCACGAGCTTGCGACCCATATAACATCACCTGGGTTCCTTTCGGCATTGTCTGCTGTGACAATTGCTGAATCTTACGGATTGTATTTTCACGCTTTGTCATTGCCATCATCTGCAAATATAGTGCAAAAAATCAAACCATCACAATCGTTCAACAAAAATCTTGCAGTATGGGTCGAAAAAACTCCCAAAACATTCATCTCCAAGGCTCCATCCTTGCCCTCTGTCCGCCCAATCCCCAAGCCAAACAAAAAGAACGCAGCCATGGGCAATTAGGATTTTTCAGAAAGTAAGCGAAACGTGAGTTTTTGAGTTTATAAGTTTTTGAGTTAAGCAAGTCTATACTTCCGATTTCAACACCATGTAAGCAAACCACAGGGTTTGCCTTACATTATGCTACGAAATTTTTGTACGGGATTTCCGAGCGTTTCGCCTCGCCAAGCCTCCCATAACCCAAACCCTCAAGGCGTCGACGCAGCATGAAAGCGCCGCTTCTTGGACAAGCCAAGCGCAAGCATTGCGACGAAGGGGAGGTTTATCTCCCCCAGAGGAGTGTGCTTTAGCACCATTGGCTTTCTCTCCCTAAAGAAGTCCTTTAAGAACGCAGTCATGAGCGATTAGAAAGAAGCCTTCGAGATGCTGTGTAAGTATTGTTGAACTTAAAAAAGTTGTGATTGTTTGGAATATTGAATGGATAGGTGTATATTTGCGCAAGAATAATCCATAGAAAGTTTTGTGATATGACGAACTACCAAGCTGTGAACCATACTATTGCGGAGTACTTCAAGACCAAACCGGTATTGAAGGCTTGGGTGTTTGGGTCGTTTGCTCGCAAGGAAGATACTCCAGACAGTGATGTGGATATCCTTTTCGTGGCAGATCGTTCGGAGAAACCATTCACCCTGTTCACTTTGGGAGGTATGTATATGGATTTGAAAGAACTGTTAGGACGCGAAGTTGACCTGATAGAAGAGGGAACATTGCGCCCGTATGCAAGAAAAAGCGCGGAACAAGACAAGGTGCTGATTTATGAGAGAAAAAACTAGAGATAAAGGACGCTAGGAAGACATCTTGGAACATTCCCAGAATGTGGAAAAACTTATTGAAGTCTTCTTATCTGGAATAGATTGGAACATGTGGGAGAACTGATTCATTGCGGTGGAGATATCCACCGCTTTTTTATTATAGGAAAGGCTCTTCCCACCCAATCCCCAAGGCGAACAAAAAGAGCAGCACGGGCCATCGGATCGGTGCTGCTCTCGTTGGTGTTGATGTAGAAGGTTCCCTCCTCTACTCTTCATACGTCTGATACAGGAAGTCGTTGTAGGGGTATTTCTGCACGTGAAGCTCACGCACACGGTTGTACATCATCGCCTTAAGGTTCTCTATGTTGTCGCGCTCGCGGGCCGAGATGAAGATGCAGCTGTCGTGCATCTTGGCCATCCAGGTCTGCATGAGCTCGTCGAGCGACACGTTCTCCTTGGTCTTGGGCGTGAGGTCGTCCTCCTCCTTCGGGGTGAAGGTGTAGGCGTCGGTCTTGTTGAAGACGATGATGAGGGGCTTCTCGCTACATCCGAGGTCGGCAAGGGTCTTCTCCACCACCTTGATCTGGTCCTCGAAGTCGGGGTGCGAGATGTCCACGACGTGGAGCAGGAGGTCGGCCTCGCGCACCTCATCGAGGGTCGACTTGAAGGAGTCGACGAGGTCGGTGGGTAGCTTGCGGATGAAGCCTACGGTGTCGGAGAGCAGGAACGGCAGGTTCTCGATGATGACCTTGCGCACGGTGGTGTCGAGCGTGGCGAAGAGCTTGTTCTCGGCAAACACCTCGCTCTTGGCGAGGAGGTTCATGAGGGTCGACTTGCCCACGTTGGTATAGCCCACGAGGGCTACGCGGATGAGGCGGCCACGGTTCTTGCGCTGGGTGGCCTTCTGCTTGTCGATCTCGGCCAGCTGCTTCTTGAGCAGCGACATGCGGTTGAGGATGATACGGCGGTCCATCTCGAGCTGCGTCTCACCCGGGCCACGCAGACCTACCGAGCCCTTACCGCCACCGGCACCGGAGCCACCGCCCTGGCGCTCGAGGTGAGTCCACAGACGGGTGAGTCGGGGGAGCATGTACTTGTATTGCGCCAGCTCGACCTGCGTCTTGGCATTGGCCGTCTGGGCACGCATGGCAAAGATGTCGAGGATGAGCGACGTGCGGTCGAGGATCTTCACCTTCAGCTCGGCCTCGATGTTGCGGAGCTGCTTGGCCGAGAGCTCATCGTCGAAGATGACCATACCCACCTCGCGGCTCGGGGGGAGGTTGCCAAACTCGTCCTCCTCGGGCTCCTCGGCACAGAGCTCGATGTATTCGCGTATCTCCTGCAGCTTGCCCTTGCCCACGTAGGTCACCGAGTTGGGCGAGTCGAGCTTCTGGGTGAAGCACTTCACCACCTCGGCACCCGCCGTCTCGGCCAGGAAGGCCAGCTCGTCGAGGTACTCCTGTGTCTTCTGCTCGTTCTGCGTCTGCGTGATGAGACCCACGAGGACGGCGCGTTCGGTCTGCGCCTCGGATATTACAAATTCTTTCATCTATCGTCTGTATGCATTTACTCAGTTAATTCAGGGTATTCGTTGTCGTCAGCTCCAGGAATGCATGGCTCTGTCTTGGCTCTTATGACCTCGCTATATCCAACTCCTTTCTTGTTGATTGCATATGCCTTGATGTAGTAGGTCGTATTGGAATTAAGATCGGTGATTTCCGCAGTGAAATTAGTACCGTTCTTGGTTCCGGCGACCTTTTCTGAACGATTACCGTCAACATCGCTTGCCGAATCTCCATAGTAGAATCCGTAATCCTGAACTTTCTGCGAAGGCATAGGGCAACTGCAAGAAATTGTAGTTTCTGTTGTCTCAGTTGTTTGGATAGCTCCGACAACAGGCATTGTTTCCGTCTCGCACGATACTGTAACCATTAGTATTCCTGCGATGTATAATGAGGATATCATCTTTTTCATTTGGTTGAGTGTTATTAACGCGTGATGCAAATTTTGGTTTGTTCTATTAGGTAGAAGCCTTCAGGTAGATGACTATATTCATTGAGACCTTCGGAGCATTGTAGTGTACATATTATTCGACCTGCTATGTCATATACCGTGATGCTACGTGCTTCAGGAAGGATTATGCGTAGTATGCCATTATTAGTCTCGATGGTGTAGTCGTAAGCAATGTTTCCCTTATCTTTTGCTTGTTGCTTCCCGATGCGGTACATAGCTGGGGCTTCCTGTTTCTCGTTGGGCATTATGTAAGCAGTGAAAGGTTCTGCATAATAGGTCGCAGGTACAAATACACTGCCGGGCTTGTTCTCTGCGCCATCTTTATCTTTGTATATGTCACCTACGTTCAATACAAACACATTGAGGTATCTTCCCAATAAATCGTAATTTGGGAAGAACAAGTACTCTTCTCCCTCTGTCGCTTCATATATGGTTTGGTGTATAGTGGCATTATCTGCACTGAAAGAAATGGTACCATTCAATGAATTATTACCATAGCAACTGTAATTGTTTGGGAAAGAAATGATGTATGGTTTGTTTGCCTGTATGGAGGTCGCAGTTGTAAATCCGTTGGCACTTGTTTGTGCTAGCCAAAAATCACCTTTTCCTGTAGACTCTCCAAATGGGATCAGTTCACCTCGGGTATTATGTGATATCTCTTCCACATCGAATGGTAATGCAATGGCTTCCCAGCCGGCAGCCTCACCCATATAGGTTTGTTGGCTAAATGTACGGCTGTATACCACCTTCTCGGCAATGAATTCCTGTGGACAATAAAATGGTCGTTCTCGATTGAGAGTTAATAATCCACTCTTCCCATTACGAATAACTGCAATCTTCCCATTTCTTACGTGTGTGCTTTCAAACGTTGCATCATCCCTCATATAGAGGAGTAGGTTGCTTGTATTGTTGTCAAAAGCATTTGTAGGAAGTACCGCATCTGTATCCCAGAGAATTGCATTCAATGACGTGCATCCATAGAATATGTTTTTCCCGATTTCCAGCCCATCGCGGTGGACATCTATCATACGCAGGCTTGTCGCATTCTTAAATGCCCCATCAGCAATTCCCACAATATGGTATATTCCTCCATTATATGCCACGGTGTCCATAAGGCTGAACCTTCCATTGTAATCATCTCTTGTGTTCCCCGTAGGTGAAGCCATAACCTTTACTTCGGCTTCTTCGGAATTCCCCGTACTTACTATACGATAATATGCTCCGTTAGCCTCAAACCAACTTTTAAGTGTTACTTCAAGTGTGTTGGAGTAACCTGATATCGCTCCATCCTTCATACTGCGTACAGTACAAGAATAATCTCCTTCTTCCAATCCTCTGCATTGGAGACAGGTGTCTGTTGTTTCACCTGAAAATGTCAGCACTTTAAACTGCTCTGTGTCAAAAGTACGGGTAACTGATATGTCTTCTGGCAAGAGTTTAATGCTTTCAGGAAGAGATGTCGTTTGAATCTCTGTTTTTATCATAAAATGGCATTCTCCTGGTCTGAGTAGATGACTCTTAGCGGGAATTCTTGCTCTTGAAACAGTGCTGGCATAGTCACCGGAAAGGATGTGAATGTCATCTATGTCAACGCGATAACCTTCTCCATTATCGCTATTGTTTTCATCACGTGTGTCCATATAGAAAAAGGTACTTGTGCCATAATTGTCCCTCTCTTTTGAGAACTCAAACGGAATCGTTGCCCATCCATCTTCTCCCATTCCATACGACTCCAATAAGGCTGTTGAGAGAGTAAAGCTATACACTCGTAAACTATTTCCCCAAGAAACATCACCTATACCTAATAGGATGTAAGGCTCCTTGTCTTTTAATGCACTTTTGCGTAAAGTGACATAGATGGTGAAGTTGTCTGCTGTGCAGTTAAAACTATGACTTCGAAGAACTCCCATTTCACTGGTTGTTCCTACTCGTATGGCTTCGTCAAGACCTTTGATGTTATAGCCTGTCCAACCTTTCTTTGAAGTATGGTTGTCCAGAGTACTGCTGATGTCTCCGTCCGAAGCCGTTACCTTGGTGAAATCTTCTTCTACCAAGAAAGGGGCTTTCTTTTTGACTTCTACGTAGTATCCGTCTGCGTCAACTACTGGATTCCAGTGCAAGGTAAATCCATCGGCCTGCATATTCGTTGCCTCTTTCAGGTAAGGTGCCCTCAATGGGTCTTTCATAAATGAAAATGAAACGACTCCGTCCCGTTCTGCAATTCCAACGATATCCTTACTCATAAACTTTCCGGAATACACTCTCGCAGCCGGCGTACTCTTCGAGGTCAGTTCCGTGTTTCCTGATGTGCCGGGATAGGTGTCTCCCTTCAACGTATAACTTGATGCGTCATTGTCGGCTGGAATAATGGTCATACGTTGATGATTGATGTCGGTGTTTACTTGATTGTTTTCCCAAGCAGATTGTTTGTAGTCAACGTGTATGACCAACATTCCTGAGGCGGGTAATCCTGCGTCCCATTTCGATTGTTGTCTGTTCTCTACTACATAGTATTCATTGGGATTGGCATCATTTACAATCTTATAAGAATTGCCTCCTTCTGTCATCGCCTCCATTGTGATGTTTGCTGGTTCGGTGAGTTCAATCAACGATTTCCAGCCTAAGAAATCCTTTTCGTAACCGCTCATTCCACAAGGAGTGTATCCGTCATCATTATGGTTACCGCCTGCCATAACTCCCCATGAACTCATACCGAAGCCACCATTGTATTCTGTGTCATAGAAGTCGGGAAGTCCAAGACAATGTGAGAACTCGTGGCATATAGTACCGATACCTGCTAAGGTTTTTCCTTGGTATCCATAAAGTTCATTGCTGCACGCATATTTGTACAGCCATACTCCGTCCATCAATAAAGGCTCTTTTGTGTACCACTGGTGTGGCCAAATGGTATTTTCTCCTCCTCCAGAAGCCTCTCCGTATCCAGCATAGATTATATAAATGAAATCAACGGCACCATCCCCATCGTTGTCATATTGGGAGAAATTAACCCTGTTGTTTAGTAGTTGGCAAGCCTCTTCTACCATTTCACGAGGACGTTTGTCCGAATCGTCATTCTCAATATCATTTTCTCCGTAAAATTTCATATTTTGGCTTAAAGTAACAGGGCCTAGTATGTCGAATTCAGGAATGAACTGGTCTTCAGATTGATCTCTAAAATATTGCTGTGCACTACCATACCCTCGTTCTTGAGTATAGTATTCATTGCTGTTCAATAACTCTTGAAATGATGCTTTGGGATTGCTCTGTGCAAACTTTACATCTTTATACTGTAGTAGAATTACAGGAACCTTTACCCGTCCCCTCAGTGGTACGGACATTTCACGTTGTGGTGTATTGCTGCGCATACGTATCGAGCGTGCTCTGCTCTCACTGACCACCTCACCTAACTGTGGCAACGTTTGTATGAATGCTGTTTCTTCTGTCGAACGTTCATTGGCATTGTGTGCCAGATTGGTTGTTGCTACTAGTCTCCTTTCCGGAGATGTAGTTGCATAATAGAAGCCGCCGTTATCCTTTTTGACAATAATCCCATCTTCCGTCGTGAAGTAGTGGAAATGTTCGTCACCATGTAGGGTTACGGTCAGTACCGTTCCGTCGGGCTGATTGACCTTCAGTGTTATACGTTTAGCTGGTACGGCCCACATCGTAAGCGTACATACACACAGCATCACTGCAAAAAACAATCTTTTCATATACAATCTATGTCATTCCTAATAGTTAATGGCGTAAAGATAATACGGGTCAGGTGGCAAGTGCGCAAAAGTTCAGTTTCCCCTATGCTCAGTTGTGCACGTAGGTTCCTATATTCTCGCCATCGATAACCTTCTTCAGATTGCCTACCACGTCCATGTTGAATACGTAGATGGGTAGGTTGTTCTGCTTGCACATCGTGGTTGCCGTGAGGTCCATCACCTTGAGTCCACGGGTGTAAATCTCGTCGTAGGTGATTTCGCTGAACTTGGTAGCCGTGGGGTCTTTCTCAGGGTCGGCTGTGTAGATACCGTCCACACGGGTTCCTTTGAGCATCACATCTGCCTCTATTTCTATGCCGCGCAGCGATGAGCCAGTGTCAGTAGTGAAGTAGGGGTTTCCTGTGCCTCCCGAGAGGATGACTACCTCGCCAGCCTCCATACAGTCAATGGCTTCCCATTTGGTATACAGCTCACCAATGGGCTCCATACGTATGGCTGTCAGTACACGTGCCTTCACGCCGATGGCGGTAAGGGCCGAGCTCAGGGCAAGGCTGTTGATTACAGTGGCCAGCATGCCCATCTGGTCGCCCTTTACACGGTCGAAGCCCTTTCCGGCCCCTGTGAGTCCACGGAAGATGTTGCCGCCACCGATGACGATACCTATTTGCACTCCCATGTCGTGAATCTCTTTGATCTGTGCTGCATATTCTCCCAAGCGCTTTTCGTCAATGCCGTAACGCTGTTCGCCCATCAGGCTTTCACCGCTGAGCTTTAATAGAATTCGATTAAACTTTGCCATAATAATATGTTTGTAATGATTATATCAACCTTTAAGAGTACAAAGCTAACGATTTTTTTATTAAAAACTGGTGTGCAAACTTATAATTCCTTAAAAAAAGCGAATAAATGAGGGGCATATGATGGCTACTGCCAAGTATATCGTTATATTTGTACCATTATGAAGATTTATAAAAGACCTACGTGGATTGTGTTGTTGCTGCTTGCCTATGTTACGGGTATGGCCTGCTATTTTGTGCCGCGCAATCAGGAGATGACAGCTACGGAGAAGTGGGTCGCAGTCGCGGTGGCCTATGGGTTGGTCTTGGTGCTATGGTTGGTGATGCAGTATCGCGAGCATTTGCGCCGTAAGGGGTGCGACTGAGAGTCCTATGTGTGGATTCCGTCTCGTGTGAGGACGGGTGGATTGACGAATAGTCCCTCCTCTCGGCACGACGTAGGAAAAAAGTAAGCCCCTCCTCTTGATGTACGAGGTGGGGCATATCGTATAGGTCTGCATGATCAGTCCAGCATCGCTGTGGCCAGTGCCTCCATGGCCTCCATGTCGGTCGGTTTCATGGTAGAGCGTATGGTCACCATTGAGGGTGCGAGGTCGATTTCCTTCATGGCTCCCAGCATCTCGCTCATCACACGTCCCGCGGTAGGAGCCCACGAACCATTCTCTATGATGCCCACCCGATGTCCTTTGTAGGCCTTGAGCTGCAAGTGGTGCAGGAAGTCGTGCATGGGCGGGAATACCGATGCGTCGTACGACGATGCCGCCAGCACCATCCGCTTCATGCGGAATGCCTCCGACACAGCAGCCGATATGTCGCAGCGGCAGAGGTCCATCGTTACTACTTCGGCACCCCTCTTGCGCAGTAGGTCTGCCATGCAGAGTGCTGCTGTTGCGGTACCTCCATGGATAGAGGCGTAGGCCACGAGTATACCATCGCACTCGGCCTCATAGCGGCTCCATTGGTCGTACAGCCCGATAGGGTAGGCGAGGTCCTCCAGTATGGGACCGTGTAGCGGACATATGGTAGCCACCTCCAGTGCCCCCACCTTGCGCAGCAACTGCTGCACCGGTTGTCCATACTTGCCACAGATGTTGACATAGTAGCGCCGTGCTTCGTCGGGCCATGCGCGTTGGTCGGTGAGGTTACCATGCAAGGCTCCGAACGTGCCGAAAGCATCGGCCGAAAAGAGCACTCGCTCCGTCTGCTCATACGTGACCATCACTTCGGGCCAGTGCACCATGGGAGCCATCATAAACTGTAGGGTGTGGTTACCCAATGAAAGTGTGTCGCCCTCCTTTACAGCCACTGTACGTCCCGAAAAATCCATCTGTGCAAAGAACTGCGGCAACATCTGCACCGCTTTGGTACTGGCCACGATCTGTAGCTGCGGCCATCGCTCCATCACTGCCGATATGCTTCCTCCGTGGTCGGGCTCCATATGTTGCACCACGAGGTAGTGGGGCGATCGTCCATCGAGGGCCTGTTCCAGCTGTGCCATCCACTCGGAAGTTTTTCTTCGGTCCACGCTGTCCATAATCGCAATCTTTTCATCCTCTATGAGGTACGAGTTGTAGGTTACCCCTTCGGGCACAGGATATTGGCTCTCGAAGAGGTCCAAGTCGGTGTCATCCACGCCGACATATCTGATATGGTTTGTCACTTTCATCATTATTCGGTATTGTTCTGTGTACAAAGGTACATCCTTTTGAGCACTCTTTGGCTATCAATTGTGATAATAATGATTAAAAAAGAAGAGTAGCTTGGCTACTCCTCTACGATGACAAAGTTCTCCTTGGTCACTCCGCACACGGGGCATGCCCAGTCTTCAGGGATGTCTTCAAACCGTGTACCAGGTGCGATTCCGCTGTCAGGATCACCTACTGCCGGATCATATATCCACTCACATACAGTGCAATAATATTTCTTTTCCATTTGTTTTCTTTTTGTTGGTTATACTGTTTGTTCTTTTCTCTCGGCGGGCCTCCAGCCCGCTTGTTTCCTTTTTTTACAGTGCAAAGGTAACGAATGTTTCCTATGCCACCAACAGAAAAAAGATATGGCATTATAGAGCAAACCTATCAGTTTCCCCTGGTGTTTGGATTAATGGTAAGCGGTGAACGGTTGGTGTAGAGAGGTTACACTTAATTATAGGCGAGCAGTTGAGGAAAATATTAAAGCAAGCATTATATGTTTTTCGTCCGCTTTTTGTATCTTTGCCCATTGGAATGTCAAGTAAGCCATCAGTACTAATAAAAATATACACATTATGGAAAAAACCAAATGCCTTATCATAGGCTCAGGCCCTGCTGGATACACAGCGGCCATCTACACTGGTAGAGCAAACATCCCCACCATCCTCTATGAAGGATTGCAACCTGGCGGACAACTCACCATCACTACCGAGATTGAGAACTTCCCCGGCTATCCTCAGGGCATCAGCGGCCCCGAGATGATGGACGACCTCCGTCTGCAGGCCGAGCGCTTCGGTGCCGACATGCGCAGCGGTATCATCACCAAGGCCGACCTCTCACAGCGCCCCTTCCACGTGACTGTTGACGACGGCACCGAGATTGAGGCCGAGACCATCATCATTGCTACAGGCGCATCGGCCAAGTACCTCGGGCTTGAGGACGAGAAGAAATATGCTGGTATGGGTGTCAGTGCCTGTGCCACTTGCGACGGCTTCTTCTACCGCAAGAAGGTGGTAGCCGTAGTGGGCGGTGGCGACACTGCTTGCGAGGAGGCCAGCTACCTCGCCGGTCTTGCCAGCAAGGTATACCTCATCGTACGCAAGAACTACCTCCGCGCCAGCCAAATCATGCAGGACCGCGTCATGCAGAATCCCAAGATCGAGGTTCTCTTCGAGCACAATGTCACTGGCCTCTTCGGCGACAACGGCGTTGAGGGAGCCCACGTGGTAAAGCGAAAGGGCGAAGCCGACGAGCAGCACTATGACATCGCCATCGACGGACTCTTCCTCGCCATCGGCCACAACCCCAACTCTGAGATTTTCCGCGAGTATCTCGACACCGACGAGACGGGCTACATCCTCACTCAAGGTGCCTCTCCCGCCACCAACGTGCCCGGTGTATATGCCGCTGGCGACGTGGCCGACCCCCGCTACCGCCAAGCCATCGTAGCTGCTGGCAGTGGCTGTAAGGCAGCCCTCGAGGTGGAGAAGTTCCTCGCAGAGTAAAACGAGCTAACGAGATTAAAAGTTGGTAATAATATAGCTGTTGTCCCTTACCCCCGAGCTTCCTCGTGGCCTCTACATTGTGAACGGTAGGAAGATGGTGGTGAGGTAGCATCGATACCGCCATGTGGTATATCCCATCCTCTTCCTGCGAAGGGGACGGGCATAATCTTTGCATGGCATAGTAAATAAGAATAAAGTTATAGCAATATGATTACAGTTTCAGATTTAGCGATTCAGTTTGGTAAAAGAGTATTATACAAGGATGTTAATCTAAAGTTCACTAACGGCAATATCTACGGAGTCATTGGTGCTAATGGAGCAGGCAAATCTACCTTTCTGCGCGCTATAAGTGGCGACTTGGAACCCACCAAGGGAAGTGTAACCCTTGGCCCCGATGAGCGTCTCTCGGTGCTCAGCCAGGACCACTTCAAGTGGGATCAATATACGGTACTCAACACCGTGCTGAAGGGGCATACCGTGCTTTGGGATATCATGAGCGAGCGCGATGCCCTGTATGCTAAAGCTGATTTTAGTGATGAGGACGGATTGAGAGCTGCCGAGCTGGAAGAGCGATTTGCCGAACTGGAAGGATGGAATGCCGAGAGCGATGCCGCTGCCCTGCTTAGCGGATTGGGCATCAAGGAGGACAAGCATCATCTGCTGATGAGCGAACTGAGCGGTAAGGAGAAGGTGCGGGTCATGTTGGCCCAAGCCCTCTTCGGGAACCCCGACAACCTGCTGCTCGACGAGCCCACCAATGACCTTGATATGGAGACTGTAACCTGGCTCGAGGAGTATTTGAGCAATTTCGAGCACACCGTATTGGTGGTGAGCCATGACCGCCACTTCCTCGACTCTGTGTGTACCCACACTGTGGACATCGACTTTGGCAAGGTGAGCATCTTTGCCGGCAACTATAGCTTCTGGTATGAAAGTTCACAGCTCGCCCTTCGTCAGGCACAAAATCAAAAGACCAAGGCCGAGGAGAAGCGCAAGGAACTGGAAGAGTTTATCCGTCGATTCAGTGCCAATGTGGCCAAGAGCAAGCAGACCACCAGCCGCAAGAAGATGCTGGAGAAGCTCAACGTCGAGGACATCCAACCCTCATCGCGCAAGTATCCCGGCATTATCTTTACTCCCGAGCGCGAGCCGGGCAATCAGATTTTGGAGGTCAGCGGCCTGCGTGCCGAGATGGAGGATGGCACCGTGCTCTTCAGCGACGTAAACCTCAATGTGGAGAAGGGCGACAAGATCGTGTTCCTCAGCCGTGACCCACGTGCCATGACAGCCTTCTTCGAGATTATCAATGGCAACCGCAAGCCCCATGCCGGCAAGTTCAATTGGGGAGTAACCATCACCACCGCCTACTTGCCCCTCGACAATACTGAATTCTTCGACACCGACCTCAACCTTGTAGATTGGCTCAGCCAGTTTGGCGAAGGCAACGAAGTGTACTTCAAGAGTTTCCTTGGCCGTATGCTCTTCAGTGGTGAGGAGGTCCTGAAGAAAGCCAATGTCCTCTCCGGTGGCGAGAAGATGCGTTGCATGATTGCCCGCATGCAGCTGAAGAATGCCAACTGCCTTATCCTCGATACCCCCACCAACCACCTCGACCTCGAGAGCATCCAGGCATTCAACAATAATCTGAAACTGTATAAAGGCAATATCCTCTTCAGCAGTCACGACCATGAGTTCATTCAGACCGTTGCCAACCGCATCATCGAGCTGACTCCGAATGGCATCATCGACAAGATGATGGAATATGACGAATACATCACCAGTGACCTAATCAAAGAGATGAGAACCCGGATGTATGGAGCCGACGCGAGATGATAGCGTCGGCGCCTTGGGGATTGGGTGGAAAAATTAGTGCCAGGCGAGAGAAAACGCAAATCTATTTGCTGTTTTGACTTCAGCCCCTTCAATTTTTATCTTCGGGCGTCGAACTTCGTTTCCGAGTCGCAGCCTAATTAAAAGATGCAAGGCAGATTAAAGAGGGTAATGATAAGACACAACTAATCCATCAATCTTAAACAAAAGCTTGAGATTTATTGTCATTATAAACAAAAATGTTTATTTTTGCGGCATGAATGAGCAGTTGACCATACTTAAAGGCATACATCCAGGACAGTTTCTTGATAGAGAACTGCGCCGTCGGAGTCTCAAGAGCAAGGAACTTGCCCTTGCCGTTGGCGAGCATCCTCAAACGCTCAGTGCCATCATCCGTGGCAAACGTGCTATGAATACATCGCTGTCGCTACGCATTGAGCGTAACTTGCAGTTAGATGAAGGACTGCTCATGCAATTGCAAGTATTTTTTGAGATAGAGCAGGAGAAACGCAAGCAAGCCTCGCAACATCATCCCGATCTCAGCAAATTTCGTCCAGCCCTATTTTGGGACACCACTATAGACCGCATTGATTGGACTAACAATCGCCGTTATGCCATACAGCGCATCTTTGAGCGGGGCACTGAGGGGGAAATCCTTGAGGCCATCCGCTTCTATGGTACCGATACGATACGTGAGACACTGAGCGAATGCGACTCTATGCATAACACAGCGCTAAAGGAAAACATAAGCAAATATCTCTACCATGTCTAAGAAACTACACTACAATACGGTATCTCCCCTACTACGCGACGTCCTCTCTCAACTGATGGCGCAGCCCGAGTTTACCCCTTTTTGCTTGGTGGGAGGGACATCGCTTAGTTTGCAGTTAGGGCATCGCATATCTATTGATATAGATCTATTTACTGACGCGCCATATGGTTCGCTCGATTTTCATGCCATCCAATCCAAGTTGCGCAGCATGTTTCCCTATTGCCAAGGCGACTGTGGTGATATTGTAGGCATGGGAGCCTCCTATATCATTGGTAATAGTGCTTTCGATTCTATCAAACTCGACCTTTTCTATACCGACCCATTTATACGCCCCATCAAGGCTATTGATAACATACGCATTGCATCTATCGAAGATATCATCGCCATGAAATTAGACGTCATTGGACGTAAAGGTCGCAAAAAGGACTTTTGGGATTTACATGAGCTGCACGATAAATACGCAATCACTGAGATGCTCACCCTTTATGCAGAGCGTTACCCATACAATCACACTCGTGAAGAACTACTTCTTGGCCTAACTAACTTCTCACTTGCCGATACTGACCCAGAGCCTAATTGTCTGCGTAGTAAGGCATGGCCTCTAATAAAGTTGGATTTTATGGAATGGTGCAAATAAGCGGTGTTTCTTTCACAACGACAATAGGAATAATACCCACACCCTCGACAATGACATTATCATAATGAATGTCTTTGAGTATCCGCTTGGTTAAGGATGGTGGTGAACTTGATTAACCAACAAAACTCATAAGGATTGTTCGAAGATAAATTCCCAGAAGGCCTTCGAAGTAGGGCGAATTTACAATTCAACGATTTACCATTTACAATTTTCCATTATGTCATTTTGAGCGTAGCGAAAAATCTCTGTAGCATCGCTTAATTACGCCTATTCTTCGAAAACCTTCGGTGGATTTTGTGGGTATGGAGATGTTCTTTGGGCTAAGTCTTATACGAAACGCTCGGGAATCCCGTACAGATTTTTTGTAGCATAATGTAAGGCAAACCCTGCGATTTGCTTACGCGGTGTTGAAATTGGAAGTATAGACTTGCTAAACTCTAAAACTTATTAACTCAAAAACTCACGTTTCGCTAACTTCTTGCTTTTTCCTAATCGCTCATGGCTGCGTTCTTTTCGTCTGGCTTGGGGATTGGGCGGAAAGATTGTAAGGATTCACCTATTCCTTTTCTTTTACGAACAACACGTTCGCTTCCGCCAATGGATTATAAAGGGAATATATTGCAGATTGGTTCCATTTTGCCGAAGAGAATAATGCCAAATTACCGAAAAATATGATGCCAAATTACCGAAAACAAGAAAAAACTACGCGCTATTTTGATGGTCTATCCATTGCGGCAGCAGAACAGCATTAGGTTTAGGTTCTGCCAACCAAATTGATACCGCACGTATGAAAGCACCTGCTTTCAAGATGATATTAACGGCAACAGGCGAACATGCCTATCGCCGTCCTGAAGATGGTATTTATATTGTTCCAATAGGATGTTTGAAGCAATAAAGAGTGCTATTGAGACCTGAATGTCGCTACTCTACTACCTTTGAAGGAGTTCCTGGCAATGTGGTTAAAATAAAGATTGACATCGTTCCATAATTCACCCAGAAATTTGTTCCTTTGTAAGTAACATAAGTTGTAGTTTTAGATTTGGACACCCAAAATTACAAACTTGACAGGACTGGCCAAACATGGCCGGTCCTTTTTTACTATTTAATTGAGACACACTTTTTGAAACAATATCCACTAAATGTTTCATTATACCAACTCGCTTTTAGTTTTCATTATTTGTGCATCTACTGTCAAATACATCTTCAAACAAACTCATTTCTCGTTTTGCAATGCCTAATCTATTTGCCAATACGCGCCAGTCTTTAACAGCCTCCACAACTTCGTTGATGATACCCGTTGCAACCTCTGGTGTGAGCATATACTCCTCGCAAGAGTTGAGCAAAATCGATAAATCAGATTCGTTGGTCTTGCTGTTAATTAGCAAACTTTGATGGTCGTTTAGCGTTGGGTTCATATCATATGCAGGCGATAGTGTCCAGCCTTTTGCAGTGAGCAGAAAACCGTGGTTACGGAAATGGTCGTCGCTGTTGCCTACGCATATGTTGAATGCAACTCGGCGGAATAGTTCTCGCAAGTTTGCATCAACATCGGTACAGCCGCTAATGATAAAATCAACAATGTCAATATATCCGTGTCCTGTTGTAGCGTTGTCGCCATCATTTAACCCGAGCAGTGTCATTGCCGATGCAAAATGTATTCTCTTGCCATCATCCGTTCTATCAAAACGACGAGAAAGAAGCGTGTGATGCTTATCGTTTATTTCAAGCACCTTTGTTTCGGCAACGTTTATGCCCGCATTTTTGGCTAATAGATGGCAGAAATGCTCCCATAGTCCTGCATCATAATCATCCTTCAATGATGGGAACTTTGCGACATAAATTCTGCGGTCCGTATCTACAACATTTGCTTTGGGGCGAGCACCGCCGAGCGAAGAGCCCGGTTGCACAAGTTGAGCAATCCATCGTTTCTCGGGGAGGGTATTAGCATCCTCGCTTTTCTCAATTTCCTTGCTTGCTGCAATGAGTTCGCGCAAGTCGGTCAATGGAGGAATACGCAATGAGTTGTCCGCGTTTATGAACTCGCCATCAAGTGTTTCTTTGAATCGGAATCCTCCCATACGGGAAAAGTCATCAATACCCGTCAAAAAGTCAAACGATGATAGACGGTGTATAGGTCTGTTATCCTCTTGTGCCAAAATTTGTTCACGACGGAGAAGGAGAGTGCGTCCCCATCTATCAGGCAGTGCATCGGCAAAGCAACCGAAAATATCTTTATTCGGCTGAGTGTATTGTATTCCAGGATAGTTGTTAAGGTCTTCGCTAAGGGTAATGGCATTGTATTTCTTTATCCAACTATCTGCAAACTTAAAACTATAACTATCCGAGCCACGAAGTGATTCGTAGCCAAGTTCTCCCACCAACTCAGTTTCCTTGAGCCAATCAAAATCGGCATATACATACAACTTCTTCATAGCACATTATCCCTTTTTAGATGCCCTTTCACGCTGTGGTAAGTTCATGTCCTGCAATGCTCTGCCGAGTTCATCATCCTTTGCTAATGAGAGAATATCATCATCAAGTTGCAGGGCATACAACACACGCAGATAGATGCCAATCGCAACCGTTGGCGCGCCTTTCTCTATGCGTGAAACCGTAAGCGGCGAACAAGTAGCACGTTCCGCAACCTGTGCAACACTCAAATTACGACGCAATCGGGCAAGCCTTATCTGCTCACCAACAACCTGCATCTTCTGCTCCAACTTTCGGGGTAATTTAGTCCCCATCGTACCCTTTGTCATAAGCGTAACATATCATATAATATGCAAATATAACACTTTTTATTTATTATATGATATGTTGAGCAAGAATTATTGTAATGTTTGATACTATAGAAATGACGAAGGAGGTGTAGCCTACCTAAAATAATCGACAATAGAACAAAAGTATAAAAAATTACAGAGTCCGCATTTTTGAAGTGAACCCTGTAATCTCTATTTACACAATATTTTGGACACTGCCTGTTACTAAGAACCATTCTTTTAGTGCCGACGCGGCATGAAAGCGTCGGTTGCGACGACTGCCGGTTTATCGGCACCAAGGAGTTTAAGTAGCCCGTGGCTACGTCTCCCAACGCATCGCTGCAACTCTTTTCCTCTGGTTCCTCAATGGCAACCGCATCCTCTACCGCCCTGACGGCACCAAGCGCCTTGCCGATAATACCCTCGTGGCTCTCACTCTTATGATTGCCGAGAGCAAGACCGAAGAAAAAGATGTGATGGTTAAGGTGGTGGTGAACTTGATTAATCAAAGGAACGAATAAGGGGGGGGGAAGTCATAAATCCACAGAAGGCCTTCTAAGTACGCCTACGCCTATTCTTCGAAAACCTTCTAGGGATTTTGTGGGTATGGAGATGCCCTGATGTGCTATGCGCTAAGTCTCTGCGAAACGCTCGGAAATCCTGTACAAAAAATTCGTAGCATATTGATAGGAAAACCCTGCGGTTTGCTTACGCAGTATCGAAATCAGAAGCATATACTTCTTCGTTCCCGTGGCAGATTGTCATCGTTTCTCTATTTCTTACTAACGCTTTGCATTTTCCTAATGCCTCGTGGTTGCGTTCTTTTCGATTGGCTTGGGGATTGGGCGGATTGAGGGCACCGTTGCGATAGAAAATAGTTTATCCCACAATAAAACGGCCCAAACAATTGTTATAACAAATAAAAAGCCTATATTTGCAATGGCAAACAACTATCCGCACTTGATATGAACTCGCAGACTCTAAACTTTACCATCTTCTGCGTTGGCAGCGTAGCCGACCACTTAAAGATGAATGCTCGCGACGTGTACCACAAGTTGCAGAGCACAGGTATCATATCAGACTACATCGTCCCCTGCTATGATGTGTTGCATTCGTTTTCCAAGGAATACATTGTGGAGGATTTAATTGCATATATGAAGAAGAAAGGAGCACTGGCATGATACGCCTATATCATACTTCAAGCGTAGAGGTTCGCACTCCTGACATATGTCATTCGCGCGAACATCTTGACTTTGGCCGAGGTTTCTACCTGACTTCATTGCGCGAACAAGCAGAAAAATATGGGCAACGTTTTTTGCGCAAAGGCGAAACTGCCGTAATGAACATCTATGAATTGGACGAAGAGTTGCAAGAGTTCTCCCGCATCATCTTCAATGCTTACGATAGTAAATGGCTCGATTATGTCACGGCATGCCGTAAAGGACAAGACCACACGATATATGATATTATTGAAGGTGGTATTGCCGATGACCAGGTGTTCGACACTATCGATCTCTACTTCTCTGGAGTATACTCCTACGAGCAAGCCCTCGACCAATTACGTTTCAAGCATCCCAACCATCAGGTATGCATCACCAGTCAATTGGTACTTGATAAGCATCTTCATTTTATTGAATCCATCAAACTCTGACCAATGGTAGCCAATAAGATTATTCTACAACGTAAATATGCCCGCATAGTGCAGATGTTTGCCGAAAAAGCTGGATACTCTTACGAGGAGGCTTTGGGTATGTTCTATGATTCCAAAACCTTCGAGCTCATTAGCGAAGGCATTGCCGATATGCACTGCATGAGCGATGAGTATTTGGTGGATGAGCTGATAATAGAGTTGGGTGTCAACAAGAAAGAATAGTACCACACACATACATGTGCAGAATTCCACATGCTTCTTCTTGCTGAAGATTTTCGTAAGGTGGTGGTGAACTTGATTAACCAATGAACCTTTAGGTCGCCGGCCGAAGGCGGCAGCCTTGGCTAAAAGTCCGAAGGCGGCAGCCTTGACGAAAAAGCCGAAGGGAAAGGAAAAAAATAAGGGCTGTTAAGGCTATAAATCCAAAGAAGACCTTCGATGTACGCCTGGCCTATTCTTCGGAAACCTTCGGTGTTTTTTGGGCTATTCTCTCGGGTTAAAGACCCTGATACTCAAATACGGCGGATAGAGTATATCCACCGTGACGGGTACCATCTTCAACCTTATCACTTCGCCCTCTTCATCATCTCCCGAGTGCGCTCCATTTCCTTCTTCAGCGACTCTATACGACGGTCATGTGCGGCAGCTCGTGCAATTTTCATCTTTCTATAGCTATCCTTAGCTGCCTGTAGTGTAGTCGCTTTTATTTGCTTTGCAAAACGCTCATTGTCTGCTTTCTTCAGCGATCTCTCCAACTCTATCTGGGTGCGCAGTGTCACTAAGCGCTGTTTGTACATTTCTTTGCTCATAACCTTACCTCTTTAAGAACTTAACTGCAAAATACCCAATGAGTCCTATTAGCAACAAACAACCAATCCAGCCCAATGCCCAGCGAATGAGATGATAGAGAAGCACAAGACCAAAGGCTACTAACACTACCTTTAGTCCAAGCGATAGGGTGTTATGCAGTTGCGTTTCACGCTGAGTCTGCACTATGGCACTTATTTGCGTCAGTTGCAAAGTGAGCGTATTGGCATCAAGTGTTCCATCTTTAGTTGCATCCACTATCTGCTGTATCTGTGCTGCACTCTCACGATTGATACTCGTATTTGTAGCAACATTGGTCTCCACCGCATGACTCACCATGTCAAGGCTTCCTTCTGATGCAGACACAAAGGCCTCTATAGCGCTAGCCGACAAGCGATTGTTCAATACCGCCTTCGCAAAGTTTGCCACATTGCTTGCCGAGTCATCACCTGGACAAATGTTATTGCAGGCCAATTCTTTTTCTATATTTTCATTCATACGTATACTTTTTAAGGTCGCCAATAATTATGTAGAATATTGCTAATATGGTCTTGTTCTAATTCTGACACAAAGTCATCTGCGTTTTGTGCTTTATCATTCTCCATTGATGTTTTTATATCCTTAAACAATATAGCTATAGCCTTACCCTTATTTTGGTAACCGCCAACCATAAAACTATAACGACCATCAGAAGACGATGTGTAGTTTACATTTTCATATGAGGCTTGATAGATATTCTCCACCGAAACTTCACCTTTCCAGTATTTTACATTTTCCAAAATGCGACATCCTGATTTGTCTAACAGCAATATGTTTCTAACATCGACGTTGAAAAAACCTTTCTCAGTCTTAAACAATAATGCTATTTGACCATTTTTCTCATCTAATAGTTTGTATTGTTTCAATATCTCTTTGACACCATAATAATCGCCAAACATCTTATCGTTAAGATTCTCTTCATGTCCCAATACTATAAGTCCTGCAATTTGTCCAGTGTATTTATATTCATCATCATATCTGCACATTACTGTTGCCATATATTTTGAAAAATCTTTACCTTTTAAGGTGTTGGCTATGATATAATTATAGGACTGAGCAGCGTTTATCAAATCATTGGCATATTGTTCTCTTTGGCTCAATGAAGTCTTGGGCAAAAGATAAAAAAGTTCCTTTAATCCTAGCTTAAAATCATCATCTCCCACATCACCTGCTAATATCCTATTCTGTTCTTCATCGTCTAATTGCTTATAACGGCCACTCTTCATATAATACAGTAAGTCTAAACGCTGATTTACCCAATTATCATCGTTCTGAATTGTATACTTCTTATTTGTCATAATCTGAGCCAAAGACTGCATCCAAAACTCCCCATAGGTTTGCGAGGCATCAACACTATCACGCTTTGCACAATACTCACGTGTTCTCTCCATTTGAGAGAGCAAACTCAAGGTCTCATGGTATCTTTTATCTCTAACAGATTGTAAACATTTAGTATAGTTCCAACTCCAATCATTATATTCGTCATACCCTTCATATTCATTAGAAGACATCATCATTGACAGATACAACATTTCGGGAGCATTTTGTTGGCTTTGAGTTTCTGCATCCTTTGCTTTGGAAATCATATAATATAAGTGCTCTTTACTTCTCACGAGACCAGTATTATATCCATCCGTCGCATTGAAATATGTACGAGTATATTTCATGTCTAATGGATTTAGCAATTTAAGTATTATTGGAGAACTTTTATATTGTTTTTGGCAATAATAATTATATGTTTCAAACCATCCGCTAATACTCTTTTCTATTTCTGCTTGTGTCATTCGTCCAATTGGCCCCGAATACCCCAAGTTATAATTAGGAGAGGTTAGTTCTAAACAATCTCTTCCCCATAAGGGTGTTCCATATAGATTCCCATTCTCAAAATTGTTTGGAGAATAATTGAATGTCAGAGGAATATATTCAGTGGACACATTCCGTAAGGTTTCATACTCGGCTGCTTCCTTTTGAAAGACATAACTCTGCCCTTTGAACAAATCCTGCAGATACTTCTCCGCTTTCTTATTTGCTTCTTCCAAAATCCCTGCATTCAACGCCAAATCTTTAGCACTCTTTTCAAAGGCCATTTTCAACGGTTTAATGTGGGTGTTATAATCTAACTTATTGCCTGTTTCGCGTATAACTTGTACTTGGTTCTTTTCGTTTATCCTTGCGACACTAATTTGAGCATTTGGAAGTGTAACTACAGTTTGACCATTAACAACCTCCTGCGTTGCCTTGCCTAAATCAACTCCAGCCTCTATTAGGTAAGGATATATTGCAATATATTTCGTTCCCTCACCAGTAAACGATGCGATAAAATCAACATTATATGATGCGGTTCTTAGTTCTTGTTTATCTTGCTGGGATATACCATATAATCCAGTACTGGTGGTTGTTTCGTGAAAAGATTTAACAATGGGAATCTTCGACAAGACTATATCCCATACCGCAGAAGTGTTGATATTGCAAATCTTAAACACACCCATGCACAAAAACACTGAAAGCACAAGTGGGGTTAGAAGTATAGTAAAGAATTTTATGATTTTCATAATAGCTGTATGTTTTAATTATTTGTACGCAAATTTAACTTCAACTTCTTTCCAGCCAAATTGCTGCATCACACTACGAAGTTGTTTTTTACACTCATTCTCATAATACTTCATCAGTTTTGATTCTGAATCAGGTTCGTACAACAAGTTTCCACCCATAACTTCAAGCGCAACCAGTTCTTGAGCTTTCATCAGTAATTCTTCTTGTGCAGATATCGAATTTGTTGGGAGTGATAGATTCATTACAAAATTTTTGGTTGTAATATAGGTCGCAACAGCAGATGCTGCTCCAGTAACCAAACCACCTTTCCAGCCAGCAACCTTACCTCCAATGAGAGTCCCGAAGACTCCACCAGCAATAGCCGTCTTCCCTGCAAACTTGTTTGCTTCCTTTTCGGTCACTGGTTCTGGGGCAATCTCCTCTATCGGATTGTATTCTCCACTTGGAATATTTATATCTACTGAAACAGGATATTTGGTGGGGCAATTATATACCAAAACTAATCTCTTTTGTATGTAATCAGTTTCTTCTTCTATTAAATCTAAATGATTCATTTCAATATATAAATCTGCATCACCCTTCAAATGAAAGATGTTCAGTTTGTCTAAATGACTATTTGTTCCGTTGGGAGTTCCACGAACAATATATTTACTAAATGAAATTGTCTTAAATACTAATCGAGGATTATCTACAACATACTTTTCTATGCTAAACTTCTCCATTTTCTTTTTCTCAACGTGATTAATTATTAACCCCGCTCCGAGAAACATCAGTACTAACATAGTCAAAGCGCATACTGTATATAGGGAAATACGTTGACCTTTGGTTTTCTTTATTTTTAATTTTTCCTTAAATTCTTTTTTCAACTTTTCCTTTTCTGACGAAGGCAGACTAGCCAATTGCTCTTCATATAGTTTAAGCAATAATTCCTTTTCTTCACGAGAAACGACCCCGTCGGCCTTAACGATTTCGATGAGATTGTCTATCAATCTATCATCGATGATTACTCCTATTTCATTCTTCAATAAATTCAAGAAGTCTTCATCTGACATCCTTCCACATGACTGCAATGCAGAAAGTATGCAATTGTAAACCTTCTCATTGGATTGTTCTTTTCCTACAATGCCCAATGTTACTTCTAATTTTAATACTGACTTGACCGATTTGTCAAATATGTTCTTAACCTTTTTAGAGTTAAAATTTGAATTCTCAGAAAAGGCTTTATTCATTCCTTTCTTCTCTCTATAACGAAGATAGAAAGTAGAGAGGATTAATCCTTCGTACAATGTCTTATTATCCATTTTATGTATATGATTGAGTTTATATCTCTGAGTTATCTTTTAATTGGCTCTCGCCACCTTTAAGTACATTAATACTTGCATTGAAATCGTATTGCTGCTTAACCTTGCCGTTTTCGTGAACCATTGTCAAGAAATTGATAAATCCAATAGCGCTGAAAGTCATAACAAGGTACCCATAGGCAGCAGCGCCTACCCATCCTAAACCTGGAATTAAATCCAATACAAATCCAACGATTAAGGCAATCAAGAAATTGGTCAAAACACCTGCTATAATGTTCTTTATTAGATTTTCTCCGAAGGGAACACGCGCCATCTCGGCCAATTTCTTATACATCAACCACAAGGTTGCAATATATACGATTGTGTCTATACCAAACAAGGGAAATCCCATTGCTATAGCAGCAACAATTGCGTGTTTCTTTACAATGTCTTTCATTTCTTGAGGGAAACCTGCATCTGCGGCTTTTCCCATGGCAATAGCCAATTTTATAGCAGCTTTGTCTACATTCATAGGCTTTATCTCATTTGTCTTACATCCAAATACACCATATTCAAAGCGCCCGCCTTCTTGATGTCTACGCCATAGACGCGCATGAAAGCGTCGGCCACGAGTTGGCCTCCGTTGGTGGTGAGAGGATTACTGAATGAGGAAGTAGAGACATCGACTGACATCCCTGGTTCGAGACGCACTCCGTTGGAGTTCTTCATCTGCTTCACGGTGATTCTAAACAGTGGCATAATATTTGAGTTTTAAAGTTAATACTCCTTATCACGCCTATAGAGTCCTCGGATTCGGCAACTGGTTTGTTTAAAATAAAAAGACGTGGGATTCTGTACCTTTGCTTATCTCGCATACTGGGCTCTCGACTGCCTCTTACTGAAGATAAGCAATGCCGAAGCCCACGCTGAGATATGTATACATTATTATACAGCAATGGCCATACAATATTATAACAAACCCAACAGGACATTCCTCATTGCTTTATCGCGCAGTAAGATTTGAATTGTCGAGATTCAGTATGCCGCGGATAAAACGTTAAGTAAACGCCTTTCCTAATATGTCCTGCCCACCCTTCCTCCTTATCTCACGATTAGGATTCAGCGTGAACGATGTGACAAAAGTACACAATTATTTGCAATTGACAAATGATGAGGAGGAAAAGTTGCTTCGCAATGATGATTAACGATTAAAGATGAAAGGTTAAAGGTGAAGGGGTAACGATAACAAAAGGACTGCTTTACCGTACGAAAACGAGTGCCATGGAACGATACTCTTCGGATGCAAGGGAGAAAGTACAAATAAATTCTACTGACGAAAATGGTCATTCTTTTGTATTTTCGTCAGTAGAATCGCAATAGTAGTGATTTGTTTTGAAAGTTAAAGCTTACCATAGATAATTTCTTGTCCCAGCCATTGCAAAAGAAATCATAAACCATTATCTTTGTTCTGTAGTAACAAAATTTCTTACCCTCGCGAAGAGAATTTATTACCCTCACGAGGATAAACTATTCTCTTCGCGAAGATAAAGTATTCCTCTCGCGAGAGTAATATATTCTCCCCGCGAGGATAATATATGGTGATTGAAGTAAAATGCTGGGATTGAGGGCGGTATGGGGAATAATGGATGTAGGGGTGAGAAATGAAGGAAGTGTAGAGATTCTTCACTTCGTTCAGAATGACAACAAGCGGAGGGTTAAATAATTGAATTTAACGATATATAGATATGAAGACAAAGAAGTACAAGACTGCAGCGCACAAGCGTATGTATGGGATTGAGGTGGCTTGCAAGGCCACGAGTCGTAAACTGATGTGTGGGGCCGGCACCGAAGCGGAGGGGATGGCGCTCACCGTGTCGCACCCGTTGAAGGTGGATGTGGACTCCCTTGCCAAGGATATCTGTGATGCCACGACGGCTACGGAGACAGATGTGAAACTAGTGTGGGAGGCTATGAGCGAGCGCATCGTGGAGGCACTCGCTCATGGCTATCGCGTGGACTTGGCAGGGCTGGGCACGCTGAATATGGAACTGAGCAGCCACAAGGGCACAACGCCGCCCACGGGCAAGGAGGTGCGCATCAGTGGCATCCGCTTTCGCCCCGACAAGAATCTGGCTTCGCGCCTGGCCGATGTGAAGTTTAGCGTGGAGGGAGTGGAGCGCAAGCCGCTCAACGAGGCCGAACTCGAGGAGGCGCTGCGCGAATACTTTGCCACGCACGAGGATATCCATGTGCGCGAACTGGCCCGTATCGGGCACTTTGCGGTGAGCACGGCCTATCGCAAGCTCAAAGCCTATGTGGAGCAGGGCAAGCTTGCGCTGGTACCCAAGAGCAGCCACTACTATCGCTGGGTGGGGGAATAGCGCGAGAAATCGTTTATTGCGATAAGCGATTTGTGTGTAAATTTACAACTCTTTCTCTGCCCAAGCCAACCGATTTATGGGCTTTCGCCATATATGCGAGAGAATTTACAGCCTATGGGGAGATAGATTGCAATATTTGCAATCACAAAATACGTTAATATTTTTGCAGTTATCTCAGCTTGCACTAAATTTGCAAAAATTAACGCGTACGCGTGTAGTTTTTTGAGGTAAGGATGCGTCTAAGCAGACATATTATATACACTATTTAATAATAACAAAACAATGAAACTAAGAAAGCATTTCATGGCATTGGCCACGCTCGTGGTATGTGCCGTGACGGCATTTGCCCAGCAGATGCCGCCCATCCCCATGGACCCGAAGGTTCGCATGGGCAAACTTGACAATGGACTGACCTACTACATCCGTCAGAACAACTATCCCGAAGGACAGGCCAACTTCTACATCGCACAGAAGGTGGGCTCGGTGCTCGAGGAGGACAACCAGCGCGGATTGGCGCACTTCCTGGAGCACATGTGCTTCAACGGTACGGAGAAGTTCCCCGGCAACGGTGTAATCAAGTACCTCGAGGGCATCGGCGTGAAGTTCGGTGCTGACCTCAATGCCTACACCTCTATCGACGAGACGGTGTACAACATCGACAATGTGCCCGTGAGCGTGGCTGGGGCCATCGACTCATGTCTGTGGATCCTGCACGACTGGGCTGGCGCTCTCTTGCTCGAGGGTGACGACATTGACAAGGAGCGTGGCGTAATCCATGAGGAGTGGCGCCAACGCAACAACGCTCAGCAGCGCATGCTCGAGCAGTTGCTCCCCACACTGTACCCTGGCGGCAACCGCTACGGTCACCGCATGCCTATCGGCACCATGGAGGTGGTGGACAACTTCCCCTACCAGGCGCTGCGCGACTACTACGAGAAGTGGTACCGTCCCGACCAGCAGGGTATCGTCGTTGTGGGCGATGTGAACGTTGACGAGGTGGAGGCCAAGATCAAGAGCATCTTTGCCGACCTCACCATGCCTGAGAATCCTGCCGAGCGCGTGTACTATCCCGTGGCCGACAACAAGGAGCCTATCATCGCTCTGGCCAAGGACAAGGAGCAGCAGTATGGTATCGTATACATCTTTGCCAAGCACGAGGCTATCCCCGATGAGGCCAAGGGCGACTTGAGCTACCTCATGTACCAATACGCCACAAACATGTATACCCAGATGATAAACGAGCGCATGAAAGAACTTACCATGCATGCTGATGTGCCCATCGTAGAGGGTTTCGTGGGTGATGACATCTACTTCCTTGCCAAGACCAAGGGGGCCATCAACGGCTATGTGGTACCCAAAGAGGGCGGCATGAAGGAGGCTACAGCGATACTCTATCGCGAGATGCTGCGTGCCCATCGTCACGGCTTCACCGAGTCGGAGTATGCACGTGCACGTGCCGAGTACCTCACCCATTTGGAGAGTGCCTACAACGAGCGCGACAAGGTGAAGAGCCAGCGCTACTGCAAGGAGTATGTGCGTCACTTTATCGACAACGAGCCCATCCCCGGCATTGAGAACGAATATGCCATCATGAACCAGCTGGCTCCCAATCTGCCCGTTGAGTTTGTCAATCAGGTGGTGCAGTCGCTGATGAGTGACTCTAACCTTGTGGTGATGGCCATGATGCCTGAGAAGGAGGGCGTCACCTATCCTACCGAAGAGGAGATTGCCGTTATGCTTACCGAGGTGGCAGCCGAAGAGATTGCTCCCTATGTGGACAAGGTGTCTGACGAACCCCTCATGTCGGAAGAGCCCGTAGGCGGCAAGGTGGTGAAGACCAAGGAGGCCAAGTATGGCTACAAGCAGCTGACCCTCTCGAACGGCGCTACCGTATACCTCAAGAGCACCGACTTCAAGGCCGACCAGATATTGATGCGCGTAGTGAGCAAGGGTGGTCAGGCACTATACGACGAGAGTGAGGCCATCAACCTCGGACAAGTGGCCGACGTGATTGGCAACAACGGTATCGGCAACTTCAACAGCACCGACCTGCAGAAGGTGCTTGCCGGCAAGAAGGCTGGCGTATCGCCCTTCGTGAGCATGTATACAGAGGGTATGAGCGGTAACAGTACTCCGAAGGACTTTGAGACACTGATGCAGCTCACCTACCTGCAGTTTACCGCTCCCCGTCTCGACGATGAGGCCTTCGCCTCATACCGTGGCAAGATGAAGGCCATGCTCGAGAACCAGGAGCTGGATCCCTCATCGGCATTGAGCGACACCATCACCAAGGTGCTCTACAACAACCACCCCCGTGCCATCAACATGAAGGCGGCCGACGTGGAGAAGATTGACGACAAGCGCATCTTCGAGATCTACAAGGAGCGTTTCGCCAATGCAGCCGACTTCGTGTTCATCTTCACCGGTGCCATCGACGAGGCTACCGCACTGCCTCTCATCGAGAAGTACATCGGCGGTCTGCCCACAGGCGGCAAGAAGGAGAAGGTGAAGGACGTGAAGCTCGACATCCAGAAGGGCGAGATCACCAACATCTTCGAGAAGCAGATGGCTACTCCTGCCGCTACCGTACTCGTAGTATATAGCGGAAAGGCAAAGCATAACCTCAAGAACAATCTCATGATGAGCCTCACTACACAGATCCTCGACATCGTGTACACCGAGGAGATTCGCGAGAAGGAGGGTGGCACCTATGGCGTAAGCTGTAGAGGTCAGATCAGCAACATGCCCAACGAGAGGGCTATGATGCAAATCGTGTTCCAGACCGATCCCGACAAGCGCGAGCACCTCACCAAGATGGCTATCGACCTGCTCAACAAGTTTGCAGAGGAGGGTCCCGACCAGAAGAACCTCGACAAGGTGCGCGAGTATATGCTGAAGAAGTACGCCGAGAACCAGAAGGAGAACGCATACTGGGGCAACCTCATGTATAACTACGCCTTCACCGGCTACGATGGCTACAAGGACTACGAGAAGACACTCAACAGCATCACTCCCGACGACCTGAAGAAGTTTGTAAAGAAACTCCTCAAGCAGGGCAATGAGATTGAGGTTTCGATGGTAGGTGTAGAGTAAATTTTGTCCGTTGTGACACTGAACCGGTATCCTGATAGGGTGCCGGTTCTTTTTTTTTGACTGCGTACCACTTATTCGTATCTTTATGGCTACACCAAGAAGATACTTGCACTCGCTTTGAAAAAAACAAAGTGAACTTTGCTTTTCTCGCTCGTTTATTCGTATCTTTGCCACCAAATAACCTAACAACCACATAAGATGATCTCCGCTATCAATCTCTTCCGCGAGCTGCGCCGTCTGCGCAAGATAGCCGGCAAGCGGCACCCGATGTACGACCAGAACAAGTTTGCCAAATACTTCATGGGCTTTGCCGTGGCCCTGTGGGTGGTGTATCTCATCATGTTCGGTTTCCTGTTTATCGGGCTCTTCAGCGAGATATTTCCCTCGATGGAGCCGTACCACATGCTCAACAAGGGGATGCTCTACCTGCTCATGGTGGACTTCCTCATGCGCTTCACCATGACCAAGCTGCCGGTGCAGGAGATCAAGCCCTTCGTGCTGCTGCCCGTAGGGAAAAACCGCGTGCTGCGCAGCTACCTCGTGATGACGGGCCTGAGCGGATACAACCTGATATGGATGTTCATGCTCGTGCCCTTCGCCTTCGGCACACTGTTCCGCTACTTCGGCTTCGTGGGCGTGCTGGGCTTCCTCGTAGGCTACTGGCTGTTGATGCTGGCCAATAACTACTGGTTTGTCTTCTGCCGCACGCTGATGAACCAGCATATCCTCTACGTGCTCGTGCCCATTGCCGTATATGCCCTGCTGCTCGTGGGGCTGCTCGTGCCCGAGACGAACTATATAGGCAACTTCTGCATGGAACTGGGCGAGGGATTCTTCCTCTGGGAGTGGCAGGCCTATCTGGGTGTCATCGCCCTTGTGTATGGGCTCTTCGAGCTGTGCCACGCCTTGCAGAAGCGCGTAGTATACAAGGAGCTGTCGAAGACGGAGGTGGTGAAGAAGCTGAAGAAGGTATCGGAATACAAGTTTCTCGACCGCTTCGGCGAGGTGGGCGAATACATGCGTCTCGAAATCAAGCTTCTCACCCGCAACAAGGTGCCTCGCGCACAGTTCTATATGGGATTTGCCATCATGCTGATGTTCAGCGCCCTGCTAGCCTTCACCGATGTATATGATGGCGACTTCATGCGCTACTTCATCACGGTGTATAACTTTGCCGTGCTGGGCGTGCTCGTGCTGAGTCAGACGATGAGCTATGAGGGCAACTACCTGGACGGACTGATGAGCCGCAAGGAGTCGATTCTCAATCTGCTGCGTGCCAAGTACTACGTGCAGTGTGCCCTGCTCTGCATACCGCTCGTCATCATGATACTGCCCATCACCGAAGGCAAGATTTCGCTGCTCTGCGCACTGGCCTGCTTCTTCCTCACCAGCGGGTTTACCTTCTGGACCCTCATGCAGCTGGCCGTATACAATAAGCTAACACTCAACCTCAACACCAAGGTGACGGGCAAGAACAGTGGCGGTACCTTCTTCCAGACGATGATTATCATGGCCGGTTTCTTCCTGCCCGTCATCATCCTGCAGGTGCTCACCTCGCTATGCAGCGAAAACACCGCCCTGCTCATCATCCTCGGCATAGGACTCGCCTTTACCCTCACCCACCCGCTGTGGATGCGCAACATCTACAAGCGCTTCATGAAGCGGAGGTATGAGAATATGGAGGGATTCCGCTCGTCGATAGTGAATAATTAGGTTATTCTAGGTAGTCCTAAGCAATCCTAAGCAATCCTAGGTAGTCCTAGGGTGTCCTAGGCAACCCTAAAACAAAAAAGAAAAACAAAAAACGCAACATACAATGATAACCATCAGTAACCTCAAGAAATGCTTCGGCGAGAAAGTCGCCGTCAACGTCTCGGACTATATCATCAGCCAAGGCACCATGCTCGGCCTCGTAGGCAACAACGGAGCCGGCAAGACCACCCTCTTCCGTCTTATCCTCGATCTCCTGAAAGCCGATGAAGGCGAAGTGCATATCGACCATATCAACGTATCGAAGAGCGAGGAGTGGAAGCAACGCACAGGTGCCTTCATTGACGACAGCTTCCTCATCGACTACCTCACACCGGAGGAGTATTTCTACTTCCTCGGCCGCGTATATGGACTGAAGAAGGAGGAGGTAGATGAGCGCCTCGCACCCTTTGCACGCTTCATGAACGGTGAGGTGATCGCCCAAAAGAAGCTCATCCGCGACTTCTCGCGTGGCAATAAGCAGAAGATAGGCATCATCGGTGCCATGCTGCACCGCCCCTCACTGCTCATACTGGACGAGCCGTTCAACTTCCTCGACCCCTCGTCGCAGTCGGTCATCAAGCACGTGCTGGCCGAGTATAACCGCGAGACGGGTGCCACCATCCTCGTATCGAGCCACAATCTGAACCACACGACCGACGTGTGTAACCGCATCGCCCTGCTGGAGAACGGCGTAGTCATCCGCGACATCGACAACAGCGCCCACACGGCCGAGCAGGAACTGGAGAGCTACTTCAACGTAGACTTTACCGAGGAGAATAAGGGACTGCATGATGGAAAATGCAACGAGGATGTACTGCTATATGATAAATAGCTCGTTGCGAAGGAAACGGTCAGGAAGGTTCTTGGCTGGGCTGAATGGTTGCAGTTTGGGATAACTGCTAGTAGTGAGTGGGGACTCTATGCCTGCTGCTCTTTTCGCTTCTTGTATAGCTGGTATGAGTTGAAGATGTTGTGCCATACGCTGTAGAACCCTCCAGCGATGGCGGTGACTGGTGTAAGAAAGGTATAGGCCATCCATATGGCGAATACCGTGTTCTTCTGCCCTATAGCCTGTCCTGCTGCGATTTGGTCGTCTTGTCTCTTGCCTATGCGACGGCCGATGGTGAATTGGAACCAACAGCAAAGCAGGGTTGTAATGGCTATACCGAGTTGGTAGAGGAGAGATACGTCGCTGTTAATGATGGAGCGAGTGGTAACAGCAATTGCCATGGTGAGTGCTATGGTCCACAGATAAAAGGCCAGGTCTCCTGTCTTTTGCAGTTGGCGCGATAATCGGGGCATGGTATAACGGATAAGCCAAGCGAGCAATAGTGGAAAGATAAGAGTGGGGAATACCCGTTGAAGGACAAGTAGGAAGGTGGATATGAATGTTTGGCCCTCATGGGGATTGACCAGTGGGACTATCAGCGGAATGAATAGTGCCGCAGCCATGTTGATAAGTAGGATATAGCTTGTAAGATGGGCTGTGTTGCCCCCAAGCTTAGCGCATACTACAGCAGCTGCGCAGGCTGTAGGGCAGATGAAGCAGATCATGGCGCTCTCTATCAGCAATCGTCCGGGAATATGCGGGAAGGTTATAAGTATATAGGCAAGTATGAGGTATATCCCTATTTGTATCAGTAGGTCCCATATGTGCCATCTGCAAGGCTTGAGTTCGGAAGGTTTCAGCTTGCAGAACGTGAGAAAGAGCATGCCGAAGATCAATGTGGGTTGCAGGAAGCCGACAATCTCGTTAAGCATGGGACCGCAGGTATGTAGCATGGGGATGTTGGCATAGATAAGGTATATCAGTATGCCCATGGCTATGGAGATGGGCAAGGCCCAGTTCTTGTAAAAGCGAAGCAGATGTCTCATTAAAGGTGAAATATACGGCATGCATTATCTGTAGTCTGCTGCATAATCTCAGAAGTACTGCATGAGTATATCTCTGCGAGCTTTTCTATGACACGGACGATGTAGGCGCTTTCGTTACGTTTTCCACGATAGGGCACAGGAGTGAGGTAGGGGGAATCGGTTTCTACAACCAAGCGGTTGAGTGGGACGGGCTGCAGTGCCTCGGGCAATGTGGATTTCTTGAATGTGACTACCCCATTGATACCCAACATGAATCCTGGAAAGTCGAGTAGGGCGAGTGCTTCGTCGGCTGTTCCTGTAAAGCTGTGGAAAATGCCGCATAGTGGTTCGTTTCTATAGGGGAGCAATGCCCGATGTAGCTCCTCGAAAGCTTCACGCGAGTGAATGATGACAGGAAGATTGTAGGTCAACGCCCATTGTATTTGTTTGTCTAGGGCTGTCAACTGCTCTCTCTTGAAACTGGTGTCCCAATAAAAGTCCAGTCCGATCTCGCCTATAGCTACAAATGGATGCTGTGGTATGAGAGGCTCCATCTGTTGCAGGATCTCTCTATAATCTTCTTTTACTTCTGTGGGATGTAGTCCTATGGTCGGGTGGCAGATACGGGGGTAGTCAGCGCACAAGTTCAGCATAGGCTCCAATGATTCCATGTCGATATTGGGCGTTACGATATGTGTGATGCCGGATTCCAGGGCACGTGTAACAGCCTGATTCCTATCTTCGTTGAATTCCTCGACAAAAAGATGTGAATGGGTGTCTACGATGTTCTGCATAGCCGTACTTCTTGTGATGCCTTAGGATATCGGGGAGTCTTAGTTGGTCCTATCCATGAGCGAGGCCATAAAATCTCGTATCACCATTTTCTTTTCAGTGCTTGTGCTGAGTCTTTTGCAGCAGTCCAGAGCTTTGTGGTAGTACTTGTCTTCGGCAATTCTGCTTAGCTCGGGGATGCCTACCTTGTTGTATATGGCTGTGACTGCGGCAATCTTTTCTTCGGGGATAATGTTCGTTGCTCTCTCCCAATGCTCCAACTCAGCGCGCTGTGTCGTGTCGGACAGTCGAAGTGCATTGATGTATAGGTACGTCTTCTTGTTGCAAAGGATATCGCCTCCGATCTTCTTGCCAAATACTTTCGGGTTGCCGTATACATCGAGGTAATCATCGCGGAGCTGGAATGCCAATCCGATGCTTTCTCCCAATTGATATAGCAGGTTGGCATCTTCGTCTGATGCTCCACCTAATATCGCCCCTATCTTCAGACTGCAGGCAAGGAGTACAGATGTCTTCATGCGGATCATCTCTATATACTCTTCTTCTGTGACGTCGTTGCGCGTCTCGAAATCCATGTCATACTGTTGCCCTTCGGCAATTTCTATAGATGTCTGATGGAATAGTTCCATGACGCGTCGTAAATGGCGGTCATCGCATCTTGACATGTATTTGTCTGCCAATGAAAGCATCACGTCGCCAGATAAGATTGCCGTGTTGTCGCTCCACATCTTGTGTACGGTAGGTTTGCCACGGCGGACATCGGCACGGTCCATGAGGTCATCGTGCAGTAGAGTGAAGTTGTGATATATCTCTATGGCTACTGCGGGGTCCAGGATGCTGTCGATATCATCTTTGTATAAATTGTATGCCATTAGCATCATCACAGGACGGATACGCTTTCCGCCTAACGACAGGATATACTTTACTGGTTCGTAGAGGTTGGTGGGGGCATGTGTGTAATCTAACGTATCGAGTCGCTCGTTTACTTTGTCCAATAATTGCTGAAATGCGTAGGTCATAGCAGATAGATGATAAAAGATTGTTCGATAAATAGGTGTGTGTGACAGAAAAAAGAAGAGGTTGCGCTGTGCAACCTCTTCTCTATGGATTTATTAGTTACTTAATCTAAATGTCACAGGCAATGTAAACTTAACGCGAACGGCTTTACCGCGTTGCTCACCTGGCTTCCATTTAGGCATACCTGAAACTACGCGAAGAGCCTCCTTGTCCAAATAGGGGTTGATAGGCTTGATTACTTGCGGGTCAACGATAGAACCGTCGGCATTAACTACGAACTGAACGATAACACGTCCTTGGATACCTTGTTCCTGGCAGATGGTAGGATACTTGATGTTCTTCTTCAGGTAAGCCATCAATGCTGCGTTACCACCGGGGAACTCAGGCATGTTTTCTACAACCTGGAATATTTGTTGCTCTTCTTCCGGCTCTTCTACAACGATAGGCACATCGTCTCTAATCTCAACAAACTCAGCCTGGTCTTCAGCAGAAACGATGGTTGTCTCCTCGATGTCGGCATTGTCCTCAACGATGTTCAATACCTCAGCCTGTGTTACTGCCTGGGGTGGGGGAGGTACGGTCTTCTTCTCAGGCATGGTGATAGGAATCATTTCCTCTTCCAAAGATACTTCACCTGCATCAAGAATTTCCCCATCGAAAGTCTTCTCATACTGTGTCCACTCAAAAGCAACAAAGTGGGCAGCCAACACGATAATAAAACCTATCAGAATCCAAGTGGTTTTCTTGTCTTCAAGGTTAGCGGTCTGCGATTTCTTAATTTCCATAAATTATATTTTTATTTTTGTATTTTCACACTTTGCTTGCAAAAGTAATACTTTTTTTGCGATACAGCACAAAAAAAATTTTTTTTTTCTGTGTTAACACTAATTTTATTACTTCTCTCAGCTATTTTTATTGTCGCGACAGGTTTTTTCTGCCTAAAATGTCGTATATTTGAACCCGTTTTAGAACCTATTAAAATGAAGCGCTATATTCTCTCCTTATTCATGGTCTTGACATGGATGGCATTTGGGTATGCTCAGGATGCCCATTCGGCATTTAGTTTCTTGCAGTTGCCTTCGTCATCTCATGCCTCGGCGTTGGGCGGAGATAATGTGTCTGTCGTAGAGGATGACTTAGGTTTGGCGGTTCATAACCCGGCTCTGCTCACGAATGTTAGTGGCCGTACGTTGGGACTCAATTACATGAGCTATCTGCAGCGGACTAATGTGGTGGGGGCTGGCTACGCCATGGAGATTGGTGAACGTTCTATGTTAGGATTCCAGGTGCAATACCTCGATTTTGGTTCAATGAAGAATACGGATGCAGAAGGTAATGTCATTGGAAATTTCTCTGCTAAGGATATGGTGATGATGACTACCTACAGCTTTGACTTTACCGATCGCCTTGCTGGAGGGGTAAGTGCCAAGTTTATCTATTCTAATTACGAACAGGTATATTCGCTCGCTTTAGGGGTTGATTTAGGTCTCAACTATTATAATCCCGATGCCATGTTGTCTGCCTCGTTGGTGGCGCGTAACTTGGGTGGGCAAGTGAAGACTTTCGATGGTGTCCATGAATCTCTGCCCTTTAATCTTATTGTCGGTCTCACGAAAGAACTCGAACATGCTCCTATACGTCTTTCGCTTACGCTTACTGATCTTGACAAGTGGCAAGCTACGGATTTTTATAATTCGTCGGATGACTCATGGAAAGATATCCTGCTCAAACATTTCATTGTCGGTGCCGATATTCTGCCTACATCCAGTACCTACGTGTCTGTGGGCTATAACTTCTTGCTTCGCAGTGAACTCAAGGGCAGTGACAGACATTCGCTGGAAGGATTCTTTGTCGGTGCTGGCCTTAATGTTAGCCGTATAAAGGTGGGTGTGTCGTATGGGAATTATCATGTGGCTGCATCATCGCTGATGATGAATTTTGCCATAGGTATTTAGACGTATTCTGTAGTCGATGAATTGGAATATTGGAACAATACATAATATATGAGAAAGATTACCATAGCTATTGATGGACATTCGTCGTGCGGAAAGAGCACGATGGCCAAAGACCTTGCTCGTGAAATCGGGTATATCTACATTGACAGCGGTGCCATGTACCGTGCAGTTACCTATTATTGTCTACAGCATGGCCTCTTTGTTGAGGATGGTGTGAGACTTCCAGAACTGCAGGCTGCCATGCCTGATATTCATATCACCTTCCGACTTAATGCTGAGGGACGTCCTGAAACGTATCTTAACAATGAATGTATAGAAAAGGAGATACGCGGCATGGCGGTGTCGTCCCGTGTGAGTCTTATAGCTACGATTGGATTCGTGCGCGAGGCTATGGTGGCTTTGCAGCAGCTGATGGGTCGCGATAAAGGCATTGTGATGGATGGGCGCGATATAGGCACCACTGTGTTCCCTGATGCGGAACTCAAAATTTTCGTTACTGCCAGTGCTGAGGTGCGTGCCCAGCGCCGTTATGATGAACTCAAGGCTAAAGGGGAGAATGCTTCCTATGAAAGCATCCTGGAAAATGTCAAGGAACGAGACCGTATCGATAGTGGACGTGCCATCAGTCCATTGCGCAAGGCCGATGATGCAATCCTGCTCGACAATAGTGCAATGACCATCCCTGAACAGAAGGCCTGGCTGCTGGAGCAGTATCAGTTGAGGGTTGAGAGTCTAGAGTAGAAAAAATGATAAACGTAGAGATTGACGAACATTCGGGCTTCTGTTTTGGAGTGACCACAGCCATCCGTAAGGCTGAGGAGGAACTGCAACGCGGTGCTCCGCTCTACTGTCTGGGTGATATCGTGCACAATGGTGTGGAGTGTGAGCGCCTACGTACTATGGGGCTCATTGCTATTGACCACGAGCAATTTAAGGATCTTCATGAGGTGCGTGTGTTGCTTCGTGCTCATGGCGAACCGCCCGAAACCTACGAAGCCGCTCGCAACAATGGTATTGAGATTATCGATGCCACCTGCCCCGTGGTGCTCAACATACAGAAACGCATCAAGCAGGAGTACGCCCCCCCCTCAGAGCACCCCAAGCAAATCATCATCTACGGACAAAAGGGACATGCCGAGGTGCTGGGCCTCGTAGGACAAACGGACGGTACGGCCATCGTCATCGAGAGCATCAAGGAGATAGACCGCATCGACTTCACACGCAACATCTACCTCTACTCGCAAACCACCAAGTCGCTTGATGAGTTTCGCCTCATCGTAGAGACCATCAAGCAGCGCATCGCACCCGATGTGGAGTTCTACTACTACGACACCATCTGCCGCCAAGTATCAAACCGCCTGGCCAACATCCGCGCCTTTGCCGCGTCGCACGACCTCGTATTCTTCGTGTGTGGCAAGAAGAGCAGTAACGGTAAGGTGCTGTATCAGGAGTGTCTCAAGGCCAACCCCAACTCCTACCACATCGAAGGCAGCCACGAGATAGACTTCGCGCTTATCAAGGACGGCCAGTCGATAGGCATCTGCGGTGCCACTTCCACCCCAAAATGGCTGATGGAAGAGTGCAAACAAGAAATCATGATTCACAACGAACAAACTCAATAACTTAAAAACTTAAAAACTCAAAACAATATGGCAAGAAGAATCAATTGCATAGGCATCCTCACCTCGGGCGGCGACGCACCGGGCATGAATGCCGCTATCCGTGCCGTCACCCGTACGGCCATCTTCAACGGGCTCAAGGTCAAGGGTATCTACCGCGGCTATAAGGGCCTCATCACCAACGAAATCAAGGATTTCAAGACCGAGAACGTGAGCAACATCGTGCAGCAGGGAGGCACCATCCTCAAGACCGCCCGCTGCCCCGAGTTTAAGACCGAAGAGGGACGTGCCGAAGCATGGAAACACATGTGTGAACACGAGATTGACGCCCTCGTAGTCATCGGTGGCGACGGCTCGCTCACTGGTGCCCGCATCCTGGCACAGGAGTACGACATCCCCTGCATCGGCATCCCCGCCACCATCGACAACGACCTCTATGGTACCGACACCACCTTGGGCTACGACACGGCGCTCAACACCATCGTGGAGGCGGTAGACAAGATACGCGATACGGCCAACTCCCACGAGCGCATCTTCTTCGTCGAGGTCATGGGCCGCGATGCGGGTTTCCTCGCCCTCAACAGCGCCATTGCTTCGGGTGCCGAGGCCGCCATCATCCCCGAGCACCTCACCAAGGAGGACCAGCTCGCCGCATTTATCCAGAATGGTGTGCGTAAGTCGAAGAACAGCAGTATCGTGCTCGTAGCGGAGAACAAGGACTTGGGTGGAGCCATGCACTACGCCGAGCGCGTGCGCAACGAGTTTCCACAGTTCGACGTTCGCGTATCCATCCTCGGCCACTTGCAGCGAGGCGGACGCCCCACGGCCCACGACCGCATCATCGCCAGCCGCATGGGTGCAGCCAGTATCGATGCCCTGCTCGACGGCCAGCGCAATGTGATGATAGGTATTCGTAACGACGAAATCGTGTACGTACCCTTCAACACCGCCATCAAGAAAGACAAACCCATTGACGGGCAGTTGGTGAATGTGCTTCACATGTTGTCAATCTAAATTACTCCTTATTATAACGCAGTACGAGAATATGCCGACACTACGCTTTGAGGTCATTGGCGAGGCGTTCAAGAAACGCCCATTGGAGGTGGAAGCTCCTGCCGAACGCCCTTCAGAATACTTTGCAATCAACGTTTTCAATAAGGAGAAGATGGCCCGCTATCTCTCCACCGAAGTATACAATAAGATGGTCGATGTCATCGACCATGGTGCCCCCATGGAGCGCAGCATAGCCAACCAGGTGGCCGACGGCATGAAGCGCTGGGCCATGGAGCTGGGTGCCACGCACTATACCCACTGGTTCCATCCGCTCACCGACACCACCGCCGAGAAGCACGACGCCTTCGTGGAGCACGATGGTCAGGGCGGACTCCTCGAGGTGTTTGACGGCAAGCTATTGGTGCAGCAGGAGGGCGATGCCTCGTCGTTCCCCAATGGCGGCATACGCGCCACCTTCGAAGCACGCGGCTACTCGGCTTGGGACCCCACCTCACCGGCTTTCGTGATGGACGACACGCTGTGCGTACCCACCGTATTCCTTTCCTACACGGGCGAAGCACTCGACTACAAGGCTCCGCTGCTCAAGGCTCTGCACGCCGTAGACAAGGCTGCCACCGAGGTGTGCCACTACTTTGACCCCGAGGTGAAGCGCGTGACCTCATACCTCGGCTGGGAACAGGAGTACTTCCTCGTTGACGAAGGTCTCTACGCCGCCCGCCCCGACCTGCTGATGTCCGGTCGCACACTCATGGGGCACGGCTCTGCCAAGGACCAACAGCTCGAGGACCACTACTTCGGTGCCATCCCCGAGCGTGTAGCCGCCTTCATGAAGGAGCTGGAGATAGAGGCATTGAAGCTCGGCATCCCCACCAAGACACGCCACAACGAGGCTGCCCCCAACCAGTTTGAGCTGGCCCCCATCTACGAGGAGACCAACATCGCCTGCGACCACAACATGCTGGTGATGATTCTGATGAAGAAGATAGCCCGCAAGCACGGCTTCCGCTGCCTGCTCCACGAGAAGCCCTTTGCCGGCATCAACGGATCGGGCAAGCACAACAACTGGAGCCTCGGCTCTGACCGTGGGCACCGACTGATGTCGCCCGGTAAGACCACCGAAGACAACCTCATGTTCATCACCTTCGTGGTGAACACACTGGCAGCCGTATACCGCCACAACGGACTACTGAAGGCCTCCATCATGAGTGCCAACAACACCCACCGCCTGGGCGGCCACGAGGCACCTCCAGCCATCATCTCCTCCTTCCTGGGCAAACAGCTCACCGAACTGTTCGACGCACTGGAAAACTCATCCAGCGAGGAGCTCTTCAAGATAGCCGGCAAGACGGGCAAACGTATCCTCGAGATGCCGCAGATACCCGAGCTGCTCATCGACAACACCGACCGCAACCGCACCTCACCCTTTGCCTTCACCGGCAACCGCTTCGAGTTCCGCGCCGTAGGATCCGAGGCCAACTGTGCCTGCGCCATGATAGCCCTCAACGGTGCCGTAGCCGAGCAGCTGGTAGAGTTCAAGCAGCATGTAGATGCCCTCATCGCCTGCGGCATGGACAAGCGTGAGGCTCTCATCAAGGAGATACAGAAGCTCATCACCTACTGCAAGCCCATCCGCTTCGACGGTAACGGATACAGTGAGGAGTGGAAAGCCGAGGCTGCCCGCCGCGGACTCGACTGCGTGACCTCAGCACCCGACATCTTCAAAGCCTACGCTAGCGACACCAGCGTGCAGATGTTTGAAAGTCTCAGCATCATGACCCGTGCCGAACTGGAAGCCCGCAACGAAATCAAGTGGGAGATATACACAAAGAAGATACAGATTGAGGCCCGCATCTTCGGCGACATGGCCCTCAATCATATCATCCCCGTAGCCACCAAGTACCAAAGTCAGTTGGTGGACAACGTATATAAGATGAAAGAAATCCTCGGTACCGAAGGCGAAGCCCTGTCGGCCTCTAACATCAACCTCATACGCCGCATCGCCAGCCTCGTACACCAGATAGAGAGTGGCGTGGCCGAGATGATTGAGTGCCGCAAGGTAGCCAACCGCATCCAAGGCCAGTACGAGAAAGCCGTAGCCTACCACGACACTGTAGCACCCAAGCTCGAAGAGCTGCGCACCTACATCGACGATTTGGAAGAGGTAGTCGACGACAGTTTGTGGCCACTGCCCAAGTACCGCGAACTGCTGTTTATCCGATAGGGTAGCCCGATTCAAATCGTTTGTTTTTTTGACACTGCTCTACAATAAAGTAGTTCTGATAAAATAAAAGTAGCTATATTCGTCTGTTTTTATTATCTTTGTCCCATATGATGAACGAATGTGATAAATTGGCGTTGCAAGAACGCATTGTTGAGGCTTTGAAAACCGTGTATGATCCTGAGATTCCAGTCAATATCTATGATTTAGGATTGATATATCGTATTGAGTTGATGGATGACGGGCGTGCAGAAGTGGATATGACGCTAACTGCTCCCAATTGTCCGGCAGCTGACTTTATCATGGAGGATGTGCGCATGCGGGTTGAGGGTGTCGCTGGCATTACGGGTGCTACCATTAACCTCGTGTTTGAACCAGAATGGGATAAGGATATGATGAGTGAGGAAGCCAAGCTGGAGTTGGGATTTATGTGATTTTGACCGCGTTGTCAGTTGTTGCACTCGGCAGAGCATGCAAGGAGCTGGTACCGCAACGATATAAATTGATTAGTAGTAAATGGGCATGATATACTTCATCTCCGATGCACATTTGGGTAGCAGGGCACTGACGTCCATACGTACTCGCGAGAGGCGGTTGGTGAATTTTCTTGAGGCCATCAAGGAAAAGGCTACGGCCGTGTATATGTTGGGGGATATATTCGATTTCTGGTACGAGTATCGTAATGTGGTGCCCAAGGGCTATACGCGTTTTCTTGGTAAGGTGAGCGAGTTGACAGATAGAGGAGTGGAGGTGCATTTCTTTATAGGCAATCACGACATCTGGTGTAAGAATTATCTGACAGAGGAATGTGGTGTGGTGATGCATTATGAGCCTTGTACCGTAGAACTGTATGGTCAGCTCTTCTACCTTGCGCATGGCGATGGTTTAGGCGATATGGATTGGAAGTTCCGTATATTGCGTAGCATGTTTCACAATCCCCTGTTGCAATGGATGTTTTCGGCTATCCATCCTCGGTGGAGTGTACATTTCGGCCTCGAGTGGGCAAGGCGTAGCCGCCTCAAGCATGAACGTGAAGGGGTTCCGCGCTATATGGGTGAGCAGGGCGAACCGCTTGTGGTATATTCCAAAGAGTACTTGAGGACGCACCCGGATATAAACTATTTTATCTATGGGCATCGTCATATAGAACTGGATCTGATGCTCTCCCGCGAGACCCGCTTGCTTATCCTTGGCGAGTGGACCGACCTCTGCACCTATGCCGTATTTGACGGTGAGAAGCTCGTAATGGAGAATTTCATAGAGGGTGAGACAAAGCCCTGACTGGTGCACGTTGGGGTAGCGTGTAGACAAACTGACAACAGAAGAAGAAAATTGGATGTATAATGTAGACAAAAGGATATGATGGATGGTAATGGAGTGGAGGTGCGTGCCGAGTATATTCGTCGCATCGAGATAGAGGCTTTGTGGGGGCGTAAGCATATCGTGTGGGAATTGCGCCCTGATGTGAATATCCTGAGTGGTGTCAATGGCATTGGCAAGAGCACCATTCTCAATCGTGCTGCTACGGCATTGGATAATATGATGGGCATTGATGTCAATGTAAACAACATCGAGGGCGTCAAGTTGACTATCTTTCCGGAGAATGCAACTATGGTACACTTTGATGTCATACGTAGCATTGATCGTCCGCTGTTTCACAGCAGTCTGTTGGAGAAGATGGCCGACAAGAATGTCTGTACTGAATTGGACTGGCAGTTGTATCGCTTGCAGCGCCGCTTCCTGGACTATCAGGTCAATATCGGCAACCGTATTATCGAGTTGCTCTCCTCGGGCGATGAGGATGGACAGCGGAAGGCGGCTGAGGTGTCGTATCCGAAACGTCGTTTTCAGGACCTTGCCGACGAATTGTTTGCCGAGACGGGCAAGAAAATTATTCGTGGAAAGAATGAAATCGTGTTCGAGCAGGAGGGCGAAGAGCTTCTTCCCTACAAGCTATCGAGTGGCGAGAAACAGATGCTGGTCATTCTTCTCACCGTACTGGTGCAGGATAAGCAACCTTGTGTACTCTTGATGGATGAACCAGAGGTCTCGCTCCATATCGAATGGCAGCAGCGTATCATAAGCATTATCCGTGAGATGAACCCTCATGCGCAGATAATCCTTACTACCCATTCTCCGGCTATGATTATGGGTGGATGGATGGATGCGGTGACCGAAGTCAGCGACATTACAGTTGTTTAATATTGAAAAAATCTCCGAGCACTTCGAGAGCATATTATATCCTTGAATCGTGGCAAAGAAACTGACAGAAAACGTAAGTTCCCTCTATATTGAGGCCTCCAATAACTTGCGCCCCAAGACGGCCCGGAGACGTATCGTAGCCTATGTGGAGAGCTATGACGATGTCTCGTTCTGGAGCCATCTGCTCAGTGAGTATAATACCGATAAGTATTATTTTCAGGTGATGCTCCCATCCAAGACCTCATTGGCAAAGGGCAAGAAGGTAGCCATGATGAATGAGTTGGGTCAGGGGCTCGGGCAGCACATGATAGCCTGTGTGGATAGCGACTATGACTATCTGATACAGGGCATGACTGCGACCTCAAAACGTATCATCCATAGCCCCTATGTGCTGCATACCTATGCCTATGCCATCGAAAACTACCAATGCTATGCCGAGAGTCTGCATGGCGTGTGCGTGCAGAGCACGCTCAACGATAGGGCTATGATTGATTTTGCAGCCTTCTTCGGCCTGTATTCCCGTATTATCTATCCCCTGTTTGTTTGGAATATATGGTTTTATCGTAAGCATATCCTCTCAGTCTTCTCTATGCAGGATTTCTGCCGGGTGGTGCGTCTCGATCCTATCAGCGTGCAGCATCCGGAAGATGCACTCGAACAACTGAGGGTGCGTGTGGAGAAGAAAATCCACTGGCTCAGTCGCCGCTATCCTGCTGCGATTGATGAGTTGGAGCGTATGAAGGATGAGTTTGCTGGTCTGGGCGTATCTCCCGAGAATACCTATATGTACATCCAGGGGCATCACCTTAAAGAGCAGGTGGTGCTGAAGCTGTTGACACCGGTATGTGTGCGTCTTCGCCGTGAGCGGGAACTTGAGATCAGGAATTTGGCTTGTCATGCCCAGCAGTACCGCAATGAACTCACGGCATATCATCATAGCCTGCAGTCGGTAGAGTCTGTCCTGCGAAAGAATACCAATTATGAGGACGCCCCGACCTATAAGATGATACAACGTGATGTGGAGAGGCTGTTGAAGTTGCTGTAGACGCGCTGCAGTATCAACCCTGATATCCCTCCCAATCAAAAGGGAAGCTAATGGTCGAACTGGCGTGGGGAGGCCACTATATTTTTGCCGGTTGCTTGTTTTTCTCACGATAATTATGTAAGTTTGCACCCAATGTGCGGGTAATGATGCTCTTGCATTAGGTTTTAGTAAACTGACAATGGCTCATGGCTCATGGCATCGCCCATAGGTATAACCATTTATAAACTTAAATTCATACAACATGAAAAAAACATTTTTGACCGCATTCGCTGCTTCGGCGCTTGCCCTCTCGGTAACAGCTCAGAACCATGAGCTTACCATAGAGATGAAAAAGAATGGTGCACCCATTCAGAAGACCATGTATGGCCTGTTCATCGAAGATATCAACTATGCTGCCGATGGTGGTCTGTATGCCGAGTTAGTGAAGAACCGTTCTTTCGACTTCCCCTACGCTTTTACAGGCTGGCAGGTTGCAGGTAACGTTGAAGTAAGAAACGATGGTCCCTTTGACCGTAACCCCAACTACGTACGCCTCAAGAGCTCTGGCCACGGACATAAGTGGACAGCCCTTCTCAACGAAGGCTTCTTCGGTATCGGTGTAGAGAAAGACAAGGAGTACCGCTTCACCTTCTATGCTCGTGTTCCTGAAGGCAAGAAGAACGCCCGCATCCGTATGGAGTTGGCCCAACCCATCACCAATCGTGAGGGTCAGGACTTCCTCAGCCGCGAGATCAATATCGAGGGTAGCGAGTGGAAGCAGTATGAGGTAGTGGTGAAGTCGCCCATGACTGAGCCCAAGGCACAGCTCCGCATCTTCCTCCTCGGCAACAATGCCGTAGACCTCGAGCACATCTCACTCTTCCCTGTCGACACCTGGAAAGGCCGCAAGGGTGGCTTGCGTAAGGACCTCATGGAGGCTCTTGCCGATATGAAGCCCGGTTGCTTCCGCTTCCCCGGTGGCTGTATCGTTGAGGGTACCGACCTTGATACTCGTTACAACTGGAAGAACACGCTCGGCCCTGTGGAGAACCGTCCGCTCAATGAGAACCGCTGGCACTACACCTTCCGCCACCGTTTCTTCCCCGACTACTTCCAGACCTATGGTCTCGGCTTCTTCGAGTACTTCCTTCTCTCTGAGGAGATTGGTGCCGAGCCTCTGCCCGTAGTGAATGTAGGTCTCTCATGCCAGTATCAGAACAATGGCGAGCACGCTCACGTAGCAGTTGACGAGCTCGATCCCTATATCCAGGATGCGCTCGACCTCATCGAGTTTGCCAATGGCGACGTTACTACCGAGTATGGTAAGATTCGTGCCGAGATGGGTCACCCCGAACCCTTCAACCTCAAGTATATTGGTGTAGGTAATGAGCAATGGGGTTCTGAGTATGTAGTGCGCCTCGAGAAGTTCGTAGAGCGCCTGCGCAAGGCTCATCCCGAAATTGAGATTATCGGTTCATCTGGTCCTAACTCTGAAGGTCGCGACTTCGACTACTTGTGGCCCGAGATGAAGCGCATCAAGGTAGACCTCGTTGACGAGCATTTCTACCGTCCCGAGAGCTGGTTCCTCAGCCAGGGCAACCGCTACGACAACTACGACCGCAAGGGACCGAAGGTGTTTGCCGGTGAGTATGCTTGCCACGGTGCCAATGGTCGCAAGTGGAATCACTTCAATGCTTCGCTCCTCGAGGCCGCCTTCATGACCAACCTCGAGCGCAATGCCGATATCGTACACATGGCTACCTATGCCCCCCTCTTCGCTCACGTTGACGGTTGGCAGTGGCGTCCCGACCTCATCTGGTACGATAATCTCCGCTCAGTACGCTCATGCTCATACTACGTACAGCAGATGTATGCCCACAATACAGGTACTCACGTGCTCAAGGCTACAGAGAATGGCAAGCCCCTCGCTGGCAATGAGGGCCAGGACGGCCTCTTCGCAAGCGCCGTATGGGATGCTGCCAAGAAAGAGGTAATCGTTAAGGTTGTCAACGTCTCTGACAAGGCACAGGAGGTGAAGCTCAACTTTGCGGGCCTCAAGAAGAGCCAGAAGCCCCAGTTGGTAGACATCACTACTTACCACTCTGACGATCTCTATGCCGACAACACTCTTGACAACCCCACTGCAATTGTGCCTCAGGTACAGACTGCCGATGGTGCTGCGTTCGATGTGGCAAACGTACCCGCCAAGACCTTTGCCATGTATCGCTTTAAGGTAGAGGGACGCAAGTAAACACTGGCGCCAGTAGGTGTCACAAGACCTCATAGCAGCAAGGCCATTCCTTTAAGGAGTGGCCTTGCCTTGTTTGCTGCCATAGTTCATAGCCATTGCTGTTTAGGGTTTCTTTTTGGACAACAGACAATTCCGCAGCATAGCGAATGCAAATGTGAATTTATTAGTCTATGTCGGGTAAGCAAGGTGTCTTTAATGCAAAGTATTTATAATGGACAACAACCATCGCCAATAGTCATTACTTATTGCCCATATAGACTGTATGGCGAACATTTTTTCCTCTAAATTATCTGTTGTATCATTTTATTCATTAACTTTGAAGCCTCAACAGAATTTTTAGGAAAACTATTATGTCAACACTTCTATACATATTGGTTGTCGTCGGTGCCATTTACTTCAAGTATGTGAAAGAATGGAAAAGCGACGGAGCAGATATACCGTCTACAGGGGAGGATATCCTGACGGAAACATTCCCAACCTACCAATCGGACGAGGAAACCTCCATCGACGATGAGCCCGAGTGTCAGACATCCCTTAGTGACGGTTATCGCTATAGTCATAGCGACATTGTCGAGCCCCGTACGAAGGAGCAAACCATACTTCATGAGGTGCTGCCCGACAACGAAGATTTGACAGAAGTGCACGACGAGGGTTCCTCAAAGGAAAGAATCATTCTCAGTACACGCGAAGAGGCCCGCCGTGCATTCATCTATTCGGAAATCTTCAACAGGAAATATGAATGATTTGACTACATAAAATCAAAAATAACAAAAAAAGGAACGACATAACACTATGAGCTTCAAAATTATCACTGCAGCTGAGGCTGCAAGCCATGTCAAGCATGGCTACAACGTGGGTCTGGGCGGTTTTACTCCTGCCGGTACCCCCAAGACCGTAACCGCTGAGATTGCCCGCATCGCCGAGGCTGAGCATGCCGCAGGCCGCCCCTTCCAGATAGGTCTCTTCACTGGTGCCTCTACTGGTGACTCTTGCGATGGTGCGCTCACTCGTGCCAAGGCACTGCGTTACCGTGCTCCCTATACTACTAACGGCGATTTCCGTAAGGCTGTCAATGCCGGTGAGATAGCTTATAATGACATTCATCTTTCGCAGATGGCTCAGGAGGTGCGCTACGGCTTCATGGGCAAAGTTGATGTTGCCATCCTTGAGGCTTGCGACGTGACCCCCGACGGCAAGGTATACCTCACTGCCGGTGTAGGTATCGCCCCCACCGTAGCTCGCTTGGCCGACAAGGTCATCATCGAACTCAACAGCGCTTACGACACCGCTCCCAAGGGCTTGCACGACATTTATGAACCTGCCGATCCTCCCTTGCGTCGCGAGATTCCCGTATACAAGCCCAGCGATCGCATCGGTACACCCTATGTGCAGGTCAACCCCGCCAAGATTGTCGGTATTGTAGAGGTCAATCGTCCCGACGAGGCGCGTCCCTTCACCGATGCTGACCCCATCACCATGCAGATAGGTCACAATGTAGCCCACTTCCTCATCAGTGACATGAAGCGTGGCATTATCCCCTCCACCTTCCTACCCCTGCAGAGTGGCGTAGGCAACGTGGCCAATGCCGTACTCGGTGCCCTTGGTGCCGACGCTACTGTGCCTGCCTTCGAGATGTACACCGAGGTGATTCAGGACTCTGTCATCGACCTTATCCGCTCAGGTCGCTGTAAGTTTGGCAGCACCTGCTCGCTCAGCGTGAGCAACGATTGCCTGCAGAGCATCTACGACGATATCGAATTCTTCAAGGACAAGCTTGTGCTGCGCCCCTCTGAGATCTCCAACAACCCCGAGGTAGCTCGCCGTTTGGGCCTCATCTCCATGAACACCGCCCTCGAGGCCGACATCTACGGCAATGTCAACTCCACCCACGTATGCGGCACCAAGATGATGAATGGTATCGGCGGTTCGGGCGACTTCACCCGCAACGCCTACATCTCCATCTTCTCATGCCCCTCAGTGGCCAAGGAGGGCAAGATCAGCGCCATCGTGCCCATGGTATCGCATGTAGACCACAATGAGCACAGCGTCAATATCATGATCACCGAGCAGGGTATTGCCGACCTCCGTGGCAAGAGTCCCATGGAGCGTGCCAAGGCCATCATTGAGAATTGTGCGCATCCCGACTACCGCCAGCTCTTGTGGGATTATCTCCACATGTCGGTCAAGGGTCAGACCTGCCACAATGTGCGCGCTGCACTTGGCATGCACGATGCCTTGCAACGCAAGGGCGACATGCGCCTTACCGACTGGAGCGAATTTGCCTAATCGGCACACTCTACAAAAGATTATCCCCGGTACCTTTGCGTTTCGGGGATTTTTTGTATCTTTACCCCATGCAAGCCACCTCCCTACTATAATTACCAATCCACACTGCCTATGCGCTACTTAAGGAACGACATCACCGACCCCTATTACAACATGGCCCTCGACGAGTATGCGCTTGAGCGGTTGGCCATTGATACACCTCTCTTCTATCTCTGGCAAAACCATCGGGCCGTAATCATCGGTGCTAACCAGAGTGCCTGCACGGAGGTGGATCTTGATTACCTAAGAGGCCATGGTATAACCCTAGCTCGCCGCGTGACAGGAGGCGGAGCTGTATACCACGATCTGGGCAACCTTAACTACACGATTGTGGGGCGCAACGCCGACCTCAACAGGGACTATCCCGAATATGCAAGCCACATACTGAGAGCTCTGCAAGCTTTAGGGGTAGAGGCCACCCTGTCTGGGCGCAACGATATCCTGGTAGGCGGACGAAAGGTATCGGGCTATGCCAAGCGTGTATACAAAGATCGCCTCATGGTGCATGGCACCCTTATGTATGATGTAGACCTCGCCACTCTGGAGGGGGTGCTCAGCCCACGTCCCGAGAAACTTGTCTCCAAAGGTATCGCTTCCGTACGTAGTCGGGTGACCAATCTGCGCGGTCACCTGCCCCAAGTGAACGGTATAGCACACTTCAAGGAATGCCTCGAACGGCACCTCTCTGCCAATTATACCGATGCTGAATACCTGCTGACAGATGCAGATCGCCATGCTATCAAAGAACTGGCACAGCACAAGTTTGCCACTCCCGAATGGATTTACGGCCGACGGATATCATCAGCTGCCTGTTTCGCTGTTCCCTCCACACCTCCTCACACCATCCGACGAACGGCACGCCTGCATTGCGGGACGGTAGAAGCGACTCTTGCTATTGTCGAGGGACATATCGCCACCTGCTTGTTCGGAGGCGACTTTATCGGCAACAGTCCTATCATATCCTTGGAGTCGGCGCTCTGCGGCGTGCGATACGAGCGTTGTGCCCTGCGGCAACGTCTCGTGGCCATCCATCTTACCGACTATCTGGACGGGGTCGACACCGACAGTCTGTTGGACCTACTCTGCCCTATGCCGTAGAAAGCTATTGGCTGTTATAAATGCTCTGCATTTAAGTTCTTTTGCTTACCAGAGATAGACTAATAAATTTACATTTGCATTCGCTATGCTGCGGAATTGTCTGTAGCCTATGTCTGTTGTGAGTGGGGAACGTTATGCCTCGGGCAGTACCTCCAGCGCGCGGCGTGCACGGTGCAGGGTCTCCTCCTTACCGATGTAGTCGGTGAGTTCAAAGATGTGTGGACCTACGGCAGCACCTACGAGGGTGACGCGGAAGGCGTTCATCACCTTGCCCACAGGCCACTCCTTGGCAGCTATCCACTCCATCACAAGGGGCTCCAATTCGGCACCGGCAAAGACGGGGCTGTGCTCGATGAAATCGCACAATTCGCGCACATAGGTGGAGGCCACGGCAGGCTCTTTCCACCATTTCTTGAGCGACTTCTCGTCGTAAGCCTCGGGAGCCTGGAAGAAGTAGCAGCAGGTGTCCCACAGCTCGTGTACGAAGTTAACGCGGCCCTTCATGAGCGATACCACCTTGATGATGCGCTCCATGGGTTCTTCGATTCCGCGCTCACGCAGCATGGGCTCAAAGAGGGCAGCAATGTCGGCATCGTCCTTGGAGAGGATATATTCGTGGTTGAACCACACGAGTTTCTTATAGTCGAAGCGGGCACCGGCCTTAGAGCAACGGCTGAGGTCGAAGAGCTGCACCATCTCGTCGAGCGTCATTTTCTCCTGGTCATTACCGGGATTCCAGCCAAGGAGGGCAAGGAAATTGATGACGGCCTCGGGCAGATAGTCCTTCTCACGGTATCCCGATGAGATGTCACCCGTCTTGGGGTCGTGCCACTCGAGGGGGAACACGGGGAAGCCCAGGCGGTCGCCGTCGCGCTTGCTCAGTTTGCCGTTACCCTCGGGCTTGAGCAGCAAGGGCAGGTGGGCAAAGGTGGGCATGGTGTCTTCCCAACCGAAAGCGCGGTAGAGCAATACGTGAAGCGGTGCTGAGGGCAACCACTCCTCGCCACGGATAACATGCGAAACCTCCATGAGATGGTCGTCAACGATGTTGGCCAAGTGGTAGGTGGGCAGCTCGTCGGCACTCTTGTAGAGCACCTTGTCGTCGAGTACAGAGGAGTTGATTACTACCTCGCCACGGATGATGTCGTGGACGTGTACCTCTACACCCGGCTCGATGAGGAAGCGCACCACATACTGATGACCAGAGGCAAGCAGGGCATCGACCTCCTCCTTGGGGAGTGAGAGCGAGTTGCGCATCTGCATGCGGGTGGTGGCATCGTACTGGAAATTAGCTATCTCGGCACGCTTGGCCTCCAGCTCCTCGGGGGTATCGAAAGCCATGTAGGCCTTGCCATTCTCGAGTAGTTGCTGTACATATTTCTTGTAGATGTCGCGACGTTCCGACTGGCGGTAGGGGCCATGGTCACCACCAACGCCTACGCCCTCATCGAAGGCAAGGCCGAGCCACTGGAACGACTCGATGATGTACTCTTCGGCGCCGGGCACGAAGCGGTTTGAGTCGGTATCCTCAATGCGGAAGATGAAGTCACCCCCATGCTGGCGGGCAAACAGGTAGTTGTACAGGGCAGTGCGCACACCGCCGATATGCAAGGGTCCCGTAGGACTGGGTGCGAAGCGCACTCTTACTCTTCTTTCGGTCATATATTTTTTAGTTTAGAGTTTTTAGTTTAGAGTTAGGGACAAAGGTACGAATAAACGGGCGAAACGCAAAGCAAACCCCTATTTTTTAAACCATGGACATGGCTCATAGCCGATGAGGAGGCAAGCAAGAGAATAAAATGAGGAGCGTTAGGGATAGGGTATTATGCCCGGAACGGTGGTGTATGGCAACCGGTAGCCGATGGGACTTCGCTAGGTACCTTCCGTTTCTACCTAAAGGTTGAAAATCGCAGCGGTGCGCCGGTAATGGCCAAGGCTCGCAGCATACGCATGCGTATCGTGGATGAGAATGGTAACGAGGAGGATGGTGCTACGCATATTGGAACGGCTGGAGTCACGACCGACGGCCAGCAGCCAATAGTCGTATATGACCTACAAGGACGCCGTGTAGACACCCCTACGGGAGGTATCTATATCGTAAACGGGAAGAAAATTGTGTGGAAATAAAAAACAATCCTACAAGCAACACTGGTAGCACGAATAAGCAGAAAAGAATCCGTGCTATAGGTGTTGCCATGGAAAAAATGGAAAAGTTTATGAAGCAAACATATATCAAGCCTGAGTGTGAAGAGATAAAAGTGGAGATTCATACTCCCATGATGGCCGAGTCGGTAGGTGTCGATGTCGGGAATACCCCTAGCACACCTGATGCTCCTCGCCGTCGTGGGAGGTGGGGCAACCTATGGGATACGGATTGAACTGGGATAGCCCCATCGTTTTGGAGTGATCTCCCCAAAAAGAAAAGTCTGCCGCATGGCAGGCTTTTTTCTGCTATTGTTCGTTAAAGAACCCGTTCAAGAATCCATAATTCTCACCCCTCTCCCCCCCCCCCAAAAAAAAAGAGGAACTTCGCAGCCCCTCTTTTCTCAATTTAACCTAAACCTTAACTATGAAAAAATCTAATGTTTGGTGCAAATATGAGGTTTTTTTTCTTAACAACAAAGAAAAATCGTGAATATTTTAAAAATGAAGATGTTTTCTCTCCTTTTGTGGTAGCGGTACTCAGGAAAAACTTTCTTTTTGATTATTTATTCGTAAAATAACTGTAACTTCGCGGCGAGAAAAACTTTTTTTTATGACTTACAGCATGCGCGATACACAAGGAATGGAGGGTACCAAATATCTGTATATTGAGACCTATGGTTGCCAGATGAACGTGGCCGACAGTGAAGTGATAGCCTCAGTGATGAGGATGGCAGGGTACGAGCCCTGTGAGACGCTCGATGATGCCCAGGCAGTGCTGCTCAATACCTGCTCGATACGCGACAATGCCGAGCAGAAGATTGTGCACCGGCTTGATGCTCTGAATGCTATGCGCAAGAGGGGGCGCAGCCTCATCATAGGTGTGGTGGGGTGTATGGCCGAGCGTGTGAAGGAGGATCTCATCGAGAATTATGGCGTGGATCTCGTGGCAGGCCCTGATGCCTACCTATCGCTGCCCGACCTCATCGCACAGGTGGAGGCGGGTGAGAAGGCTATCAACGTGGAGTTGTCGACCACGGAGACCTACCGCGACGTGATCCCATTGCGCATCTGTGGCAACCATATCTCGGGGTTCGTGTCCATCATGCGAGGATGCAATAACTTCTGCCACTACTGCATTGTACCCTATACTCGTGGCCGTGAACGTAGCCGCGATGTGGAGAGCATACTCAATGAGGTGAACGACCTGGCGGCCAAGGGCTACAAGGAGGTGACCCTGCTGGGGCAGAACGTTAACTCGTACCGGTTTGAGCGAGACGGCGAGGTGATCACCTTCCCCATGCTACTGCGTATGGTGGCTACTATCGTGCCCCAGATGCGTGTACGCTTCACTACATCGCATCCCAAGGACATGAGCGATGATACTCTGCGAGCCATTGCCGAGGTACCCAACATATGCAAGCACATACATCTACCCGTGCAGAGCGGCAGCACGCGCATCCTAAGGCTGATGAACCGCAAGTATACGCGAGAGTGGTATCTGGAGCGTGTGGAGGCCATCCGACGCATCATCCCCGACTGCGGGCTAAGCACCGATATATTCTCGGGCTTCCACTCCGAGACGGAGGAGGACCACCGGGAGTCGCTCTCGCTGATGCGCTTGTGCGAGTACGACTCGGCCTTCATGTTCAAGTATAGCGAGCGCCCAGGTACCTATGCCAGTCGTCACTTGCCCGACGACATTGCCGAGGAGGTGAAGATACGCCGCCTTAATGAAATCATTGCCTTGCAGAACGAACTGTCGACAGAGAGTAACCGCCGCTGCATAGGAAATACCTATGAGGTGCTTGTGGAAGGCTACTCGAAACGTTCGCGCGAACAGATGTGCGGGCGCACCGAACAGAACAAGACGGTGGTGTTTGACAAGAGGGACTGCCGTATAGGTGATTTCGTGAGGGTGGAGATCATTGGCTCCAGTTCGGCTACGCTTATGGGACGCCTGGTGGAGTAGAGGCTAAAGTCAATTAGGAATAAGGAGTCTTCTTTAAATTAGGAAGGTTCGTGCAAACGTGCGCATGTAAGTTGCTTACAATGCTCGGCGAGTGCAGCCGAAGCTCAACAACTTAAGTTGTTGATTGGTAGTTGCATCCGGCTCTCTAACCCCTAAACGCTCAACTTTCAACCCTAAAATACCAAGTGGAGATGTCAAAATTTGTAATCTCCACCTCTTTTTTTGTCTTCTATAGCGATTTTTTTGCTTTGCTACATCTGTTTTGAGCAGGTCGGGTGATGCTTGGGTTGAGAATAATGCCTAACTTTGTAGGCTACAAACCAAGAAAGATCTGTATCTATGAAGTATCGTTCCCGCAAATGCGTGTCTCTGGTGTGCATGCTACTTGCCTGTGTGGCAGTTAGGTCGCAAATCTCATCGGGGAAAGTGTACAACTTTGTGAATGTGGGCAATGTCGGGCAGTCGATGTCCATTGTCGACAACAATCGCGTGTCTATAGTTACTACCGATGATAACAATTATGAACAGTTGTGGTACGTGGTCCGGAATAGCGATGATAGCTATTCCTTGAGGAATCTGGCCAGTGGTAGGTATCTGCGCAGCTCCAATGTCACCTCTTCGGCCTGGACCATGGTGCGGGGAGATGAGTTGGATGGCAACTGCAAGTTCTGCTGCGTATCGGTGGGAGCAGGCTACACGTTGCGGGCAACCAACACGACAGACGGGTATCACTATATGCACTATGGGGTCAACAATGGAGGTGTTGTATGCTGGGAGAGTAGCGCAACGGCTACCCAGTGGACAATCAGCGAGGTGGGTGTCAGCGATGAGGCCCTGACGGCAAATTGGGAGAGGTTAACTGAGGTGGATCCTGACGCGGCTACTGTGACAACCTATGAGACTGCGCTTGACAACCTCTTTTCAGACAAGGCCTGCACGACATTGAAAAAGTCGTTCGCCTCGGAATCGGCTGTGACCGCTGATGCCGATTACAAGAATTTGCCCGAAGCGCTCCAGACCATGGTGCTCAAGGTGTATCGCAACAACTGGGCAGAGGGGAATGGCGATACAGGCAAAGAGGCCTGGGATACCGATTATGCAAGGAAATATCGTGTGCAACTCTATGAACCCTATAATGAGCCGGGGGCTGCCGCTACCGCGCTGGGGGTGAATGTACATACTAACATGAACAACCCTACGGGCATCTACTCCGATGGCGGACAGACCCTATATGTCATGGTGGATGGTGAAATTGAAGATGGCGCATCGCTCTATTTGGCCTCTTATGTAGGACACGGAAAGCTGGGAGAATACAGTGAAGGGGTGCAATTGAAGCAGGGACTCAATGTGGTGCCTTCGTTTACGGATGGCAACAACTATTGTGTCAACTATGTAGTACACACCTTTGACACTTCGGATGGTAAGCGAGGAAGGAATGCCAGGGCACGTCGCCTCTCTGATTACGAGGACCTGAAGATACATATTGAGGGAGGCTATATCAATGGATATTATAACAAAGTGGGCGATGCACTGTATACTCCTGACAAGAATGCCGATTGGGAGTATATCGAGCTCCGTGCCACACAGACCGACGTCACTGTGCTGGGTGAATACTTGACGCTGCAGTTCCCGCTCAACGATGCTGATACCGAAGGGAACAAGGGTATGGGAACCTATCTGAACGAACTGGTCAAAATTGAATCTGTCATTGATGAGTGGGACAATGTGATGCTGTGGGAGCGTCTCGTGTTGGGAGTACTTGGTGAGGCTACCATCAAGGCTGAGGCCAAAAAGTCGCCCTACTCGGAGAAGGACTATGTGTTTGAATCCACTGCAGGAGATGGCGATGAGTATGCTGCCGACTATGGCGACTACTATAATGTGCATGGATTGGCCTTCGGAGTAGGCGGGGATGCATATATGTATGGCGGATGGGATCACTGCGGTTATCACTACAATACAATGGGTGGAGTGATTGAGGCCTTGCCCACCAACGCTGGTGCACATTGGGGACCAGGTCATGAGATTGGTCACCAACACCAAGCGTTGCTCACGGTGAACGGACTCACCGAGGTGACCAACAACCTCTTCGCCAACGTGGTGCTGTGGTATTATGGAGAGACCACCTCACGATACAATGGAGACAATGGTTCGCTCACCAACGTACTGGCCGCCTACAATACTGAGGGGGCCGACTTCTTTACCAACAACATCTGGGCACTGACCCATATGTATTACAAGCTATTCCTCTACTATCACGTGCTCGGACATAATCCCAAGTTCTATCCCCGCCTATTCGAGATGCTCCGTCAGGATCCAATGAGTATAGGGTATGTTCAGCAAGGAAATACTACGCTGCTCCACTTCTACAAAAAGTGCTGCTTAGCTTCGGGGGATGACCTCACGGAGTTTTTCCGGGCTTATGGCTTCTTCAGTGTGATGGACAGTCGTCTGGTGGGTGACTATAGCAACTCAGAATATACCCAGACACAAGACGATATTGATGCGGCCATTGCCGAGGTGAAGGACTGGGGATTTGAGGAAAACCTCTCGGTAATCTTCATCAACGATGCTACAGGGGAGACAATCAAGAGCCATAAGGGAGACAACTTGGACTTCTACGGCGAAAGCGTGGTATGTGCAGAGGTCGGAAGCTATGCCTCATTCCCCGGCAATGCTGCATCCGACTACACCTATGCCGTAACGGGAAATACGGTGACAATGACCGGTGAAGGTGGCGTGGGATTTGCCATCTACAATACTGAGGGCGAACTGATAGCCTTCTCGGACAAAAAAACATTTGAAATATCTGACGAGTGTGCTGCACTCATCGCTTCGGGCGAGGTGGAATTCAAGGTGGTCAACGCCGACAATTCAACATCGGCCCCCATGGATGTGATGGACTCCGATGACAGCGAGGCCAAGTACACAGCATTGGGCAAGTTGCTTGAGAGGGTAGAGGCTATCGTAAAGCTTTCTGATGAGACAGGGACAAAGGTGGGGTATTATAGGAAATCCTCCTTGACCGACTTGATATCTGCCTACAATACAGCCAAGCAGGTGTACGATGACAAAATCGTGGCATCCTATGCTGCGGTATGCGATGTGCTGTATCAGGAGTATGCCAACGTGCAGAATGACGGATATGCCTATATAGGTGTTGTAGGAGGCAATGCCTATCGCCTGGTAAACAAAGCATATCCTGAGCGCTCCATGTCTATTGATGCCAACAAGGTGATGCTGGGAGAAGCCACCGATGAAGATGCCGATACACAGCGCTGGTATTTTGAGGAATCGGATACCAGAGGGGCCTATTATATAAAGAATAAAAGTACGCAGACTTACCCCGGAAACGTGTCTACAGGCGCGGAACTAAGTGCTACAGCAACTTCTGCCGCTGATGCCCATGCCTACAGGCTCGAATATATGGACAATGGCCTATGGGCGCTTGTGGGAGCCACAGGACTGCACTGCTCATCGTCACAAGGATACAAAATCGTGGGGTGGGGCACTGGATCCGACGCTACTCAATGGTATATTACGGCCGTAGAGGTGGATGCCGAGACTGAGAAACGCAATGAACTGGAGTACCTGATAGAGAAAACGGAGTCACTCGTGAATGAGATGGCTATGGTGCAGTATAAGGGAAACGTTGATTTGGTTTCGTGCAGCGTGACCTCCAATGCTCCGGAACCCGGGCATGGTATAGAGCTCTCGTATGACAACAATCCTGATACCTACTTCCATACCGTATGGAAAGACTCGCCCGTAGCCGAAGAACATTACATTCAGGTGGATCTGGGAGAAGGAAAAAGTCTGGCTGAATTTGTATGGACATATACCACCTATACTACCCCATGGGGAAAGGATTTTCCCACAAAGGTGGAAGTCACAGGAAGCAATGATGCCCTATTGTGGCATGATATAAAAACATTGAGTGACCTGCCTACAGCTCAGAATACAGCTTATAGCGCTGACTTGGGAAGTAGCAACAACGCATATCGCTACTTGCGTTTTACGGTGAAGGCTACTACATCGGGTGGAAAGTATAACGGCTACTACTACTTCGGCTTGGCTGAGTTTGGCCTGGGCCGCTCGTCTACTCAGGTGAACCTATACGCGGATTACTCACCGTATATCACTACGAACGAAATGGTGATGGCTTGTGACGAGGTGCTCGAAGCTCTGGTAATGTGCGGCAATGCCTCGGCTACAAAACAGGATTACATGACAGCGATTGCAGAATTGCAAGCACAATACGATATGTTGTTGGCAGCTTACAATGAAGCAAAGGAGGCAGCTCTCGCGGCCAAGAAGGCCGAACTGCAGGAACTTATTGGCAATACTGCAAGTCTGATCTCGTCTTGTGGCTCGGTGACCTATATGCCGGCCACATTGGGCGGAGAACTGGCCCTGCAGGCCAGTGATGCTGGTGCCTCTTGGTATGTGTCGACCAATGCTGACCAGAATACGGGAGGTGGAAGCAAGGACGGTGATGGTATTGCCGCTTTGGTAGATGGTAGCCTGAATACATACTTCCATACCCGTTGGAGTGGGGCAGTGGTCAATGAGCCTCACTACATACAGGTAGATATGGGTGAAGGAGTGGCTATTAACGACTTCGTCTTCAGCTACACTCCTCGCAATGGATCGCCTGCTCCTACGGAGATGACCATTTCGGGTAGCAACGATGGAAGTGATTTTAATGACGTCATAACTACGGTTAGTAAGGAATGGGGTGATTATAACAATAATGTGACCTATACCTCAGAACTCATAGAGTCTGCAAAGGCTTACCGCTATCTACGTTTCACGGTAACAGCTTCGAATGGACCTGGAACAGAGGCTTATGGAGGTTACTATTTCTTCGGTATGAAGGAACTGGATATCACAGCCATCGGTCGGCCCGAAAGTTACAACGTAGAACTGGGAGCCAATTCCGGTGACGCTACCGAAGAATTGATGATAGCAGCATACGCAGAGAATGCATCGGCTCAAGCTACCTATGAGATGGCTACTACCGTGAACCAGATAGAGGAAGCTATTGCCAAGTTGCAGGCCGACTACGAAGCTCTTGACTTGGCCAAGAACAGCCATTCGTATGTGACCTATACCATACAGGTTGTCGGTGGTGATGCTAATGGCGGTGTGGCCTATCGCAACAAGACCTATGCCCATAATGCCACCTTCAGGGCACCGGTGGATCTCACAGCATCTGCCTTCACGGCCATTACCCTTGAAGGATACACAGAAGGTGTGGTGACCGTGATAGGCACAACTGTCACCGTTATCTATCAGGAGATATACACATACACCGTACGGGTTACCGGTGGCGACGGTACGGGGGGCGTCACATTCAATAGCTCCGAGTATGTGGAAGCCGACACTATTGTTATTATTGGGCAGATTGATGGGGAACAGCTCGTGGCGAAGGATATTGATGGTTACAATGAAGGAGTGATAATCGTCGACCACGAGAATAGCACCATTACCGTCGCCTACACGATGACTCCATTGGTGGATACTACGAAATATTATACCCTTGAGTGCAGGTCGGAATATGCTCACAATACCACTCGCTTCATCCGTGATAATGGCAGCATTATCAACGGTCGCTCCGCTGAGGGTTCTCTCTTCCGATTTGAAGCTGCCAATGAAGAGAATGGGTACTATATCAAGAGCTATGTGACGGATAAGTACCTGAATCATACCAATGGGGCTATCTATGCAAGTGATGAGAAGAATACGATTTGGACAATGGCTAAGCCCTCACATACTCTTGAAGCAAGGACTTTTACTGTAGGTGATAACCTGTATCTTAACAACAATGGATCGGATTGCACGGACGGAAGTTGCACTAATCTGCAGTCTAATCTTCATAATACTGGGGTAGGCTCAGGCAATGCCTGCTCATTGTGGACATTGACAGAGACTGAACCGCTTGACAAGTCTGCATTGAATACATTGATTGGGGAAGTTAACTCCCTTGTCGAATCATGCTATACCGATGATACATTCAACTACGCAGGTTCGCTCAATGTGACGGAGCAACTGATGACTGCTACCCGGGAAGCTGTAGATGCGGCACAGGAGAAGTATGAAAGCAAAGCTACCACAGCAAGCGAGTATGAAGCGGCTTTGACTGCATTGCAGGCTGCAAAAGATAACCTGCAGACTGCCATCAACTATGCAGAGTTGCCCGTACAGATTACGCTTGATGCAAATACTCCGGTTACTTATAAGATTGCTCTCCAACGCGATGGCGCTCCTATTCTCCAGTATGACAATAGTACCGCTATGGTGGCGGTTGCTTCTACCTATCTATTGGGTGACAAATCGCAAGCATGGTATTTCATGCCCGCAACAGATGGCAAGGTGTATATCATGCCTTACTATGCTGGCAACACCACACTCGCCTTGAGTGCCAATAACTTCAGCGAAGGTAACAGCAAGGTGAAGGGTATGGCAACTGGCTCTGAAGGATATACACAAGAGTGGACCATCACAAATGAGCACATGAACGAAGAAAACAGGAATGTTGGTTGGTACAATATCACCTGCACATCGAATGGTACGGATACTTGGTATTTCAGTAACTATGGTGGTGTCGCTAATAAGATGGGATTCTATAATGACGCTAACGATAAAGGAACACTCTTCAAGTTTGAACAAGTGATTATCGATAAGACTGAGGCTTACTACGCACTCTACAATTATTATACCAATGACGTGAAGTTTGCCACAGGAAGTGTTGTGGGGGGTGATGCCGTGGGACATTTCTCTGCTATTCTTGCTGGAGCATATAACACAGCCTATAACAATGCAACCATGGTGCTTGGAAGTGAAACGGCAGCAGATGATGATTATACCTCTGCCTATAATGCACTGGTAGCAGCCAACGAAGCACTCGTAATCAATATGCCGGAGGAAGGTAAGTTCTATCGCTTGCGCTCTGTGGCAAGAGGCTCTGATCAAGCTCCTGAGTATGCCTATGTGAACCCCGACGAGAATAGAATTTTCCACACCTCTTCAAGGGGCACCGATGATGCTACGACGATATGGACCTTTGCAGAAACAGCCAATGGAGCGTATAACATGACAAATCTGCATACAGGTACAAGTTTGGCTAATAATGGCTGGAAACTATATACGGCACTTCCGCTTTACGATGATGCAGGAAATATAAGCATCGTACCTCTGTCCACAGATGGTCAGGTCGGTATCTGGTGTGGTGATATTATGTTGCATGCTGATGGTAACGGGAAAGTTGTGCGTTGGGAAACTGGTGCTAACGGAGGATCTGCATGGCGCATCGAGGAGGTTGAGGATATCTCACTCGTGCAGTTTGCACTCACGATTGGCAAATATTGTCATGCTGGGTTCTATCTCAACTATCCGGTGGCTATACCTGAAGGAGTGAAAGCCTATATCATTGACGGGTCTGATATCGAGGTTGACTCGGAGGGGACAGGTACGCTGACACTGAATAAACTGAAAGGCAAGGTGCTGCCAGCCCGGACGGCTGTGATTCTGGATGCTCCTTCTGCAACATATAGTTTCTATTATACTGATGAGGATGCAGCTGATGATGTGTCAGGGAATCGCCTATATGGTAGTCCCTATCTTGTATATAAAGAAGCGGCGGATAACCATAAGTATTACGTGTTTGGACAGAAGAATGGCGAGGTAGGGCTATATAAAAATAGTGTGAAGTATGATGCTTCCGGAAAAGAGGTAGATGCAGCTACACATTACAAAGTATCGGCAAACAAGATCAGCTTCGCTTGGGACTGCTCTACCACCAATGTCTCGGCATTCCGTTTCCGTGTGAGGGGAACTACCGACATGGCACCAGCCAACGAGTCAGATGCTCAACAACCGGTTATCTATAATATTTATGGTCATCGCGTCAGCAAGGTCGTTGCCTCTGGTGTTTATATTGTTAATGGAAAGAAATTGTATGTACATGTCAGATAATCAATTGGTAATAGGTAATCATTCCGTAGCGCTTGGAACTATGAAGTTGGCATATGTTAGGCCCTCGGCCGAACTGATAGAAATAGAGGTTGATTCGATGTTAGCAATCTCGATTAAGGTTGAAGGTGATGAAGAGCCCGATGAAGAGCTCTCAAGAGGCCGTCGTGGCTCATGGGGCAACTTGTGGGAAGACTAGTCTTCCTTGTATAGCCCCTCATACGATAGAGAAAAGACGAAGCGGGAATGTTATGTCCCAGCTTCGCCTTTTTTGTTGCAACATAATAGGTCTTACATGGGGAAATCAATTTTCCTGTTCCCCTTATCGTAAGTATTTACTACGAAGCGCAGCGTGTCGCCCTGTCCCAAAGATTCCTTGAAAGGAACGAGAGGAATGGAACCATAAAGTTTCTGACGATACGATTCCACATCATCTACCACCCGATGATAAAAGGTAAACTCCTTGCCTTGCATTCCCTCGGGCGTGGTGTCGACAAAGCCGATGCTGTGCTTCCCGTTGAGTGCCTTCACTTCGAGCACGAAGTTCAAATAACCACCCGAGAGCCATATGCTCTGCAGGTACACGGGATTCTGATGCAGCTCTTCGTCATCGCGGAGCGGTGTCGGCACCTGCGAGATGATGCTGCCCAAGGCATAGAGGTCGGCTACGGTATCGTTCTGTGCTGTGCTTACCAGTTCGTATACGCTGAGGAGCCGATACAGCGTGTCGCGCTTGTAGGTGGGTTCGTCGTCGTAGGCCTCAAGGAAATCCTGGGTGAGGCGTACCGGGTAACAGCTCCCGTCATCAAGCAGCAAATGCTTAATCCTCCCCTTGCCGTCAGTGGCAATGCAGGCAAAGTCGGTACGCACCGAAGGGTAGCGGTAATTATCCTCAGCCACATCCTCGCAACTGCAGAGCAGGGTGAGGATGGGGAGCAACAGCAGTGTCGCCCGTATTGCTTTCAATGCCTTACGCTTCACGCTGCACGCTTAACTGATTCAACGCAGGGTTGGCATACATCTCCAGCAGTTTGCTGCGCAGGAACTCCTCGTCCTTGCCCGGCATGTCGATTTTCTGTAACTGCCCGGCAAGGTATTGCTCGAAGGTGGCGCGTTCCTCGGCCGTGTAGCGGTCGGCACAGGTGTTGTCTCCTTGCAGCAGGTCTATGGCCACGTAGTTGCCCGGATAGAGGCGATAGCTCGCGTAGATGCGGCGGTCAATCTCCTGCGCTACGGCAGCATAGAAATCGTTCTTCGGCATGTCGGCAGGCAGGGCAGCGATGAAGTCGTTCATGCACGCGGCAGCCTGGTAGTGTACGCGGCCTTTGTAGCCAAAGATGCCCGTCTTCATGTTCATCAGGTCATCGGCTTGCGACTTCTTGTACTCGGGATTGTCGCGCTTGAGCTGGAATTCCATGGCCTTGAGCCAGTCACACGGGTCATACTCATAGGAGATTGCCAGCGGAGCCATATTGAGTGCAATGAGGCGCTCGGCAGGAGTGCCCTCGCTACCCATGGCAAACATCTTCAGGATACTCTCCTGAGTGTGGTCGGTAGAGTCCTTCGAACGGCCTTCGCGCTGCGCAATCCATATGGGCGACCTCTTCTCGCTGATGACGTAGTGCATGTACGATGACAGTCGGATGCTCGACTGCAACATCTCGCGTATGCCGCCCTTGCGGGTGACGATGAAGCTGCGGTTGATGCGCACAAGCGTCTTTATCCACGGGTAGATGAGCAGATTGTCGCCGATGGCAATCTCCACCGTGTCGAATTCCTTCTCCACGAAGAGGATCATGTCGAGCAGGCCCGAGTCTAGCACGATGTCGCGATGGTTTGATATGTAGGTGTAGTTCTCCTTCTCTTTGGACAACTCCAGCTGGCTGAAGTCGTTGGTCAGCCCTTGAGTACACTTCTTGATGACTCCATCCAGTAATGGGCGGATGAAGGTGTACTGAAACTCCTGACAGGTCTTGCAGCCGTGCATCATCGGACCTAACGCCTCGGCAGGAATCTGCGGCATCACCATGCCTACTACAGCACGAAACATGGGGTCGGCCAGCAGACTGTCGTACGCTGCAGGCAACTCTTCAGGTTCAAACGGACGCATGTCCTTAAATTCTTCAGGTGTCATAATCATTGTTTGTCTGTTCGTACAGTGCTAATTGGTTGAAATCGGTTCAATCTGTATTTTCGCAATTCTCCGAGCGTGCCTCTATGGGTACGCTCGGATGTGTTGCTGGGGGAATTGGATACCATTTCTTATTCCCAGTCAAGGATTACCTTGCCGCATTGACCGGATTCCATTACATCAAATCCTTTTTGGAATTCGGCAATGGGGAAGTGGTGTGTGATGACGGGTGAGAGGTCCAGTCCCGAGATGAGCATCTGTTCCATTTTGTACCATGTCTCCCACATCTCACGGCCATAGATACCTTTGATGGTGAGTGCCTTGAATATGATTTCGCTCCAGTCTACGGTTGTTGTAGGGGGTAGGATGCCTAACTGGGCAATCTTAGATCCGTTGTACATCTTGGCTACCATCTCGCGGAAGGCAACGGGTGCGCCGGACATTTCGAGACCTACGTCAAAGCCTCGTATGCCGAGCTGATCCATGGCACCCTGCAGGGTCTCGCCTTTCGATGCGTTTACAGTACAGGTGGCACCCATTTTCTTTGCTATGTCGAGACGATAATCGCTCAGGTCAGTGACCACGATGTTTTTTGCACCGGCAAATTTAGCGATGGCAGTGGCCATGGTGCCGATGAGCCCTGCGCCAGTGATGAGTATGTCTTCGCCCAGAAGGGGAAACGATAATGCGGTGTGTGTGGCGTTGCCAAATGGGTCCATAATGGCAGCCATATCGTCTGATATGCGGTCGTCAAGTTTTACTACGTTTGATTCTGGGATGCAGAGGTATTCGGCAAAGGCTCCGTCACGGTTCACGCCTACTCCTATACTGTTTTCACAGATGTGCTGGAGGCCTCGGCGGCAGTTACGGCAATGTCCGCATGCAATATGCCCTTCGCCTGTTACGCGGTCGCCCACCTTGATGTTGCGTACACCAGGGCCTACTTCTGCAACCACTCCTACGTATTCGTGGCCAATAGTCATGGGTGTCTTGATTGTCTTCTGGCTCCACTCGTCCCACTTGTAGATATGGAGGTCAGTGCCGCAGATGGCGGTCTTCTTGATTTTTATGAGTACGTCGTTGACACCAACTTTGGGCATGGCTACTTCTTCCATCCAAATGCCCTTCATGGGCTCTTTCTTAACTAAAGCTTTCATGTTTTAGAATCTTATTTAGTTGTGTGAAATATATCTTCTGCAAAGATACTTTTTTCCTTGATATGTTGGTGATATTTTTTGATTTTTCTTTTCTCCAATGTTGGAAGTCGGTTGAATTTTATTACAAGTTTGGGTGAGATGGGTAATGGGCCAATTCGCACATTCAGAATGTTGGCGATAATGGCCTTTTTTTCTGATGAAGTTAGGCGGCGGTTCGGAAATATTCAAATAAATTTGATATTTCGCTCACCTTGCACTAACTTTGCACTTTCAAATACATAACGTTGAAAGAAATGAACGTATTGGAACTTAGTGAACAAGAGATTATCAGACGCAATAGTCTGAACGAATTGCGTGCCATGGGCATCGAGCCCTATCCTGCCGCAGAGTATGTGACCAACGCTTTTTCTACCGATATAAAAGAGGAGTTCAAGGACGAGGACGAGCCTCGCAAGGTATCTATCGCAGGCCGTCTGATGAGCCGTCGAGTGATGGGTAAGGCTTCGTTCGTGGAGCTGCAGGACTCCAAGGGCCGCATCCAGGTGTATATCACCCGCGATGACATCTGTCCCGAGGAGAACAAGGATATGTACAACGTCGTGTTCAAGCGCCTGCTCGATATCGGTGATTTCATCGGTATCGAGGGTGTGGTGTTCCGCACGCAGATGGGCGAGATCAGCGTACATGCCCACAAGCTCACCGTATTGTCCAAGAGCATCCGTCCGCTTCCTATCGTGAAGTACAAGGATGGCGTGGCTTACGACAAGTTTGATGACCCCGAGCTCCGTTACCGTCAGCGCTACGTCGACCTCGTGGTAAACGATGGCGTGAAGGATATCTTCATCAAGCGTAACAAGGTGTACACCTCTATGCGCGAGTTCTTCAACTCACGCGGATATATGGAGGTAGAGACTCCTGTATTGCAGTCAATTCCCGGTGGAGCGGCAGCACGCCCCTTCATCACTCACCATAACGCATTGGACATCCCCTTGTACCTGCGTATTGCCAATGAGCTCTACCTGAAGCGCCTCATCGTGGGTGGCTTTGAGGGTGTGTATGAGTTCTCCAAGAACTTCCGCAACGAGGGTATGGACCGCACCCACAACCCCGAGTTCACCTGTATGGAGATCTACGTCTCTTACAAGGACTATAACTGGATGATGGCATTCACCGAGCAGATGCTCGAGAAGATCTGTCTCGATGTGAACGGTACTACCGAGGTGCAGGTGGGCGACAATGTCATCAGTTTCAAGGCTCCCTTCGCACGCCGCACCATGACAGAGGCCATCAAAGAGTTCACTGGAGTGGACATCACCGGCATGGATGAGGCTCAGCTGCGTGGCGTATGCAAGGAGCTGGGTGTAGAGACCGACGAAACTATGGGTAAGGGTAAGCTCATCGACGAGATTTTCGGCGAGAAGTGCGAGGGCAACTACATACAGCCTACCTTCATCACCGACTATCCCATCGAGATGTCGCCCCTCTGCAAGCGTCACCGCGAGAATCCCGAGCTCACCGAGCGTTTCGAGCTCATGGTCAACGGTAAGGAGCTGTGCAACGCCTATAGCGAGCTCAACGACCCCATCGACCAGCTCGAGCGCTTCCAGGAGCAACTTCGCCTGAGCGAGAAGGGCGACGATGAGGCCATGTTCATCGACAACGACTTCGTGCGTGCCCTCGAGTACGGTATGCCTCCCACCTCGGGTATGGGTATCGGTATGGACCGCCTCGTGATGCTCATGACAGGTCAGCAGACCATTCAGGAGGTACTCTTCTTCCCGCAGATGCGTCCCGAGAAGAAGTCCCCGAAGGATCCCTCAGCCAAGTATGTGGAGATAGGTGTTCCCGAAGAGTGGGTGCCCCTGATTCAGAAGGCTGGCTATAAGCTTGTGGCCGACATGCAGGGTGTCAACCCCCAGAAGGTTCACATGGATATCTGTGGCGTGAACAAGAAGTATAAGCTCGACCTCAAGAACCCCACGGTGGATGAGGTAGCGGCTTGGATTGAAAAAATTGGATAATGAGTTTTCCCCAAGGTAAAGTAGCCATTATGGGTGGTGGCAGTTGGGCAACTGCCATTGCCAAGATGATTCTCAACAATGAGGACTCCATCAACTGGTATATGCGCCGTGACGACCGCATTGAGGACTTCAAGCGCACAGGCCGCAATCCCGGATACCTGTCGTCGGTACATTTTGACGTAAACCGCATCAACTTCTCCTCAGACATCAACCAGGTCATCAAGGAGAGCGATGTGCTGGTGTTCGTCACTCCGTCGCCCTACCTCAAGTCGCACCTCAAGAAGGTGAAGACCAAGCTGCACGACAAGTTTGTGGTGACAGCCATCAAGGGTATCGTGCCCGAAGAGAACATGCTTGTGTCAGACTATTTTCACAAGGAATTCCACGTGCCGTACGATAGCATCGCCGTTATTGCCGGACCGTGTCATGCTGAGGAAATCGCGCTCGAGCGCCTGTCATACCTCACCGTAGGCTGTAGCGACCGCAACAACGCACTCAGTTTTGCGCAGAAGCTCAACAGCAACTACGTGAAGACCACCGTGAGCGACGACGTCACCGGCATCGAGTACAGCTCCGTGCTGAAAAACGTTTATGCCATCGCGGCAGGTATCTGCAGCGGTCTGAAGTATGGCGACAACTTCCAGGCAGTGCTCATGAGCAATGCGCTAGTGGAGATGTCGCGCTTCATCGACTTCGTGCATCCGCTCAAGCGTGTGGTGAGCGAGTCGGTATATATGGGCGACCTCCTGGTGACAGGTTATTCGAACTTTAGCCGCAACCGTGTGTTTGGCACCATGATAGGCAAGGGCTACTCCGTGAAGAGCGCTCAGCTCGAGATGGAGATGGTGGCCGAGGGCTACTACGGCACCAAGTGTATCAAGGAGATCAACCGCAAGTACCACGTCAACATGCCCATCCTCGATGCCGTGTACAACATCCTCTACGAGCGCATCTCGCCCGTGATTGAGATTAAGTTGCTCACGGATTCTATCAGATAATCATATAATTAGATAAGAAAGATGAAAAATATTGCATTGAACATTGATAAGACCGCAGGTTTTATCGCTGAAGGTGCCGTAAAGGCATACGCACCCCAGGTGCAGGAAGCATTGGAGATGCTCGAGAAGGGCACAGGTCTCGGTAACGACTTTTTGGGTTGGCTCCACCTCCCCTCAAGCATCACCGAGGAGCACTTGAACGACATTCAAGAGACCGCAAACACCTTGCGCGAGTTGTGCGACGTAGTCGTAGTAGCCGGTATCGGTGGCAGCTACCTTGGCGCACGTGCCGTAATCGAGGCACTCAGCAACAACTTCCACAGCTACCTCAAGAGCGACAGCCCTGCCATCATCTACGCAGGTCACAATATCAGCGAGGACTACCTCTTTGAACTCACCGAGTTCCTCAAGGACAAGAAGTTCGGTGTCATCAATATCTCCAAGTCAGGTACCACTACCGAGACTGCCCTCGCCTTCCGTCTGCTCAAGAAGCAGTGTGAAGACCAGCGCGGCATCGACGTTGCCCGCAAGGTCATCGTAGCCGTTACCGACGCCAAGCGTGGTGCTGCCCGCACTACAGCCGACAACGAAGGCTACAAGAGCTTCATCATCCCCGACAATGTGGGTGGCCGCTTCTCGGTGCTCACTCCCGTAGGCCTGTTGCCTATCGCCATTGCCGGATACGACATCAAGGCGCTCGTTAAGGGTGCTGCCGACATGGAGGCTGCTACCGCTCCCGAGGTACCCTTCGAGGAGAATATCGCTGCCCTCTACGCCGCTACCCGCAACGCCCTCTATGCCGATGGCAAGAAGATTGAGATCCTCGTCAACTACCAGCCCAAGCTGCACTACGTGTCAGAGTGGTGGAAGCAGCTCTATGGCGAGTCTGAGGGTAAGGATGGCAAGGGCATCTTCCCCGCATCGGTCGACTTCTCTACCGACCTCCACTCTATGGGTCAGTGGATTCAGCAGGGCGAGCGCACCATCTTCGAGACCGTCATCTCGGTTGAGAACACCAAGCACAGCCTTATCGTGCCTACTGATGAGAAGAATCTCGACGGACTCAACTTCCTCGCAGGCAAGCACGTGGATGAGGTGAACAAGATGGCCGAGCTCGGTACACTCCTCGCACACGTCGATGGCGGTGTGCCCAACCTCCGCATCGTGATGCCCAAGCTCGACGAGTACTACATCGGTCAGCTGCTCTACTTCTTCGAGAAGGGCTGCGGCATCAGCGGCTATGTACTTGGCGTGAACCCCTTCAACCAGCCCGGCGTAGAGGACTACAAGCGCAATATGTTTGCCCTCCTTGGCAAGCCCGGCTACGAAGAGGAGTCAAAAGCTATTCAGGCACGCTTGGGATAACATCCCAGTGTACCTGGATTTCCCTAGAATATCTAGACTACATGCAACAATCACTAACAGATACCACGAAGGCGCAAGGGTTCCCCCAGCGCCTTCGTGCCGTTCTCTTCGACATGGACGGCGTGCTCTACAACTCCATGCCCTCGCATGCCAAGGCCTGGCACCGTGCCATGGCCCACTTCGGCTACGACCTCCCCGAGCAGGAGGCCTACATGCATGAGGGACGCACGGGAGCCTCTACCATCAATATCGTGAGCCGCCGCCAGCGTGGGGTAGAGGAGAGCGAAGAGCGCATACAGGAAATCTACCGCGTCAAGTCGCAGTTCTTCAACGAGTATCCCCCTGCCGAGCCTATGCCTGGAGCGCTGGAGCTATTGCGCAAGCTTCAGGCGCAGGGACTCAAGATACTCATCGTCACCGGCTCGGGACAGGCCTCCCTGCTCGACCGCCTCAATCACCACTTCCCCGGTGTCTTCTGCCGTGAGCTGATGGTCACCGCCTTCGATGTCAAGCGCGGCAAGCCCGACCCCGAGCCCTATCTCATGGGCTTGCAGAAGGGTGGCCTCCGTGCCGAGGAGTGTGTCGTGGTAGAGAATGCCCCTCTTGGTGTGCGTGCCGCCAAGGCCGCCGGCATCTTCACCATCGCCGTCAATACAGGTCCCCTGCCCGACAACGCCCTCACCGATGAGGGTGCCGACCTCCTGCTCCCCTCCATGCAGGCCCTCTGCGATTCGTGGGAAGAGCTGAGTGCACGTTTCGGTGCCTAAGCACCTGTTTAGTCCTCTTCTTTCCTCGGTAGCATTACGCAAGTGTTTACGCAAAATTTACGCAAATGTTTCCGCAAAAGTTGCAAGCGTAACTCTGATGATTCTCAGTGCATAGCGTTCCAACTTGCGCAAATCTATGCTGCAAGTCTGTTTTTTCGGCTCACACGCTTCCTCGTCACTACATTCTGTGGGGATGACACCGTGTCGGTCTTGAGTTGTTAAGTTGTTTTCCATAATAAATATTGTTTAAAGGTTAGTAAATACATTCTAAAAGGCACTCTCCCTCAATTCCTGTTGACAACATCGCGGTTGAGCGAGAGCAGAGATAAGCTTGCTTAATCTATGCCGAGCGTGAGCGATGTCGCGGTAGAAAGAATATCGGGACGATATTCCAAGATCTTCGAAGAAGAACTTGAAAGGTTGTTAAACCTTATTTCTATCGCAAAGATACAACTTCAAAATCCAAATGTTAATACCCTGAATGCCAGTGCACTTGCAAATAAAATGGGAGGTTCGTTTGCAAAAATCGGAACAATAGATTATCTTTGTTGGGCAAAGAGAAAAATGTTTCTACTTGCAAGTAGAAATGTTTCTAACTGCAAATAGAAACTATTCTGCCTGCAAGTAGAAATCCTTCCGGCTGCAGATAGAAAATACGTAGGACAAGGAGAAATTCAAGAGCCTACAACCGCGCAGCGTAGCGAGAGCAATGATCAGCTTGCTTAATCAATGCCGAGCAAGCAAGTGGTCATAAATGTAACATTTATAAACTCAAAAACTGATAAACTCAAAACCTAAAAAATACCACCATGAAAGTAAAGAAATCAAAGCATGTGCAGCATTATCGCGATGGCTATACTCCCGTAGTACGTTGTTCACTGAGTCGGCGTCATAAAGTATCGGGTCCCAATGGGGAGGAGTCGTGGTGCACGGGCGTGTCGGTAGCCTTCCCGCAGAAAGTTGACATTGAGCAGATGGCCATCAGCGCCAACAATGCCACCACAGCCACCCCATCGGACGTGAAGCTCGTATGGGACGTGTTGCGAACACAGATTATCGATGCCCTGAGCCACGGCTACCGCGTGCAGCTCGACGGCTTGGGCTCGCTCACCATGGAGCTGAGCAACCACACGGGACCCACACCTCCCACGGGCAAGGACGTAAAGATTAGTGGCATCCGCTTCCGTGCCGACAAGCACCTGCTCGACCGTCTGGCCGATGTGAAGTTTCAGGTAGAGGGTAAGGTGCGCCAGCCTCTCGCGGCCCCCGAGCTGGCCGATGCGCTGTACGAATACTTCGAGACGCACGACGACATCAGCGTCCGCGAGTTTGCCCGCATCAGCCACTATGCCACCAGCACCTCGTACCAGAAGCTCAACGACTATGTGGCGCACGGCGAGATGGAGCGCGTGCCTCGCGTCAGCGGCTGCTTCCGCCCTACCAAGGGAAACTTCGGGAGAGAGGAGTTGTGAGCTTCGCTTAATTGTGAATTGTGATTTTTAAAGTTCTTGAGTTTTCATCTCTCAACTTTCAACATACCCCATAAAAAAAACAGTAGTAAAACAAAGATTTGCACAAGTTGGTGCATTACGCACTGATTTACACAAGAGTTACAAGTGCAACATTTGCGTAAACTTTTGCGTAAATATGCGTGTTTCATAAACAATAATCCCTACTCTCGCATTGAGGGTAGGGATTTAAGTTGGGATATGCCAAACCTGTAAACGCTCTTCCATCATACAGCCATCAGCTCCTGACCGATGGCGCGGATGGTTTGCAATATCTCTTCATAGCGCATGGGTGATGGGCGCTTGCTGCCACTGATGTACTGTGCAAACAGACTTTGCGACATGCCCAAACGGCGAGCAATGGCCGAGGCATTCAGTTCGGGATGCGCAATGAAGAGGTCGTAGAGCGGATTGGCTTTCCGTTCACGGAAGAAAGCGTGAAAGCTAAGGTCTTCATCCACCTTATTCCAACGGATACCATACTCGTCATAGGTGTATCGTGCACGCTGCTCAGGAGTGGCAAAGCGCAAGCGCTGATAGTCGGCAAACTTCTCCGAAGCCTCCTTGCCGTCTGCAGTGCGTATCCACACCGCATCATCGGTAATCCAAACCTTTTCAATATTGTACTTTTCCATGATAGTAGGTTATTTATGCAAACATAGGTAATACTTTATAACCACAAGCCTTGCCAAGAGAAAAATCGGCATACATACCGCGAATCTCAGAAAAATGTAGTACCTTCGCATCGTTGTCCCCTTCACCCTTTCCAAAGATTGGCGAAAGGAGGCAACAAGACATATTGGAAAATTTAAGCATTCGCTATTATTTCGCGTTCAGCCAAAAGCCTCGGAAACTTATTGGAAATAACAACGTTCTGAAATAATACGTAATAGAGGTGTTCGGTGCGAACAACTCTGATCGTTTCTTGTAGCAATGCATACACGTTTGACGTGGTGCATTATTATAGAAACGGTCAGGGGTTTCCATTCCGAGGCTGCCTCTCAGCTGGACGCAAATAAGGTGCATCACGTCTTTTTTGCGTCATAGCGCGATTGATAGTTGGATGCAAAGTGACAACAATCATTATGCAACCAAAATAAAAACGCTATGGATTTCAAAGACAGCATCAAACATCTATCTGAGCGCATCATGAAGCTCAAAGATAGCCTACAGACAGAGGAAGCCACAAAGAACGCTTTCATCATGCCATTCATCAACGCTCTCGGATATGACGTATTCGACCCATTAGAGGTAGTGCCTGAAATGGTATGTGATATAGGCATGAAGAAGGGAGAGAAGATTGACTATGCCATATTAAAGGATGGTCAGCCTATACTCTTGATAGAATGTAAGCACTGGAAGGAGAACTTGAACCTGCACGACAATCAGTTGATGCGCTACTTCAACGTATCAAAGGCAAAGTTCGGATTACTTACCAATGGTATCAAGTACCGCTTCTATACTGACTTGGTAGAAAAGAACATCATGGATACCAAACCATTCTTGGAGGTGGACATGACAGACATCTCTGATGCAGAGATTGAGGAGTTGAAGAAGTTTCACAAGTCTTACTATAGTCTGGAGAATATCCTTAGTTCGGCAAGTGAATTGAAATACACCAACGAGCTGAAACAGGTAATCGCAAAGGAATTCGCTAACCCCTCACCTGAATTTGTAAGACTACTGGCAAAGAACGTTTACGATGGCGTGATGCGAGGTGACAAGATCATGGAGCAGTTCACTGCTTTCGTGAAGAAGTCTATCAACTCATACATCAACGAGATTATTTCTGACCGATTGGAGAATGCAATCAAGTTGGAGCATCCCGAACAGGAGAAGAAGGAAGAACCAACTGCTGAGGTAGCGCAAACCGCCCCAATCGAGGAAGAGGAGAAGCAACCGCAAGTAGTCACCACCACCGAGGAGTTAGAGGGTTTCTTTGCTATCAAGTCCATTCTTAGGGATGATGTAGACCCCAGTCGTTTGTCATACAGAGACTATATGAGTTATTTCTGCATAATCCTTGATGACAGGTCAAAGCGCATTGTTGCACGATTGTATTTCAACAAGAGTAATAAATACCTTGGAGTATTCGATTCTGAATGGAAGGAGCATAAGTACTCCGTAGAGACAATAGACGACATATACAAGTATGCCGAGGAGTTAAAAGTGTCACTCCATCTATACTTGGATAAGAACTAAAGGCTGAATATCGAAGATTAGATAAAACGGTGCGGCAGGTTCTTTGCAGAGCTTGCCGCATTTACAATATAGATCGAATAGCATTCACCAGTTTGTTTCGAGTAACCACGCCTTAAGAGTGAACTTCTATATATAAAAGAGGTAAGACACATAGATATAAAAATAAATAATGGGGAGCTGACTCCCCACTCAAACTGCGGTCACCGTAGTGCTCAGTTTCACGAACTTAATCGGATGTGCCCGAAGTTATCTCTCACATTTCTGTGCCAACGTTCCCTAAAGACATTGCAAAGGTAAAGTAAAATATAGTATCCGCAAAGAAATAAGGAAAAAGTTACAAGAAATAGAAAATTTCTCCAACCTGTACCGAGTTTTGGGACAAGAGGGTGCTATCTTTGCATCGAAAACAACCAAATAGACAAAAGGCATATGAGCAGGACGAACAAGAAAAGAGCATTTGTTTTAATGTGGAATCCAGAGGTTTCTAACATTAATGTAGACCAATGGGCTCGAGTCGTTAATCATTTTCAATTCGAGGATTTGAGCTGGAGTGTATGGGATTACAAAAAAGCGAACTGGGGAGACCGATGCTATATGGTTCGAGTAGGAAATGGAAATACAGGAATTGTAATGAAGGGTTCTTTTGCCTCCTACCCTAAAAGGGGTTCAGACTGGTCGGGTAAAGGGCGAACAGTATTCTATTGTGACCTATCTATACAGCATATACTAGACTCTGAACGACACTCTATCATAACTACGGAGGAGTTGCAAAGAGAAATACCCACTTTTGACTGGACAGGTGGACATTCGGGTAGAATGCTAACAAGAAAAGAAACCAGCAAACTTGATTGCTTATGGGAGAAATATATTGCGGCCAATCAGATACTCATAGAACAACAGAGACAACAAAGTTATATAAATATTGAAAAGGCTGCTGCGGATAAGATAATCGGTTTCGAACACCTAATAAACTATTTTAAGGAGTATTGGGATGATTCATATCTTGACAATCCAGAATGTGTATACTCAGAAGATTATTACGGTGATACCTGTAATTTAGGTTTCTGTTGTGATTATGAAAAGAGTGAATTTAGATTAAAATATATGCTCCAAGGTGCTGTATTACCAATAATTTGCAAGAAGCCGCATGTATTAAAAATGAATCTTGATGATGGCTCTTGCTTCTTGGATTGGTTTAGAATCTATCTTGTCAATGAAGAGCACCTTAAACTCGAAGCGAATGGAGTTGAAGTGATATGTGACGAGATTCATTTTAGTCCTGTGAAGAAGTTTACCAAAAAAGGTTATCCTGTGAGTATTTGAATAATATTTGAGAAAACAAGAATAGGCCTATTCTTAAATAAGTAAAACCTAATAGACTCCAATATGGACACACAAAACACCCTTACCCTCAAGCAACGCCCCGAGCGATGCCCCATCTGTGGAGGCGAAGTATGGACAATCGTCTACGGAGAACCCACCTACGAAGCCTATGAGAAGCGCTTCGAAAACAAAGTAGTCTTTGGCGGATGCTGCATTACTGACCACGACCCTGCGTGGCAATGCATTGAGTGCGATGCACTGATATATAAAGGATAATAAACATAGCAACCATCCCTTTGAGAGAGTAGCGCCGTCATCGGTTCGAGCAAATCATTGGGGTGGTTGCATTATATTCAACATTTAATAACACACGCACTATGAAAGACGAACTAACAGAATTGATGCACTCAGAGTTTACCATATCTCCCGAGATGGAGATAAAGAACAGAGTGGGCTCAGCCATTGAATTTACTATGATGCTTGGCGGCGACGAAAACAAACTGAAGGATGTATTGGTTTCGTATACTGTTACCTATGAAGATTACCTAAAGTGGAAAGATTATTGGGCTGAGGTTGGTGTGAAAATATAAATCTTATTCTAAGACTGATATGGAAGAAAAGATATAAAGGGAGTTAGAACTTTATGGCTTCACCAGAGATGTGCTGAACGCTGAGGAATTGAAGAAACTGGAAGGGGAAATCCTTCTTAAAGAGCAAGGATATTTCATTCTGGACGGAGTGCTATCAAGTATTCCATTATATAGTAGAGAGCGTAACCTGAGGATGAAGGAGTAGTAACAATAATACCAACATTTTATTATCGGCTTATATAACTCAGGCTTTTACCCATAACAAAAAGAATTCAGTATATGATTATTGAGTAATTCTTGATACATTTTCAAATCTACATCCCATTGTTCTTCTAAATCTTTATCACTAATGACCTTCTTTATAAATTCTGTGAGGGATGTATATAAGGATTTGACCAACTCTTCAGTCTGGCAAAAAGCTTCGACAATGAATTGCTGGCTATAGGTGTTGTACACGGTGAATAGGCCACAATCAGTAGGATGAATAGGTCTTTTACATTCCTCAGACTCAGGCGCAACCATTACTTCATAACAAAAGATAGTGTCATGTCCTTCACAATCAATAGCAATGTAACTTCCTCCTGACCAGCGATTTTTAACTATATACTCCAACCATTGAATAAGCTCGGGTATAGGGTCATATACATAAGAAAATTCTATGTATTCTGTCTCTTTACTACTAATGTTGAATTTTGTAGGAAGCCACCCAATCTCAGGTGAAGAAAAAAGCATTTCAATCTGTGAGGGTGTATCAGGTAAGCATTCGGCATACTTTCTATACAATTCACTTCGTGCGAATAACCATTTATTCATATCCTGTCTTTTATTTATAAAAGCAAAGGTATAAAAAAGTTGTTTGCCGCAAACTATTATCTCCTTTTAACTCCTTTATCTCCATACATCCTATTTGTGAAAGTGGTATCAACAACACACCAGCCCGAGCGAAGTGCCCGGGCCGGAGTCGTTTTTTTTGAGTCTGTCAGGGGAGTGTCCCCCCGATAGCTACTCTATGGTGTTCATCTTCTTGTCCACGAGGAGGGCATCCTGCATCTGTAGGTCGAGGTTGCCGCTCTTGAGGGCGATGAAGGTGATTTCCACGAGGGTGCCGGTGCCGCTGATCACGGACTTGTTGCCGGTGTTGACGAAGGTGGGGTAGAGGGCCTTCACGCCATTCTTGTGCAGACGATCGTAGGTAAGGTTGTCCATCTCGCGGGTACTTATGGGTGAGGTCTTCACATACCTGAGCTGGGTGGCATCGTAGGGGATGGCCACGCTCCATGCGTTCACCTCGCTGAGGCCGTCGCCACGGATGATGACCTTCACCTCCTCGCCTTCGCGCACGCTCTGGGGAGCCACGAGCTGGAGCTTGCCGCCCAGTGTGCCCATGCCGTAGGTGTTCACGCCGCCCTGCATGGCTACGCCCACGGTGGCGATGTCGAAGGCATCGATGAGGCCGTTCTTGTTGATGTCGCCACCACTGATGTAGCCGTCGAAGTCGGAGTCGCCGGCACGCAAGCCGGTGTAGTTCATGTAGGAGGTGTAGTCGTCCTTGTCGACACGGCCGTCGTGGTTGATGTCGCCCTGCAGGATGGTCTCGGTGCCGGGTACCTTGAAGAGGTACATCTCACGGCCCGAGCCGAAGTTGCCGCGGGCTGCAGTGACGTCGATCTTTACGTAGCGGGCGGGAATCTTCTCCTCGAAGTCGACAATCTTCACCGTGCCGTCGGGAGCCCAGTTGAAGGCTACGGGGGTGGTCCATGCCTTGCGGTCAGCACTGTAGGAGATGGTGCCCTGCAGGAGGGTACCGTTGCCGCCGTCCTCGCGGGGGAGGTAGTGGAGCTTGTCGAGCTGGTTGATGCCACCAAGGTCTATCTCCATGGTGAAGGGCACGGCACCGCCACCCCAGTCGGTGTGCCAGATGCTGGTCTCGTCGTAGTCGAAGAACTTATTGACACCCTGTCCGGGCTGGTCCTTACAGGTGTTCTCGGCCTTGATGCCGGGGATGGCAAACTCGAGCGGGTTGGAGAGGGTCTGCACCTTAGCCTCGGCCCATGGGGATGCGCCATCGGCATTCACGGCACGCAGGCGGAAGGTGTAGTCGGTCTCGGCCTTGAGGTCCTCGAAGCGGAGCAGGCTGTCGCGGATGGTGGAGTAGAGCATGCCCTCGAACTCAATCTCGTAGTAGTCGGCCTCGGGCTGCTGTGCCCATGAGGGGGTGAGCGCATAGGGTTCGATGTGCTCTTCGGTGAAGGTGATGGCTGGTGTTGCGAGCTTGCCGGTCTTGCTGGCCAAGGGGTCGCCCTCCTCAAAGCGGTAGTCCTCTACGGTAATCTTGACGGTGTTCTTGGTGACGTCGGTAGAGGCTACCTTCACCATCAGGCGGGGTGCGCCGAAGATGCTCACGGCTGCCGCTGGGGTACCGTGAGTGGAGAACTTGTTGAGCGAGGGCATGGGCTCGTAGTAGAAGGCGTTGTCGGCCTTGGCAAACTCCTCAGCCGAAGCCACAGGGCGGAGCTCTACCTTGCTGCCGCCTACCTGTGCCGTCACCTTCTTGGGCGCGGCATTCATGTAGATGCGCATCTCGGTGCGCTTCTCGGGCACGAAGCCCTCAAACGAGCCTGTGGTGGGGGCCACGGTGATGGTGGCCTTGCCGCGCTTGGCGCTGCTGCTGACCTTGGTCTCCACGTACTCACCGAAGAGGTAGGCCTGTGTGCGGCCATCGTCGTCATACTCGGTGAAGCTGCTCTCGCCGTAGGGGTATACGTCGTAGATGCGCAGGGTGGGGTCTATCTCGGTGACGTTGTTGTGCGGATGAGTGAGGGGAACGATGGCACCGGCCTTCACGAAGAGGGGCTGCTTCCACAGGGGAGCGTCGTAGCTATTGATGATGCGTCCGCCCGTGTAGTGCTCGCCGCTGAAGTAGTCGACCCACTGGCCTTCGGGGAGGTAGATGCCGTGGCGCACGTCGTTGCCCTCGGCATCGGCTGAGGTGTTCTGATAGATGGGTGCCACGAGGTACCAGGGACCAAACATGTACTGGTACTGGGTAGCCTTGCCCAGGGTGTAGTCGTTCTCGGTGTCGAGGAACATAGCACGCACCATGGGCAAGCCGAAGACGGCCTCGCGGGCAATGCTATAGGTGTAGGGTGTGAGGATAGACTTCCACTTCAGGTATGAGCGGTTGATGCTGGTGGCGGGCTCGCCCAAGGCGTGGGGGTACTTCTCGTTGGAGCCCCAGCCGTCCATGTTGAGCAGCATGGGTGAGAAGGTCTTCCATTCATAATCGCGCACGTTGACGGGCAGGTTACGACCACCGAAGATACCGTCCATGTCGGACGACACGTTGGGCTGTCCCGAGAGGCCCGAGCCGAGGTAGGTGGGGATATGGAAGCGGATGTACTCCCAGTTGCCACCCGTCTGGTCGCCACTCCACAGACCGGCATAGCGCTGTGTGCCTGCCCAGCCGTCGAGCGTGATGATGAAGGGACGTGCATTGTCGCCATACTCGGGCATCACTTTGGCTACGTCGGCCACACCATTGAGGCCAAACGAGTATCCGGGGCCTACCCAAGCCACGTCGGTCTTGAGGATGCGTACACCGGCATCGCGCACCTCACGGATGATGTCGCGCTGCAACAGGGCTTCGACACCCTCCTTGGGGTAGAGGCTCGACTGTGTCCACAAGCCAAGCTCCACACCATGCTGGCGGGCATACTCGCCAAACTGGCGCAAGTTCTCCACGTTGCCCTCCAGGGTGCCTGTCTGTCCGTAGCCGGCACCGTAGCCGTCGTTGGGGAGAATCCATCCGAGAGGCATGTCGTAGGCTGCATAGCGGTCAATCACGGCGCGGGCCGAGAACTGGTAGCTGCTGTTCGTGGGCACGCGCACCTCGCCGCCTCCACCTACGGAGCCTGTCATGGCTACCGAGCCGTCAACCTTCTCGCCATTGAGGGTCTCTCTGATGCCGCCATTGTTCTTCTGGCTCTCGCGGTAGCGCTTGCCATCCTCGAAAGGCACGCCGCCCTCGGGAGTCTCGATCCAATAGTCACGGTTGTAGGCGTTGAGGTGGCCCTCATAGAAGCCAAACTTGGGCAGCAACACGGGGTTACCGGTGAGCTGATAGAAATCGCCCAGCAGAGCCACGGGACCCTCGTCGACCATCACGAAGAGGTCGAGGTAGTCGCCATCGTGCTGCATCTTCACGGTGCCGTCGGCCTCGGAGTTGAAGTCATACTGACCCTTCTTGAAGGTGTACCACATCACGCCGTAGCCACCGGTAGACCAGTAGAAGGGGGTGGGTGAGGTGACGCCACCGTCGACCCAGTTGTTGGAGTTCACGATCTGTATCACCTTGCCGGTGTGTGAGAAGCGGCCGTTCTGCATGCCGCCGCCGTAGAAATACTCGTCCTCGGCTGCCTTCACGGTCATTGCGGCCACGCCCTCCTTGATGGTAGCGGGAGTGGTTTCCTCGAATACTACGCGTTTTGTGGCGCGGTCGGTGACGCTCATCAAGCCCGTCGCCTTGTCCACCACCACCTTGATGCGGGGTGTGGTCACCACGGTCTTGCCGGCACGCTCCTTCACGGTGAGGCGTGTGACGTCGCGGCGTGGGTTATCAACGAGAATCTGTGCATGGGGCGTAGCCACGGGGTCGCGCATCTCACCACCCTGCGGGTCCTGGAACACACGGACGATGTCGTCGCCATAGAAGTCGAGCACACGACAGGTGCTGTCGGGCATGGTCACCTCCACAACGGTACCGTCCACTTTCACACCTCCCATGCCATCGCACTGGGCAAATGTCAGGAGAATTACTGCTGCCAAAGCCAATTTGGCGGCTACTTTGGGGAATCGATTCGATAGGTTTTTCATTAGTAATAAATTAAAATCTATGTTAAGCGCATAAAATTACACGTTTTTAGACAATTTACCAACATTATTCCCCAACTATCTGTCATCCTCCACGATGACTCTCTGCGTTTTGGAGAGGCTCGTGGCAGCGAGCGAATGAAAATGCATTTTCGGCATGTCAAAGAGCGATGTTGATGGGCGCTGGAAGAAATGTGCACCGAAAGGCTGTATGATAATTTTGTTCTATTTATTTCTCCTATCGTGCCATTGGCAATACGGGAATATTTGTATCTTTGCAAAAAACAGAGAAAAACACAAACTATAGATACAATGAATTATCGCACTATTGGACATACGGGCATGAGGGTGTCGGCACTGAGCTTCGGCGCCTCCTCTTTGGGCGGTGTGTTTCACGCTATCGATGAAGGTCGCGCCATAGAGGCGCTGCACACGGCTGTGGAGGGTGGCATGAACTTTATCGATGTGTCGCCCTACTATGGGCACTACCGTGCCGAGGCAGTGCTGGGTAAGGCGCTGCGCACCGTGCCGCGCGACAGGTATTGGCTCTCTACCAAGGTGGGGCGCTACGGCAAGGATGGCATCAACACCTGGGACTACAGTGCCCGACGGGCCACGGAGAGCGTGTATGAGAGCATGGAACGGTTGGGAGTGGACCATATCGACCTCATCAACGTGCACGACATCGAGTTTGCCGACCTGCACCAGGTGGCCGAGGAGACGCTGCCCGCACTCGTGGAGCTGCGCGACAAGGGCGTGGTGAGCCACGTGGGTATCACCGACCTACAGATTGAGAACCTCACCTGGGTCATCGACCACGTGCCCGAGGGTACGGTGGAGACGGTGCTAAACTTCTGCCACTTCTGCCTGTGCGACGATAAGCTGGCCGACTGGCTCGACTACTTCGAGCAGCGCGGCATAGGCGTCATCAACGCCTCGCCCCTGTCGATGGGACTGCTCTCTGAGCGCGGTGTGCCAGCATGGCATCCAGCACCGCAGCCGCTCGTGGAGGCGTGCAGCCGCGCCGCACAGCACTGCAAGGCCAAGGGCTACCCCATAGAAAAGCTGGCCATACAGTATGCCCTCACCAATGAGCGCATCGCCACCACCCTCTTCAGCAGTGCCAACCCCGACAACGTGGCACGCAACCTGCGCTGGGCCGAAGAGCCTATCGACTGGCAGCTGGTGCACGAGGTGCAAGACATCATCGGCAAACAGCAACGTGTAAGTTGGAAAAACTCGTAAGCAACACACAAAGAAAAGATATGGCAACAATTATCGATGCTCATGCCCACTTGTGGCTCAAGCAAGACACCGTGGTCGACGACCTTCCCATACGCACCCTCGAAGGCGGCCGCTCGCTCTTCATGGGCGAGATACGCCAGATGGTGCCGCCCTTCATGGTAGACGGGGTGAACAGCGCCGAGGTGATGCTGTCCAATATGGACTATGCGCAGGTGTCGGCAGCAGTCATCACACAAGAGTATATCGACGGCATACAGAACGACTACCTCATGGAGGTGGCACGCCGCTACCCTGAGCGCTTCATGGTGTGTGGCATGTGTGAGTTTCGCCGTCCGGGCTTCCTGCCCCATGCACGCGAACTGCTCGACACAGGCTTCCGTGCCATCAAGATACCTGCCCAGCGACTGCTGCTGAGGGAGGGGCGCGTGAGCCTCGTCTCTGACGAGATGATGCAGATGTTTCGCCTCATGGAGCAGCGCGGAGCCATACTCTCCATCGACCTTGCCGACGGCGACCTGCAGGTGGGCGAGATGGAGGAAATCATACAGGAGTGTCCCGGGCTGAAGATTGCCATTGGCCACTTCGGCATGGTGACACGCGAGGGATGGCAGGAGCAGATACGCCTGGCACGTCACCAGAACGTGCGCATAGAGTCGGGCGGCATCACCTGGCTCTTCAACGATGAGTTCTACCCCTTCCACGGAGCCATACGCGCCATACGCGAGGCTGCCGACCTTGTGGGTATGGACAAGCTGATGTGGGGGTCCGACTACCCGCGCACCATCACCGCCATCACCTACCGCATGAGCTACGACTTCGTGAGCAAGAGCCGCGACCTCACAGAGGAGGAGAAGGCGCTGTTCCTCGGAAAGAATGCACAGGAGTTCTACGGGTTTACCCACCTCGTGGAGCTACCCTATATAAAGAATATGTCAGAATGAAAGCAATACAGATAACATCCCCGGGCAACCTTTGCGTTGCCGACATACCTCAGCCCGAGCTGCATGCCGGTGAGGTGCTGGTGAAGATTGGCTATGTGGGCTTCTGCGGCTCAGACCTCAACACCTTCCTCGGGCGCAACCCCATGGTGAAGTTGCCCGTCATCCCCGGGCACGAGATAGGTGCTACCATAGAGCAGGTGGGCGCCGACGTGCCCGACACGCTTGCCGTAGGCACTACCGTGACCATAAACCCCTATACCAACTGCGGACATTGCGCCTCGTGCATGAACAGTAGGCCCAATGCCTGCGAGCATAACGAGACATTGGGCGTGCAGCGCCACGGTGCCATGTGCGACTACATCGTGGTGCCTTGGCAGAAGGTGATACCCGTGCAGGGCATCTCGCTGCGCGGCTGCGCCCTCATAGAGCCCATGAGCGTGGGCTTCCATGCGGTAGACCGTGCACAGGTGACCGATACCGATACGGTCATGGTTATCGGCTGCGGCATGATAGGCCTTGGCGCCATCACACGTGCCTCGCTGCGCGGAGCCACCGTCATCGCCGTTGACCTCGACGACAGCAAGCTGGCCCTGGCACAGCGTATGGGAGCCACCCACACCATCAACAGCGCCACCGAGCAGCTTCACGAGAGCCTGCAGTGCATCACCCGAGGCTTGGGCCCCACGGTGGTCATCGAGGCAGTAGGCTCGCCAGCGACCTATAGGGCAGCCGTCGAGGAGGTGGCCTTCACGGGACGCGTGGTATACATCGGCTATGCCAAGAGCGATGTGAGCTACACCACCAAGCTGTTTGTGCAGAAGGAGCTCGACATACGTGGTTCGCGTAATGCCCTGCCTGCCGACTTCCGCGCTGTCATCCATTACCTGCAGCTGGGTGCCTGCCCCACCGACGAACTCATCAGCGCCGTGGTCGCTCCCGAAGAGGCTTCCGAGGCCATGCAGCAGTGGGCGGCCGACCCCGCCAAGGTGTTCCGCATCCTGGTGAAGTTTTAGTAGTATCATCCCTAATCATCCCCTAATCCCCCTAATTGTAAAATCATTACACTATGATAAAGAACAACAACCCCCATCGTGGCCGTAAGGCTGCCCTCACCGCCCTCGTGGCCCTATTCTCCTTAAGTACTACCACCCTCACCGCTCAGGTGACCGAGCGCGAGCGCCCTGCCGAGTGGGCACAGCTGGTCGAGGGAGCCCGCTTCATGGACCGCTTCCTGCCCATGCCGCAAGGCACCAAGGGAGAGGGCATCTGGGGTACCGACAGCGTGCAAGGCCGCTACGTGGACAATGGCATAGAACTGCCCGACATCTCTTTCTGGGGCGGCAACATCCTGCAGACTGCCGATGGCAAGTATCACCTCTACGTGTGCGGATGGCCCGAGAGCTCGCCCAAGGGACACATGTTCTGGAGCAACTCCACCGTATATCACGCCACGTGCGACAATCCCTACGGCCCCTTCAAGGTAGAGAACTCTGTGGGCAAGGGACACAACCCCGAGGCATTCCGCCTGGCCGATGGGCGCGTGGTGGTATACGTTATCGACGGATACTACATCGCCGATAGCGAGGATAGCCACGTGTGGACCTACGGTAAGCTGCAGTTCGATGCCCGCGACCGGCGCATCATCGAGGGCCTGTCGAACCTCACCTTTGCCCGCCGCCCCGACGGGTCGTACCTCATGGTATGCCGTGGCGGTGGCGTGTGGGTAAGCCGCGATGGCTTGGCACCCTACTGCCAGCTCACACACGAGCGCGTATACCCAGCCGTCGAGGGGCGCTTCGAGGATCCCGTGGTGTGGCGCGACAGCCTGCAGTACCACCTCATCGTCAACGACTGGCTCGGGCGCATCGCCTTCTACCAGCGCTCCAAGGACGGCCTCCACTGGGTCACCGAGCAGGGCGAGGCCTACATGCCGGGTGTGGCACGCCACGCAGATGGCGAGGTAGAGCATTGGTTCAAATATGAGCGACTGAAGATACGTCAGGACGAGCAGGGACGTGCCGTGCAGGCCAACTTTGCTGTCATCGACACCATCAAATGGGAGGACCTCCCAGGCGACCGCCACAGCTCGAAGAATATCGCCATACCGCTCAACAAGGGTCTGCTGCTGGAGGTGCTGGGCGAGACTCCCATCACAGCGGCCACCAAGCGCATTGAGCTACGCATACGGGGCGAGAAGGACTTCAACCCGATGGCCGAGCTCGACATCGAGTCACTACGCTTCGGCAGCTACGAAGAGGTAAACTTTGGCCGTGGATGCAAGCCCCTGCGCACCCGTGTCGAGGGCGACGACCTCATCGTCACCTTCAAGGGCAAGGGCAGCGGCATCACCCCCGACGAGTGGGCCCCCAAGCTCATCGGCCGCACCAAGCAGGGCGAGATGGTGTTTGGCTACGCCAGTCTGCCCTATGTGGACTATCGTCCCGCGATGCTCTCGGCACGTCGCCCCTGGTACGATAAGGAGGCAAATGCCGTGAAGGTATCGGTAGAGAACTACGGCCTCTCGGCCTCGAAGCCTGCCGAGATAGCCGTGACCATCGATGGCAAGCCCATAGGCACCACCACCATCAGTGCGCTGGCCCCCTATGCCCGCACCACAGCTACCCTGCCGCAAGCGACCTTGGAACAGGGCACCTGCGAGGTCACTGCCACCGTGGATGGCAAGGCGACGCTACTGGGCAAGTTTGTCCTCAAAGAATAAAGGGCTCGGAAAACGGTGTTGGCGCTAAGTCGAGAGTAGGATGCGGGGTGAAGCTGATACTCTGCAATGAGAAATGGGTAAGGTGCTGTGCTTTTGTGGTTTTATCTTCGGCTTGATCAAGCCGAGGATTTCTGATTTGGCGCAAATCACATTGCTGGTTTGTTTACATGTCGATTTTTGGTTTGACTCTTTAGTTGAACCGGGTCAAAAAAACAATAAAAAAGCAGCTATCTTATCAGATAACTGCTTCTTTTTCAACGTGGTGCCACCAGAACTCTGTTTTCTTTATTTAATTTAATTGCGAAAATTAAAAGAAATAAGAAATATGTTGAATTATAATGCTTTACAAATTTCTTTTAAAAAGCCAATATTAAGCTAATTTTGAAAATGTGGTGACAATGTGGTGACAAATCTCAAAAAGTTTCGCTAAATTTGTGGTGAAAACATAAAGAAAAAAGTTATGGGCAACTACTTTTTGAGAAAAGGCACAAGTAAAGAGGCTACATTGTTCGTCCGAATAAGGAAACGTGTTCCTAAGATTGACAAGAATGTCAATACTAGAATTGTGATTGACCGCAATGTGTGGGAGAGGGCGAATAAGGATGCTGCAAGTTTGGAGAAGTTCTATAGGACCAAAGATGGACAGACTATTTATCGTAAGATGTGTGCCATCGACCAGGCATTGGAAGAATTGTTGAGTCAGGGTAAATTTGAAGATACACACATAGACCATGCGGTTGAGTCTATTGTCTTTGCTGAAATCAGAGAACAGCAACGCAAAGAGGAAGAAGAACGCAAGCAGAAGAAACAGGCAGCCGAGGAAGCACGTAAAAAAGATGTGCGAACTTTCCTCAATGACTTCATTGCAGGAATCAGAGAGGGTTCCATCAAACATAATGGCAACACCTATAGTGCAAACACCTGTAAAGTTTGGGAGTCTTTCAGACTTATCCTTGAACGCTTTCATAAAAAGCACCCATTCACTTGGGAAAGTATCGATCAGCGATTGGTGGATAAGTTTCTTTTTATGATGGAGAAAGATGGTTATATGCCCAAGAGCATTAACAAATACCTTGTTTGTTTCCGTGCAATGGTTGGCTATGCCCATAAAGCCAGATTCCACAACAATTCCATTGCCGAAAAGTGTTTCTCGAAAATCCGTGTACGCGAATGTGATAAAGCAAAAGAGATCTATTTGAACGATGCTGAACTTCAGGCCTTGTACGAAATGCCATTGGATGGTTTGGATGCACAAGTGCGCGATGTATTCTTAGTAGGTTGTTACACTTGCCAAAGATATAGTGACTATTCTGCACTTACAGCCAATAACTTTACCACCACAGCAAGAGGAAATAAGGTTGTGCGCTTGATACAAAAGAAAACCAGTACTCCGGTTGTTGTTCCCATTATGAACGACAACCTACTGCGCATTGCCGAGCGTTACGACTTTAATATCCCCGAGATTTCTGATGTCATTCTCAACAGATATATAAAGGATATTCTCAAACGACTATCCGAAGAGGTACCATCGTTACAAAAGGCAGAGATCACCAAGCTCACCATGCGCGAACGCGAAATGGAAGAACGTGGCGATGCAGAATTTATGCGTAACGAAGATGGCGATGTTATCAAATACCGCTACGACTTGGTTACATCGCACACCGCCCGCCGAAGTGGAATCACCAATCTCTACCTTACCGGACTATTCGATACCGTGCAGATGATGTCAATCAGTGGACATAAAGACCAACGTACATTCTTCGACTATATCAAACTGTCGTCAGACGAGATAGCCGACAAGATTATGGAGAAACTTCGCCAGAGTGAGAATGCCGGAAACGAGGGATTGTTCTAAAAATAGTGTATAATCGAAAAAATATCGCCAAATAGCGCTTAAAGTGAAATTAATTCACTACTTTTGCTATAAATAGATGCAATTATGAAAGAGATAAACCGCATAAAAGTAGTTTTAATTGAGAAAAAACGCACCAATAAATGGTTGGCTCAAAACTAGGGTTGGTGTAGCTACGGTAAGTAAGTGATGAGTTAATTCAGTTCGTCCATCTTTAGAAACACTAAACAAAACGGATGAAGTCTTAAAGAACTTACTTATAAGAATTAAGTAATAGAGGTGTTTAAATATAGATTGGCAAAATATTGAATAACTATGATAATAAAGGATAATTATACATTCCGTAAACAAATACTCACATGTGAGTTGATCCTTAATATGATTGAAAAGGATTCATTGAGGTTCGTAGGTCAGACCTATGGAACAAACTCTAGATGGGATATTGGACTAAAGAGTTTATTCATATATCAGTTGCTTTTAGGCTTTCAAGTTCCTGAGCTTATGTTTGATGGAAGCGAGAAGAACTGGTATGTAATAACTGGGGAACGTCAACTGAAATGTATTTATGAATATATTACAGGTACTCTTACTTTGAGCGAAGAAGCACTTGGGGAGTTTAAGAAATATAAACGATTTGAGGAACTTCCTCTAACGCTGAAAAGGAAACTTCTCAATACGGAGTTTTTCGTTACGGTTCTTAACCCAGGTGTTACGCAGAGCGATAGGTATCGTATCTATGAGATGGGGAGTGTTACAGAGGGAAGCAGTGATTTATGGGCTGTAGCCAAGTTTGTTTTTCCTGATGGGTATAATAATCTTGAAAGGATTGTAGATAATATCATTCTATCATACTCGAGCGTAAAGCAGAATAGAAGACAAATAGTGCGCCTCCCGTTGTTATGGGAAATTAGAAATGACGTAGATTATTATACGTCAAAGGTTTCTGTTTCTGGTAGCACAAAAATTGATTCTATACTTATACCTCAGCTGGAAAGGTATTGTTCTGTAGGGTTTGATGAATACACAATGATAGAAAAACTTTCGTTCTTGCGATATGAGGCATGTAAAAAGTTCTTCTCATGGAAAAGTCAGTCGCTCAAGACTGTCATAATCCTATTGATCATGAATGGGGTTGTAGAAGTTGACAATAACGAATCACTTGATGCACTTATTAAAAAATCAAAGAAACTTTGGGAGAAAAGACCTAACAATTTGTATAGTTCTTCATACAATATGTTATCAGAGCAAATCAAATATATGTCAAATAAATTAAAATAAAATAATATGTTATCGTACCTCACCTTAAAGAACTTCAAATGCTTTGAGGAACAAAGCTTTGCATTAGGAAATCTTACTATCGTTGCAGGTGCCAATGGTGCTGGCAAATCAACGCTTATCCAAGCGTTGATGCTACTTAGGCAGAGTGACCTGGATAAACGTACAATGTTGAGTGAAAAAGTTCAATTGCGAGGTGGCCTTGTTAATTTAAAAAGTGCTGATGCAATTAGATATTTTGGGAGTGAGGATGCAGACGTAACAATTTCGATAGAAGACGATACGATTGCTGACGTACTTAATGTGACAATTGTAGATGCAGTTAAAGATGAAGACACATGTAAAACGAGTGTATTTGGTAATTTGTCTGAGTTCGAAAGTTGCTGTGCTCTCTTTTCAAAAGACTTGGTTTATTTAGCACCTGATCGAGTTAGCCCCGTAGAAGTATATAGTAGCAATATATCCACAGATACGACTGATAGTAGAATTGGTAACAAATATGGAATGATGGCGGCCTCTCGTCTATATCGTGCTTTAAGCGAGGATGAAAAGATTCAAATTCCTGAATTTGACAAGTTTGGAGATATGAGGGTAACTTCCAATGTCTCTGCGTGGATGAGCTATATCATGGACTTTAACCAAACAGTTAAAGTAACAGAACAAGACAAAGAACATGTGAAGATGTCATATTCCGTAAACGTTAATGGTATCAACACTGAAGTTTCTCCGTTTAATATGCCTTTCGGTAACAGTTCTGTTTTTCCAATTGTTGTCGCCTTGATGACTGCTCCTAAGAATTCTCTTGTTGTAATCGAAAATCCAGAAGCTCATATACATCCAAAGGCTCAAACAAGAATGGGTGAATTGCTCTCTATGGCTGCAGAAAATGGGGTTCAGGTTATTATTGAGACACACAGTGACCATTTGCTCAATGGAGTAAGAATCGCGGTTAAGAACCAACTGATAGATGAGAACAATGTAGAAGTCCATTTTGTATATGCTGACAAAGAGAATCCATTACTTCACCAGACTAAGCATATACAAATCCATGATGATGGTTCAATGGAAGATTGGCCTATAGGCTTCTTTGACGAATGGGAGAAATCTTTGAGGTCATTAACGGAGGAGGAATAACTATGGCGCTCTTGTATTTGAATGATTGGTCAATGAAGGGTTCTGGAACCCTCACATCCCAATGGTCGAAAGTGGAAAGATGGTATGACTTGATGACGCATCTTTCCGACACCTATGGTATTGCCAAAATTGGTGTTCCTCGTGATTTCAAAAAGAGGGAACTATGTGGTTACGCCCTTTCCAATTGTTACATCCCTGACAATTCTGAATTGTCTGCTGACAAAAGACAACTATTGTTGGCTATAATGGATTCTCGCATACAAAAAGCTGATTATGATGACTCCACGACCAAAGTAACAAATGACGCTAGTGAAGAATCTTCATGTATAGGAAAAGCTTATGAACAGGGAGCAAGCGTCGTCAGTTTCACATTCGATGGGAATAATGAAAGTGCAACAATTACTGGCACAATAAAGGCAGATGGGAATAGTAAGCAAACATGTACGGTTCACAACCTATATGATCAAAGTAATGTTAGCATAGATTATTTGGTGCCATGCAATGCAAGTAGACAACATAAAGCGGCTGAAGAACCTATGTGGAACCATGAAATGATGGAAGCGTATTGCAAGAAAATCGGACATGCTGCAGATAGGAAATCGGGGACAACAGGAGAAAAGATCTCTTATCTTCGTCAGCATGGTAAGATTTTAGCTGAGATGAATGGTTGGACTGTTGATGAGAATAAAACGAGTCTTAATCAAGATGATAGTCATCAGAGGTTGATTTTTCGTTCCATCCATTTCAAAGAAGACAATTGCTATCTAAGCATTGATTTTGAAAAGGAAGATTTTCATTTTGAGTTACTAAACCATCGGGGAAAGCATTTGAGAGAAATCAACTGGCATGGAGATAAGACAGGAGATGCTGATTCTAGTCATGACATTAGACTAAAGAGATGATAATATTTCGGATTTGTATTAATGTATTAAGAAGACATAGAATGCGGTTTTTCAGAACATTGCCTTGTAATAGCCACATCGTGCACTGTTTGCACTAAACCCAACACACACTTTTAATACATTAAGTCCTTATTTTACGAAATTGCTAACAAAACAAAATACTATATAAAGAAAGTTTGTCGACAGACATCTTTAAAGTGATATAAATTCAGTACACTTACTGCAAATAGATGCAATGATGGAAGATATAAACCGCATAAAAGTAGTTTTAGTCGAGAAAAAACGCACCAATAAATGGTTGGCCGAGCAGTTGGGTGTAAACCCGTCAACCGTATCAAAATGGTGTACCAATTCTTCTCAACCAGACCTTAATAGTCTGCTCAAAATCTCAGATTTACTTGGGGTTGATATAAAAGAGCTAATTGTCAGAGAGTATAAATCGTTGTTTAATAGATAGATTTGAATGTAGTTATTGATTATGAATAAGATAAAAAAAGTAGAAGATTTGTCTATAGGACAACTAAAATCTGTTTTGATTACTATTGTCTCTAAAGAAGGTTTTATTAATATCAAAAATCATGATAACGTTTTAGAAGCTTATTTGGATAATCCAATGAGCCCAATAACTAATATATTCATGGTTTTTCCATTTCAGTTAAGCGGAGAAGTTGATATAGATAAAATATGCGAAATGATTTTACAAGAGCAATCTAAGTATTCAGCGAACAATGTAACTATTGTATCTAAAAATCACATATCTAACGGCTTCCAAAGTGAAATAGACTCAAGAATTTCACATTTTAGAGTTAATTATATTGGGCGTGATAGATTGATAAAATTAATAGACAAAGATTACCCTGAACTATGGAAGCATGATGACATCTCACTTCTGAAATATGAAAGCGATTTCTCGGAAAATGTTAAACAAGAAAATCAATTGAGACGCTTAAAATTGCCTAGTGAAAAATGTCAAAGGTTACTTGATATATATATAAATCCTCAACTTTTTTCATATGAAGAAGACACTAAGACGCATACAATAACTAGAAAACGAGCAGACTTAAGTGTGCTGATAGCAGAAGAGAAACCGATTATATTATCTGGCGATTCAGGTACTGGCAAGTCATCTTTGCTCAAACGTTTAGGTTCTATGATGATAGAACAAAACGAAGGTAATATTGAAATTAAGTACCTCCCTATATATGTAACAGCCTTAGACCTTTTGAAAAATAACTTTACAATTAAAGATGTTGTAAAAAATAAGACTCAAAGCTTTTTCCAGTCTAAAAGTCTTGCAAATTTAGCTATTGACTACAAGATATGCTTGCTTATAGATAGTATAGATGAATTTGAGGCGGAGGACCAAAATAATATTTTGAAACAATTGGGGAATCTTTACGAATCAAAAGGAGTAAAATATTTTATTGGAACCAGAGAGCCTGAACATATTGAAAAGATTTGCGCTGACAAAAAGAATAAATCTTACGAAATTAGTAGGTTTAATTACGAACAGATAAAAAGATTTGTAAGTGCTTTCTTTTCAGGAGATGAGTTTAAAACAAATAATCTGTTAGATGCGTTAAGGGAAAATAAAATCATAGAAAGACTTCCTATTACTCCGCTTACTTTGTCACTTATTTCTATATTATATGATGAAACCGATTTTGAGATTCCTGCAACAATTACAGATATTTATGACAATTTTAATGATTTAATTGTTGGTAAAGCAGTTGTCTCTAGCAAAGTTGAATTTATAGATATTTCTTTCAAAGAACGCATACTGTCTTTATATGCGCTTTTGCTTATGGAAAGTAAAAATCACAAACCACTTTCCATAGATGAATTCATGTTGTATTTTGCTGAATATTATGAGGGGAAGACATTGCCTGTAAAAGATGCTCAATTAAAAGATGTGCTAATGTATCTAATTCATAATACAGGTATTTTATACATCAAGGATGATAAATGGGTTGCTTTTACTCATGATTCTTATATGGAATATTATGCGGCAATCGAAATATTTAAGTTTAGACGAGAAAAAGAAACTGTTCTTGTTGAAAACTTTTTTGATATTCAATGGCAAAATGTTGCAGTCTTTTACGCAGGAAAGACAAAGGATATGCCAGAATTTGCTGGAAGAATAAATAATAAATTAGTAAGTAGTAAACGATGGAATGAGTATATATCAGGTATTCAAGGATGCGGTTATTTATTACAAGCACTCTATCAAACAGATAATAAAATTAGAAGAGATCTTGTTTTGACAGCTCTAAATTTAGTCTTAGAGTCAGATAATGTTTTAAAGAAAATGTCTTCAGACGATAGTGTACTGTTTAGAAATTACCGAATGCCAATATTGCATCTAATGAATTTTATTCATTTTTACGAAATGTTTAATTCCATAACACTAAAAGCACCTTTACAACTTTCATATCAAACACTTAAAAAAGAATTAGATCGTATTGTCACATCAGAAACGACAGATAAAAGCGTAATACCTATCATTGGATATAAGTTGTTAGAACTTGCTTTTACGCTTGATTCTAAACGTATTAATGACTCTAGTGCCTTAGAAGAGATTGTATTGCATTCTGAAATACTAAAAGATCCTTCTCTGAATATAATTGCTCAGTTTACACTTGATTTAATGGGTAAAGCTGGATATAAAGAGTTACGTGAAGATTTAAAAAGGAAATATAGTTCTTTATCTATTCCATTAAAGGCTTTAATAGATAATCCTACTTCAAAAAACAGGTTTTCTGTATTGGATACCGTAACCGTTGAACGTAAGGTGAAAATTTTCGTGGAAGGTAAAACAGATGCACAGATCCTGGAACATGCTTTCATGGTTTTAACTGGCGGATGTATGCCATATTGGAAAATTACTGTGGCTACTCAGAATGGTAAGGATGGTTCATCTACAATTGTTTCAAAAGAATTGGATGCAGCTTTTGGATATAGTTCGGAATATAGTACTATAATAGGTATATATGATCATGATGGAGCAGGATTAAGAGAGTATAGAGGTTTGAACAATAAAATTTACCGCGAAGTAGAAAAGGACTCTATTAAGAAACATGAGCATGCTGAGGTATATGCAATAACACTTCCTATTCCAGGAGAAATGAGTATTTATTTACAAGACAAACAGGATTTTAATATGTTTGAGATTGAGCATTATTTTGGCCATGAGTATCTAAAGGCAAATGAAATGCTAAAAAGTACTGCAATACCAGATGTTTTTGAGATACGCTCAAGCGGCAAAACATCTTTTGCTAATACAATATGCAAAGACTTAAATCCTAAGAGTTTCTTGTATTTTACTGATTTGTTTAGAATTATAGACAAAGTCTCAAAGGTGGATGTAAATTATATAATTTAGCCTATGAAAGCATTCAGTGAAGCAACACGAGTGCAGATGCCAGCAATGGTTCATCTGACTAGAATTGGGTATTCATACTTCGGGAAACTCAATGAGGATATGAATGGCACTATCTATGATGGTGACACAAATATTCTTTTGCAAGTTTTTGAAGAGCAGTTCAAGAAATTGAATCCTGGTCACGAGGGTGAATATCTACAAGTGTTCAAGGATATAAAAAAAGAACTGAATGATGATGATTTGGGGCGTGGCTTCTACAATCGTCTTAAATCAGTTTCTCCTGTAAAGTTGATTGACTTTAAAAACATCAAAAATAATGTTTTCCACTTCACTGCTGAATTCACTTGCAAGAATGGGCAAGATGAATTTCGCCCTGATATAACTTTATTCGTGAATGGTCTACCTCTTTGTTTTGTGGAGGTAAAGAAACCAAATAATCATGGCGGTATGGTTGCGGAAAGTTCACGAATGAATCGTGAGCGCTTCCCAAATAAGAAGTTCCGCAGATTTATCAACATTACGCAGCTGATGATATTCTCCAACAATATGGAGTATGATGCATTAGGTGGTATTGTTCCTATTCAGGGTGCATTCTATTGTACTGGCGCACGTTCGTCCGCTCCATTCAATTGTTTCAGAGAGGATAATATCAGCCAACAAAAGATTGCTCCATTCCATCGGGATTATGTATATAAGGATATTAACCCTGCAGAGGAAAAGAAAATATTGAGTGATTATAACTGTCAGGTTATTCACACAAGTCCAGAATATCAGACAAACCTTGATTTCAATACTCCAACGAATAGAATATTGACCTCAATGTGTTCACCTGAGCGCTTCTTATACATTTTGAAATATGGTGTTGCATATGTGAAGATGGAACGAGAGGTGGATGGCAAAATAGAATCTACCGACCAGAAACACATCATGCGTTACCAGCAATTGTTCGCATCGTTGGCAATTCGTCAGAAATTGTCCGAAGGTGTAACATCAGGTGTAGTATGGCATACACAAGGTAGTGGAAAAACTGCATTGTCTTACCACTTGACATATATGCTCAATGACTATTTTGCAAAGCAGAATAAAGTAGCAAAATTCTATTTCATTGTCGATCGTCTTGACCTTTTGGAGCAGGCAACACAAGAGTTTGAAGCTCGCGGACTTGTTGTCTCTACTGCAAATTCCAGAGCAGAATTGATGGAGCAGTTCCGAAATAATCAGGCACAACAAGGAAACAGCGGACAAGCAGAAATTACGGTGGTAAACATACAACGTTTTGCTGAGGACAAAGAAAAGGTGCGTATAAATGATTATGCCACCAATTTGCAACGAGTGTTTATTATGGACGAGGCACACCGTGGTTACAAGCCTGGCGGTTGTTTCCTTGCAAACTTGTTTGAAGCCGATACTGCTGCTATTAAAATAGCTCTTACGGGTACTCCATTGCTGAAAGAAGAACGTGCTTCATGCAAAGTATTTGGAGATTATCTTCATACATATTATTATGACAAGTCCATTGCAGACGGTTATACCTTGAAGATTATCAGAGAGGATATTGAGACCTCATACAAGGAAAAATTGTCGGATGTTTACGACAAGTTAGATACATTGGTGCAGAAAAAAGACATCCGAAAGTCCGAAATCATTGAACACCCTAACTATGTCAATGAATTGGCGCAATATATCAGTTCTGACCTTAGAGAATTCCGAAAAATCCAAGGCGATGAAACATTGGGTGGAATGGTTATTTGCGAGACCAGCGAACAGGCCCGTAGGTTGTATGAGATATTCCAAGAAGAGTGGGAGAAACATCAACCGAAACCTCAAATGTTCAAATTGCCAGATGGAACCTTATTGGCAGCAGAACCTGTCATTGATTATAAAAGCAAATACCGCCCATTAAAGGCTGGTATCATATTGCATGATACGGACGATAAGGAAACTCGTAAGCAAATAGTAAAGGATTTCAAGAAGAATATGACAATTGATATTCTGATTGTATTCAATATGTTGCTTACCGGGTTTGATGCGCCTCGTTTGAAGCGCTTGTATTTTGGTCGTAAGTTAAAAGACCATAATCTGCTTCAGGCTATCACACGTGTAAATCGCCCTTACAAGGATATGCGATATGGCTTCTTGATAGACTTTGCCGATATTAAGCGAAATTTCCAAGAAACAAACGAAGCATATCTACAAGAACTGAACCGTTTTAACGATGTTGATGAAACAGGCGAAGGTAATTCTACAGACACTTTTACTCAGGTAATTGAGGATAAAGAGGTGATTCTCGAACAGATGAAGCAGATTCGCCAGACTCTGTTTGATTACTCATATAATAACGCAGAAGAGTTCTCGTCAGAAATATCAACAGAAGAGGATAAAGCTGTACTGCTTGACTTGAAGCATGCACTGACAGCTGCTAAGAATATGGCAAATATTGTCCGTACATTTGGTGATGATGACATGAAAGAAAAGTTTGCCAAATTGGAAATCTCCAAACTTCCGGAACTTCTTTCTGAGGTACAACACCGTATTGACATTATCAACCAAAAAGAAGCCTTTGGTTTGGGAGAAGAGACTAAAACTCTCATCAACGAAGCTATGATGGATATTGAGTTCAACTTCTCAAAGATAGGCTCTGAGGAAATGAAGCTTATAGCAGGTGGTGTTGAGCTGAAAGAAAAATGGCAACGAACGATTACATCGTTTACTCAGAACTTCGACCAAGATGATCCAGAGTTCATTTCTCTTCGTGAGGCATTTATGGAACGCTTCAAAGAACATGGCTTTGTGGTAGACACCATTGCCAAGTTTAATGAAGAAACCAAAGTTCTCGATGAGATTATTCAACGTTTGCATGATTTGCAAAAACGCAATAATGCTTTGGTGAAAAAGTATAAAGGCGATGCAAAATTTGCACGTATTCATAAACGTATTCGTGAAGTGAACCAAGAGAGAAAAGAGCAGGGCAAGCAACCTATGTTCTCATTCCTTGATGATGAAATCATGGTAATCCTTAATATCATAAAGGATGATATCGATTCAAAAGTATACGATAGAAATGACATCCTAAAACGAGATGCTTATTTTAGTCGAACAGTAATGAGTCTTATTGCCGGATGTTTGTATCAGTTCCCACAAATAAAGCCTGATATGGAAGATTACAAGTTCATACAGTCGAGGATATCACAACAATATATTAACCAGTATAACGCAACATACGCAATATCATAAAGAATATGTCAAATATAAAAGAAAAGACTTTACAGCTCATTGATGCTCTCAAAAGCACTTGTCAAGCTTATGGAATGGGTAACGACGGTAACGAGTATAAGATTATTACTCAGGTGTTCTTATACAAGTTCCTCAATGATAAGTTTGGTTATGAAATAAAGAACGCCAAGAGTGATATTGCGAAGAAAGTTCGTGATGCAGTGAAGTGGGAAACGGCATATGCAGAGCTATCGGATAACGAACGTATGTTGTTGCAAAGTGCTATTTCCCCTGATGTACCTATGCTAGAACCATATCATCTGATTTCCAATCTTTGGAATCAGCAAGGTAAGGGTGATTTTGATACGATATTCGACTCTACAATGACGGATATTGCAGAACAAAATGCTGATATATTCTCAACACAGACTACGGCAAACACCAAGATCCCTTTGTTTGAGCCACTGACACAGTTTGTTACTGATAGTGCTCAGCGTGCACCGTTTGCACGTGCGTTGGTTGATAAACTAGCAAACTTCTCATTTGAAGAGGCTTTTGTGGAGAATTACGATTTCTTCTCAAATATCTTTGAATATCTGATTAAGGACTACAATACTGCAGGTGGCGGTAAGTATGCCGAATATTACACTCCACATGCTATTGCAACCATTATGGCCCGTTTACTTGTTGGTGATAATACAGACCTGCATAGTATTGAGTGTTACGATCCATCAGCTGGTACCGGAACATTGCTCATGGCATTGAGCCATCAGATTGGAGAGGACAAGTGTACTATCTTTGCCCAGGATATTTCTCAGCGTTCTAACAAAATGCTGAAATTAAATCTGCTTCTCAATGGACTAGTATCATCATTAGACCACGCTATTCAAGGTGACACGTTGGTGGCGCCGTATCACAAGAGCGACGACAACCAACAACTTCGCCAGTTTGATTTTGTGGTAAGTAATCCTCCTTTCAAAATGGATTTCTCGGATACAAGAGAGAAGATAGCAGCTATGCCGGCTCGTTTCTGGGCAGGAGTGCCTAATGTTCCTGCAAAGAAAAAGGAATCAATGGCTATTTATACTTGTTTCATACAGCACGTTATCAATTCGTTAAAGAATACAGGTAAAGGTGCTATCGTCATTCCAACAGGATTTATCACAGCAAAGAGTGGCATTGAAAAGAATATCCTACAAAAGATTGTAGAGGATAAGATTGTGTACGGTTGTGTGTCTATGCCAAGTAACGTTTTTGCCAATACCGGTACAAATGTAAGTGTTCTTTTCTTTGATAAATCAGCATCTGCTGACAAAGTTATCCTGATTGATGCAAGTAAATTAGGCGAGGAATACAAAGATGCCAACGGACTTAAAAAAGTGCGCCTCAGCAATGATGAAATAGAACGAATCGTTACTACATTCTTGAATAAAGAATCTGTTGATGATTTCTCTGTTGCTGTAACCTACGATGAGATAAAGGAGAAAGGCTACTCTCTTTCTGCCGGTCAATACTTTGATATCAAGATTGACTATGTAGATATAACAGAGGAAGAGTTCAACCAGAGAATGACAGGTTACAAGCAGACTCTCACTCAACAATTTGAGGAAAGCCATCGCTTGGAGACTGAGATAATGAAGCAATTGGATAGTTTAGGTTTTAATAACGTAACTCGCTAATTTTGTATTGATATGGAAAATAACAAATCACTGACCAACCAATATAATCAAGCCGCCGAAGCAATTAAGACTGCCATATTACAAAGCCAATATGAAGCTGCTAAGGGTGTGAATCGTGTACAACTGGCATTATATTATGGTATAGGTAAATTTATATCTGTCAAAACCCGTAAAGGTGTATGGGGAACAAGCGCCTTGCAGACCATTAGCGATAAGTTACGTAAAGATCTTCCTGGACTTCGTGGCTTTTCCGCAAATAGTTTGAAGAACATGCGTAAGTTCTACGAAAATTGGACGATGCTTGATGCTGCTAATACTACTGCAGATTCTAATTCGACAATCGTAAATGTCGATTCTGAAGAAGAAACTAATTCGACAATTGCAATTGTCGAATTGGGAGGAGGTGAAAATGTTATAGAAGTTGGTGCTATGCACATTCAAGAACTTAATGATTTTCCCGTAGAAGATTTTTTCAGAGTACCGTTTACTCATCATATACGAATTATTGAAGGAACAAAGGATATTAAGGCTCGTTATTATTATATCCATAAAACTGCAGAAGAACACTTGCAAGTTGATAAATTGACATCTCTTATCAAAACTGGGGATTATATGCATTGTGATAAGATGCCGAGTAACTTCCCCAAGACAATATCAGATGCAACCTTGGCTCGCAAAGCAGTGATGATGTTCAAAGATGAATACTTATTAGACTTCATCAATGTGGAAGAAATAGGGGAACGTGACATTGCGGATGTTGACGAGAAGGTGGTTGAACAGAAAATCGTGGAAAACATCAAGAAGTTTATTATGACTTTTGGTAATGATTTCGCCTTTATTGGCAATCAATATCACCTAGAGATACATGGCGTAGAGCATTTCCCTGATTTACTCTTCTTCAATAGAGAATTAAATGCAATGGTCGTTGTTGAACTGAAAACAGGAGAGTTTAAGACTTCTTATCTTGGTCAACTGATGGGTTACCTGTCAATTCTAGATGCGAAAGTGAAGAAACCACATGAAAATCCATCTATCGGTATTGTGCTATGTAAGTCTGCCAATAAGGATTATGTTGAGTTTGTCATTCAAGACTACAATAAACCTATGGGTGTTGCAACCTATACTACATCCGAGGAAATGCCAGAGAAACTAAGAAATGCTTTGCCAGATATTGAGGAGTTAAAAAAGCTTTTGTAGTATAGTTCTTATGGATATGCGGGATAGCGGAGAATTAGAAGATAAAATTTCAAAGTTAGCGAAGACCTTGACTGGTATTCAGGAGCGTGCTGTGATTGAATACACACCATTGGTTCATGATATTTGCAACAGAAAGGCTACAGAAGATGAAGTTGAGCATCTGCTCACATGGATGTTTGATTTTGTAGAGAACGAACAGATGCTGTTGCTCTTCAAGAAAGTATGCCGCACCTATCTATACACATACCCAGAAGTGGTGGGATTCTATATTATGGAGTACCGTAAAGAGTATAATAGAGAGAGCCTAAAGGGTACAAAATATGAATATCTTCTTGAGGAGGATAAAGAATTGTATGAAGATTTGTAATAAGAGAAAGCAAGAATGATTGATTACGATAAATTGAATGAACATTTGTTAGAGATGGCAAAAAATGCAGATGGAGGTATAAAACTATCTGCATTTATGGTTGATCAATTTTTAGGTGGTTACCAAAAGATTTCTGAGAAATCCTTGCATGAAGGGATTGAGTATGCCATTGCAAAACAGAAAAAGGAAGTTGAAAGAATGCCATATGTTAGCAAAGAACAGAAGGAGGCCGAAAAGAATAGAAGAGAATTGATTCTCAAGTTATGCGAGGAACAAATGAAAACTTTTCTTAAAAATCAAAACAGATTGCTATAATGAATGGAATCTCACCACGATATCAAATGAGCATTGTTCAGAATATAAATGACCGCTTATTTGAGTTGTACAAAAGTTATGAGGATGTCGCCAATTATCTTGATAAGTGGCACATTGTTTATGATTGTTACGGTGACAATGAGAATTTTTACTTCTATTTCAAGGACGAAGAGAGGAAGAAACTTGATGTAAAGAAAACGCTGCATCACATTGATGGAGAAACGCTTCTAAAAATAGCCATAGACCTAGGAGTGGAAACTCCTGACTACATACCAAGTATTCCTGTTTTCAAAAATGAATTGAAATCAAGTTATGAAACGGCAAGTCAAACTTTTGAGAAAGCCTTCAAAAATGTAGAAGAAGATCCAAGTTTGGCTGTTGGATTGGCAAACTCTGCATTAGAAAGCATCATAAAAGAAATACTCAAAGATACTAGGATTAATGTTGTATGGGGTGAAAAGGATACATTATATAGTTTAATTAAAAGCATCACTAAAGCATTTAAATTAACTGCAGAAGTAGGAATGCCTGATGAAATAAAAACAATTTCAACTTCCCTAGTGGGTGCATGCAAAGCTATTGAAGATTTAAGAAGTGGTAAAACTATCTTTCACGGGAAAATGGATTCTAATTATATTATTTCCGATTCATTGTACGCTTATTTCATTGTAAATGCAGTATCCACAGTTGGGTTGTTTTTGCTTAATTTCTACAAAGCAAAATATCCGCCAATTGTTCAACCTACAATAGACGTTGATGACTTACCTTTTTAATTGTAGAAGAAAATGACTATATATAAATTAGGAGAAATAGCCACAGTGGAAATTAGTGGTGTTGATAAGAAAATAAAAGATGGCGAGATACCTGTAAAGCTGTGTAATTTCGTTGATGTGTACTATAACTGGGCTATCACATCGGATTTGGAGCAGAAATTCATGGAGGCTACAGCTCGTCCTAATGAAATTGAACGATTCAAACTCAAACGAGGTCAAGTCGCTCTAACAAAAGATAGCGAGACTCGCTTTGATATTGGTATTGCGACATACATAGCTGATGATTTCGACAATGTAATTCTGGGATATCACAATGCACTTATCACGCCCAATTCTGAAAAATTAAGTGGAAAATATCTTAATGCCTTGCTGCACACCGATTATGCGAGAACATATTTTGCAAATAACGCATCAGGAAGCGGGCAAAGATATGCTCTCTCTATTGATGCGTTGAATAACTTTCCTGTACCACTACTACCTTTGGCTGAGCAGGAACGTATTGGTGATATCTTTTCATCAATAGACCAAAAGATAGCTCTTAATCGTGCGATAAATGATAATTTACTGACACTTGACCATTCATTAATAAGGGCAACAGATCGTCTCGCTGTTTAGTGAGATTTTCTATTTCTTGTCCAATGTTCATCTGTTTATCAAAAATAGGTTTGCTTATTGACTCATACATTTTGATTACATCAGTAGATGGAATAACAATAGGTAATCCATATAAATCATCTTTTGTTATAGAACCAAAAGTAGTACCTGCTGAGTTTAAGCTGTCAAATCTAACTTTCAAGTAATGAATTACAAAGTAAATATATGTCATAGATCCTATCTTTGAATTGATTGCAGATAAACCTCGACCAATACAACAATCCGTATTTGCAATATTAACAGCGCCAACTGGAGCTCGCACACTCATTAGGATATCACCCTGCTTAGCAAAACGAGTTGGTGCTGTGGTGTACATTCTAACGGATGGGAAACGGATGCCGAAGTCGGTGCTACCTTGATAGAATATTTCACCCTCACCATCTTCGTTGTAACTGCTACCGTCAGGCGATTGTCCCATTGTAATATTTGCAATATCAGAGAAACAACCATCTCTCCATCCCTCGGGAATCTCTCTTTTTAAAATCTCATTCCAAACCATCTTACCGCCGCTTGATTTGTAAGGTTTTCCCTCCTCATTCGGGAAGTCAAACTGAACAAACCAATAATCATACAATTGCTTCGCCATCGCCTCTAAATTATCATTTATCTGACGATTGACCGCTATTTTAGACTCAATATCTGTGATAAACTTTCCGATATTCTTTCTCAGTTCGAGAGAGAATGTCGGAATTTCATATCTCATGATTT
>SUXS01000022.1 GCA_015060865.1 Bacteroidales bacterium | reverse complement strand
ACGAGGGCAAAACCGAGGATGGCGTAGAGCACCAGTATCTCGCCGGGGAAGAAGAGCGAGTTGATGAAACCGAAGCCAAGGAGCAGCACCAAGCGCCACATGTAGCGGTACTTGAAGTCTTCGCCGCGCTGCTCGGCATGGTGGCTCTGTAGATAGAAGGTGAAGCCGAAGAGCAGGGCAAAGATGGCATAGGCCTTGCCTGAGAAGGTGAAGAACATCATATCCCAAATGTTGCTGTCGAGCGAGCGCAGCCAGGGAAGTTCAGTCTTGGGGAATGAGTAGTAGTTGAAGTGCTCAATGTTGTGGAGCAGCATGATGCCCATGACGGCGAAGCCGCGCAGTGAGTCTATGGCGCTGATACGTTGGTTGGACATTTTATTTGGTGTTTAGAGTTTAATGCTGGTAGGGGTGATTAAGGTCGCTAAAGTCACTAAGGTCAATCCCATAATCCTTAACCTTTAGCCTTTAATTCATCAAGAGTCATTCCTTTGAAATTCTCGATGACGAGGTCAGCCAGTGGTGCTACGGCCTCGTAGGGGTTGGTGGTGGTGAGTGCCACGACGAGAGTTCCTGAGTCACGTCCTGCTCGCAGACCGTTGATGCTGTCTTCGAATACCACGCACTCTTCGGGGCGGGCACCGAAGGCTTTGGCCCCCTCGATATAACAGTCGGGGGCGGGCTTGCCTGCGGCATAGTCCTTCGAGGTGAGTATGTGGTCGAAGAGGGTAGGGAGCTCGGGGTGTACGCGCAACACGCTACGCATCTTCGCCTCATTGCTGGCGGTGACGATGGCTGTCTTGATGCCGGCCTCACGTAGGCTCTTGATGAAGGAGCATACACCCTCGATGTAGGTGTACTGCATCTGTTGCTCAAACTCGTCGAGCTGGCGTGTTATCTCCGGTAGTTGGTCTTCGAGGTGGGTAAACCAATTGCTGTAGATGCTCTCGAGGGTAGTACCCTTGATGCGTTCGGCAAAGTCGGGCACGTCAGGGCGGTATTGGCGGCCTATGCTTCCCCAGAAGAGGGAGTACTGGCTCTCGGTGTCGATAACGACCCCGTCGAGGTCGAAGAGTGCGGCTTTGATAATATGCATCTATCTTTCGTATATTTAAAATATAAAGCAAAATTAGTGTAAATTTTCGATCTGGCAAAGGACTAAGATAGTTTACCGTAACCCTTCCTAATTCTTCCTCTTTCCTCATACCAACTTTCATTCCTCGTGTCAGTTGTGTTTTTTCTGTTGACAATCTTCCACTTCTCATTTGTGTCGCAAAAAACTACGATTTGCTTTCGATTTATTTTGTTTGTACGCGATTTGTTTATATTTTTGCAGCCGAATAATATAAACAAGTACAAAATGTATAATCTCATTTCTCTACAACTATTGGATAGCTTGCTACTGCAACCAAGTGGCAAGGATGAGAAATGCGTTTATATATAAATAGGTATATAGGACAATGGATAAACCTTTCTCATCACGATGAGGAAGGTCTTTTTGATTTATTAATGGAAGGTTGGTAATGGATTGTTGATGATGGATCCTTTTCGGAGTAGCCGAATCTCAATTTTCAATTCTCAATTTTCAATTTGAAAAAAGACAATGAACAATAACAGATTGTACATCTTCGACACTACGCTGCGCGATGGCGAGCAGGTGCCTGGCTGTCAGCTCAACACGGTGGAGAAGATTCAGGTAGCCAAGCAACTGGAGGCACTGGGTGTGGATGTCATCGAAGCGGGTTTCCCAGTGTCAAGCCCGGGCGACTTCAACTCGGTCATCGAGATTTCCAAGGCCGTGACATGGCCCACGATATGTGCGCTCACCCGTGCCGTGCAGAAGGATATCGACGTAGCAGCCGAGGCGCTCAAGTATGCCAAGCACAAGCGTATACATACAGGTATCGGCACCAGCCCCTCGCACATCAAGTATAAGTTCAACAGCACTCCCGAAGAGATTATCGAGCGTGCCGTAGCGGCAGTGAAGTATGCCAAGCGCTACGTAGAGGATGTGGAGTTCTATGCCGAGGATGCAGGACGTACCGACAATGAGTACCTCGCCCGTGTCATCGAGGCGGTGTGCAAGGCGGGTGCTACGGTGTGTAACATCCCCGACACGACAGGCTTCCGCACCCCCTACGAGTATGGCGAGAAGATTAAGTACCTATACGAGCATGTCGATGCTTTTGCCGCTGGTCGCGCTATCCTTTCTACCCACTGCCACAACGACTTGGGTATGGCTACAGCCAACACCGTAGCCGGTGTACTCAATGGTGCGCGTCAGGTAGAGGTGACCATCAACGGTATCGGTGAGCGTGCCGGCAATACCTCGTTGGAGGAGGTAGCGATGATCTTCAAGACCCATCCCGACCTGGGCATCGAGACCAATATCAACACGCAGAAGATATACCCCACGAGCCGCATGGTGAGCTCGCTGATGAATATGCCCGTGCAGCCCAACAAGGCCATTGTGGGTCGCAACGCCTTTGCTCACTCGAGCGGTATCCATCAGGATGGCGTGCTGAAGAACGTCTCTACCTACGAGATCATGGATCCCAAGGAGGTGGGTATCGACGACAATGCCATCGTGCTCACCGCGCGTAGCGGACGTGCAGCCCTGAAGCATCGCCTCAGCGTGCTAGGCGTGGAACTGGAGCAGGAGAAGCTCGATAAGGTGTACGAGGAATTCCTCCGCCTGGCCGACAAGAAGAAGGAAATCAACGACGACGATGTGCTGATGCTTGCCGGTGCCGACCGCAGCGAGAACCACCACATCAAGCTCGACTACCTGCAAGTGACCAGCGGTGTGGGCGTACGCTCCGTGGCCAGCCTAGGATTGAAGATTGCCGGTGAGTCGTTCGAGGCTGCAGCTACCGGCAATGGTCCTGTCGATGCCGCCATCACGGCCCTCAAGCAGATTATCAAGCGTAACATGACCTTGAAGGAGTTTACCATCCAGGCCATCAGCAAAGGTTCTGACGATGTGGGCAAGGTACACATGCAAGTGGAATACAACAACCAACTCTACTATGGCTTCGGTGCCAATACCGATATCATCGCAGCCAGTGTGGAGGCATATATTGACTGTATAAATAAGTTTAAGTAAGGAAATGAAAACATTATTCGATAAAATCTGGGATGCCCACGTGGTACAGAAGGTAGAGGATGGCCCCACCCAACTTTACATCGACCGCCTCTATTGCCATGAGGTGACCACACCGCAGGCATTCGACACATTGAGAGACAAGAATATACGCGTGTTCCGCCCCGAGCAGGTGGTGGCAATGCCCGACCACAACACGCCGAGCGACCAGCAGGAGCGCATCGATGACCCCATAGGACGCAAACAGGTGGAGACACTGGCACAGAACTGCGCCGAGTTTGGCATCCGCCACTTTGCCATGGGCACCAAGGACAACGGTATCATCCACGTGGTAGGTCCCGAGAAGGCACTTTCATTGCCGGGCATGACCATTGTGTGTGGTGACTCCCACACATCTACTCATGGAGCCGTAGGCGCCATCGCTATGGGTATCGGCACCAGTGAGGTAGCGCAGGTGCTCGCTTCGCAGACCATCCTGCAGAGCAAGCCCAAGACCATGCGCATCAACATCGAGGGCACCTTGCCCGAGGGTACCACCGCCAAGGACGTGGCCCTCTACATCATGGCACAGATGACTACCTCGGGTGCTACGGGCTATGCCGTGGAATATGCCGGCTCTACCGTACGCAACATGAGCATGGAGGGTCGCCTCACGCTCTCGAACCTCAGTATCGAGATGGGTAGCCGCGCAGGTCTCATCGCTCCCGACGACATCACCTTCGAGTACCTCAAGGGTCGCGAGTATGCCCCTAAGGGCGAGGCTTGGAACAAAGCCGTAGAAGAGTGGCGACAGCTCTATTCTGACCCTGATGCCGTGTTTGACAAGGAGGTCACCTATCGTGCCGAGGACATCGCTCCGCGCATCACCTATGGCACCAACCCTGGTGCCGGTATCGCCATCGACGAGTGCATCCCCACGCTGAATGAGGTGCCCGAGGCCGACAGAGACCAATTCCTCGCCATGCTCGACTACATGCAGTTCGAACCCGGCCAGAAGCTCGAAGGCACTCCCGTCGACTACTGCTTCCTCGGTGCTTGCACCAATGGCCGTATCGAGGACTTCCGCGCTTTTGCCTCCGTGGTGAAAGGCAAGAAGAAAGCAGACAATGTAGTGGCTTGGCTCGTACCCGGCTCATGGCTCGTACGCCAGCAGATTATCGACGAGGGCATCGACAAAATTTTGGAGGAGGCAGGCTTCGAGTTGCGCCTTCCCTCATGCTCCTCATGCCTGGCCATGAACCCTGACAAGGTGCCTGCAGGCAAGCTATCCATCTCGACGAGCAACCGTAACTTCGTAGGTCGCCAAGGCCCCGGTGCCCGCACCATCCTTGCTTCTCCGCTTGTGGTAGCCGCATCGGCCATAACAGGTGTAGTCACTGATCCTCGTAAAATGTAATTAATTATGGCAAAACAAAAATTTTCTATCATACAGTCAACCTGTATTCCTATTCAGATTGACAACTGCAATACCGACCTCATCATCCCTGCCCGTTACCTGGCCAGCACCACCCGCGACCCGCAGTTCTTTGGCGATGCCTTCATGCACGACCTCCGCTACGACGCCGAAGGCCATCCCGTGGCAGACTTTGTGATGAACCGCCCCGAATACAGCGAGGCTCCGCGTCAGGGCGTACACGAGATTATCATTGGCGGACAAAACTGGGGATCAGGCTCCAGCCGCGAGCATGCCGCATGGGCCATCGCAGGCTATGGCGTGCGCGTAGTCATCAGCAACTCATTTGCCGACATCCACCGCAACAACCTGCTCAACTGCTTCGTGCTTCCCGTCATCGTGAGCCGCGAGTTCCAACAGGAGTTGTTCGACACCGTTGCCGCTAACCCGCAAGCCGAAGTGAAGGTCGACGTGCCCAATCAAACCGTCACCAACCTTGCCACTGGCCATAGCGAGACATTCGACATCAATGGCTACAAGAAGTACTGCCTGATGAATGCGCTCGATGACATTGACTTCCTCTTGGAGAATACGGGAAAGATTGAAGAGTACGAGATTGGGATGGCACGCTGATGACGCTGATATTGCTGATGTTTACTGAAACCTCTTACGATTATGATATATAAAGAAGATTTCTTGTATCAAAATGAAACAGAGGAGATTATCTCGGCATTTTATGAGGTCTATAATTCGTTAGGGTACGGCTTCCTTGAACGGGTATATCAAAATGCTTTGTTTAAGGAGTTACAGCATCGAGGATTCGATTCAAAGCACAGCAGCAGATAAAGGTATACTATAAAGGAAATGAAGTGGGAGAATATTTCGCAGATATTTTAGTCAATGATTGCATTATCCTTGAACAGAAAGCTTGTGACAAATTGTTGCAGGCGCACGAATTTCAACTGATAAATTATCTGAAAGCAACGAAAATAGAAGTAGGACTGCTGTTGAACTTTGGTGAGGAACCTCAAATTCGCCGTAAGGTATTTTCTAATAATCGTAAGAAAAACTTGTGTTAATAATTTAGGCATTAAAGAATAAATCGCGGTAATCTCTAAGAATCCGCGTTATCTGTGTGCCATAACAACAAAAAATATGGATTTTAAGATTGCAGTGTTGGCCGGTGACGGTATCGGCCCCGAAATATCCGCCGTGGGTGTGGATGTAATGACCGCCGTATGTGAGAAGTTTGGACATAACGTAAGCTACAAGTATGCCTTGTGTGGTGCTCACGCTATCGATGAGGTGGGCGACCCCTTCCCCGAGGAGACTTACCAGGTGTGCGAGGAGGCCGATGCCGTGCTCTTCTCTGCCGTAGGTGACCCCAAGTTTGACAATGACCCAACTGCCAAGGTGCGCCCTGAGCAGGGTTTGCTGGCTATGCGCAAGAAGCTGGGCCTCTTTGCCAATATCCGCCCCGTGCAGACCTTCAAGTGCTTGGTACACAAGTCGCCCCTGCGTGCAGAGTTGGTGGAGAATGCCGACTTCATCTGCATCCGTGAGCTTACCGGCGGTATGTACTTCGGCGAGAAGTATCAGGACAATGACAAGGCGTATGACACCAACTACTACACCCGTCCCGAGATTGAGCGTATCCTTCGCGTAGGTTTCGAGTATGCCATGAAGCGTAACAAGCACCTCACCGTGGTGGACAAGGCCAATGTGCTGGCATCGTCACGCCTGTGGCGGCAGATTGCACAGGAGATGGCTCCACAGTACCCCGAGGTGAACACCGACTATATGTATGTAGATAATGCTGCCATGCGCATGATTCAGGAGCCCACCTTCTTTGACGTGATGGTGACCGAGAACACCTTTGGCGATATCCTCACCGATGAGGGCTCTGTCATCAGCGGCTCTATGGGTCTGCTTCCCTCGGCCTCTACGGGCGAGAGCACACCGGTATTCGAGCCCATCCATGGCTCATGGCCCCAGGCAAAGGGCCTGAACATTGCCAACCCCTTGGCGCAGGTGCTCTCTGTAGCCATGCTCTTCGAGTACTTTGGCCTCAAAGAGGAGGGCGCTCTGGTGCGCAAGGCGGTAGATGCTTCGCTCGATGCCCATGTACGTACTCCCGAGATTCAGGTTGAGGGTGGCGCCAAGTATGGCACGAAAGAGGTAGGCGAGTGGCTCGTCGATTATATCCGTAAGTCATAAGTCTCTTTGATGATGGAGGGGAGACTGCCAGATGCTTATCCGTACGTTATGGATGTTGGCTTCATCTCTCGCCGCTCATCCTCAATAGCAGCTCCTTTGGTAGAGTCCTCCCTTGGGGAGGGCTCTCTTCTCTTTATCGCGACTTAGGGTTGCTTTTATCTTGCTCGTTCTTGTGTGGTGAATGAAATATCCCTTCTCTATGAGGCTCGCGTCGGTTGTGTGTCATGATAGGGGTATTTCTCTACAGAATTGGGATACGGTATCGCTTACTTGGGTGGAATCTTCGAGCTTTTCTGAACAGAACGTGTAATGGGCTTGATGGTAATAGGGGATACGTAGTTGAAGGGTTTCCGCGATATAAGTACGTAGCTCTGCTTCTGACTTGCCTGTGACCAATGGACGCTGGACACGGGCTATGGTAAGGCGTGTGTGGATGACTTCTGTGGATGCCTGCAGATATACGGTAGTACCTTGGCGATTCATAAACTCCATGTTGTCAAAAAAACAGGGGGTACCGCCTCCTGTAGAGATGATCACATCTTCAAACTCTGCTACTTCGTGAAGCATGCTCTGTTCAATCTTACGGAATCCATATTCGCCTTTCTCGGCAAAGAGTTGTGATATTGTGCGATGGTAGCGGGCTTCAATATAATGATCCAAATCAATGAATTGTAGTCCTAATTCCTTGGCAAGCGCTTTCCCTAGGGTGGTTTTTCCAGCTGCCATGAATCCGACGAGTAGAATACGGGTCATCTTGAAAGTGTGAAGGTTTTTCTTTTTATTGCTTCTTTCGGCGGCGAGGGGTAGTGGGTTTTTCTGTTGCTTCGTGAATAATCTGTTGGCATTCTTCTAAGGTCAGCTCGGCGGGGTTCTTTCCGCGTGGTATCTTGTAGTTCTTTCTACCCATAGCAATGTATGGGCCATACCGCCCGTTAAGTATCTCCACATCAGGATTCTCGGCGAAGGTCTTTATTTGGCGCTGCTGCTCAAATTGGCGTTTCTTCTCAATGAGTTCAATGCTCTCTTCCATAGTAATGCTCATGGGGTCAGTACCTGTAGGAAGGCTCACGTATGTCTTTCCTAATTGTACGTAGGGACCGAAACGGCCAACATTGATAACTACAGGAGTCTCCTCATACTCGCCTAATGTACGGGGAAGAGCAAAGAGACCCAGTGCCTCTTCCAGAGTAATAGTGTCGATGAATTGCCCCTTTTGCAATTGTGCAAAACGGGGTTTCTCAACATCAGAAGCAAGGCCTATCTGCACTACAGGACCAAAGCGCCCAATCTTAACTGATACCTGACGTCCGCTCTGGGGGTCGGTACCGAGAAATCTTTCTCCGACCTTATGGTTAGACTTCTCTTTTAGTGATTGTTCGATCAATGGATGGAAGTCTTTATAAAATTCGGCAATGACACTGCTCCATTCTTTCTTGCCATCAGCAATCTCGTCAAATTCCTTTTCTATGGTGGCCGTGAAGTTATAGTCAAGAACCTGGGCGAAGCCATCGGTAAGGAAGTCGTTGACCACCATGCCAACGTCAGTAGGTATAAGCTTGGCCTTCTCGCTTCCATATCTCTCTTTCGTGATTCTCTCAGTCAGTTCTCTCTCTCGTAAGCTAAGTACATTGACAGGACGCTCGCTGCCCTGTTTATCCTCTTTGGTGGCATATCCTCTTTGCTGGATGGTGCTGATGGTGGGTGCATAGGTCGATGGACGTCCAATGCCTAACTTCTCAAGTTTGCGTACGAGGGCGGCTTCATCGAAACGTGCGGGTTGCGTAGTGTAGCGTTGGGCTGCCTGTATCTCGGCATATTGCAATACGTCGCCTGTATGTAATGGGGGGAGCAGGCTATTGCCCTGATTATCGTTGAGGTCATCGTCGTGCGATTCCTTGTATACGCGAATGAAGCCGTCAAAGGTGATTACCTCTCCGGTAGCGATGAATAGGTGGTTGCTATTGCTGATACTGATAGTGGCCGTGGTCTTCTCCTTTTGTGCGTCGGCCATCTGGGAGGCAACGGTGCGCTTCCAAATGAGGTCATAGAGTTTACGCTCGGCAGCTGAGCCTTCAATGGTCTGACGATCCATGTAGGTGGGGCGGATAGCTTCGTGTGCTTCTTGCGCCCCCTTTATTTTCGTCCTAACGTTACGGAACTTGTAGTATTGTTCACCAATGTTCTCAATAATGACCTGCTTAGTGGCATTCAGACATAAACTTGAAAGGTTGGTCGAGTCTGTTCGCATGTAAGTGATCTGTCCCGACTCATATAACCGTTGGGCTACAGACATGGTTTGCGATACTGAAAAACCTAGTTTGCGTGCCGCCTCCTGCTGGAGCGTGGAGGTGGTGAATGGTGCTGCAGGTAGACTGACTACAGGTTTCTTTTGTACTTCTTCTATGGTGAAAGTTGCTTCTTTGCATTGTAATAGAAAAGCTTCGGCCTCCTCCTTGGTCTTGAATCTTACATTGAGTTCGGCCTTCATCTCTACAAGGTTTCCCGAGCTGTCAGGGACAAGGAAGGTTGACACTACCCGGTAATAGGGCTCGCTTTTGAATGATGTCACCTCACGTTCGCGCTCAACAATGAGGCGTACGGCTACTGACTGTACACGTCCAGCAGAGAGTGCTGGTTTGATCTTTTTCCATAGTACGGGGGAGAGCTGGAAACCAACAATACGGTCAAGGACACGACGGGCCTGTTGGGCATACACTAAGTTGGTGTCAATGCCTCGTGGATGTTTGATGGCGTGGTTAATGGCGGTAGGGGTTATCTCATGAAAAACAATACGACGCGTGCTGTCGGGATTTAGCCCGAGCACCTCGAACAGATGCCAACTGATAGCTTCTCCTTCTCGGTCCTCATCGGATGCAAGCCATATGGTCTCGGCTTGGGAAGCCGCCTTTTTCAAGTCTGCCACCAACTTTTTCTTATCGGCCGGGACCTCATAGGTGGGTTCAAAGGTGGTAGTGTCAATGCTGAAAGACTTCTCTTTCAGGTCACGGATATGGCCGAAACTTGACATTACCTTATAATCTTTTCCAAGAAACTTCTCTATGGTTTTCGCTTTCGCTGGTGACTCTACTATGACTAGATTTTTTTGCATAATTTGAAACATCTTCCCAAAAAACGCCGCAAAAGTAGGAAAAATAATCCAACTCCTATTAAACGAAGAGGTAAAAAGTCGTTTTTTTATGTTAATAATTCGGTTCCCTTAGAATTTATATGCAGCACCAGCTATCACATTGAATCCTTGTGACGCGTAGCCGTAGTATTGCTCAAACCGTTGGTTGAGCAGGTTGTGTGCATTGATGGAGAATGACCAGCGCTTGTCTAAAACATACACCGCACCAATGTTCAGGTCAGATATTGGGGCATAGACGGCATCGCCCATTATATCGGTAAACCTTATGTATCTGTAGCCAGCCTGTGCCCGTAGGTTCTTCAGAACGCGTACTTGGGTGTCAAGGCAGAGGTCCCACTGTGGGGTACGTGCAGAAGCAACAGACGTGCTCCTGCTTGAGCAATGGAAGAAGTCGGCACTTCCTCTCACCTTGAATATGTCGGCAAAAGTGTAGGTGGTGTTTGCCCCCACAAAGGCTCTGTTCACATTGCAGTTGGTGATGCCGGTATAGATGATGTCTTCAGAGCTGAGTGGTGTCTCAAGGAGATCATTGCCTGTATAGCGGTAGCCGCCATGAACGGCCAAGTGCATCCCGTCGGTAAGGCAAACATTGCCTCTTACCTCTGCATTGATATATTCATAGCTGCTACGTAACTGCTTGGTACTGTTCCAATAGGGAGATAGAGCATAAAGCGAAACGAAAGAGGTCAAGTGGCGTCCTCCATCGATGATGAAGTCAATCATGAAGCGTTCGGTGGGAACATAGCTGATTTTGCATTCAGGAGAGGCTTGTACTACGGCTCCCTTGATGTTCTGGAAATCGAGGTTCAATCCTGTGGTGAAGGACCACAATCCGTACTGGTATTCCCACTTGGGCGTTAACTGTACGGATGTGTAGTTTTTGTAATTGCTGATACCACCATAGACAAGATTGCTGTTGGCAATCAATAGTGAAGCCTTGCCCCATTCCTCAAGGTTCGCAGATATCGAGGCGGTCAGGTGGATGGCATTTTCTGCATTACGTGCCTTCGTGCCTTGCCAATAATCCTGGCCAAAACGGCCCAGCGATGCGACAAAATGATAGGAAAGCAAGTCATCGTATGTCCCCTTGAGCTGGGTCCTGACCCAGAGATGGGCGGAGGTTTGTCTGGCAGAGACGTCGGTCGCCTGTGGACGGTAGTTGTAGATGTTTCTTTCTGCGCCAATCGCGATCTCCATTGAGGTCTCGTCCCAACTATGGGCATAGTCTGCATTTATGCCTAGTTCGTGCATCGTTGAGCGCCATTTGCTATTGTCTGTCTGTCTGATATTTCCTGTCCATCCCTCCAGAAAGGCGTTGACACCTATCGTATTGTTGAATCCCAGCTGCTTCCTGTACGATGCTAATCCGTTGAGGTTGTTGTAATTGCCGTATCCGAAATGAACATACCCTGGCATCCACTCCTCTTGGCGTATAGTATAGCTGGGTGTTTCAATAGGATGTCGTCCTACGGGCTTTACTGCGGCAATATCGTTGAGATATATCACTTCCTCCTTCTTCATGGTAGGTTTTACCTCCTCGGGCAGGAAGTTTCTCTTATCGGCATTGCCTACTACCGGCTTGTAGGTGCTCTCGACTAATACCATACGGTTAATGGTGTCGTTCTGGGCTGCTATATGTGCACCCGTTGCTGTCAGCAAGAATATAAGGATATATTTTTTCATCGTATAAAGTTATTGTGGTAGGGTTGTGTCATTGGGGGTGTTCAATCTCTCAAGTCTGTTCTCTATCAAGTCTGCGATGTCGTCGTTGGCTTTATACATCTGTTTTAGTGAAAGAAGGTATTGCTTGGCCTCTATGGGCTTGCCCATTGCCACATATACATCGGAAAGCAATATAAAGCTACGCGCCAGCCAGTAGCTGTGCGGGGTACTTATATTGATGTAGTCAAGCACTTCTTTCTCCGCGTTGTCATATTGGTGTGTGTCGTAATAAAGTTTGGCAAGCAGGTATTTGGCTTCGGCTCCGTACATGTTTCGTGTATCTTTGGAAAGGACCTGAAGGTCGTTTCGCGCTTCGTCGTTTCGGGCATTGTTCATGTATGCCTTGGCTCTGTAGCTGCGAATCTCGTTCATGGTTTCTGGGGTCAGCTTGGGATTTGACAATACCGCCGTGGCTTGTCTGATTACCAGTTCGTCATCAGATAGCATGTGTCCCGTGCGCGTCAATTGTGTCAGGGCATAGAGCTTCAATGTGGTATTCTCTGTAATCCCGGCTAACTCCTGATAGCTGTCTCGAGCAATGATATAGTCCGGTTTGTTGTATGCGAGATCAGCAACTAAGCGAAGGGCCTCCTTGTAGTACTTGCTGTTTTTTTGCATGGCTACTTGGTGCAACAAGTCCATGGCTCTATCGGACTTGTTCTGTTTATGGTAGATGCATCCTAAATAATATTGGGCATCCACTGCGTATGCCCCCTGTGCAAATTGGGTGAGATATTTCTCAAAGCCTTCTGCTGCTTTTTGGTTGTCTCCTCCTATATAGGCAATCTCGGCGGCCTTATAGGCTAGGGAGTCGTGCTCACTGACCTCTACGGCAACCATACCCTTGGTCTGTGATGCGTACATCACATATTCGTCTACCATGTTTTCCTCCACATATAGATTCTTCAGGTCGCGCATGGCAACATGAGCCTGTTCGCTTCCAGGATATTCGGCTATGACTTTCTTGTATGCCTTGATGGCTTCATTTACTTGGTTGTTCTGATAGTGTATGAGGCCTATCTCATTGCCGGCTTTAGGGGCGTATCCGCTTTTAGGGAACTGGTGGAGCAACGTCTCGAAGGTGCTTATGGCTGATGCGCTATTGTTCATTTGTACGTAGGCGCGCCCCTTCTCGTACATGGCGTCGTCTACATAGTCAGAATGCGGAAAGTTTTCAATCAGATAACTGAGTGTGCCAACTTTATCAGAGTATCTACCCGATAATCCTTGGGCAAAGGCTTTTTGATATACGGCATAGTCTGCAATCGTATGGTCCGCATCCAATGCCTGATTGTAGGCATTCTCGGCATTGCGGTATTGACGCGCTTGATAGTAGCAGTCACCGATGCGTATGTAGGTATCAGCCAATGTCGTGTTGTCAACATGAGCTACGAGAGGGCTGGTGGCAAGTTGGTTGAAAAACCCGAATGATTCCATATAAGACTTCCGGGAAAAACAGCAGTACCCCATGCCATATAAGGCCAAGGCGTAAGTGCGTCCTTCCTTGTCGGTTGTCAATTTCATATATTGCCTGAAATCTCTCTCTGCCAAGGTTATATTCCCTTTTCTATAATATGCTTCTCCGCGCCAAAAGAATGCATCAGCCTTAGTCTGCTGGTTATAGTTTCCCAGTTCCAGCGATTCTCCCATCTTGGCTATGGCTCTGTCAATGTCGCCATTGGCAAAGGCTTCGGTCCCCACCTTGTAGAGCAATTGCTGCTTGGCCTCAAGAATGGTTGCGCTGGGGCGCTTTATCTTTGCTATCGAATGGAGAGCTGCTTCATAATTCTTGGTATGCATGCATGTTTCTACCAAATAGCTGTTGATTCGGTCTGCATAAGGGGAATCAGGGAAATCATTTAGAAACCGTTCGAATATGCTAACAGATTCTCCGAATGCATCATACGATGTCTCGTGTACACATACAGCATAGTTATACATGGCCTGTTCCCGCAATGTGTTGTTGGCGGTCATTGCTGCTGCCTGTTCGAAACTCATGCGCGCCCTATTCTTATCATTTGTACTTAAATAGCAAAGGCCGGTATGCAGATGGGCACTTTGGGAAATCTCGTCCTCCTCTTCTGTTGTCATGGCAAAGATTTCGGGAGCCCTTAACCACTCGTTGGAGCGGAAATGTGACATTCCCAAACGGTATAGAGAGGCTCTTTGGGGCTCATCGGACTCGGCTAAATATTCTTCGAGGATAAGGGCGGCATTCAAATACTTCTCTTGCGCATAGAGTGCATCACCGGCAATACGCTTCATTTCTGTAGTGTATCTATCTTCTTTGTATTCCTCTATGTAATCCATGGCACGCTGCTCGGCTTGTATATAATCCTTGGTCTCCAGAGCAATCTCGGCAAGATAATAGTGTGAAGGCTTGTGGTATACTTTCCCTTTAATATTGGCTATGGTCCTATTGAATCCATCGTATGCCTCTTCGTAGCGCTTAGACAGGTAATCTGTATAGGCAATGTAATAGTTCGCTTCTGTATCGTATCTGTTGCTGATGGCAATCAATATGCCAAGCTGCATGGCTGCCTCTTCGCTACGTCCAGTCATAAGTAGAGACATGGCATATGCGAGGATGGTGTTATCGCGGTCTTCCGTACCCAACAAGTCAGGGTTGATCTCATGCATGTAGCCTGTAACTATCTCATATTGTTCTTGGGCATATAACCCTTGTAGTATTAACGATTTTATATGATTCCGATTAGGACTGTCGGGATAGGTGGCAAGGTATTCCTCCAATGTCTCGACACTGGAAGAAGCGTTGCGCTCGAAAGCGATAAGGGATAGCAAGTATGCAGCTTCTCTCTTATACTCCTTGTTGTCAATGAGTGACTGTAATAATGCTTCAGCTTCGTGGTAGCTGCCGGCATCGAATAGCATGGTCGCTTTTCGGAATGTCTCTTCTGGGACATCTTTACGTAGGTATTGCCCTCCTTTAGTGCCTAGCTCCTGTGCTGTTAAGCCTAATGCAATACTACAAAAGGCTATTGTTGCGAAAAGTTTCTTCATTGTGTTACAATCTAAAAACTGTTATGGTTAGATACAGATGACAAAGTTAATGAAAAAAAATCAAATGTGTGATTGTTGTTACTGTATGTACCCTTTTCTTATTAAATATTCTTCTTTTTCTTTATTGTAATGCCATCAACGGTGTGCTTGATGCTGAATGTACCAGACTTTCCAGGGATAGTTACTATTTGCATCAAATCGTTGCTATTGTCGACGATGATGAGCGCATTGTCATCGGCGAAACGGTTTAGCATTAGATCCTTGCCGGATGATAAAGTTCCCTCATAGAGGAGACTGTCATTGATGTATACTCGATAGCTGTCTGCCGTGAATCCTTCGTCAAAACTCAGAGTGTATGTGTCTTTGGTGGCCGATAGTGCTGATTGCTCCTCCTTCATGTCGAAGGCCAGTCCTGTAAAAATCACCACAATCAAGATTACAGCTATTGCCAATACTGCGGTTCCATACATGAAATTACGGTTGGTCTGTTGGGCTTTACGTCTCATATTATTCAAATTTCTGGTGCGAAGATAGAAAAAAACGTGATAATATTTGGCTGTAATTATAGAAAATTGTAATTTTGCATCGAATTAGATGATATGTGAGGGGCTCCTTCGGGGGTCTTTTTTATTTATGCATACATTATTATTTACTGTATTACACGCATGATTGCAAAGCAAAAAGTTATTGAGATTGTAAATGAATGGTTGGCCGACAAAGAATATTTCTTGGTCGATGTCAACGTGAGTGCCGACAATTGTATTTCGGTGGAGATAGACCATGCCGAAGGGGTATGGATTGAAGATTGCGTACAGCTGAGCAGACATATTGAAGGTAACCTCAATCGTGATGAAGAGGACTATGAGCTTGAAGTGGGATCGGCTGGCATTGGGCAGCCTTTCAAGGTGCTGCAGCAATATGTAAACCACATCGGCAAGGAGGTTGAGGTGCTCGCCAAGGATGGCAAGAAGTATCGTGGTGTACTTACTCGTGCCGAAGAGGCTGATTTCTGTATCGAAATGCAGGTAAAGGAGAGGCCTGAAGGGGCTAAGCGCCCGATAATGACAACCAAGGAATGTACTTGGCGATATGAAGAAACTAAATATACAAAATATCTGATAAACTTTTAAACAACTATGGCAAAGAAGAAAGAAGATGTAGTCAACCTTGTTGATACATTCCAAGAGTTTAAGGAGTTGAAGAGCATCGACCGTACGACGATGATCAACGTGTTGGAGGAAAGCTTCCGCAGTGTTATTGCGAAGACTTTCGGTTCAGACAAGAATTACGATGTGATTGTGAATCCGGATAAGGGTGACTTTGAGATACGTCGTAATCGCGTAGTGGTAGAAGATGATGAACTTACTGATCCTAATGCAGAGATAGCTTTGAGTGAGGCTTTGAAGATAGATGATGATTATGAGGTGGGTGAAGAGGTAACCGATGAAGTATCTTTCATGTCGTTTGGCCGTCGTGCGATCCTTACTTTGCGCCAAACTCTAGCTTCAAAAATCCTTGAACTGGAGAAGGATAGCCTTTATCATAAGTATAAGGATATGGTGGGCACCGTTATTGCTGCAGAGGTGTACCAAATTTGGAAGAAAGAGATATTGTTGCTCGATGATGATGGCAACGAATTGTTGCTTCCTAAAACAGAGCAGATTCCTAGCGACTTTTATCGCAAAGGAGAGACGGTACGTGCCGTAGTACTTCGTGTAGACAATGTTAATAATAATCCTAAGATAATATTGAGCCGTACATCGCCAATATTCTTGCAACGTCTGTTTGAGCAGGAAGTACCCGAGATCAACGATGGTCTTATCACCCTCAAGCGTATTGCTCGAATTCCAGGTGAGCGTGCCAAGATTGCTGTAGAATCATACGATGATCGTATCGATCCCGTAGGTGCTTGTGTAGGTGTAAAGGGATCGCGCATCCATGGCATTGTGCGTGAGCTGCGCAATGAGAATATCGACGTGATCAACTATACATCGAATATAGAACTGTTTATCAAGCGTGCTTTAAGCCCTGCTGTAGTGTCTTCAATCATCCTCAATGAAGAGGAACGCAAAGCGGAGGTTTATCTTAAGCCTGATCAGGTGTCGTTGGCAATTGGTAAGGGCGGTATGAATATTAAGCTTGCAAGTATGCTTACCGAGTATACCATTGATGTATTCCGTGAGATCGATGACGAGAATGAAGAGGAAGATATCTATCTTGAGGAGTTTGCAGACGAAATTGACCAATGGGTTATAGATGCAATCCGTGCCCTAGGTGTTGATACAGCTAAGGGAGTACTGAATACTCCGCGTGAGGTTCTTGTTGAAAAAGCAGATCTCGAGGAAGACATGGTAGACGAAATCTATGCTATCTTGCGTGCAGAGTTTGAGAATGAAGATTAAGTAATAGTTAGAGTTGCGGGTTGAGAACTTAGGATGCTTCGCTATGTGTGTTCATTCGAATAGTTATTTCAACTTTCAACCCTCAGTCTCCACTAAAAAAGAATTGGAATGCCAAGATTAAGTAAAGTAACTAAGGAACTCAACGTAGGATTGCAAACCGTTGTTGATTTCTTGCAGAAAAAAGGGCATACGGTCGATAACTCGCTGAACGCCAAGATTACTGACGAGCAGTATGAGTTATTAATCATGCAGTTTAGTTCTGATAAGGACTTGCGCCTAAAGGCAGAGCAAGACCAACGTAAACGCTTAGATAATAAAAAAGAAACGAAACCCACAGTATCAGTGGCTCCTCCTAAGACAGTGGAGCCAGCTCCTGAAGAAGAGACCAAGGCGAACGTAGCTTTTAAAGTGGTAGGCAAGATAAACCTTGATGCTCCCAAGAAGGAAACCCCTGTTGAAAAGTCTATAAGTACTAAGCCTGCTAAGGTCGTGGAAGAGCCTGTAATTGTGGAAGCACCTGTAGTGCAGGATAGTTCTCCTGTAGTTGAAGAGCCTGTAATAGAGGTGCCTTCTGAAGAAGAAGTTCCTGAACTAGTATCTCCTGCAGAGGATGTGAAGCCTGAAGTCACAGAAGAAAAAGATGAAGAGATTTTTGCTGTGAAGCGTCCAGAGATTGTATCGAAAATCAATGTGGTTGGTAAGGTGGATTTATCCGCGATCAATCAGTCAACTCGTCCTAAGAAAAAGTCGAAGGAAGAGAAGCGCAAGGAACGCGAAGAGCAGGCAGCACAGCGCAAGCAGCAAGTAGCGGCCAAGAAAGAGGGTCAGGGGGCTGCAGCTGGTGACGGAAAGAAGAAAAAACGTGCCCGTATACAGAATGAGCGTGTTGATATCAACAAGGCTGGTCAGGCTGTTGCCAATGACAATCGCAACAATAGTCAGGGAGGTAAGAATAATGGTAAGGCCAATGACCCTCATCGTGCAAAGTTTGATCGCGATAAGGAACGCGCCAGGCGTATCCTTGAAAAGAGCGAGATGAGCGAGGAGGAAATCCAGAAGCAAGTGAAGGATACCCTGGCTCGTCTGACCAATAAGCCCAAGTCTACTGGTGCTAAGTACCGTAAGGAAAAGCGTAATCAGGCTGCCGATCGTCTGCAGCAGCAGATGGCTCAGGAGAGCGCAGACAGCAAGGTGCTCAAGCTCACCGAGTTCGTTACCGCCAACGAGCTTGCCAGCATGATGAATGTGGGCGTAGCTCAGGTTATCGGTACCTGTATGAGTATTGGCATGATGGTGTCTATCAACCAGCGCCTCGATGCCGAGACTATCAATATCGTAGCTGAGGAGTTCGGCTTCACTACCGAGTTTGTCAGCGCCGAGGTAGCTCAGGCCATCTCTGAGGAGGAGGACCGTGAGGAGGATCTCCAGCCCCGTGCACCTATCGTAACGGTGATGGGTCACGTTGACCACGGTAAGACCTCATTGCTCGACTATATCCGCAAGTCAAACGTCATTGCCGGTGAGGCAGGTGGTATCACCCAGCACATCGGTGCCTACAACGTGAAGCTCGAGGATGGCCGTCGCATCACCTTCCTCGATACTCCCGGTCACGAGGCCTTTACAGCCATGCGTGCCCGTGGTGCCCAGGTGACCGACATCGCCATCATCATCGTGGCTGCCGACGACGACGTGATGCCCCAGACCAAGGAGGCTATCCACCACGCTCAGGCAGCAGGCGTGCCTATGGTGTTCGCCATCAACAAGATTGATAAGCCCCATGCCGACCCCGAGAAGATCAAGGGACAGCTGGCCAACATGAACCTCCTCGTAGAGGATTGGGGCGGTAAGTACCAGTCGCAAGACATCTCGGCCAAGGCCGGTATCGGTGTAGAAGACCTTCTCGAGAAGGTGCTGCTCGAAGCCGAGATGCTCGACCTCAAGGCCAACCCCGACAAGCGTGCTACAGGTTCCATCATCGAGTCTACCCTCGACAAGGGCCGTGGCTACGTGGCTACCGTACTCGTGCAGAACGGTACGCTCAAGATGGGCGATATCGTATTGGCCGGTACACACTTCGGTCGCGTGAAAGCCATGTTCAACGAGCGTAACCAGCGCATCAAGCAGGCCGGTCCTGCCGAGCCCGTGCTCATCCTCGGTCTTAATGGCGCACCGCAGGCCGGTGATGCCTTCCACGTGATCGAGACCGAGCAGGAGGCCCGCGAGATTGCCAACAAGCGCGAGCAGCTGCAGCGCGAGCAGGGTCTGCGCACCCAGAAGATGCTTACCCTCGACGAGGTGGGCCGCCGTATCGCACTCGGCAGCTTCCAGGAGCTCAACATCATTGTCAAGGGCGACGTGGACGGCTCTATCGAGGCCCTCAGCGACTCGCTCATCAAGCTCTCTACCGAGCAGATTCAGGTCAACGTCATCCACAAGGCTGTGGGTCAGATATCCGAGTCCGACGTTACCCTCGCCTCGGCGTCACAAGCCATCATCATCGGCTTCCAGGTGCGTCCTTCACAGGCAGCCCGCAAGTATGCCGAGACGGCTGGTGTCGACATCCGCCTCTACAGCATCATCTACGATGCCCTTGAGGAGGTGAAGGCCGCTATGGAAGGTATGCTTGCTCCTACCATCAAGGAGGAGGTTACCTCTACCATCGAGGTGCGCGAGGTGTTCCACATCTCCAAGGTGGGTTATGTGGCCGGTGCTATGGTGCGTGAGGGTAAGGTTACCCGCTCCGACCGTGCACGCCTCATCCGCGACGGTATCGTTATCTTCACCGGTGATATCAATGCCCTGAAGCGTTTCAAGGACGATGTAAAGGAGGTAGGTACCAACTTTGAGTGTGGTATCTCGCTTGTCGGTTGCAACGATATCAAGCAGGGCGACATCATCGAGACCTTCAAGACCGTTGAGGTAAAACAAACTTTGTAATTCGCAATCTTTATATAACCACAGATTTCACAGATTTCTCAGATTCTGTCGTAGCACTTAATCCGTGTAATCTGAGTAATCTGTGGTTTGTTTAGTTTAATACGTGTTAACGTGCAAACAATTGACATCATCATCGCCGTGCTTCTTGCCATCGGCCTTATCGGTGGCTTGCGCGACGGAGCAGTGAAGCAGATAGCCGGATTGGCTGGTTTTATAGGAGGTTTACTCCTCGGTCGTGCCTTCTACCTCCCTGTAGGAGAGTGGCTGGTCAGCACACTTGACCTTTCTGTCGAGGTGGCTTACGTTACGGCATTCATACTCATCCTGATTGTCGTGCCCCTGCTCTTCAATCTGGCCGGTTGGCTGGTGTCTAAGTTGCTCAGCATTATCTGCCTCGGATGGGTCAACCGCCTCCTGGGCGGCTTGGTAGGCGTGCTCAAGAGTGCTCTACTCGTGGGTGTTGTCATCACAGGTATCGAATTCTTCGACCAGCACGACAGCCTTATCTCCGCCGAGAAGAAAGAGGCCTCAGTGCTCTACTATCCCATCTACGATGCCACTGGCATCTTCTTCGGCGGTATCAAGGAAGAACTGCACTCGCTGTGATAAATACTCAAGCGGGTTTGATATTTCTCGCTCGTTTATTCGTATCTTTATGGCTTCGCCATGAAGATACTTGCACTCGCTGGAAATAAAAATAGCACTGCGAGAAATAAAAGCGAGCTTTTCTTCGCGTAGTGCTTTTTATTCGCTCGTTTATTCGTATCTTTGTGGCATGAGGCTCCGCACCGTGATATATGCCCTCCTTCTCGCCACCCTCTGCATGGGGTGTGGCGGTCGCCTTTCCATGCGTGAGCTGGAGCGGCTGGAGGCGCGGATGAATGATGCGCCGGACTCGGTGCTCACTGTGCTCACCGCTGCCGACATGCCGCGCTGGGGCGAGCGTCGTGCGCTGTATGCGCTGCTTACCGTGCAGGCACAGGACAAAAGCTATATCGATGTGGCGGACGACTCGCTCATCTGCGTGGCTACGCGCTACTACGACCGCAAAGGCTTGCCGCTCCGTCGCCTGCAGGCCTTCTACTATCATGGCCGCGTATATGCCAATGCTGGATTGAGCCATGAGGCGATGACTGCCTACACGCGTGCCAAGGAGTTTGTGGATGAGGTGGATGCACCATATCCAGTGGGGTTGCTGTATGCACAGATGGGTGCGCTCTATGGTAATGACTACGATTATCCTCGAGCATTGGAGTATATAGGGAATGCACTTATCCATTATGAGAAGGCCGGCAAAGAGCGTTTGCAATGTATTGCCAAGCGCAATATAGGCTTGATTTATCTTAACATGAAATGTGCTACGCAGGCAGAACCCTTATTAAGAGAAGCCTTGGTATGGGGCGAAGTGCATGATGATTCCTATATTATAGGTAGTTCACTTACTCCCTTGCTTCGCTTGTATGATGCTACAGCAAATATTGAGGCGTTAGATTCACTTTTTATACGCTACCCTGTCAACACGCTTCCCCAAAATACAGCTACATACTGCATTATAGCTTATTACTATGCGCTAAAGGAGGATAGGATTGCGTCTGAAGACGCTTTGGGACAAGCGTGGCAGATGAGTGCTACGGCCGAAGATACAGCAAAATTATGGGATAAGAATTACTTGGTGGGCAAATTATTGGGAGATAAGGATATGGCTCTTCGTTGCCATGAACATTTGCTTGCTCATCAAGATTCCATAATACGCATCACCTTACAACAACCTCTTATTGCCTCCCAGCGCGACCATTATGAGACCCGCTTAAAAGTAGAGGAGCTACGCAACCAGCAGCAACGCTATTTGATGCGGGGCGCTGCCGTGGTAGCATTGATGGTGGCTGTGGTATTGGGTATCTATGTGCGTCGGTTCCTACGTAATAAGAACCGTCAGCTAATAGAGCAGATAGAACTGGCCGATGAACTACGTCTTACTGTATATAACAAGGAGCAGGCATTGGAAGAGGTACATCACGAGTTGTCTGCTCAGCGTTTGACGTATGATACCAAACTGCATGTCATGAATCAGCAGATATCTCAACTCTTCAGGGCACGATACCAACTGCTCGATGAATTGAGCAAAACCTACTATGAGGGCACTGCCAACAAGAGTGAGAAAGATAAGGTATATAAGAAGGTATTAACAGAGATAGAGCGTCTTTCTGTAGACGAAGAGTTTGCCCAGCTCGAAGATATCATCAATGAATATTGCGATAACGTGATGGCCTGCATTCGTGCCGAGTTGCCTAAGATGTTTTCCAAGATAGATTACCACCTTCTTTGCTGTTTCTATATCGGATTCTCGGGTAAGACCATCAGCGTATTCACAGGCATAGAGGCCAATCAGATTCCTGTCTACAAACAGCGTCTCCGCAGCAAAATCTGTAAGTCCAACGCTCCAAACAAGCAATTGATGCTCGACAAGATGAAGTAAGTGGCTGATAATCTATGCTTAACGGCCTGTTATAACAAATCACTAATTTCTTCATTAGAAAATGGGGGGGGGGTAAGTTGCTGAAAATCAATGACATAAACACTCTATAGGCGCACTTGTTATATTTTGGGAATATAATAAGTTTGTAATATGCTTAAAATCAGCGCATAACGACGTGAAGTTGTTATGCGCTTTTTATGTGATTTCTTTTTTAGCCTTATAAATACCCTCTAACTTTGGGGTAAACAAACTTAATAAAAACAACAAGATTATGAAGCACACATTTCAATGGCTAATGTTAGCCGCTTGCCTATTTGTAATGGGCACCATTAAAGTGATGGCAACAAATGAGGATGAAGAGGTTCATATTCCGTTAACTACAGGTGAAGTAATCACTGGAAATGATCAAAGGGGAGTCTTGCCAATACCTTTCACCGCCTATTATCAAGGAGATACTATATATATAAGTACCTCTGCAGAGTTCTCATCAATTGCTGTTAGTGTAGTGAATGAAACGACGAATCAAGTTTGGGATGCTACCACGGATATTTCCGATGGAATGGGCGAAATTTGCATTTCTGGTGGTGGTGCTGGTAGCTATTCGGTGGAGATTGTGACTGAGTATGGTGAATGCTTTACTGGCAACTTCAGATTATGATCAAAACCAACATAATTATTCATTTCTAAAAAATCTAATTGTATGAAAAAGACAATTCTTTCGATGCTTATGATAGCATTGTGCTTCGGTGTTGCCAATGCCCAGCTATTGGTGGATGAGAATGGAAAAGTTTCTATAGGAACTGAAGACTCTGCAGGATTACTATCCAATCTCAGCATAAACACAACAGGTAACAGTAATAGTTCTGTACATATTGTACCTAACAATAAACAAAATGTTGGACTCTATGTAAACCGTACAAGTTTAACGTTCAATGGATATCAAGTTGCAGGGCAACTTTTCTCATCTAAAATTGCTCCCGGTTTTTGCACTGTGGGTATTTATGCGCGTGCGAGTAGTAGTAATGTTGTTGATGCTGGTCGTGCCTTTGGCATTATGGCATATGCAGGCAATGCTACTAGTGGATATAACTATGGTGTACTGGGCGTCTTGAATGGGGCACTAAATGGAGCAGGTGTTTATGGCTCGACAAGTAATGAAGAGAATGGAATAAATACAGGTGGCCGTTATGCCGGATTCTTCCATGGAGATGTCCATACCACTGGAACATTGTCGGCCAATGCCATTACAACATTGTCAGATTCTCGTGTAAAAAGAAATATCCAATCGGTGACAAAGCATGACAGCCCACTTGATAACATAATGAGTATGAATGTTGTAGAGTACAATTATGTCAATATTGAGGCGCAAATGGCATCATCTTTCGAGAATCCTGATACTGTATCAGCAAGTCATTCTATCCTATCAAGTGAAGTGTCATTGAGTGAGGACGAGAAACATTATGGCCTCATTGCACAAGAGTTACAAAAGATATATCCAAACTTGGTAAAAGAGGGACGTGGTGGTTACCTTACTATCAACTACATCGAAATAATACCTTTGCTTATCAGTTCTATCCAGGAACTGAAGGATGAGGTTGATGATTTAAGAGGAAATGATTCACCCATCAAAAAGTCAGTCTCGCGCTCATCCGAAGAAGACGCGACAAACATTGATGCCGTAGTGACTACACTTTACCAGAACACGCCAAATCCGTTTACCGAGAGTACGACCATTCGTTGTGATGTTGCCGAAGATGTGGTTAAGGCTGACCTTTACATCTACAACATGAATGGTGAGCAGATAACGGAGTATTCCGTAACAGAACGTGGCGAGACCAGCGTAACCATTGACGGTGGTAGCCTAAGTGCAGGTATGTACCTCTATGCCCTCATTGCAGACGGACAGGTGATTGATACCAAGCGAATGATATTAACGAAGTAGGAGGGTGCGTTATGAAAGCTCTAAATATAAGGAGATGCTTGTTGTATGTGTCGGCTTTCTTGTACGTGCTAGCGGCAAATGCTGATACACATAACTTGACTTTCAATTTGTCAGATTTCCAAATTGAGCAGAACGATAGCGTAGTGAGCATTACACCTGTGAAGCCAGGATATTCGTTCGGACTTGATACTTCAACTCCTGCTTTGCCCCTTTATACCCAGCGTATAAGTATTGACGGGAAGTCTAAAAAGGGAACTTTCACATACGAAGTAAGGAGAAAAGAACTTATAGCTTCCAATGTATATGTTGCTCCCAATGAAGAATGCTATGCAACAAATATGCCTATACCCGCAGTTGACAAAATTGCACCACCTGACTATGGACAGCAAATATATCCTGAGATAACTGCTGATTTTATTTATGGAACTACTATGCGTGATGGTAAAGAGATTTCCTTTCTTACGGTTTCCCCTTTTGAATACGATGCTGCTAATGGGAATCTTTATTTTATTTCTTCTATAAGTTTGTCGTTTGAGAAGGAACCTAGAGCACCTTCTCGCCAAGCAACAACAAGAGCAAACAATGAAGTGGTCAAATATATAGTTATTACAGCGGATTCTCTTGTTGATGCATTCAAACCATTGCGAGATTGGAAAACTCAAAAAGGAGTGAAAGCTGAGATTATATCAACAGAAGCTATCTATGCTCAATATGCAGGTGCAGATAATCAAGAAAAAATAAAGCGATGTTTATTTGATTATTTTGAAAACCATTCTTTAGATTGGGTACTACTTGGTGGTGACAACTTCGTTGTCCCTTCTCGAAACTGCTATATTTACAACACTATGGGTGAAGCATATAATACAACGGTAGCTTCTGATGCGTATTATGCAAATTTTGAAGGAGAATTTGATTGGAATGCCGACGATGATAAATATTATGGTGAAATAGAAGATAATGTATTCCTTACCCCTCAAATAAAAGTCTCTAGACTTCCTGTTTGTAACACTGTAGAGGTCAAAGCTTATACTCAGAAATTATTGAATTATGAAAAAGCCTTTTATGCCGGGGCGTGGATGAATAGAATGTTGCTATCTGGATGTCTTCTTAATGAATATCATTCACCAGGAGTTAGTGATGCACATTTTAGCACAGAAACTATGTATGAGGATTACATACGGCCTTTATATCCTAATTTAGAAAAACATTATTTTTATGATACAGGAAATAATTTAGGATATACAGGAAATGATAGTATATTAAACTCATCTAACCTTATAAGAGCATTTAATAGTATAGAACCTCACTATATGCATATGAACACACACGGTATGCCAGATTATTGGCAACTTGCCTCTACAGACTTTTATGCGTCTGATGTTTTACAATTAACTAATGACAATAAACCTATGATTATTACGTCAGAAGCGTGTTATTCTGGATATTTTCAGTCTTATGGTTCTCCGAAATTATGTGAGGCTTTTTTAAAAAAAGAGAGAGGTGGTGCATTGGCTTTTTGGGGGAGTTCCTTTAAGGGATTTACGAGTATATCAGAAGGGCTTTGCCGTGATTTTTGGGTGAATCTAAACGATTCATACCACCGTTTTGCTGATGCTGTAATTGCTGCAAAAAGTATGCACGCTGGTCATTTTAACACTTATGACCATGCGAGAACATTGATATTGGCTATGAATGCGATAGGTGACCCCGATTTGACGGTTTATACTAGCGCCAATTCTTATCCCCATGAACATATAAATATGAAATTCTATCCAGACTCGGTATTCGTTCAAGGTCTGCAAACAGATATAATAACAATGACAAGTCTCGGAGATAATGGAGCAACTTACTATCGCACAGGAGAATATTATGGTGAAGGGAGTCCAAACGTACCTGTTCTTGTCTGTGTCGATCGTTCTAAAATCCCGAATAAGTATGCGAATGATTATTTTCTTTTGACCGTTAAGTCTGGTCGTAATATTTTTGAGAATGAAAATAATACCCTATATTTGCAGGGACAAACATTTCCTGGTGGTAAGATTTCATATACATCCGATGTAATAATTGTTGGCAACAATGTTGATTCTACGCAAACACAGGGTAATGTAGTCGTCAAGCAGGGAACCCTAGCCTTTGACAGCAGTGTAAAAACTGTCATTAAAAATGGGTTCAAATGCGAGAAAGGAGCCCGACTAATAATAAAGTAAAATACCATATCATGAAAACCTCAGTACGAATCTTCCTCAGTGCATTGATGCTCCTTTGCAGCATCAGCCTATATGCAGGGGGGCGCTTCTTCCCCGCCAACAGCATCCATTGCGTCAATGTCATTACGAAGACCATCTACGAGTGGAATCCTATGAAGAGAGGCAACCAACAGAGGAATATCTATTATCATTATTATACAGGTAATGACACCATTGTGGACGGCAAGCCCTGTGTGATGTTGTGGAAGTATTGTGAAGATACCCCCAAGGATAAGGAGCTGCGCTTCCTCTGCGAAGAGGATGGAATCATCTCCTACAAATACCCTCTAGCAGAGGGTGGATACTCAGACTGGACAATTCTGTTTGAGTTTCCCGAAGGGGGCTGGAAAGAGGGTGAAAAATATGTCGAGGGATATTTTATGGGGAAACCGAGCTCAACTACTCCCTCCCTCAGCAGTTACACCCTGCTCAACGGCGAAGAGATACAGGTGAGCTACGGCTTGCTGATGTATGGCCTCGGCTACATCGACTGGCCCTTCTTGGAATATCGCGATTTCAGCGATGGCCCAAGCAAAGAACTCCAACCCTATAGCTTCTACCGCAACGATACCCTGCTTTGGGGAAAGCCTGCAACGCATGGTCCCTTCTTTCCCGCCCATAGCATCCGCTGCACCAATATGGTGACCTCGATGTTTAGCAACGACACCACCTATTATAATCTTTACACTGGCGGTGATACGTTAGTTGATGGCAAGGAGTGTGTGCAACTGTGGCAGTACTGTACCGACACGCCAGAGAATCTTGAGCAGTATCTGCTCCATGAGGTAGACGACAAGGTATACATCAGATACACCGACGATGGCGAGTGGAATTTGCTATACGATTTCTCGTTGCCAGTATGGTGCGTGGGCGACAGCATCAAAGATGCTGAGTTTGGCCGTATGCCAATAGAAACAATAGATACCATTACCTTGCTTAATGGTGCCACACGTCAGGTGGCCACCTATCAGGGAGGTGGTAACCTCATTCATGGCATAGGCTATATGGGAGAAACATTCTTCAGCCCAGTCTGTCGTTCGCATCCAGAAGACGGCACTGTGCATCATCCCGTAAGCTTCTACTACTGGAATCAGTTACTCTTGGGAAAAGAGCTTCCGAAGGAACGTGAAGACCGTTTCTTCCCCGCCAATGAAGTGTATACCAGTAGCCGGCTCATAAGTCATAGCCATAACTTCGAAGATTTTACGATAGAGTTCGACACTATAGATTATAACATATGGACAGGCAATGATACCATCGTTGATGGGCGTCAGTGCGTTACCTTATGGAGCAATTCTACGGATAGTGTCAAATTGTATGGTCTAATCTACGAAAGTCTCAACGGAGTAGTGTATTTTAAATATGGAGAATACAGAGAAGATTGGCTGACCCTCTACGATTTCACTCCGCGCAAATGGAAGCCTGGCGACAAGATATGCTTATGCAGTAATGGCCTTGATGATGAATATGAGAGTATAGACGGTATATCTTCGGTCACACTTCACAATGGAGAAAAGGTGCCTTTCATAATACTCAGTACCTTAGGCGGTTCAGGTCTTATTTATGGTATAGGCTATAATGACAATATGTTCTTTAGCCCTGAAGCAGTTGGTACTCCCCTCAGCTTCTACCGCAACGGAGTGCTACTGTGGGGCAAAGAGGGGCAGCCTGAGACTTCGGTGTCCACATCTGTGGCGAATAAAGCACCCACTCCCTACTACGACCTCATGGGCCGCCCCGTAGCAAATCCTACACGTGGAATCTATATTAAGGATGGAAAGAAAGTTGCGATTGAGTGAGAGCAGAAGCAAAGTTTACTTTGGTTATGCCGAACGGGAGCAACTTCAAAGAAGTTAAGATTGCTGCTAAGGATCTAGAAACAACCTATGTGAGAGATGTTGTTATAGATTATCCTGAGAATTATAATAACACTTACGTTGAAGTGGAGAATGTTACTATCCAGAGTAATGGATACGTGGAATCAGAATTTGTAAAGTCTGCTATTCTTCGGTCATCAGTGGTTGTTGAAGAAGGGGGCTATCTATATGTCTATCCTTGGTGATTTTTTTATCTTAGTTGTTTGAATAATCTGTTTTTTTTTTATCTTTGCCCAATCGTTCAACTCTTAAAATCTAATTCATATGAAAACCAGAGTATTTCATTTCTTTCTCTTACTCTTCTTTGTACAAGGTGCAATGGCTCAGTTGACCTCGCTTGGCTTGGTCGAGGAGGTTCATTGTGCCGTGAAGCCTTATGCCCCTCTTCCCCTATTGGAAGTGTCAGATAACTACCTCTATGCCTCTACCAGCAAGGGCCTCTACCGCTATGCCTTGGATGGTTCTGATGAGTGGGAGCAGGTGATTGCTACCGATGAGTATGTCAGCGACTTTGCCGTGCGTGGCGATACGGTTATTGTTTCTACAGTGAACCAATTGTATATCTCGTATGATGGTGGCACAGCGGTAAATACTGTTACTATGGAGAGGATATACGATGGTTTTTTGGCAGAAATATCCATTGATGGGAAAGGAGCGGGTGTGGGTGTGCATCCATACAACGCCAAGCATATGTATGTGGCACATTCTGGCGTCGTCGCTTATACGGGCGATGGTGGCCTGACATGGTCTAGAATAAAGGACGTTGGGGACGGTTCGGCTTGCGATCTCAGCTATAATCCCCTCGATACTCTACAAATCGTAGGTTACATGAACAACAATATGTATTGGACTGGGAATATCTGTATGAGCCTTGATGGAGGAAAGAGCTTTGAGAGCTATGGTGATGGCCAAGTCTATATTATGGGCATACTTTTCCACCCGACAGACAAGAACAAAGTCATAGCCTATGGTGATATATACTATATGACAGATGGTTCGCTTGAAAATTGGAATAGATCTCCCAGTGCTGACACACGTACTCTAATGGATGTGGTGTACGACCCTTATGACCCGGAAATCCTCTATGGCATTACGGCCACCCGTGTGAAGCGTAGCACCGACGGCGGCTTTACTTGGAGCGAGATTTACAATATGCAGGGCATAGCTACCTCATTAGTCTCCATCGCCATCCACGACCGTACATTATATCTCTGTACCTCCGACAAGGGAGTCTATGCGCTTGACCTTACTGCTGCTTCTATGTCTCCGTTAATAGAGGATGAGGGTGCTCCTGTCTACTACGACCTCCAAGGCCGTAAGGTGACGAATCCTACACGTGGAATCTATATTAAGAATGGACGGAAAGTAGTAATCGGGCAATAGTCCGATTACTACTTAACGTTAACGATAACGATAACGAAAACTATCTTATTCCAATAGCGCGTCGAGGTAGCGCTGCTCAAACTCACGCGACTCTTGCACTGTATGATACTCCCTCATGCAGCGTAGGAGTCTGATGTGTACCATCACGGAATGGTGTTTCCTTTAAGCAGCTCGTAGTAGGTTACGCGACTGATGTGGGCCTCACGGCAGAAGTCCACGACACGGATGCCCAGCGCCTTGCGCTCGGCAGTGATCACCTCACCGATGGGTGATAATGTTTGTTCTCTTTTTTGCATGATATTGGTGTTGTTAAGTGAATAAGTTATGTGAATAAAAAATCGCCCGATGATGTGTATCGGGCGATTGGTGTATCGTTGAGAGGTAATTACTCGGGTTGGATAAAGCCCTGTTTTATGATTCCATTTTGGAATCTTAGAGCCTCCCATTCCTCGTCGGTCAATTGGAACATGAAATCAGGTGGGAATCGCTTTATGTTTCTCTTGACAGCCTTGTTCAGATTTCCCGTTGTCACTTGATAGAGTTCGGCCAGGTCTTTGTCGAGCATCACCTTTTGGCCTCTAACCTCGTATATCTTGCTTTGAATCACTTGCAGTTGTTCCATACCAGCTTCTTATAGTTGCTCGCAAATGTAGTTATATTATCCTGAATATACAATAATGTCGTAAAAAATGTTAACACACCGCCCGAAATGCCTACTCATGGGTAGGCATTTATTTATTTTTTAATGGCTTACTTCGTGGCAGAATCAACGTTAAAAACGCAGTTTTTATTATGCAAGTAAGTCTATTTAATGGCTTCGCCGACAAGAACCCGAAGCCGATTACCATCCGTGAGGTGGTAGAGATTATTCGCGCAGACCAGCGTCTGCAAGTGTTAACCGAGAACCATCGCCGCTACCGCGCATCTGGCGACACCGCCCGTGCCGAGGCCGAGAAGCAGCACATGCCATGCTACTCCGTGGCGGTGCTCTTCAGCGGCGGCAAGCAGCAGAAGCATATCGTGGAGCTTATGGGGCTGTCGCTTGTGGACATAGACCATATAGCTCATGAAAACATACTTCTGTATTTTATTCTTTTCGCCCTTATTCTGTGTGGACTCTTCTTCCCGAGCGGTATTCCTTGGGGGTAAGTCCGAACATTTGTTTGAAGTTCTGACTGAAGTTTCGGGAGGTCTGGAAGCCTACGGCCGAGGCTATCTGGTTGATGGGCATGGTGGTCTCTGCCAGCATTTTTGCAGCTTGTTTCAAACGCACGGCTCTCATGAAGTCACTGGGTGTTATGCCCAGTATCTGCTGCATCTTCTTGTAAAGCGATGTGCGGCTCATTCCAATGTCGGCAGCCAAAAGCTCCACATTGTATTCAGCATTGTCCAAGTTTATGGTGATGTATTTCATCAGCAGGTTCACCATCTTCTCTTCTTCTGAGTTGACCGTTATATCCTTGCCTTCGATGTGCAACGATTGGGCAAACTGGTGGCGTGCCTTGTCACGTAGTTCAAACAGGCGGTTTACGCGCTCATCGTTCTCCCGCTCCATGCGTTCTCTTTTCTTGCGCAAGCCAATGGAGATGATTGCAAGCAGGATGGTAACGCCTATGGTGGTATACAACAACTTTGCCCACCACGTAAGCCACATGGGCGGACGTATGGTGATGGCTTGACGTGTGGCATTACTCCATTTACCCGTGTCTGTACAGGCTTGGATTTCAAGAACGTAGCTTCCCGGCTGCAATGCATTGTATACGGCTTCTGCCTGTCCGTTTCCATTGATACAGGTATTCCACTCTTTTTCTAATGGGAGCAACCTATAGCGATATTGTGTATGGGAGGGGGATGCGTAGTCCAAGGTAGAGAATTGGAATGACAATGAATTATTTTCGAAACGAAGATTCAGTGGTTGTGACACCATGGAACAAGGCTGTGCCTGATTGTTGATTCTCAGTCCCGTTATAATAATAGGAAGTTCTGCTTTATCTATTATAAGGGAGTCTGGATGAAACAAAAGACCCCGGTTACCCTCCATGATGAACACCAGGCTGCCATCGTTGGTTAGCATGGTTGCTCTTTCCATCATCATGGTTTGTGGCACACCATCCTCTTCACCAAGATTTACTACTGTAGGAGTTATGCGGGAGATTCCGCACGATGTGCCAGCCCATATTCTGCCCTGTGCATCAAGTATCAGGCTACGGATACAATTATTGACTAATCCTTCGACGCGCTTTATGTTAAAACTGCTATCGGTGCTGAAAAGCCCGTTTTGTGTGCCTATCCATAGATTTCCTTTGGTATCCTTGACCATGCAGTTGTATTTTTCGGTATATCGTTCTATTTCATCGGCTGGGGCGAATGGCTGTAGGGTATCGACTTCTATGTTGAGGATGAAAGCTCCATTTTGTGTGTACACTATTGTGCTTTGACTGTCGACCGGGCAGGCTCCGACAAAGTGGCGATAGGTGTCAAGTGTCGGTAATGTTTTGTTTAAAGAAGTGAATACTCCGTTATCAGGGTCGAGATAGCCCAAGGTGGAGTAGGAGAGGCATATTAGATAACGACCGTCGGGAAGAGGCTGGGCAAAGTTAATCCTACCATCGGGAAGTCCTTGTCCCTCATAGTTGCTCATGTTTCTGGCTATCTGTATCATCGGGTCGTCGCTTCGCAGCGTGTGGGCCTTGTAGTGTTTGGGTGGAATATAGCAGATGCCTCTGTTGCGTGTGCCTATCCATAGCCCATTCTGAAAGTCGTGCACGGCTGTACGGAACGATGAGATGAGGCCTATACGTTCTATTGTCGCCTTTATATCCTCACCTACTTGGGGTGATCCTATAGCTCCTGCTGCAAACTTGCGTATCTGTTCATCTCCCAATCGTTGCTCAATGTTTCCGATGAATACACGTTTTTTTGCATCAAACAAGAATAACTTATGAAAGCTTCTTAGCCATAGCAGCGAGTCGCCCTCCCATATATGACCATATTGGTTGACATAGTGTGGCAGCGTATAGCCCAATGAGAAATCACATTCGATGATGTCGAATGCTCGACCATTTGAAAGGCAATATACCCCATCGCAGTCTATCAGCATTTGCCCATTGGGAAGTTTGATTATTTGTTGCACTTCGCCTGTAGGCAAACCATCGGCTACCGTCCAAAATTTCTGTACAGCCTTGCAGCTGATGGAACTTGTCAGTAGGATGAGCAGACAGATAAAGCTGTTCTTCATTATTTATTTTCAATATTAGATAGACCTATGCAAAGATATTGTTTTTTTTGCTAATCAGATATGTTTCTTTTGTAAAACTAAGATGTTTGATTTGTCTTTTTTTTGTATATTTTACAAATCAATCACATATTTACGAAAAAACCGGTCGGTATATATTATGTCAATCCTAATAAATTTGCAATTACCGATAATAATAGGATTGCTATGATATCAAAACATTTTTTCTTGACAGTCATTCTTTCAGCTTGTGTTACAGTTTTACAGGCTCAGTTCCGTCATCCTGGTTGTCTGCATTCACAAACCGACTTCGACCGTATCGAAGCTCAAATCAATAGTCGCGAGAATGAGATAATCAACAGGGCGTGGCAACAGTTCTCCACCAATTGGATGCTCGAAAAGGAAGACAGTTGGATGCAGTCATCCATTCCGGGAGAATACCTTGATCGCGGTGGCACGGTCAATAATTTTGCCCATTCGGAACGAGACTTCGGTATGTGTTACGTGAAGGCCATATATTGGAAACTGCGTCACAACAGCCCCAACGCGGCAGAACGTGAACTAGCCAAGATACGTGCAGACCAGGCCGTAAACCTTCTCAATCGATATGCATGCCAGATCAAGGGGATTACAGGGAACAGCAACTATGCACTGCTGACAGGCTTCCAAGGATGGCAAGTTGCCAATGCTGCAGAGATATTGCGCGAATATGAGGGTTGGAAAGCAACCGACTATAAGCGTTTCAAACAATGGTTGTTTGATGTATGGATAGATTCTGCCTATGATTTCCTGTATCGTCAGAACGGACAGTGCAATAGCCATTATCAAAGCAATTGGAATACTGCCGCCATTACCTCCATGCAAGCTTTGGCTATTTTCCTCGATGAACCATTCTACTATTGTTATGCTATGCAGCATATCAAGCAGGGTTCCACCAATGCTTCATTGGCTGATGGAGTGATAGGAACTGCATCGGAAGGGACCGACTTTCAAGGGTTCTTGCCCTATATTTATGATATAGAGGAATACAATGCGGCGCATGGGACTCACTATCAAGCTCCCCTTGGTGTGCTCTGTCAGAATCAAGAGAGCACGCGCGATCAGGGCCACACACAAGGTGCCTTGGGTACACAGATGCAGACTTGTGAACAGGCTTGGAATCAAGGTGACAACCTATGGGATTTCAACAATCGTGTCATGGCTGGTGCAATTGAGTATACTGCAGGATTTCTCTCTGCATCAGATTCGGCTTTTATGAAGAACTATCCGCAAGGACCTTGGAAGAGTGATTGTGCCAATAATGGGAGAGGGTCATACCAGCCTGAACTCTCTTATGTTTCAAGGGAAAACAAGGATGTTATTTTCCAAATAGGTTATAATCACTTTGCCAATCGAATGGGGCTGAACATGCCCTATGCCAAACTCCAGCACAAGGCTGTGGCTGCTACCAATGAGTACAATGTAGAGCATGGTACGGGAGCGGGAGCCTATCAGAACTATAGTGATGTGGCAGGATTCGGAGACCTTATGCATAATGAGGATAGCGCAATCATACAGCCTACATTACTTACTGGTCACATACAGATGGTGTGCGGAAGCAATCGTACAGTACGGCTTACTGGAACGACCTACTCTGCTGTGGAACAGACCAGAGAGGGTGAGATTTCTCCTTTCCCAGAGATGAGCTGTATTACTAGCGGGTCAGTAGTGAAGCTGTTGCCTACTATCGTGGACGGCAGCACTGATACAGGCTTGTGGGAATGGGAAGATAACCCAGCCATTGTGACTCGTGAACGCGAGATAGTGATTGATACGACAAAGATTCTACGCGTGCACTACACCAATGCAAAGGGTGGACGTAGTACCCAATTGTTTGTCCTACATCGTGAGGGCGATGGTATGATGCCAACAACCACTCCTTATAGTAAGGTGGGTGATGTCTATAGTGAAACGCCAACTATATGCCGTGCGAGTAGCGGGCAGACAGTATCATTAGGCATAACAACCAAGGTTGGCCTGTTTCGCTCGTTCAAATGGGAGAAACGTAAAAAGAGTAGCGATGCGTGGACTGCAGCGGGCACTGGCGTAGAAGTGGTGGTCAGCAACATTAATGATAGCTGGACCTACCGTCTTACGGCAACATCACTCAGCGGTGCAGTAAAGGTTATAGATTATCATATCCGTTTGTCGGAGTGTGAAGGCTACATCATGGATGGGGATAGCATTCTACAAACCGAGACAAAGGCCGTGAAGGTTGGAACGGATGTCGTACTGAAAGCTACTCCGACATCGTATCTTGCTAAAATGAAAACCAATACGGAACGTTATTACAAATGGATTGTTGATGGTGATACGGTGCGTAACGTTGTGCTCACAGGAGAGGACATCAGTGACTCGCTGGCAATAGCTGATATCACGGCCAACGTACATTGTCGTTTGGCTTTCACGTATGTTCGTACAACAACAGGGATTAGATATAGCGATACGATTGATTTTCATATAGAAACATATGACTATGACGTATTGCCTACGGGGTATTATTATGTGGAGGATACTCATACGGGGAAGCGTCTATCAAGCAGTTCGCTCATGTTTGAAGCACCCTCTCAAGATGCCGATTTTATATGGTGCCTACGCTATATTAAGCAGCCCAAGACCAACGCCTATATCATCAGCCCACAGAGGCAGCTGGGACAGGCTGTAGATGCAGGCTTTGAACTTTCAAAACCCAAAAAGTCTCACCTGCTCCATGTCTATTCCAATACAACTGATAAAACAAAGGTTGCTATCCTTAATTCAGAGTTGGCTACGTGCTGGGATATAAACGAAGAATCTCAAGAATTGGCAAAAGGGCGTTCGTACGTTGCCACATTCCCCTTCCGCTTGGTAAAAGCCAATGGTGAGCTCCCAGACGCGACAGAAGAACCGCATATCGAGACCCTCATCGCCAATAATGATTTCTCTAAAGCATCGGCAGCCTGGCAAGGAACAGCTTTTACCAATGCTAATGGAGATGTAGCCGAACAGTTTAGCAAAACTTTCGACTTCTATCAGATTATTGAGGGACTGCCCGATGGTGAATATGAATTGGGCGTACAGGCATTCTACCGTGAAGGTAGTGTCAATGATGCTATCAGCTGTTATCTTTCTAACAGTGAGCACCGCTATGCTAGGCTCTATGCCAATAATAGGTTGGCAAGTATACGAAGTATCTATAGTGAAGATTACTACAGCCGTTCACCTTATACATATCCAGACAATGCTTCTGCGGCCAACGAGGCATTCAATGAGTACGGTTTGTATCATAATACTTTGCGTTTCACTCTCAAAGGAGGTACCTTGAAGTTGGGAATACGCAAGCATACACATGTTGCCAATGACTGGTGTTGTTTTGACAATTTTACACTAACCTATTTGGGAGAGTGGCCTTCCGATGACATAGAACACGTCGAAGTTGACAATCTGTCATCTTCAGCTCCGATTATCCACGATCTGTCTGGTCGTAGACTTGGATTTAACAAGGAGATGCTTGACAAAGGAATTTACATCATTAACAACAAAAAAATACTAGTGCGATGAAAAAAATGCTTTTTCTTCTCTTGTCGTGTTTCTATTACATGACGAATGCGCAGATAATTGACGTGCGTAAATCCCAGTCTCAACCTTTGCTCCATTATTGGAGTGTAGGTGTAGGGGCAGGCCGTGTCAATGAGGGACTACGAGCCTCATGGCAGGAGCAACTTGATACAGTGAAGCGCGAATGCGGATTCCGTTATGTCAGAATGCATGATGTCTTCAACGATGACATGTTTACCTGTTTTCCTCAACGTAACGGTAGCATCAAGTATAACTGGCAATATGTGGATGATGTCTATGACCGAATGTTGGACAAAGGGGTGCGCCCTTTTGTTGAGCTCGCTTTTTTCCCCTCTTGTCTGGCTGCAAATGAATCGAAATTGCAATTCTGGTATCGGGGGCACGTCAGTGTAGATACAACAAAATATGCCCAATGGCACGATTTGGTACGTGCGTTTACCCAACATGTAGTCGACCGTTATGGTGTGGATGAGGTGAGGCAATGGTATTTTGAGGTGTGGAATGAACCAAACTTGACTGGTACAGGCGGATTCTTCCACGGCACGCGCTCACAGTATTTCCGTCTTTACAAGGAGGCTGCGTTGGCAGTGAAGAGTGTAGACAAATTGTTGCGTGTTGGTGGTCCTGCTACTAGCAATTACATTGCAGACCATCGTCATGATAGCGAAATTCTTGACCATAGCAAGTCGCGGTTCTACCCTTCTGAAATTATTAATCAGCAGGAATGGCGAGGGGTATGGATAGAGGACTTTCTGGCTTATTGCGAAAAAGAAGGATTACCCGTGGACTTTGTGAGCACTCATGCTTATCCCACGGATTATGCACTAGATCCAGAATCTGGGCGAGGCAGAGGTGCCGTACGCTATGTGCATTCGCTTCGTGACGACCTCACATGGTTGCGTAAGGTGATAGCCCAAAGCTGCTATCCAGAAGCTGAGGTACATATTACAGAATGGAGTACCAGCCCTAATAGCCGTGATCGCATGCACGATCTTCTGCCTCCGGCAGCCTATGTTGTGAAAACGATGCTTGATTGTCAAGGGCTAGCTGAAAGTGTAATGTACTGGACGTTTACGGATATCTTTGAGGAAAAGGGTGGTGGAGACGAAATTTTCCATGGAGGTTTTGGATTATTCAATTTCCAAGGGATAAAGAAACCTGCTTATCATGCTTATCGTATGCTCAATAAGTTGGGTGATGAACAGCTCCATTACAAGGACCCGTTCATCGTGACACGTAACAGTGAGTCTGGGAAACTGGTAATGTTGGCATTCAACTACCCGATAGAATACGAAAGCCACGTACCCGCAGCTGGAGATGCCGATAAATATATGAATACATCAAGCAAAGAATTGGACGTAAAGATAAAGGGGCTTAAGCCCAATACATGCTTCCAAGTTGAGATTCTTGACAACACTCATGGCAATGTCTATGCTGCATGGCTAGAGATGGGGCGTCCGCATAGTCCTAATCGCGAACAGACTCGGGCCTTGAAAGAGGCTTCAGAGGCGTTGAAAAAAGAAAGGATGGTTGCCGATAGGAGAGGTGTACTGACTATTCACAAGGAATTGTCTCCATGGTCTATTATGTTGATTTGTGAAGAATAATACAAGGTACCTAAGAGAATGAATGTACAGATCGGCATCGATCGGCTCATTAAATTATTATAGCAATATAGAAATGACAAACAATATAAACATATTATTATGAGAAACAAAATGTTATTTATCGGCCTCGTACTGACGGCCACCCTATCGGCCCAAACCTATCGGCTGAACGACATGAGTACTGAGACCTTCGCCAATGGCGGAGATGCCCAGTGGAGTTTTGAGAAATATACCTACGAGACGGGTGCATACAGCAAGCTGTCGTTGTATACCGACAAGAGCACCTGCAACTACCTCGACATCTACCAGCCTGAGCGTGTGGGCGGACAGTTAATCACCGAAATTGACGGCGTGGAGCCTGCGGGTGAGTTTACCTGGGCTAGCAACGTGCGCTGGGCTTGGTGTGACCTGGAGTTCACCTCCGATGTGCGCAACAATAGTTTGGAACGCTTTATCTATGTAGCACAAGATCCTCGTGAGGGATTTGGCTACGAAGTAATAGGAAACAATGTGTATACCTCAGTAATTACCTTTACCGTGCCCGAGGACGGATACTATAAGGTGGATGGTACGGTCATCCGCGAGGATGGCGATACATGGATTGCCTCACTCGACATCGTGCCACGCTTCCGCTATGCCTTCGACGAGCAGGACAAGGGTGCTCACATGGGATTGGCCTTCAACTACGGTGCCGTGAGCGGTGTGCACCCCGACTATGACGGTACGAGCGGCAACCTTGCAGGTGGCGCTATGCAGAAGTTTGTGGCGCAGGATCCTACCGACTTCACCATGGCCTTCAGTGCCAAGGCGGGCGACAAAGTATCCTTCGAGGTCAACACCGCAAAGATGAATGGACATGGTGGCGATTGGGGGCACGGATGGTGGAGCCGCACCTTCTACCGCAACTTGACCGTGGAGAAGGTGGATGCTGCTACTGCTCAAGCTGTAGAAGGTTATGTGGATGCTTATGGAAAGGCAGAGGTGGAGAAACTGTGGACTGTGCTTGATGAATATGAGACCTTATCCTTCGATATGAATATAGGTACAGAATTTGGCGAATATGGAGCTGAGGAATACGATGCACTTATGGTACTCATTAGTGAGATTGTTGACCTGTCGGATAATGAAAAGCTTTATGACCTTAACTACAAGATCTACCTTGACCGTCTTAACGAGGCGTGGCGCCTGTTTAAGCTATCGCAGATTGTCATTGACTACAACTGCGAAGGGAACTACCTACTTATATTTACCAACAAAGAAGGAGTGGTTACAGTGGATCAGTCAGCCATGTCAAGTAACACTAGTGAACCCTGGGAATTTTGCTGGTACGATGTGAATGCCGGTGTCTACAACCTCTTTGCTAACCACGATTTCAAGAGTAAGTTTGGCAGTGACAGCATTGCTGCATGGTACAAAGGTACCGGCGACTGGCTCTACATCACCGATGACGGCAACATCCACCCCACCACAGCGTATGCTCCTGCTTATGTGTTTGTAGCCCCTGAGGCAGGTGTGTACAAGTTCGAGTTCGCCTGCTACCGCCCGAACCCCAACCCCAAGGTGGAAAATCCGCTTTGGATACGCAGCAGATTTCTCAAGGCTGGTGTGACCAACATTAGCAAGGAGGAGTTTATCTTTGCCAAGGAATATGGTAGCGTGGCTAATGACGGACAGGGTGGTAAGGCCCCCATCAGTATGAACCTCTATGTGAACATGCAGAAGGGTGACCGCGTGACGTTCGAGGAAGACTGCTATACCGCTAACCGCAACAGTAGTGCTGGCACACAGGTGACACGCCTAGCCGCCTGCTCACGCGCTCACGAAGATTCCATTTTCACAGTGCAAGGAGTTAAAGCGTGGGGACTTGAAGTGTATGACCCCTATGGAACTGGTGATCCTACAGAATTGATGGAGGCTATTGCTTATGCAACAAGCATTATGGAAGAATATGCAGACAGCGTGGGTGTAGATGGCGGTCAATATTCCCTCGCAGTATTCTCCACTTTAGGTGATTACATAACCGAAGCTACTGCTATTGCAGAAGCGGCAAATAGCACTCAACCCATTTATGACCGTTGGTCAACTGATTTGTACTCGCTTGTAGAGAAATTTCTTAATTCACGGGTTCCTTATGAAATAATCATTACGGGTAATTACAAGATAAACCTCATTGGTACAGAAATGTATATCACCCAAAAGAACTCTGCAGGCAACCACTTCTACGCAGCCGTGGCCGACTCGGCTGCAATTGTTGCCGATGCCGAGAAGAACAGTGTGGACCTCTCTGTATACAAGCAGAAGTTCACCTTCACACAGCTTGAAGGTTCGTCGGCCACAGTCATCACCTCGGAGGATGGCTATATGACCCTCGACGGCTATGTGCTCCCCGGTGCAGACACCACAGCTGTGCATACCTTTACCTTCTACAAGTACAACCTGGAGGACGAGGCTTGCTGCATCAAGCGTAGCGACAACCTTTATTGGACAGGTGCTTATGACTGGAAGGCTCCCTATAACAAGATAAAAACCACCGATACCCCTGCATACATTTTCCGTTTCGAGAACACTGAGGATACAGGCATCGTGAATCCCGAGAACAGCGGCGTGGTGCTCACTACCGAGTATTTCACCCTGAGCGGCACACGCACGTTGTCGCCCGAGAAGGGTATCGTGATCCGTCGTCGTACTTTGGTCAACGGCACAACAATCGTGGATAAGTGGTTTGTAAGATAGGAATTATTGCATCACAGACACTGATAATATGATGAAAGAAATCCTGTTCGCAGCACTGCTCATGGGTGGCATGGCGGTGTATGCACAAGATTCCAAGGAATACAAGATGGCAGGTCCCTATGAGATTGTGGCTCGCGACGGTGAACACCGTCGCACCAAGGGGGGCAGCGAGCGTGACATGAAGGCTGCTATGCTTTGTGCCCAATTGGGACAGAATGATAAAGCCATTGAAATTATCAACGCTTATGCCACGACGCTTCAACGCTTTGATGGTCATGATGCTCCACTTTGCCTAATTCAGGCTTATTGGCTTGTTAGGGGCATGACGTTGATGAAAGAATTCCAGACCCCAGAATGGTCGGCTATGATCCGCCGTGCCATATTGCCTGTAATGGAGAAGTTTGAGGCTGACAGCCCCTATGCCAATGGCAATTGGGGAGCTATTGTTAATCGTTGTCGGATGGCCTGTGCCATCTTCCTCGATGACAAGGTTCTTTGTCAAGCAGCCGTTGACTATTATCTCCATGCCAATGATAACGGTTCGCTTCCTAAATATATCAGTGAGTCAGGTCAATGCCAAGAAACAGGCCGTGACCAAGGACACACCCAACTTGGGTTGGCTGCTCTGGCTGAAACTTGCGAGATGGCTTGGCAGCAGGGCATCGACCTCTATGGTGCTCTCGACAACCGTCTGATGAAAGGCTTCGAATATACTGCAAAATACAATCTTGGTAACGACGTGCCATTTGAGACTTGGACCGATTGCACAGGTCTCTATATAGATTGGACTGAGCCTGGCGAGATGTCGCGCGGAAAAATCCGGGATTCTTATGATTTACCTTATAACCATTATGTAGTTAGATGTGGGCTTAAGATGCCCTATACCAAGAAAATCTTGGCAGAGAAAGAGAAAGCCCGTAAACAGGGCAGACTGGAGTCGCATATTGAAGCTGACGAATTCCGCATACCTGGTGTCAAGGAGGGTGCCAAACTCCATTCAGCCTTCGTCTATCCAGCTCCCGAGGGCGCACCCTTGAAGAGCGACTACGATGTCTTCATCCGTCCGCGCGGGGTGGAGGAGTGGACCAAGATAGACACCTATATGGCCAAGGTGAATGCGCCCATAGGTGATAACAAGCACCAGGTGTCGGAGATATCGTATGCCTTCTTCGACTTTACGGGTGATGTATACGTGCGTGTCGTATGCAAGAACAAGAAGTACACTACCGCCCGTATCCGTCCCGACTATCGGGGTACCATAGCCAACGTACAGAACGACTCTGTGGTGCAGTTCCTACTCTTCCAACCTGAAAATGTGAGCGTTGAGTTTGACGAAAACATCACCGACAACCTACTGCTCTTCACCTCGCGCCCTTCGGTGACCGAGGCTGAGGCCGCAGCCGAGGCACGCCGTCAAGGTCGCCAGTTCATCAGCTATGCCCCAGGCTACTATACTGACAAAAGCATTGCCGTGCCCTCCAATACCACGGTATACCTTGCCGGAGGCTCCTATTTCACGGGAACCTTCGCCATCGAGGATGCCGAGAATGTGAGCATTGTTGGCCGTGGTGTGGCTCGCCCTGCCAATGGCTACGAGGGCTGCCATGTGCACCGAAGCAAAAACGTGAGCATCGACGGACTCATCCTTAATACCTGTCCCGTAGGGGGCAGCGATGGCGTGACGCTGCACGATGTGCGTTGCATTTCGCACCCCTCATGGGGCGATGGGCTCAATGTATTTGCTTCGTCGAACGTGTTGTACGACCGTGTCTTCTGCCGCAGCTCGGATGATTGCACTACGGCCTATGCCACCCGCAAGGGTTTCACCGGTTCGGTGCACAACGTACGGATGCGCAACTCTACGCTGTGGGCCGATGTGGCACACCCCATCTTTATCGGTCTGCATGGCAATCCTTCCAAGCCCGACAGCATCGTAGGGCTCGTGTATGAGAATATCGATATTATCTGTCAGAGCGAACCACAGGTTGACTACCAAGGCTGCATGGCCATCAACTGCGGCGACAATAACTACGTGAAAGATGTGCTTTTCGACAATATCCGCATCGAGAATATCCATCAAGGGAGCCTGCTCCATGTCAAGGTGAGCCACAACGCCAAATACTGTACCGCGCCTGGTCGTGGAGTTGAGAACGTCACCTTTCGCCATATACGCTACTACGGCGAGCAGCCCTACATGTCCGTCATCAATGGTTACAACGAGGAACGCAAGGTGAAGAACATCACCTTCGAGGGGCTCAAGATCAACGGTCGCTCCATCTACGATGACATGCCCGGAAAACCGAATTGGTACCAGACTTCCGACTTTGTACCCATGTACGTAGGATCGCATGTGGAAAACTTGATATTCAAACCGTAAAGCATGTCTGTAACAGCTCGGCAAAGTGTTAGGTTTTCGTAATTCAATTGGCTACGCAGTGATGGACAGTCAATGGTTTCGTTCGAAAAGTCGATGAAGGTGTTGAACGATGATAGTGTTGAAATATGTACCAAACATGAAGTATTTTTGATAAATGATTTAGTTAATAAGGTAATGTTTTTGGATGACCCAGCCTATGTGCTCGCCATTGCTCGGTACAAGGCAATGGCTGCAACGGCTGGCAATTATCTGCTCCGTACTTCATCCCCCATACTTGGCAAATGCTCTCCACATTATTAGGTGGAGGATCCTTGTTGATTCTTCATGTTTATGTAACGGCTGTTCAATAGCAATTTTTGGTGTATAGAAAATAAGAACATTATAGAACTATATATTCGTTTCAGTGAGTACATCGAAATAGCGTTGTCTGAACTCATGTGTCCATTGCGCTGTCTGGTACTGTTCCAGACAGCGTAGTAGGCGTATGTGTACACTCGTCATGAGGTCTTTCCCAAAAGGAGCTTGTAGTAGGTAACACCGCTGATGTGTGCGATGGCACACAGGTCTTTTACCGTGAGGCCGCACCGGCTAACCTCGGCAGCCACCAACTTGCCCAGTGGTGACAGGTTTTCTGTTCGTTTTCCCATAAAAAATGTTAAATCAGAAGTAAGTATTTTCGTGTGTCCCTATATATAGGGACATCGCTATTTCTGCTATGACTTATTTTGTGGCGTAAAAGTAACTATAAATATTTCGTTATGCAACAGTTAAGTCTATTCCGCGGTGTGCACGATACGCAGCCGCGGCCTGTCACCCTCGAGGAGCTGGTGACGATGATGCGCACGGACCAGTCGGTGCGCGACCTTACCGAGAAGCACCGCTATGCCCGCAGCGTGGGCGACGAGCAGGGTGCCAGTAGATACAAGAAGATGATGACGAGCTTCGGCGTGGCGGCACGCTTCGAGGGCGGGCGGCAGCAGAAGCACATCGTGGAGCTTACGGGGCTGAGCCTGGTGGACATAGACCATATCCCTGCCGAGCGGATGAGCGAGGTACTCGCTCTCGTGCGGGGCGATGAGCATACGCTGCTGGCGTATACTACCTTGTCGGGGCAAGGGGTGAGAATACTTTTCAGGTACCAAATAAACGAAAACGTTAACGAAAATCTCCGCGCTCCGCTTGGAACGCCCCCGTCGCAAAGCGACACCCCCTCTATAAACAGAGGGGGAGTTAGTAGTGCGTCTACCCATCCGGAGGGAATGCAGTTTGCAAACTGTCCCTCTGTTTATAGAGGGACGAGCGGAACACAGTGTAGCGGAGGGAGTTCCAAGCATAGCGCGGAGCAATACAAACAAGTGTTTGAGCAAGGGAATAAGTATTACTCCACCCTCACAGGCTTGCCCACCGACGGCCAGTGCAAGAATGTGGGGCGCATCAGTACCATCGCCTATGACGAGGAGCTGTACTATAACCCAGAGGCTACGCCATTCGTCATCAAGCCTGAGGAGAAAAAGCCCGTGGGAAGACCGAAGCGAGTGGAAAGTGGAAAGATGACAGTGGAAAGTTGTGAGGCCGCCGTGCTGCACGACTTGGAGCGGCGTGGGGTGGTGTACGAGGCGGGCACGTACAACAAGTATGTGAGTGCCGCCTGCTATGAGATGAACCGCTACGGTGTGCCCGAAGAGCAGTGCCGTGAGTGGGCGGTGAACCGATTTGCCGACTACGATGCAGCAGAAGTGGCCTCCATCGTGCGCTCCTGCTACCTGCAGACCGAGGAGCACGGGACGGCGCGACCACCGAAAGCGGAAAAGGAGAGCCGCTATGCCTCCATCAAGGATATACAGGACTGGCTCACGGAAAATAATATCAGGATTAGGCATAACTTGATTACCCGAAAACGAGAGATACAAGTTGAAAGTGGAAAGATGACAGATGACAGTTGTTGCCGTCCGGATGGTAACTTTCCACTTTTATCTTTCAACTCTCAACTTATCGAGCTCACCGACCAGCACGTCAACTCCCTTTACTGCCGCTTCTGCCTCGATACGGGGCGTCAGGCTAAGATCTCGGACTTCTACATCATCATCGAGAGTGACTTCTACCCCGACTATCATCCGTTGAAGGAGTATCTGGAGAGTCTGCCCGCGTGGGACGGCATGACCGACCATATCGACCGCCTGGCACTCACCGAGCTGGCACTCATCGACCTGGAGGAGTTGGACAACATGCGCCCCGAGGCGGTGAACCTCCTCAAGGCCATCACCACCGACCCAGCCATCAACCTGCGCCCCGTATGGGAACGCTATGCCTTGCGACGGCAACACATAGCCTCGTTCTGCGGCACGGGCAACAACCCTCGCTTCCTCACCGACCTCTCGGGTAACCGCCGCTGGCTACCCTTCATGGTGGAGAGCATCGACTCGCCGTGGGAGCGCACCACCGACTACGACGGCATCTATGCACAGGCCTACGCGCTGTGGCAGCAGGGCTTCCGCTACTGGTTTGACGACGCGGAGAATGCCGAGCTGGAGCAGCACAACCGGCAGTTTGAGGAGCCCAACATCGAGGAAGAGCTCATCCTCACCTACCTGCGCAAGCCCTACGGCGACGAGGCGGGCGAGTTCCTCACAGCCACGCGCATCATCGAACTCATAGGCATGTACGTGAAGTGTCCGCTGTCGCCCAAGCGCGTGGCGTTTGCGATGCGCCGTCTCGGGTTCGAGCAGCGGCGCACGAAGAGTGCCCGAGGGTGGAACGTGGTGATACTCACGGGTGATGACATCAAGAATGTCCAACGACAGAATGCCCGCCTGAGCGATGTTCAGTAACCCAAAGGGTGACAGATGACACATGGAATCCTATATACCCTATATATAGAAAAATAAATAATTATATTTTTAAAAATAATTTAATTAATTATTTAAATATATGTCCCATATAGGGAATCAAGTGTCATCCGTCACCTTTCCAATAAAACCAACGATAACGAAAACGATGACGATAACCGCCATCCGGATGGCAACTCTAAACCCAAACCACGCAGCGTAGCGAGAGCAATGCTAAGCTCGCTTAATCATTGCCGAGCCAGCAAGTGGTCTAAATAGGTAAGAAAAACGCATTATAATTTCTTCCAATTAAAATACCAGTTTATATCCTCTATTTGACATGATTATCTCACGCGAATCTCGCAAATCTCGCAAAATCATACATCGCTATCGCTCGTATGTAGCCGTCCGGATGGCAAACGCGAGTGAAATGATGCGTTTTCGCGTGATTTGCGAGATTCGCGTGAGACAAAAAGCTGCGTGAAACGGGAATATTTTTATAATGCGTTTTCTCTGGTCTAAAATGTGAAACATTTATAAACACGACACAAATATGGAACATGACAAACTTCGCGCCTACGGCAAGGCCGAGCTGGCGCAACTCTACAGTCCCGGTGCCTCGCGTGCCTCGGCCCTGCGGCTGCTCAACAAGTACCTGCACGCTACCGACGGACTGCTCGAAGCCCTGCAGCGCACGGGCTACACACGTGGCTCACGCCACTTCACCCGCTATCAGGTGAGGTTGATATTTGAGTATCTTGGCGAACCTTAGTTCGCCAAGAACGTTGACGTTAACGAAAACGATAACCAGGCTCCGCGATGTATGTTTTTCAACGATGACGAAGTCATTAACGTCATCGTTAACGTTATCGTTAAAAAAAGTACATGCATGTACCGCGCGTGGTGCATGCATGTACTTTTTGGGGTACAAGGTTGTACCGGAATGGATTGATATATAAAGCGTTTTAAGGCTTATTCCTAGACTGAGTTGACTGGTTAAATACTAATTATCTTCAGACAATTCTGAAACGTATTTCTCAATGAAAGGTTTCAGCTCGGGAATGTCATTCACAACGGTGTTCCACAACTGGCTGGGACGTATCTGGTAGTAACCATGTACGAGTACGTGGCGCATGCCTTCAATCACCTCCCAGTCCACATCAGGATGTTGGGCGCGGAATTCCTTGGTGAGCATATATACCGCTTCTCCAATAATCTCTACATGCTTGACAAAACCGTAGAAGATGATAGGATTGGCAGTCACCTCCTCGAAGGTATAGCGCTCCTTATGTTCCATCAATGTATTGATGGCATCGAGCATGTGCTGCAAACGGCCTATGTCCTTAATTCTTTCTCTCATAGATCAGTATCTTGTCCTGTTCGGCACTCTTCGACGCAAAGGGGAGCAGACGGTTGCGCTCAACCAAATCAACGGTCTTGCCCGTCAGCTTACGCAGTGCCGTGGCTATGCGCGATATGGTGAATAATGATATGGAATCGCTGTCGGTATACTCTACCAATAGGTCGATGTCACTATTGGCGGTTTCCTCACCACGCGAATAGGAACCGAACAGCCACACCTTGCTGACCGGTTGGCCTGCAAGATATCCCTGTATCTGAGGTATCATCTGTTGTATGCTGCGATTCATCATACACCTCTTTTTTGTTGTTCTGCTGCGAAGATACAAACTATTTTACAATAAAACAATGATGACCTGATTTTTCCCTCTGTAGCATATCAAATTCAGAATAAATGGGGTGCGTGATTTCGTAACTTTGCATCAGAAATAAAGAGGGTTACACCTCTTTGAAGTCCTTGGCCAGGACTTGTAATGTGAGCTCACATTACTTTCTGAAGCGAAATCGCTTACGCTCGGCATAGATTAAGCAAGCTTATCTCTGCTCTCGCTAAACCGCGATTTTGTATTGTAAATGATGAGAGGCGGCCCCCCTCTAATCCCCCCAAGGGGGGAGGTTAGCAATCATCGCGAACAGGAGTTCTCCCCCTTGGGGGAGTTAGAGGGGGCTGTTCGTTAGTGCGTGATTAGTAAGTCAACCCTCCCGAGGTGACCGGTAGCGGGAAGTGGTTGTATGTTGAACCCCTGTCGGGCATGTACACCCATGCACGGCATACAAAAGAGTTATGAGTGTTGAGTTTTGAGTGCTGAGTTGCATGCTAAGATGGACTCATAATTCATAACTTATAACTCACAACTGAAAGAAATGGCAGTAAACTATGCAGTGATGAAGACCAAGAACCCTAACGGGATCGAAGGTACCGATTACTTCCACGGCCGTGCGGTGAAGACCAGCGACTATGACTTTGAGGACCTGGCGGGCGACGTGCAGATGTCGACCACCGTTACCGAAGCCGACGTGCTGGGCGTGCTCCGCGCCATGAAGGGCTACATCGTGAAGGCCCTGCTGGCAGGTCGCGTAGTAGTGCTCAACGACATCGGCCGCTTCCAGATCGGTCTCAAGGGTAAGTGCTACACCGCTGAGACCATGCAGGCCGAGGGCTTCACCCCCGCCTCGATGATCAAGGGCCACCGTATCGTGTTCCGTCCCGATGCCAAGCTCAAGAGCGCTGTAGCAGGTGCTCTCACGCTGAAGCGCGTGGCGAGTGAGGCGATGGCGTGAATTGAAACCACGGATTGCACGGATTACTCGGATTCTTGGACTAGCCAAGTGCTTCGCCATCAGAGTACACCTGTGTGACTTAAAATCAGTGTAATCTGAGTAATCTGTGGTTGTTTTAACTTTTAATTATTAACCATTAATTTGTAAAGAAATGAAGACCGAAAACACAAACAAGTTCAGTTGGAGCCTTCTTCTCAAGGTGCTCGTTGCCGTGCTCACCGCTCTTGCCGGGGCACTGGGCCTGAGCGCTTGCGGAAGATGGTAGCGATGGGGTCGGCAGGGCGCACTGCGCCCCGTCGGCCCCTTAATTCTTAGCACAAATCAAATTTCTATTCGCCAATTAATTATAACCACAGATTAACGGATTGCACGGATTATTAATCATGTACTTCGACATAGTCAGAACAGGAGAATCCGAGGAAATAGCGAAGCACTTGGTTTATCCGAGTAATCGGTGTAATCCGTGGTTTAACCAATAAGAAACACAATCAAAGTATGCAACATTTCACCATTCAAGAATTGTCCGCCAGCGCCACCGCCGAGCGCCTGGCCATCGACAACACGCCGCCCCGTGCGGCACAGCGGATGCTTACCATCCTTGTAGAGCAGCTACTCGACCCCATACGCCGCCGCTACGGCGCACCCATCATCGTCACCTCGGGCTACCGCTGCCCGGCACTGAACACCGCCGTGGGCGGAGTCGCCAACAGCCACCATATCGTGGGGTGTGCGGCAGATATCACCACAGGAAGCGTCGAGAATAATACGATGCTCTTTGCCCTTATCATAGACATGCAGACTACCTACGCCATCCGTTTTACCCAGCTCATCGCCGAGAAGGATTACCGATGGCTACATATCTCCTATGTGCCGGGGATGTTGCGCAATCAGATCATTGACGTTAACGCTTGTGCAAGTGAACGCAATGCAAGCTCGCTTGCAATCGCACAGCGAACGCAGCCAAGTGTCTGTGACGAAGTCACTAACGATAACGTTAACCAATCATCCGGCAGCCAGGAAGGCGACGTAGTCGCACTCCTTAGTGAAGCTAAAGCTTCAGCCGTCGTCAATGCGAAGCGCTCGACTCGTTCGAGAACCGACGCTCCTTCCGCGTCGGCGTCAGCGTTATCGTTAGAAGAAAAGTCAGCGTTAACGTTGAAAAAAGACTATCAGGATAGCGGATAGGATTTTGCTGAATGAAACTTCATTTTCTCATAATAGCTTTTTCATAGCTGTCCCCGATGCCACGCGAGTGGAATCGGGGATTTTTATTTTGTAAGTTATTCCATTTTGTATGTATATATTATTATAGGTTGCTCATATAGGTTTTGTCAAACTATTTTCTTTCTGCAGTTTTTTAAGCTCTTCTTCTTCTATTTGTTGTCCGTTCTTTTCCTTTCTTCTTCCATCCGTGTTTTCCCTTGAAAAACATGTTTTGCAACATAAAAATGGCATTTTATTCCAAGATGCGTAAAAACGGTCAATTTTGATTTGTCTGATAA
>SUXS01000021.1 GCA_015060865.1 Bacteroidales bacterium | reverse complement strand
GATTAGATTTCCCTTGAGGGTCGTCGTAGACTACGACGTCGATAGGCTGCAGGTGTAAAGATGGCGACATCAAAGCCGAGCAGTACTAATTGCCCGAGACTTCTTCGTTGGTAGGTATACTGATGTGCTGTCATCTATGGTTTGCTTTGTTTGTCTGTATGTTTATATAGTCGTAGCTATGTAAACCTCGTGTTCTGTGTCATAATTCATAATTCAGAATTCAGAATTGTCGAGCGTAGCGAAGACGTAAGGCATTCAGGTGGTTATAGTGTCGGGGTTCCACCTCTTCCCATTCCGAACAGAGAAGTTAAGCCCGACCGCGCCGATGGTACTGCGCAAGTGGGAGAGTAGGTAGCCGCCGTTTTCAGGAGAGGAGTTGTCCGAAAGGATGACTCCTCTCGATGTTTTTAAAGGAACGGGAGTACGGGTTTGACACTATGTTCTAAAACAATGGGCAACGTTTTTAAGACGAAAAAAAAAGAAATAAGGGGGTGCCACTGATTTAGACATCCCCCTAATCATTTAAATGACTATTCTTACAGATATGGCTTGCTCCTATTCTTCTTTATTATTCCCTATTACAGTCTTGTTGCTAGGCGCTTCACCATCATAGGCTTCCACATTGAGAAATCGCCGGCTATAATATGTTTGCGAGCTTCACCCACGAGCCAGAGATAGAATGCTAGGTTGTGTATCGAGGCTATTTGCATGGCCAACAATTCTTGGGCGTGGAAGAGGTGGCGTAGGTAAGCTTTGGTATAGAGGGTGTCTACAATGGAGGCACCGTCGATCTCGATGGGCGAAAAGTCCATCTCCCACTTTTTATTCTTCATATTGATGATGCCGTCCTTGGTGAAAAGCATGCCATTGCGACCATTTCGCGTAGGCATCACGCAGTCAAACATGTCCACACCACGTTCAATACCCTCAAGGAGATTCATCGGCGTGCCTACCCCCATCAAGTAGCGGGGCTTGTCGGTAGGCAGTATTTCATTGACGACCTCTATCATCTCGTACATTTTCTCGGTAGGTTCGCCTACGGCAAGTCCACCGATGGCATTACCCTCGGCACCTTTCGATGCAATGAACTCGGCCGAGCGGCGGCGCAGGTCGGGGTATACGCAACCCTGTACGATAGGGAATAACGCTTGATGGTATCCATATTTAGGCTCCGTCTCGTTGAAGCGTGTAAGGCATCGGTCGAGCCAGCGATGGGTCAGTTCCATGGATTTCTTGGCATAGTCATACTCGGCATCGCCTGGCGTACATTCATCGAACGCCATCATGATATCTGCTCCGATAGTACGCTCGATGTCCATCACGCGCTCGGGAGTGAAGAGATGTTTCGAACCGTCAATATGTGAGCGGAACTCCACACCTTCCTCCTTCATTTTGCGGATACCAGAGAGCGAGAACACCTGGAACCCACCGCTGTCGGTGAGCATGGGGCGGTCGAAACCGTTGAAGCGGTGCAGTCCACCAGCTTTCTCCAACACTTCCAAACCGGGACGTAGATACAGGTGATAGGTGTTGCCAAGAATAATCTGTGCCTTGATATCCTCCTTCAGTTCAGTAAGATGTACACCTTTTACACTACCCAGCGTACCTACGGGCATGAATATCGGAGTTTCTATCTGTCCGTGGCCAGTAGTGATGAGACCCGCACGGGCATTACTTTTAGGGTCGGTATGTTGGAGTTGAAATGTCAGCATGTCTTTAGCTCTTAGTTGTGGGGATATCCAGTGTAGGGCCATCGGCCTTCTCATCGAGCAGGGCTATCTGCCACACCTCCTTGATATCGGTGACATAGTGGAAAGTGAGTCCTTTGAGGTAGGCTTCGGGAATTTCCTCAATGTTGCGGCGGTTTTCCTCGCAGAGGATGATTTCCTTGATGCCGGCACGCTTGGCAGCGAGTATCTTCTCCTTGATACCACCCACGGGGAGTACCTTGCCGCGCAGACTGATCTCGCCTGTCATGGCGAGGTTGGCCTTCACCTTGCGGCGCGTGAGTGCTGAGGCAAGTGAGGTAGCCATGGTGATACCTGCCGAAGGGCCATCCTTGGGCACAGCACCCTCGGGCACGTGAATGTGGATGTTATAGTTGTCGAACACAGCATAATCGATGTCGAGCAGCGTGGCGTGGGCCTTGATGTACTCAAGGGCGAGCATGGCCGACTCCTTCATCACGTCGCCCAGATTACCCGTAAGGGTGAGCTTGCCGCCCTTACCGCGGCTCAGACTGGTCTCTACAAAGAGGATCTCGCCACCTACGGCGGTCCAAGCAAGGCCCGTGACCACACCGGCATAGTCGTTGCCCTGGTAGCGGTCGCGCGAGAACTCTTGCACACCGAGTAGCTCGCGCAAGTCAGCGGGCTTCACATTGGTATGGCTGTAGTAGCCGTTAGTAGCATAGCTGCAGGCCAGGCGGCGGAATATCTTGCCTATCTTCTTGTCCAGCTCGCGTACACCCGACTCACGGGTATAGTTCTCTACGATAGCTTCGAGGGTTTTCTTCTCTATCTTGATTTGGCGCTTACGTATGCCGTTGGCCTCTTCCTGCTTGGGCACGAGGTGCTTGCGGGCAATCTCTACCTTCTCCTCAGTAAGGTAGCCGCTCACCTCGATGAGCTCCATACGATCGAGTAGTGGAGCAGGGATATTGCCGATATTGTTGGCCGTAGCGATAAACATCACGTTGGAGAGGTCGTAGTCCACATCAAGGAAGTTGTCGTGGAAGGCGTTATTCTGCTCGGGGTCGAGCACCTCAAGGAGCGCCGATGAGGGGTCGCCGTTGTGGTTGGCTTGGCTCACTTTATCTATCTCATCGAGGATGAACACTGGGTTCGACGAGCCAGCTTTGGCGAGACTCTTGATGATGCGACCGGGCATGGCGCCGATATAGGTCTTGCGGTGTCCGCGTATCTCAGCTTCGTCATGTAATCCGCCGAGCGATATGCGCACATACTTGCGCTTCAGCGCTGTGGCAATAGAACGGCCAAGCGAGGTCTTGCCCACACCCGGAGGTCCATAGAGGCAGAGGATGGGCGACTTGAGGTCGCCACGCATTTTGAGGACAGCCAGATGCTCAAGGATACGCTCCTTCACCTTCTCCAACCCGTAGTGGTCGCGGTCGAGCACCCGGCGGGCATTCTTCATGTCGAGGTTGTCGGTGGTGTATTCGCCCCAGGGCAAGCTCAGCAATACCTGCAGGTAGTTGAGCTGCACGTTGTAGTCGGGCGACTGCGGATTAATGCGCTCGAGTTTGAGCACCTCCTTCTCGAAGACATCCGCTACCTCGACACTCCATTTCTTCTTCATTGCCTTCTTGCGCAGCTCGGCCACGTCCTGATCCTGTACGCTGCCGCCCAACTCGTCCTGAATGTTCTTGAGTTGTTGCTGCAGGAAGTACTCGCGCTGCTGCTGGTCAATGTCCTCACGGGTGCGCATCTGTATAGTGGCCTTGAGATCGGCCAGCTGCACCTCGCGATTCAGGATGGAGAGCAGGTGTATGGCACGCTCCTGCAGCGACTCCTCTTGCAGGAGCTGCATCTTCTCCTTGATATCAAGAGGGAGGTTGGAGCATACGAAGTTGATGAGGAACATGCCGTTAGTGATGTTCTTGATGGCAAAGGCGGCATCCTGCTGCATATCTTCGTTGCTCTTGACGTAGCGTATGGCAAGATCCTTGCAGTTGTCTACGATGGCGCGGAACTCGCGGCTGTTGCGGCGGGGCAGTACCTCAGTGAGTGCTTCGGCCTCGCCCATCAAGTAGGGACGAGTTGAAGTGATGTTCGTGAGTTTCAGGCGCTGCATGCCCTGCAGAATGACGGTAGTGGTCTGGTCGGGCATCTCGAAGATGCGTACCACGCGTGCTGCAGTACCCGTCTCGTAGAGGTCTCTCAATATGGGGTCTTCGGTCTCGGGTGAACGTTGACAGAATACGCCGATGGCGCGTTCCTGCTTGAAAGCATCCTTGATTAGGCGCAGCGAACTCTTGCGTCCTACCGATACGGGAAGTACGATGCCGGGAAACAACACCATGTTGCGCAGGGGCAATATGGGGAGTACAGCATCGATGGGATTGTCGAAAAGTGTCTCCTCATTGCCGTCGAAGTCGGCGATGAGGGAGATAGAGTGTCCTGTCTCTTCAGGTTCGTTGGTGTCGAAATATAGTTTGCTCTTTATCATAAGTTCGTAGTTCAGGCATAATTTACCAAAATAGTTTACAAAATTAGTGCAAGCCGAGAGAAAACGCAAATTTATTTGCGGTTTTCCGAGATGCAATCTAATTTCTGTAATCGCAAAGTAGCCGTATGGTGGGTGCCAGCAAGTGAGTCCTTTTGGTTTTTTATCAAGTCAAAAATTTGCACTATCTTTGTGTCATGTTTGCATTCAAGCAATTTAGTATCCAGCAAGACCGTTGCGCGATGAAGGTAGGAACCGATGGCGTACTGCTCGGTGCCTGGGCACGTGTAGAGCACTGCTCGCACATCCTTGATGTGGGTACTGGCACGGGACTCATAGCACTTATGGCTGCCCAACGCAGCGGAGCCCACATCATAGGGATTGACCTCGATGCCGATGCCGTTGCACAAGCTTCCGAGAACGCGGCATCCTCGCCCTGGAGCCACCGCATACAGATGATTGAGATGGATGTGAGAGCAATGAAGGGTGAAAGGTTAATGGTAAAGGATGGGAAGGAACCTCCATTGTTCGATGCCATTCTCTGCAATCCGCCCTATTTCGAAAACTCGTTGAAAAGTCCCGATGCAGCACGCACCATGGCTCGTCATACCGACACGCTCACTTTCGACGAACTGGCCCGTAGTGCCGCACGCCTGCTCACTTCCGAGGGCGAGCTCTCTGTAGTCATCCCTTATGAGCGTGCTGCCGACATGACAGTCTGTGCTGCCTGCTATGGCCTCTTTGCTACAAGGCAAACCATTGTCTATGCTGTCCAAGGTGCTAGACCTAAGCGCGTGCTGATGGCTTTTACGCGTGAAGGGGCATTCTTTGAACCTAAGAACTTATATATATTGGATATACAACGCAATTATACTCCCGAGTACATTCACCTTGTGAGAGATTTTTACTTGAAGATGTAGTTGTACGTTTGTAATTTTTACAGAGTGGGCAGAATCTCTAGTTTTCTAAAGCATTCAAATAGTCTATCTATCGCATAGTCTATTTGTTTTTTGGTGTGAGTGGCCATGAGAGAGAAACGGATGAGTGTATCGTTGGGGGCACAGGCGGGGGGAACTACGGGATTGACGAAAATACCTTCGTCAAATAGCATGCGTGTGACGAGGAAGGTTTTCTCCATATCACGCACGTAGAGCGGAATGATGGGGGTCTTGGTCGCTCCTATCTCGAATCCCAATGTGCGGAAGCCATTGAGAGCATAGTGTGTAGCTTCCCACAAACGTTCGATATGCTCTGGCTCTTCTTGCATGATATGGAGCGATTCTAATGCTGCAGCTGTCGCTGCAGGAGTGAGCGAAGCACTGAATATATATGAACGTGAATTGTGCCGCAGATAATTGATGGTGTCGCGATCAGAAGCAATAAAGCCACCGATCGAGGCAAATGACTTGCTGAAAGTGCCCATGAGGAGGTCCACCTCATGGGATACTCCGAAATGGTGGCAGGTGCCGCGACCGCCATGTCCCAATACACCAAAACCGTGGGCTTCGTCTACCATGATGTTGGCTTTATACTTGCGCGCTAGTCGCACAATTTCTGGTATTGGCGCAATATCTCCTTCCATGGAGAATACTCCGTCGGTGACGATGAGTTTTATAGCATCGGGGCGGCAATGGGATAGCTCATGTTCGAGTGAACTCATGTCGCTATGCCGATATTTGCGTGGTGTGGAGAATGATAGCCTGCGACCTTCGACAATGGAGGCATGGTCTAATTCGTCGCAGATAACATAGTCTTCGCGTCCTGTCACGCATGATACTACACCGAGATTTACTTGGAAACCTGTGGAATATACCATTACATCTTCTTTATCTACCCATTGGGCCAACTCATGCTCAAGCTGTAGATGTAGGTCAATGGTCCCATTGAGAAAACGCGAACCGGCACATCCGGTGCCGTATTTGTGGGTGGCTCTCGTGGCAGCTTCTATCACTCGTGGATGATTGGTGAGCCCTAAATAGGAGTTGGAACCGAACATTAGTATACGGCGCCCGTTCATGATTACTTCGGTGTCTTGTTCGCTCTCTATACTGCGGAAATAGGGGTACACGCCCTTGGCCTTTATTTGCTGAGGAAGGTCGTAACGTGCCATGCGTTTACGTAGAAGGTTCATTTTATGCGTTGATTGAGTAAGTCTTAATTAATCTAAAAAGGGAATTCTATATAGTATAAATTTATATCTTTGTTACGCGTTTTAACCTATCGTATCGTGGAGTATAACAAAAAGAAACTGCTATTTGTTGTGAATCCTCGTTCTGGGAAGCATAACAAAACGGATCTCGTAGCACTTATTGAGCGCGATGTGGATTGTCGTATGTTCGATTTTCGTGTCGTGTATACCGAATATGCGGGGCATGCGGAGGAGTTGGCTTCCGAAGCAATACGGACAGGTGTCGATATGGTGGTGGCTGTCGGTGGTGATGGCACCGTCAATGAAGTGGGGCGTGCGCTTATCCATACCTCAACGGCGTTAGGAATTATCCCTTGCGGATCAGGTAATGGGTTGGCTCGTCATCTGCATATTCCTCTCGACGTGCAGAAGGCTCTTGCCACAATCAACTCTTTTGAGGTAAAAAGTATTGACTATGGTAAGATTAACGGACATCCTTTCTTCTGTACCTGCGGCGTGGGGTTTGATGCTTTTGTAAGCTCGCTTTTTGCCAATTCGAAGGAACGTGGTCCGTTGAGTTATGTGGAGAACGTGCTCAAGAGCTTTGTTAGCTACCAATCAGAAACTTATGAAATAGAGACCGAAGATGGCAATACTACGTACCAAGCCTTTCTTGTGGCTTGTGCCAATGCCTCCCAATACGGGAATAATGCTTATATAGCGCCTCACGCAAAGCTTGATGATGGATTGATGGACGTTACCATTATCCAACCTTTTAATTTGCTTGATGCGGGGTCGATTGCAGTGGATCTCTTTGCAAAGACGCTTGATAAAAATAATCTCATACATACTTTACGTTGTCGAAGTCTACATATACATCGGGTGCAACAGGGAATAGCGCATTATGATGGTGATCCGATAATGCTTGGTAAGGATCTCTGCATTGAAATCATACCTCAGGGGATACGGGTACTTGTAGGCAAGGAGGAAAAGCGATTGGAACCAGCTAATGTATTGAGACATGTTGTGGTACTCTTCGACGGGGTGCGGCCTATCGATGAAACAATACGTGAGCAGTTGCGTGAACGATTGAAATTCCAATAGTTTTGCGTAAAACTGCTAAAAAACATATAAATCATTGTTTTTTTTGGCCAATTGCGTGCTTATGATTATCTTTGTCTGATTTTAGACAAATTTAATTCATTAACTAAATAACGCGTTTTATGTTTGAAGGACATCCTAAAGGTCTATGGGCATTAGCCCTTGCCAACACCGGTGAACGCTTTGGCTACTACACCATGTTGGCTGTGTTCCTGTTCTTTTTGCAGGATAATTTCGGTTTCTCAATGGGAACATCTAGTTTTATTCAGAGTTTGTTCCTTTGTTTCGTTTATTTTGTACCTCTCTTTGGAGGTATGCTTGCTGATAAATTCGGTTTTGGCAAGATGGTGACAAGCGGTATTGTCATCATGTTCCTTGGCTACCTATTGCTTGCATTACCCCTTGGCGCAGGTGCTATGGCTCTAGGCGTTATGGCATTGGCGCTGCTTTTCATCTGTATCGGTACTGGCCTTTTCAAGGGTAATCTGCAGGTGCTCGTAGGTAACCTCTACGATGAGCCTAAGTATTCTGCTAAGCGCGACGAAGGTTTCAGTATTTTCTACATGGCTATTAACCTCGGTTCTATGTTTGCTGCAGCTGTGGCTCTCTCTATTATGGCATGGGCGCAGGAGGCTTTCGGTATTAGCAAAGCCGATGCTTATCATTACGCATTCGCTGTGGCTTGCGTTTCGTTGATTATCTCCATTATTATCTACTACGCATTTCGCAAGACATTTGTTCATGCTGACCGTGCTAAGATGCCTGCAAATGGTGCTGCTGAGGTGGTAGAGGAAGAACTGACTCCTGCCCAAACCAAGGAACGTATCATCTGTCTTTGCCTCGTGTTTGCTGTGGTTATCTTCTTCTGGATGGCCTTCCATCAGAACGGTATCACCATGAACCAATTTGCCCGTGAGTATACAGCTACCTCTGAGACAGGTTTTATGAGCCTGTTCTTGAGCAAGTCGCTCAACTTTACTGATGTACGTAGTTTCTGGAACCTTTTATTGTGTGTAATCTCAGTTTTCGGTATACTCAATGTTTTTCAATCAAAGACAATCAAGGGCAAGTCTATTGCAGCCGTTATCGCAATAGCATCATTGGGCGTTGTTGCTTACAGAGCTACCATTGTGACTGGTGCAGTGGAGGTGGAGGCTCCCATCTTCCAACAGTTCAATCCCTGCTTTGTAGTAGCACTGACTCCGATTATTGGTATCATCTTTGGTGCCTTGGCCAAGAAGGGTAAGGAACCTTCTTCGCCTATGAAGATAGGTCTCGGTATGCTTGTGGCTGCCTGTGCGTTTGTAATTCTCTTAGTGGCTTCATGGTCACTCCCCTCAGCGGATGCTCAGAAAGCCGCAGTGGAAGCTGGCACCGCCACACTCGTATCGCCCAATTGGCTCATTAGCACCTACTTCGTGCTCACAATTGCTGAGTTGTTGCTCTCTCCGATTGGAATTTCATTTGTATCTAAAGTAGCTCCTCCCCAATATAAGGGTATGATGATGGGTGGCTGGTTTGTAGCTACAGCTATAGGAAATCTCCTTATCTCGGTTCCTGGTCTCATGTGGGGTATGGATCTCTCTATCATCTGGGGTGTGCTCATCGGTATCTGCCTCGTGTCTGCAGCGTTTATCTTCTCTATTCTCAAACGTCTTGAGGCTGTAGCGAAGTGATAAGAACTGAGATTTGAAAAACGATAAAAAGAGTCGTATGCCGCATTAGGTATGCGGCTCTTTGACTTTTGAAATAATATAATTATGATAGAATACGTAAAAGGAGATCTTACGGAACTGACTCCTACTACTGCAACTGTAGAATGTCATGGGGTGGGGTACCTCACTAACATTTCGCTTTATACATATACCGCCATACAGAATCGCCCGCAGGTAAAGCTTTATATTTATGAGGCTATCCGTGAAGATGCTTATGTGCTTTATGGCTTTTCGGAGAAGCGTGAGCGCGAGCTTTTCCTTTTGCTCATCTCTGTGTCGGGAATCGGGGGAAATACTGCACGCACCATACTCTCGGCACTCAACCCCAGCGAGTTGTGTGAGGTTATAGCTTCGGGCAATGACAAACTGCTCAAGATGGTAAAGGGTATTGGAGGAAAAACTGCTCAACGCATTATCGTCGAACTGAAAGATAAGATTGCTGCTATTAGCGGTGAGGCTATCGGAACTTCGTCTGGCAATGCATTATTTGCAGATGCTCATAGTGAGGTGCTGGATAGTGCTGTAGCTGCACTTACGATGCTTGGATACACCGCTACCGCCTCACAGAAGGTCGTCAAAGCTATTGTAAAGGAGCAACCCACAGTGAGCGTAGAGGGTGCAATAAAAGAGGCTTTGCGAAGATTGTAAGTGTTTGCAATTTCTGCTTTAGGCCAACTCTATCACCTCGAGGTTGCTGAAGACACCATTGTCTACAGTGAAACGCACGAGGGTGCGCACTTTGTGGAAGCCATGGATGCCTGCGGCACCGGGGTTGATGTGCAGGGTGTTGATGGTGCGGTCGTGCATCACCTTGAGGATGTGTGAGTGGCCGCTGATGAAGAGCGTGGGCGGACGCATGAAGAGAGTGCCGCGGATGGAGGGGTCGTAGTTGCCGGGGTAACCACCGATATGTTTGATGAGCACGTCGGCTCCCTCAATGGTGAAGCGGTTTACCGCAGGGTAGCGCAGGCGGATGTCGCGCCCATCGATGTTGCCATGTACGGCACGGAAAGGGCGGAAGGCTTCAAACTTCTCGGCCACCTCAAGGGAGCCTATGTCTCCGGCGTGCCACACCTCATCGCACTCGGCAAAGTGCCGTGCGTATCGTTCGTCCCAATGGCCGTGAGTGTCAGAGAGTAGTCCGATGCGCTTCACTACTTCACTCGTTTATCAATATACTCAATCAGCATCTGTGCCGTAGCTTCGTGGCCGAGGTGTGAGGTGTTGATGCAGAGGTCATAGCTCTCGGCAGCGCCCCAGGTCTTGCCGCTGTAGTAGTTGTAGTAGGCAGCACGGCGGCGGTCGGTCTTCTCTATCAACTCGGCTGCCTCCTCGGCGGTGATACCCTTCTCACTGGCCATACGTGCCACGCGGTCCTCGAGGTTGGCGGTGAAGAAGAGGTTGATGCAGTGAGGGTTGTCGCGCAGGATATAGTCGGCACAGCGCCCGATGAAGATGCACGACTCACGCTCTGCCAAGTCGCGTATGATGTCGCTCTGCACCTTGAACAGGGCATCGTTGCTCAGGTATGAATCGTTATGGGCAAACGCATTGGCTGCCGAGCGGTTGGAGAAGATGGAGTGGAAGAATCCGTGGGACTTCTTCTCGTCGGCATTCTCGAAAAACTCGGCACTGAGTCCGCTCTCCTTGGCTGCCAGCTCTATCAGCTTGCGGTCATAGGCAGTGATGTCGTAGTGCTTGGCCAGAAGGGCGGCAATGCTACGTCCGCCGCTACCGAGTTGGCGCCCAATGTTGATGATAATCTTTTTCATAAAAGTATAATTATGAATGGTGAATTATATGTTATGAAGTAAGAGGCGTCATAGGTGAACTCCTAACTCATAATTTCTAATTCCTAATTATTTCTTGTGTTTCCTAAAGAAATGTCCCAGCATCACAGCCGCCGTGATGGAAGATACGAGGTCTGATGCGGGAAGGCTTATCCATACACCATTGATGCCCCAGAAGTGGGGAAAGATGAGTATGAAGGGTACGAGGAATAGCAGCTGGCGGCTCAGCGAGAGGAAGATGGCCTTGCCTGGCTGAGCGATGCTCTGGAAGAAGTTGCCCGCTACCATCTGGAATCCCACGATGGGGAACAGGAGGCAGTTGTACTGCATACCCACGGCAGCCATTTCAATCATCTTTTCGTCTGAGGTGAAGATGCGGGCCACGTATTCGGGCACGAACTCGCCGATGAAGAAGGCGGCTGTGGTCACCACCGTGGCGCAGGCAATGGTAATCTTGAGTACCTGGGTGACGCGGTCGTAGGTCTTGGCACCATAGTTGTATCCGGCAATGGGCTGCATGCCTTGGTTGAATCCCATCACAATCATCACAAAGATGAAGGTCATTTTATGCACGATACCATAGGCTCCCACGGCATAGTCGCCACCATAGCTGGCAAGTCCGCGGTTGATGAAGATGACCACGAAGCACGAGGCGAGGTTCATCAAGCAGGGCGAGAGGCCAATGGTGAGCACCTCCTTCACAATGTATGCCTTCAGCTTGTAGATGCCGCGCTTGAAGTGGATGAACTCGCGCTTGTCGCTCAGCACGCGCACTTGCCATGCCAGGGAGATACATTGCGCCAGGATGGTGGCTACAGCAGCACCCTTGATGCCCCAACCCACACCGCTAAACTGGACAAAGCCGAGGTCTATCTCCTTGAAGATAAACAGGGGGTCGAGCACCGTGTTGATTATCACCGTGGCTATGGTAGCCCGCATGGCCATTTTCGGGTGTCCGATGGCACGCAGCAGGGCGTTGAAGCCAAAGTACAGGTGGGTAAACACATTGCCCAGCAAGATTATCTGCATATACTCACGAGCATAGCTGATGGTGGCGTCGCTGGCCCCGAAGAAGTAGAGGATGGGGTCGAGGAACAGCAGTGCGATGGCGCCGAAAATGACACCCATCACCACATTCATCACCAAGGCATTGCCTAATATCTGCTGTGCCGTACCATAGTCCTTCTGCCCTAATTTCACCGAGATGAGGGTCGACGAACCCATACCTACCATGGCACCGAATGCTGTGGATATGTTCATCAAGGGGAAGGTGACGGCCAGTCCCGACAGCGCCAATGCATCCACGCCGTGTCCTATAAATACGCTGTCGACAATGTTGTAGAGCGACGAGGCCAGCATAGCTACGATAGAGGGTATGGCATATTGTTTCAGCAACTTGCCTACCGGCTGAGTGCCCAGTTCGCTCGGAATTCTCTTTTCTGTCATCCTAGTTGTTTTATACCTATTTTTTCGGAGTGCAAAATTAGTGAAATCTTGTCGGGTTCGAAAATTTCAGCGCGAAAAAAACAATTCTTCTATGGGCATTGTTGCCTGTCTCGTATATATAAGCATCTCGTGTATTGGGCATATAGTATACAATATATACTTTAGACTTTTCACCTGCCAATATCCGCCATTGGCAATTAAAGCATTATGGTTTAACACTTTGATGGCGGATATTGAGTATGAAAATCCACGTTTGCCTACTGTCCGCCATTATCCTTGCGCCATAGTTGGTGGCAAGCAGATTGTCGTTTATCCACATTTTCCCCGTTCTATTGTACAAATGGTGTTTCATAAACGATGACCAATAATTTTATTTACTGCTGGGCAACGGCAACGTTGCTGTTGTGCAACAGTAACCTTGCTGTTGGGCAAGGGTAAGGCTGCTGTTGCGCAGCGGTAAATAGCTTTGTTGGAACAAGCCAGGGAAAACGCATTATAATTTCTTCCCATTGAAATATCCTGTTTATATCCTCTATTTGGCATGATTATCTCACGCGAATCTCGCAAATCTCGCAAAATCATACATCGCTATCGCTCGTATGTAGCCGTCCGGATGGCAAACGCGAGTGAAATGATGCGTTTTCGCGTGATTTGCGAGATTCGCGTGAGACAAAAAAGCTGCGTGAAACGGGAATATTTTTATAATGCGTTTTCCCTGTGGAACAAGCAGCATAAATAGTTAAACATGTTTGCGTAATAGTTTTTCGTAAAGATGCTCTATGCGGTAGACTATGGCGGATGGTGGGCTGATGTGTGATATTGTACGCAGTGTCCGCCATCAAAGTGTTAAACCATAATGCTTTAATTGCCAATGGCGGATATTGGCAGATGAAAAACATACTTCGCATTTTTTACGCTTATTTGGTGGATTTAAAGTTCTTTGCCAAATCGTTTGACAAAAGAAAACCTTTTACTATCTTTGCCCTTGTCTTTCCTGGAACATCGTTTGTATGCAGGGAAGGTGTATTTGAAATAAAAGGGTGTTTATTGAACATACCCTCAATGATGGATTCACCATTAGAGTATGGCAATGTGTTCCCTACACCTAATTCTATATTAGAGGCCGACTACGGGGAACGGAGCGGCGAAAAGAAAAATTATGAAAAAAAGTTATTTATTGGCAGGTTTGCTATCATTCAGTATGTTGCTGGTTGGTTGTGGCGACAAAAATGAAGTTGTAGATCCTGAGGTTGATCCAGGCTTTAACGGAAAGATGGAGGAACTTACTCCTTCGAAGTCCAAAACTCGTTTGCAGGACGTAGGCCTTGAGTTTATCGATGCTATTGATGCTGCAACTCATGAAAATTTGGTGGAAGTTGTGGCCTACCTGGAAGAGGAGTTAGATTATCTTGACATTGACAAGAGTTATTTTGACAAGCTGGAAGAACTCGCAACCGTAACTGGTGGCAATGAAGAAGAGTATTATGTACAGACACGTAAGGCTAATCCCGTACAAGCTATCCAAGGCTTGATGGCAATGAGCCTTGATGCCGCACAAAACGGAGCGCAATTGGCTACACGCGCCGATGATATCTATATGTTTACCCTCAAGGCTGGTTTGAAGGACTTGTACGGTGGTTTTAAACCTAATATGAAATATGAAGAGTGGGTGTATGACGAGAGCATTACTGACCGTCTTGAAGTGGAGTTTACCGATGACCACAATCAAACTTGGGTAGCCACGCTCAAGGGCGGCAAGGAGACCACGCGTGTACATTTGATGGTAGAAGATATATACAAGTGGGAACATGAATATTCGAATGGAATGATAGATGAAGAAGGCTATCATGATAAATATGATATATGTATAGATGTGCCTAAACTTATTACATTCGTTGTGAAGTGTAATCAAGAAGAAATTGTCAACATGACTGTAAACAGCAGTTTGGCATTCGAAGCAGATATTTATGATAATTATAGTGTCAGCAATAAAAATGGATACGATGAGAATGGTAATTGGTATTACGAGAATGGACGTGAATCAGAATTCAAACTGGAGGTTGACTATACCAACTTGAATCTTGACGCATCACTCAATGTTAATGGTTATGCAGAGACTTGGAAGACGGAAGCTAACAAAGCAGGCATTAAGTCTGTTGCCGAGGTAAAGATTGATGGGAAGAGCATGTTGAAAGCAGAAGCCTCTTTGGCTGCTGATGTAGATGCCCTTATCAAACAAATCAATGAGGCAAATAACTATTCAGACTCTAATTCTTCTAAAGATGATAATGATGAGTATGAAGAAGACGAAGACTTTTACTTCTTGAAGAATACAATCAAGAGCTTTGCTATGAAGTTAGACATTATGGGCAAGGCTCAGGTTTATGGCAAGTGCGACAGCTTCGAGAAGATGTATGAGGCTCTTATCGATGATGACAAGTACTACGATTATGAAACTGATGAATTCGACTTTAAAGAGTATGCGAAATATGTCGACAGAATCAATGATACATATAGCATTACCGTTCACTATGATAATACTAAGACAGTGCAGGCCAATGTCGAATTCGAAGCATATCAATGGGAGGAGGATTATTGGGGTGATTCATACACTTATCATGGCATACGTCCCGTACTGATTTTTGCTGCTGATGATAGCCGCTACTGCTTTGAGGACTACTTTACGGAGACTAGCTTCAGCAAGCTTATCGATGCAGTAGAGGAATTGACCGATGAGTTTGAGAAAATGGTAGAGGATGCCTATAACTAATATGTAATAATCGGTTTCTACAAGGAATAGATGAAGCGTACGCTCCTATCACTATTATCGCTCTGTGCTATACTGATGTATGCACAGAGCGATAGCTTATCTGTCCAGTCCATAGAGGAGGTGGTGGTGGAGGAGGTGCGTCAACCGATAGTGCGCTATAGTGCTTTGGGAAAGACCTATTGGTCCATAAAGGCTATGCAGAGTATGCCTATGGGTGACCCGTTGCGTAATATCCAACTGCTCCCTGGTGTACAGACGGCTTCGGAGAATACGGGAGGAACCTTTGTGCAGGGTTGCGACAATAGTCATAACTTTACTTCCATTAATGGCGCTCCGGTATATTATCCGATGCATTTGCTGGGGTATTTCTCAACGTTCAATAGCTCACATTTCAGGCATTTGTCATTTAGCAAAAGCGTACATCTTACTGCAGCCAATCGGCTGGGGGCTGAGGTGAGTATGGAGACTGCTGATACTATACCCGAATCTTTTGGGATGGATATGAATTTAGGCCTTCTGGCGGTACAGGGCGCCATGCGCATTCCGTTGGGCAAGAAGTTGGGTGTCTCAGTGGCAGGACGCTACTCAGATGTGAATCTGATTTATGATGGGATGATTAATTCTGTGTTGAAGAACAATCGGATAGCTTACCGCTTTTTTGATGTCAATATGGGGGTGTTGTATAAACCTACCGATAGAGATAATATTACGGTAGACTATTATCAGGGACGCGACAACGCAGACTTTGATGTGCTTTCCTATAAGATAAAATCTCAGTTGGAGTGGGGCAACCGCACTGCCTCTTTCCGTTGGCAAAGAGAAGGAGAGAAGTTGACACAGGACTACTCCCTTTACTATAGCGCCTATCATAGCAATCTCGATGTAGATCAGACGGACAGCCGAGCATATCTTCCCGCAAATATCCAGACCTTGGGCCTAAAGTCGGAGCAACAATATATGGCCAACCGTTTCTTCTTGAAATACGGTGGCGAGATGATGCGTCATCGTATTTCACCTCAATCCCCGCGACTTACTGGAACGTTTGCAGAGATTAGTACCCCTGTGCAACTGCAGCAAGCCTTTGAAGGAGCTTTATATGGGCAAGCCGATTTCATGCTAAATGATGCAGTGGAACTCATTGGCGGATTACGTGCCTCGGGCTTTTATAACGATTGTTGGCAGGGTTATTTGGATCCGAGAGTGACGCTGCGCTATCAGCCTACCGGTACTACAATATGGCAACTGATAGCAGGAACATATACCCAGTATCTCCATCAGGTGGGATTCTCATCCAATGGCTTGCCCACAGAGTTTTGGATTTCCTCGGATAAGTATATTTCACCTCAGCGTGCTGGAAAAATTTCGTTGGCACTCCAGCAGGATATGATGGAGCGGCGATATAGAGTTTCTGTAGAAACCTATTTTACTCGTCTGACAAACCAGGTTGAATACAAAGGTAATGCGTTGGGCTTAGTTACGGAGCAGTATAATCTGAATGACAACCTTATTATAGGTGATGGCTATAATTATGGGGTTGATTTTATGTTGCAGAAGAATACTGGCAAGTTGACAGGTTGGATTAGTTATTCATGGGCCAAAGCCCCGAGAAGTTTTGTGAGAAGTGGGGAAAAGACGGTTTACCCATCGGCGCATAACAGAACGCATGACCTTAATGCTGTGGTCAACTGGCGAGTAAGCGATAAATGGAATGTAAGTGCAACCTATATCTATGCAACGGGTACTCCGTATACGGAGATAAAGAATGGCTATATCCTAGGTGAGAGTGGTATTGTCAATTATGCACAGCACAACAGCTCGCGGTATCCGACACTTACCCGATTGGATGTTTCTGTGAGTTATCGCTTGCCCAGTGTTAAGAATATGACACATTCTGTCAAGTTCTCCGTTTATAATGCTACGTTTGCCAAGAATCCCATATCCTATAGCTATAACCGTTTCAAGGGGAGCAAACTTTATAAAAGGCCGGTATATATATTCTCCACAGCCGTACCTTCGGTAAGCTATTTTATGTACTTCTAATCTGATATATATATGTGTAGAAGGATACTATATTGTATGTTTTTGATGTCTCTGCTAGTTGCTTGCCAAGAAGATTTCCAAGCCAGCCCCGAAGAGATTGTTGTGGAAGGGTGGATAGAATCTGGCGGTGCTCCTGTGGTAATGCTGACCAAAACATTCACGGTGACTACTAGTGATGAGGTTGACGAGGATGAGTCTATCGTGTTGCCATGGGGTAAGGTGATGGTATCTGATGGCACAGAATCGGTGATTCTTACGGGGGACTACGATGACCGTTATTTCCCTCCTTATATATATAGTACTTCGAGTATGAAGGGGGTTCCTGGGCGTACATATTATCTTAGTGTAGAGTACGGCGAACGTGTGCTGACTGCTCATACAACCATTCCTATGCCTGATTCTTTGGAGGCTCTGACGGTAAGCCCATGCTTGGAGGCCGATAGCATGTATCAGATTACGGCTTATTACGATGATGATCCGATGCGCAAGGATTACTATATGTTCTTGACGCGAATATTCAATAGGGAGACACGATACTACCCCTCGTTCTTAGGCGTGATGGATGATGAACGTCTTGATAATCACAATCAACAGGTTGTGCAGCCCGGTATTCATACGCTGACCAGTTACAAAAACACATATAGGCCCTATTTTCATGAAAATGATTCTGTTCTTATCAAGTTTGCCAAGATTGATAAAACTACCTACGGCATCCATAAAGCCTATAATGAAATGGTCGCTTTGTCATCCAATCCGTTGTTTGCAAGCGATATATCCATGCCTACCAATATCCAAGGTGGTCAGGGGTTCTGGTGTGGCTATGGTGTGACAAAGTACAGTGTGGTCATAGCCGATAGCATAAATCCCTAACATCGATTGTTGAAATTTGCTTTTTTTACGCGGCACATGTTGCTGTATGCCGAAAAAGTGCTAACTTCGCCCCTCATATATAAGACAACCGATGGATCAGAACAGACGAGTATTGGTAGGTATGAGTGGTGGCATCGACAGCACGGCAGTGTGCTTGATGCTGCAGGAGCAGGGCTACGAGGTCGTGGGCGTGACGATGCGCGTGTTTGATGTACCCTCGCAGCTCGATGCCGATGGCTGTCCCCGCTTCATAGCCGAGGCTCGCGATGTGGCTTCACGCTTGGGCATCGAGCACCATGTGGCCGATGAGCGCGAGCCTTTCCGCAGCAGCATCGTGCAATACTTCATCGAAGAGTATATGCAGGGCCGTACACCCAATCCCTGCGTGATGTGCAATCCGCTCTTCAAGTTCCGCATGCTCACCGAGTGGGCCGACCGCCTCGGCTGTGCCTACATCGCTACGGGGCATTATGTGCAGACGGTGTGTGAGCACGGCCACTGGTATATCGTCACGGGCGATGACGCGCAGAAGGATCAGAGCTACTTCCTTTGGCGACTCAGTCAGGAGGTGCTCGCCCGCTGCCTCTTCCCGCTGGGAGGGTGGAAGAAACCCGATGTGCGGCAATACCTTGCCGACAGGAACTTTGCGCTCAAGGCACGCGAGGGCGAGAGCATGGAGGTGTGCTTCATCGAGGGCGACTACCGCGACTTCCTGCGCGAGCATTGCCCGCAGATTGACACGCTGGTGGGGCCTGGCAAGTTTGTCGATAGTGCAGGCCGTACCCTCGGCACCCATCAGGGCTACCCCTACTATACGATAGGGCAGCGCAAGGGGCTCGGCATAGCGCTGGGCAAGCCCGCCTATGTACTCAAGCTCAATCCCGACAAGAATACCGTGATGCTGGGCGATGCCGAGCAGCTCCTCACACGCCATATGCTGGTGGAGCAGGTGCAGCTGGTCGATGCCGAGTGCTTCTTTGCCGAGCAGCAGCTCACGGTGCGCATCCGCTACCGCAGTCGTGCCGTGCCATGCGAGGTGGTGCGCGAGGTGGATGATGGCAAATTGCTTATACGCTTCTGTGAGGAGGTCTCAGCCATCACGCCGGGGCAGTCGGCTGTCTTCTACGTGGGCAATCGCCTTGTGGGCGGTGCTTTCATCGCTTCACAGCGTGGAATAGGGCAGTGGGTATAACTCTAATTCTGTTTACCTTGATATATATGGGCTATTTGTCTTTGTAGAGGGGGACAATTGTTCAAATCTTGGGGGATAAATGTCCAGATGATAGTTTATCGTTCCTTTATTGTTTGTTTTTGAGTACATGCTTAATTGTTATGGCTGTACATTTGCACGCAAATATCGGCAGACAATAGTAACAAACAATAAAAGAATTGAGATTATGATTTCAGAAACATTTCAACGCGATTTGATTGCAGTACAAGATGAACTTTTGCGCTATGCTTACAAGCTTACGATGGATCATGATGAAGCCCATGATTTGTTGCAAGAGACTTCCTTGAAAGCTTTGGATAATCAAGATAAGTATACGCCCGATACCAATTTTAAGGGTTGGATGTATACTATTATGCGCAATATTTTCATTAATAATTATCGTAAGACCGTACGCGACCAGACATTCGTGGACCACACGGATAACCTATATCATATAAATCTTCCCAAGGATTCAGGTTTTGAAAGTACGGAAAGTGCTTATGATACTAAAGAAATCCGTCGTATTGTGAATGCTCTTCCCAGAGAATATCGTGTGCCGTTTGCAATGCATGTTTCTGGGTTTAAATATCGTGAGATTGCAGAGAAACTCTCTTTACCTTTGGGTACGGTGAAGAGCCGTATATTCTTTACCCGTCAACGCTTGCAAGGACAATTGCGTGACTTTGTGCGCTAATCTTATTGTCCGGCATGAACTTTGTAAGTGGATGTGCCATAGGTTGTGATAACCTCCACTACATAGGTTTGTGCCGGCCAAGAATGAGTGTCGATGGTGGTGCTTGTATCATAAATGTTTGCTAAGTGCACGCCTCGTCCTGCTAGATCTGATATGCGTATTTGTATTATGGGATATGGTGCTTCAATGTGTATTTTCTTCTGCGTACCCCATAGGCAAATCTCATTCTCCTGATTGGGACTGTTTACATTTGATGCTGCGATAAGCCAAAACGTTGAGCGGTTATATTGTGATGGGTATATCTCCGTAGCGTTGATTCCTGATACTGATGCTAAAATTATTCCATACTGACCTACAGCCTCGTTGAGGCGATGTGCTATTTGGAGCTCTTTCTTTTCGTTGGTCTCCAATGATAATTCTGCAATATTTGAGTTGCCGATCATCTCCCCAGAACGATTGAATATAAGTGCTGAAAATTTTCCGTCAGCATAGCCTCCCTTATTGGTTAATGGGGCGGAGATTGTAAAGATTTGCCCTGCTTCAATAAATGATGAGCCTTTGTCGTTCTTTATAGTTACTTCGTCTGTCAAAATGAAATTCTCAGCAAGAAACGGTTCTGTTTTTATCGTTGCTTCTGTGACCATAAGTTCGTCTGGACCAATGGGGGTCAGATAGTTTGCGGTGTTGTTTGTGGAATCGCATACAGCCACAATATCGTATGCTCCAGCTTCGACCTCTATGGCATCGGTGGAGTAGGTGAGGGTGCGAGTCGTCCCCTTAGGTATGCGGGTGAGCATGACTCCTACGTATTGTCTGATAAGTTCCGTACTATTGCGCTTTTGCAGTAGAATTCCCAGGTATGAATAAAACTCTTCTCCGTCATTTCGTACGGTGATACTGAATGTTGCCTTTCTGTTATGATATAATGCACTTGTGGGCTTGGGCTTGGCTACAAGTGATAACTTTGATGAGAATGTGGGTTTGTTAATGGTGGCATAGGTGTCGTACTTGGTCAACACTAGATAGTTTGGATGATTCACAGGAGCACGCATCTTGACGTATTCTATAGTATTCTCTTCTTTATGCACAAGATATAAATGGTACGTTCCATTGGTTAGCGTATCGGGAATCGTGAATTTGAAGGCACTACCAGAGGTGCCACCTGTGAGTTCTGGTATGCGAGTGAGCTTTTTGGATGTAAGGATATGTATGGGCTCTTCATGGTTTTCTTTGTATAATGCGATAGCTGCTTCACCTGTAAAACTACGTAATCCGCAATTGTAGAATGCTGCAGTCACCTTGGTCTCTTGTCCGAGTAAGATATGGGATGCTCCAGGAATGAGCGCTTTGCTAAGATGCAAGTGAGCCACGTGCGAAGAATGTTCGGTAGGTGGCTGTATCTGTGTAAGAGCAGATTGTAGATAGTTGTAATTTCCTGCGCCACTTCCAATGCCGAGCATTGAGGGACTGAGTGCTGACGAATGAAAGTATCCATCACTCATGCCACCCCATCCCCAATTGTAATGAAACATCCCTAATCTGTTATATCCGTCACAGACAAATGCATGCCCTCCTTCTGGCCCTTCGCCGAAATGTAGTATGGGACGTCCGGCATCAAGTTCAGTGCGTAAAAGAGCCTCCCAATCGGGCTCGGTAAAATAGGTGCGGTCGATATATTCCAGATTGTCATCGTATCCGAAATTCTGTTTTAGCGCTAATGCTATGTCTTTTGCAGTCGCACCACTACCCTCATAACAGTAGTCGGTACGGCATGCTGTGCCGACATGATAGCACAGTTGCGCAACTGCGGCAGCTTGCTCTGCATTATATCCATGATTGTAGTCGTCAAGCATCTGCTCCCAATGATAGCATGTTCCCTCGTATGTCGCTGATATGGCGATACCATTGGTCGATGTCGTGTACGAACGTTTCCCGATTCCTTGGGACGGATATTCGTGATATTTCATGATTTGTGCTGCAGCGATGGTTACACATCCTGCTGGAGTCGCCTTGCTGGTTGTTGGATCGATGGGGCATTGCTCGTTGAAGGGCTGGTCTTGGTTCCATCGTATGTTGCCTAATAGTGGTTCTACACTTTTCTCGAATTGGTTGGTGATGGGATAGGATGCATAGGGTGAGTTTGTCTCTTTATCTTGTTTTGAGAGTTCGCTCAATTGTCTTTCGTAATCTTGCAACAACACTTGTAAGGGAGCTGGTAATTGGGCGTAGCAAAAATACCCTTCTGAGGCATATCCTAGAATGGGGTAAGCTCTTTCGTCGGCAGAGACAATGACGAAACCTGCGTTTTTGGTCGTAAATGCATAAAACAAAGACTCCTCGGTACTACGGCTGATAGGTTGTACCCATAAAAGATCTGCCGCTTCTCCTCTAGTTGTGTGAAGAGGGCTTATCTGTTGTTCGTAAAATTCTCTCGCTAAGGCTTGCGCTTCATTGATGGTGCGGTGCTGTGCCCATAACGACGTTGTGTGCGCAAATAACAGTATGATAAGTACCTCAAATAATCTGATGAAACGTGTCATGAATCTGTCGCGGTTTAGTGTTTTTGCGCAAATTTAGTATAAGAACATTGAATATCCAAACTCCTCTCGGCATTTCTGCCAATTGGGAAAATGTGTTTCTTGCGTTATGCTAATAAAATAAGGATGAAACGGGGGTATATTCAAGAAAAAAGAGTATTTTTGCACTTTATTATTAAATGTTTGTAAGATGAAACTCTTTTTGAAATACTCTGTATTGTCGCTCTCCTTTATGCTTAGTTTGGGCGTGAAAGCGATATCTTCCGATACGCTGGGCAATCGGAAGTATATAGGACTTTTTGCAGATTGTGAAATAAAGAAACAACTGCCGCCACAGACTAGAACAGGTGAGGTCTCCATTTGGCGCCCTCTGAATGAAATTTTTACAACTTTCTCTGCGGAAAAAAATGAATGGGCTGATACAATTAAAGCTACCAATATTTATGATACGGCGGGTAATCTCATTGAACGATATGAGTTTGAGGATAATGGCTATTCTATAACTCATTATGTCTATGAGTATAATGAACACAATATGCAGACATGCCGTATAATTGAAAATGACGAAGGTGCTACTGGGTATTATACGAAGTCAAGTAAACGTGTGCGTTTGTATGATTCTATATGTACGGATTTTGCTATTGTGAACGAAGAGTATGAGTGGGACGATGTGGATTGTGATTGGAAATTATATAATGGTTGGAAAAAGGAAATCACCCGCAATGAGGAGGGGAATATTGTGGGGATTCTTATCAGTGCATATTTTTCTTTCTTTAATGATTATGAAGGAGGATACGTACCTATCACAAGAATAACCATTGAATATGGCGCCAACGGTAAGGCACTCAACTATATTTACGATGTCAATTGGGGCTACGATGAGGCTACAGGTATTGTGACTTGGCGAAGTTCTTCCTACAAGAATATTATGTGGGAAAATACCAATGGCCAGCTCGTGGAAGATATGAATGCGATGATTATAGGAAAGAATCGCATGAAAAGTGCACAAATGTATGAACAGAATAGCAAATTGGAAAACAAATTTGTAGGTTTCTTTACCGTTAACTATGATAAGGAGGGGCCTGATTTTGTAAAAACGACTTTGTATGCCGATGGTAAGGACAAGGAAGTGCACACCTATACCACATTGGACGCTAATGGTAGTTACTGTGAAAAATTTACAAATTACTCTGATACAGAAATGAATAACGATGGGAAACTTGACGAACAGGATCTATTTAGCATAACTTGGCAGGAGGTTACTTTTGACGGGAGAGGTAATATGACACTCTATGAAGAGTTTATCACGGAGGGAGAAAGTGTCAGGGAACAATTGGCTGGTAGCCGCTTGACCTATAAGTATGATCCTGTCTGTGGGGAGATTGCTGAAGAAATGCAGGAGTCGTGGACACCGGTTTATGTGGATTATGTTCTTGTATCAGGGGATTACAAGAAAGGTTCTATGCTTACTTATTGCAACTACGTAGATGTTACTAAAAACACTCGTGTGACACCTTCTGAATCATACGTGCCTGTTCAAGTGTATTCGTTGCAGGGACTGTATGTGGGTGATACTTTGGAAAACCTGCCTCATGGCATTTATGTAGTGCGTCAAGGAGGGAATGTATATAAAGTAATGCAGAAATAAAATAAAAACTAACGTGTGTTATTGCACTTTTTGAGGATGATTTTGATATTATTATGGTGAATTTGCGTAAAAATATGGTTGCTCTCTGCATGCTCTTGCAAGGGACAATTGCTGCTATTGGCATGAATGCTCAGGGAGCAGAACGATTGATTGTTAAAGTGGAACCCGTGAGCGTGAGCTGCCCCGTGGGTACGGCTCCGCGCCTTCCCTACCAGCTGCTGGTGACCTATAGCGATGGTACACAGGCCTATCGTCAGGTGCGCTGGAGCAATGCAGCCCTGGCTACCGAGCAGGAGCAGGCCGATGCAGCACGCTACCCCGCCGGCAAGAGCTACACCGTGGAGGGATTCGTCACCGGTGACGACACCACCCCCAACGGCTATCCCATCACAGCCAAGGTGCGCGTGAGTCCCGAGGCTTACAAGGTGCCGTCGAACGTGCCCGTGGCCGAGCCTATACCGCTCGACAAGGTGCGCCTCACGGGCGACAACCGCCTCACCTCGAACCGCGACCTCGCCATACGCGAGATACTCTCGTGGGACGTGACACAGCAGCTGTATAACTACCGCGACACCTACGGACTGCCTACCGAGGGCTACACCGTATCGGACGGATGGGACTCGCCCACCACGAAGCTCAAGGGTCATGGATCGGGTCACTACATGTCGGCCCTGGCCTTCGCCTATGCCAGCGCTACCGACAAGGAGCAGAAGGCCGAGCTGCTCTCTCGCGTGAAGCGCATGGTAGACGAGCTGCGCATGTGCCAGGAGCGCACCTTCGTGTGGAACGAGGAGCTGGGCCGATACTGGGAGGCTCGCGACTTTGCCCCCGAGGAGGAGTTGCGCGAGATGAAGGGTACCTGGGAGGCATTTGACCAGCACAAGAAGGAGTGGGAGAAGTATGGCTACGGATACATCAACGCTATCCCTGCCCATCACCCCGCACTCATCGAAATGTACCGCGGCTACAACAACGAGGCTTGGGTATGGGCACCCTACTACTCTATACACAAGCAGCTGGCCGGACTCATCGACATCGCCACCTACGTGGACGACAAGAAGGTGGCAGCCAAGGCGCTGCTCATAGCCAAGGACATGGGTCTGTGGATTTGGAACCGTCTGCACTACCGCACCTACGTGAAGACCGACGGTACCCGTGAGGAGCGCCGCGCCACACCGGGCAACCGCTACGAGATGTGGAACATGTATATCGCCGGTGAGGATGGCGGTACGGGCGAGTCGCTGGCACGCCTGTCAGAGATGGTGAAAGACCCCGTGGAGAAGGAGCGTCTGCTCGAGGCATCCAACTTCTTCGACTCACCTGCATTCTACGAGCCCCTGTCGCGCAATATCGACGACATACGCACACGCCACGCCAACCAGCATATCCCCAAGATCACGAGTGCGCTGCGCAGCTTCCGTGGTAACGGCAACCCTTACTACCACAACATTGCCGAGAACTTCTGGGGCATGGTACAGGGCCGCTACAGCTACGCCATGGGCGGTGTGGGCAACGGTGAGATGTTCCGCCAACCCTACACACAGGTGCTGAGCATGAACACCAACGTGTATATGAACCACCGTCGCGAGATGTGCCCCAACCCCACGTTGAACGAGACCTGCTGCGCCTACAACCTGGCCAAGCTGACGAAGGACCTCAACAGCTTCAACCCCGACGACGCGCGCTACATGGACTACTACGAGCGCGTACTCTATAATCAGATTGTAGGTTCGCTCCACCCCGAGCACTACCTCACCACCTACCACTATGCCGTGGGACTGAACGCCTCGAAGCCTTGGGGCAACCGCACACCGCAGGAGAGCTGCTGTGGCGGTACAGGTTCGGAAAACCATGTCAAGTATCAGGAGGCAGCCTACTTCACCTCTGACGACTGCATCTGGGTAGGTCTCTACCTCCCCTCAGTGGCCGAGTGGGACGAGCAAGGCATCACTCTGGAGCAGGAGTGCACATGGCCTGCCGAGCACAGCACCATACGCATCGCCAAGGGGCGTGGCAAGTTTGCCATGAAGCTCCGCATCCCCTACTGGGCTACCGAAGGCGTGAAAGTGACACTCAATGGCGAAGAGGTAGCAGCCGACTATGCACCCTGCAGCTATGTGACCATCCCTGCCCGCAAGTGGAAGAAGGGCGATGTAGTAGAGGTACACCTCCCCTTCACAAAGCACGTCAACTACGGTCCCGACCGCATGACCACAGCCGCTACCGCACCCAACGAGACCAACACCCCGTTTGCTCCCATGTGGACAGGTACGCTGATGTATGGTCCCTTGGCCATGGGTACCACAGGTATCGATAACTGGGCCGATGCTACCGTGACGCTCGACAGTGACCTGGGCAACGTGATTGCCAACCGCCCCACCACAGAGAGCGGCACACACGGCAACCTCTATACGCTCACCGTGGGCGAGCGCACCTTCATCCCCGACTATGCCCTCGACCGCAACCAGACACACTACCTGCGCATTGCCCGCACTGGCAATCAGGTAAGTGGCGGTGCCGACCTCAAGGAGCTGCAGGCACTGATGCTTGTCGTCGCCGAGCGCAAGAAGGCACAGGAAGACTGGCATGCCATGACGGTGAAGGTACCCGACCACGCACCTTGGGCACCCCACGGATATGCCCGACTGATGGAGCAGTATGCCGCAGCCGACAGTTTGATAAAGGTTATTGGTGAAAGAGAAATCAGCAGTCTGCCCGAGGAGCTGATTGCCAATTGTCAATTGTCAATTGTCAATTTGAACGCCGCCATCAACACCATGCGCCCCGGCAACCTGGCCGAGCTGGAAGACCTGGGCGAGCTACTCCCCCTCATCACCCGCGCCAAGCAGCGCCACCCGAGCCGCAGCAGCGACCTGCAGAAGGCTATCGACTATGCCGACATGGTGGTGAGCTATGTGGGTGATGGTAGCGGTACGCACGACATGATACAGAAAGCCACCACACAGCTGAAGAAGGAGATGGGCGAATAAATAGTTAGTACGATGCTAATGTAGAATCAATATTTTTTATGAGAAGTAGAATTGTTATATCTTTTATTTGTTTCTTATCGCTGTTAAGTGTTGACCGTATCTCTGCAGAAACGGTAAAAGTTACCTATGCACAGACGAGCAAGACAGAAATATCGTGCACAGATGATGCTACGGCTCCTGATAATGTGTCCGCTTCGTTTAGTACTACATACCCCAATAACAGCAGTGTCCAGTTGACCGAAGGTTATAATATGACTTATACTTTCTCTGGTTTTGATGGGTATACTATTCATGGGATTACTCTTAATATGAGGTCCAATAAAGATACAGGGGCGGGTTCGTTAAGCATTAAAGTCGGGGACGAGGTGATTGCCTCAATCGCTGAGTCGGGCTTTGATTCTTGGTATGGGAGTTATAGTAATGCATATGTTGATGTCGTTCCGAAAGTTACAAACACTAAGGTTGGCTTGGGAGAGGACCTTGTAATTGCCATTTCTTCAACAGAGAATTCTTTGTATTGCAAAAGTGTAACTATAGAATATTCTGTTGCGAGTAAACTGACCTCACCTACACTCCCTGCTTCTGCTGTATTTGATGACTCTTACGAAATCGTAATTACTGATATTCCCGATGGTGCAATAGTGCGTTACACGACTGATGGTACAGAACCATCAATGGAAAATGGTAATATATATGCTGCTCCGTTTTCTATAGATGTAACGACGACACTCAAAGCGGTTGCCGTTTTGGATGGTGTGGTCAGTGATGTTGTAACAGCAACCTATACAAAGGCTCCCTCTTCCTTTACTATAGCGCTTAATGTGAACGGACAAACTACCAACATGACTTGGCCGAGAGGAGTGTTGTTGGATGAGCAATCGATACTGCCTGTCAGTCTCCCTTCTGGGCTTCTTGTATCAGGATGGGCCTTGGATGCCAACGCATCAGAAATGGCTACATTTCCTCTTGATGTATACTCTGATATGATGCTTTATGCAGTACTTTCCTCAAGTGGATTATCTGAGCCTGTCTTATACGATGCTTATGTACTTGTTAATGACGTTGCAGATTTGAAGGCTGGCGATTCGGTAATAATTGCCGAGAATAATGATGGCGTGGCTATTTCTAAAGATGGATTAAATTCGAAAAATAAATATGCGCTCCCGACAACTGTAGAGATTAATGGTGATATGTTAACACCATCAACAGATACGCGTGTGTTTGTTTTAGGGAAAAGTGGTGATGATTACACATTTGTTGAGAATTCAAAATATTTGGCATATAATCGTTCTGGGACAGAACTGCTTATGTCTGATGGTGAGGATTCTTGGAGTATAACTGTTGAAAACGGTTTAGCTTCTATAAAAAGCAACTTTGATATTACCCGATACCTAAAATATAGCACTTTGAATACTCGTTTTGCAGCTTATTCTGCAAGTACGGCTTCTTATAGATTGCCCTCTATCTATAAGAAAAAAGTGATAAATCCCCTCTTTACGTCATATACTCCGATTAATATTACCTCTGCAGGTTATGCTACCATGTATTTGGATACTCCAGTGGTGATACCAAAGGAACTGGAGGCTTACATTATTACGGGTGTTGTCGGAACGGAGTTGGTTATGCAGCAGGTTAAGGGTGTCTTGCCGGCTCGTACTGGCGTAGTTCTTAGGGCTCCTGCCGGCGTTTATGGCTTACTGCATGTCCACGAGGCTTTGGCCGAGGAGATGGAGGGCAACCTGCTGAGCGGTACGGCGATTGATACCTATATCACAGCCCAGAAAGGATATGCCTACTACGTACTGGCCAGGAAAAATGGCCTTGTAGCTATGTACCACCCCACACTCACCGACGGACAGTTTCTCAATAATGCCAATAGGGCCTATTTGGCACTCGACCTAAGCAACTTCGGCATCTTCGACGAAGATATTGACACTGGCGATGATGGCATACAGTTGAGCAACGGCTTACGCTTCAACTTTAGTGGGACTACTGATATAGCTCCTCAACCCTCAACTATCAGTCCTCAACCCTCACCCCTCATCTACGACCTGCAAGGCAGGCGTGTGTATACCTTGAATAGTGCAGGAGTCTATATTGTGAATGGACAGAAGATAATATATAAACCATAAAGATTATAGTATGAAAAGGCAATGCATGTTGATGTTGTTGCTTTGTGCAACAACCTTGGGCTTGATTGCTCAGGATAATAGTAAAGAGATTATCAAGAAGGGTTGGAACTTCGGTCCCCTGCCCGTAGTGGGTTGGGATAGCGACCTCGGCTTCCAGTACGGCGCCTGTGTCGACATCTTCAACTACGGCGACGGCACCAACTACCCCTCCTACAACTACAAGGTGAACCTCGAAGCCTCCACCTACACGGGCGGTTCATCGCTCCTGCGTTGCTACGGTGACTTCAAGACCCTCATCCCCGACGGCAAACTCTTCTTCGACTGCACCTACTTCAACGCCAAGAAGTTCGACTTCTACGGCTTCAACGGCTATGCATCGCCCTATATGCCAGAGTATATTCTTCCTCTTACCGGAGCAGCATTAGAAGAGGATGCAGCCTCAGCATTTTACAAGATGCGCCGTAATCAGTTTCGCATTGTCACCAGCGTGCAACGCCGCATCACGGGCAACCTCCACTGGGCTGCAGGTTTTGGTTACTACAACATACAAACTGGCAACGTCACTTTGAACAAGTACAAGGACCAAGTATCGCTCTACGACCTCTACTGCACCGCAGGCCTCATCCGCGACGACAACGAAGCCCATGGCGGTAATGTGCTCCAGCTCAAGGCAGGCCTCGTCTACGACACCCGCGACCACGATAGCGACCCCACCCGCGGCGTCAACATCGAAGCCACCCTCGTAGGCGCCCCCGACATCATCGACCGCGCAGGCTACAGCAACCTCGGCTTTACCTTCGTGGGTAGCCACTACGTGCCCGTATGGAAAGACCGCCTCACCTTCGCCTACCGCCTGGGCATACAGACCAAGCTCGCCGGCGAGATTCCCTACTACTTCATCAACAACCTCAACACCCTCTTCTTCCGCAAGGTCTACACCGAGGGCTTAGGCGGCAACGCCTCCGTGCGCGGTATCAACCGCAACGGCGTAGTGGGCAACGGCATGGCATGGCTCAACACCGAGTTCCGCTGGCGCATCGTGAACTTCCGCTTCATCAACCAAAACTTCCATATCGCCCTCAATCCCTTCTTCGACATGGGTCAGGTGATTCAGCCCTACCGCCTCGAAGAGCAGAAGGCGGCGTATGAGAAGTGGATATCGTCTCATCCCGAACAGGTTGGTAAGGATGACCCCTTCTACTCAGGCAACGAAGAGAAGCTCCACGCCACCGCAGGATGCGGCTTGAAGATAGTGATGAACCGCAACTTCGTCATCTCCTTCGAGATGGCCCGCGCCCTCGATGGTCGCGATGGCCAGAAGCTATGGAACAACATCGGCTTCAACTACCTCTTTTAATTGCTCAGCGGATACGGGCGCGATGAATACTATAACGCCAGAACATATCGCAAACTTTAGTTTCCCCTTATCTAAACTACAGTTTTAGTTTGGATCAACCCAAATAGCTTTGTCATGGGTTTGACAGAACATTGTCGAGCCTGTGACAAATTTTTATCATACTTGTGACAAACTTTTTTCACCATGGTGGAAATTTATTTTCAAGCCTATGAAAATTCTTGAAAAGCTTTCTCTTGTACTTGAAATAATTTGCAAAAAAACAAAGAACCGCATAGATAAGACGGAGCGGGCGCATCCATCTCGGATGTGCCCGCTCTATTTGACATTGCATCATGAAGAAAGTATTTTTACAATGTCGCTAGATTAGTGGAATTTTAATTGCTTAGACGGAAGGTTACAGGAACTGTAAAGCGTGTGCGCACCTCCTTGCCACGCTGCTTACCAGGTGTCCAGTTGGGCATAGCATTCACTACGCGCAAGGCCTCTGCATCAAGCTGCGGATCTACAGACTTCGCAATCTCGGCATCGGTGATGCTGCCATCTTTCTCTACCACAAACTGCACAACCACACGACCCTGCTTACCCTGCTCCTGAGCCTCCTTGGGGTACCTCACATTCCGTTGCAAGAATTTCATCAACTCTCCCATACCACCAGGATACTCGGGCATCTGCTCTACGACGTTAAAGATTTCTTCGCCCGTCTTCTCTACGCTTACCTGTATCTTCACAAGCTTACTTTCTGCACCACCATCCAAGCGGAAGGTTACAGGCAATGTAAAGCGTACGCGCACCTCCTTACCGCGCTGCTTACCGGGTGTCCAGTTGGGCATGCTACGTACTACGCGCAAAGCCTCGGCATCGAGCAAGGGATCCACAGAGCGCACTATGGTATCGTTGCTGATACTGCCATCCTTGTTTACCACAAACTGCACAATCACACGGCCCTGCTTGCCCTGCTCTTGAGCCTCCTTGGGGTACTTGACATTCTGTTGCAAGAACTTCATCAGCTCAGCATCACCGCCAGGGAACTGCGGATGCTCCTCTACGACTTGGAAGATTTCGCCCTGCTCTTCGGCTTTTGGCGTGGGAGCATTAGCAACAACTTGGATTTCGTCAGCACTTGCAGGCTGCTCCTGCTGCACAACCTCTTGGTCAGCATCTGTCTTCTTCTCCTTCGGCGAAGTGCAGGAGATTACGGCTACCGCCACGAAGGCTACTGGGAGCACGAACAGAGCTTTCATCCGTGCCCACGGACTGGTTTGTCTTTTCATCATCATAATAATACGTTTTTTAGTGGAACAATTGTTGAAATTATTAGTGATCGTATTGAACTTCACGCCCACGGCCTCCTCGAAAAGGCGTAGCTGGTATTGGCGGGCATCGAACCCTTGGCGCAGGGTGTCGCTGTCGGCCTCAAATTCGTGGATGGCCTCGAGTTCGCGCTTGAGAAGCCAGGCTGCGGGGTTGAACCACTGCACCGTGGCACAGAGCTGTACGAAGAGCAGGTCCCACGAGTGGTGTAGGCGTATATGGGCACGCTCATGAGCGAGTATCATATCGAAGTTGTCGCTGAGGTCCTGCTCCGAGACGATGATGTAGCGCATCCACGAGAAGGGTCCGTATGCTTTGTTGTGTGTGACGAGGATGGTGCCATCGGCCATCACGCGGCATTTGTTTCGGCGTATGAGCAGGGCAATGGAGAGGAGCGAACCTACGAAATGGGCCAGACACGCGAGGAGACCGGCACAGTAGATGCCACCCAGTATCATTCGCCACGGTATCTGTTGCCAAGGCACGCGCTGCCATAGCGATACAGGAGCATCTTCCATCGCTATCATTTCCACAGGCTCCGCCTCAAGCGCAGCGCCCAACTCGCCAATCTCCACAGCAGCCTCGTGGCTGATGATGCCAAGGTCGATATACATGAAGGGCACCACGGCCGAGAGAGCCAGGATGAACAGCAGCAAGCAGCGATTGAACCGATGCAGCGTGTCGCGACTGCACAGCAGCTTGTAGAACATATAGAATGCCGCCAGGCTGAGCGAGACTTTTAGGATATAGGATAAGAATGCTATCATCTTTCTAAATTATAAGTTCATGGTTTTCGGAGTTCTCAGAGCACTCAGAGTTCTCGGATAATTCCGAGTCCTCGGTGCCTTCGGAGAATTAAATTATTCGTTCTTTCTCAGCAACGCTATCAACTCCTCTATCTCCTCAGCCGAGAGGTTTTCCTCCTTGACGAAGAAGTTGACGAGGCTGGCAGCCGAGCCACGGAAGAGGTTGTCCTTGACGCTTCGCATGTAGTTGCGGGTGTACTCGCCGTGCTGCACCAGCGGATAGAATCGGTGTTGCTTGCCTATGGGTTCGCTGGCCACAAACTTCTTCTCCTTCAGTATGCGCAGGAAGGTGAGCACCGTATTGTAGGCTGGCTGGGGCTCGGGAAACTTCTCCAGTATCTCGCTCACCGTGCCCTTCCCCATATCCCACAGGATATTCATCACTTGCAGCTCGGCACGGGTCAGTTCGTTCGTACGTTTCATATCTCTTAAAGTTTTAGTTGATTTCTGCGACAAAGGAAAACGTTTCTCCGTAATCCTCCAACTAAAAGTTTAGGAATTTGCAGTAAACTCCCCGTTTTTAACATTTATTTTTAGTTGCAAGGCGTTTTCATACGATATTATGGCTAATAAACGTTGTTGTTTTGGAAATTATTGATATTTTTGCATCGTGAAAAATCAAGTAAAAGTATTATGGCATCAAGCAACAATCATCTAGTGATTATGGCTGGCGGCATTGGTAGCCGTTTCTGGCCAATGAGTACTCAGGAGTGTCCTAAGCAGTTTATTGATGTGATGGGGTGCGGACGTACGTTGATTCAATTGACCGTTGACCGATTCTCGGGTGTGTGTCCTCAAGAGAATGTTTGGGTAGTAACATCGGAAAAATATGCTGGTTTGGTGCGTGAGCAACTGCCCGAGATACCGGAGGAGAATATTTTGAAAGAGCCTTGCCGGAGGAATACCGCTCCTTGCATCGCCTATGTGTGCTGGAAAATTAAAACTCGTAATCCGAAGGCCAATGTGGTAGTAACTCCCAGCGATCATGTGGTGATGAATATTGCGGAGTTTCAGCGTGTCATTAGTTCGGCATTGGACTATACTCGGAATTCGGATGCTATACTTACCTTGGGAATGAAACCTACACGCCCAGAGACTGGGTATGGCTATATTGAGGCAGACCTGACCAATCCTTCCGCTTCTAATAAGGAGATTTTTAGGGTTGACTCGTTCAGGGAGAAGCCTGACTTAGAAACGGCCGAGCGCTATATCCGTCAGAATAACTACTTCTGGAATGCAGGGATATTTATTTGGAATGTCAACACCATTGTCAATGCTTTCCGTATCTACCAACCAGAAATGGCTGAAATCTTTACAGCACTGATGCCTCATTATTATACTCCTTCGGAACAAGAGGAGGTCAACAAGCATTTCCCTGAATGTGAAAACATATCTGTGGATTATGCAATCTTGGAAAAGTCTGACGAAATATATGTGTTCCCTGCTGACTTTGGATGGAGTGATCTTGGTACGTGGGGATCACTGCATGTACAGATGCCAAGAGATTTGCATGACAATGTCTGTATAGGGCAGGATGTCACGATGTATGAGAGCCGTAACTGCGTGGTGCATACGATGCAGGAGAAGAAGGTAGTGATAATAGGACTTGAGGGGTATATCGTAGCTGAGAACGATGGTCAGCTGCTCATTTGTAAGTTAGAGGATGAACAGCGGATTAAAGAATTCTCAGACAAATAGGCTTTCGGAACTCTAAAAATTCAAGTTTACAACATAGGCATTTAGTTAGGAAAAATCCCCGACGTAGGGGATTTTTCCTTTTTATCTTTAGGCGAAATCATTGGTGGAGGTGAATAATTTCGATTATCTTTGCAACAGATAAAGCGAGTGATTATTAACAATTAAAAACCAACAGTCATGAAAACAATGAGATTAGCCATGATGATGATAGCCTTGGCAGCTATCAGTGCAGAGACTAGTGCGGCAATGAGTTTGGTGGATATACGCCGTGAAGCCCGTTTCCTCACCGACCGTATGGGGTATGAGTTGGGACTGACTGACCGTCAGTACAATGATGTGTATGAAATAAACTTTGACTTTTTCTACCATGTGAACGAGGTGATTGATGACATGGTATATGGTTATGATGATGCGATAGACTACTATTATTATTTACTTGATGTGCGTAATGAGGATTTGCTCTATGTGCTTCGTCGCAATCAGTATCGTAGATTTGTAAAGTGTGATTATTTTTACCGTCCTATTTATCTGTCAGGCTCACGTTGGAGTATGCGTATCTATACCCGTTACACAGATCGGGACTACTACTATTACTCAAAACCTATATATTATGATACCTATTGCGGGGCTCACTATCGCATACATTTTAAGTCGAGCTACTATGCTGCACTCTATACACATAGACTCTTCGATGGTGCATTCCGTCTGTGGGGAGGGGGATACAATCACTGCAAGCACGATGGTTGGATGAGAAAAGGACACCGTAAACCTGCAGGTAGCCGTAACTGGGGCAATGCAAAGAATTATGAAAACAGCAGACGTAATCTCAAAGCAGGTTTGGTAAATGTTCCTTCAAGGGATGAAAGCAAGCGCGTGGTAAGTGTCAATTCAGTAGAGAATAAACGTACAGTTGTAACCTCTTCTTCTCGTCGTCAAGTTTCTGGAGCTACAACATATAGAGCCGATGGTGCTAAGCAGAAGGAGGGTACTGCAGTGAACCGTACCGGTAGGTCTAATTCAGTTTCTACTAGAGCTGAGAGCGCGGGTAGTGCTCGTAGAAGTTCTTCATCGGCGATTAAGTCTGATGCCTCACGCTCCTCTTCTACCAAGAGAAGTTCGGTGACGCGTAGAAGTGAGAGCAAATCTAACAGCAGTACTGTGTCAGGAAGCAGTCGCTCAAAAGCAACAGACAATAGGTCGAGCCAATCGGTGTCAGGTAGTCGTACAAGTAGCTCGCGTGGTAGTTCGGCCAAGGCTACGAGTTCACGTAGCAGCTCTTCTAAATCTGTCAACTCGGCAAATTCACGTAGCGGTTCTTCGGTTCGCGGTGGAGCACGTTAGTCGTGTTGGGCTACTATTGAAGAACAGGAGGTTCCAGCTGGAACCTCCTGTTCTTTTTTTCAGTAGTTTTGATGGCAGTATCTTTATCTTATCTTATGAAACAACCAGTCGGGTGCAATGTGTAGTATGATTAGCTGTGAATTGTCGAGGCATTTTTCTGTGTAGTGGAAAGCGGCTGTAATGTGGCATTGTATGTATCTTTTGTTGAGTAGATAAAAGGTTATGTCAGTTCGGTTATACAAACTGCTTCGGTAGTAGGGGTCGCCCCGGTGCAGAGTAGCTCCGAAAGTATCGTAATCGGAGAACTGGGGATTGCCGGCATACAGTCTGTCGCGTAATTCAAAACGCCATTTCCTTATCCTGAAATCGCCTAAGAATCCCATTGGAGATTTCCATAGCATGTCTTTGCGGTCCCTGTTGAGCGAGAGCATTAGACCGGCTTCTATTTTGAGGACATCTAACCATTGTAGGTTGCTTTTCTCTATACCAATGTACGGATTGAGCATCAGCTTGTCATACACATGAAGCCCGTTTGAGGGGCGGGGTACAGAGAAGTGGGTCAGTTGGGCATTCCATCCTGCATAGATACCATGGTAACCAAACTTTCCGTCGGTGACTATCTCGAATATCTCACGTTGATTTACTCCTTGCTTGTTTAGCCAATTGCAATATAGCTCAGCATATCCATGGCGTGCTGTGTACTGTATGAGCGCACCATTGATGGTGGGAGAGTAGTAGCGGAGCGAGTCGTAGATAAACATATCAGGTAAATCTTGCTTGAGCCGCCATCGGGGAAACGCTCCGAAAGCTCCGGCGAAGTGCCCTTGCTCGTAATGATAATAGAAGGTGATGTCTTGTTCAGCGATACCGCTCTCTCCAAAGTTTTTGATGCCCATTGCGCCAATAATCACTTGGTTTGCTTCAAATTGTACACCAATTTCAGCTCCTATACGAGCCCCGAATAGGGTCTGTGAATGTTGATGGGGACTATGTACTTCTCTGTTGTCAAAGAAGTTGTAATTGTCAATGTTTACTACAAGACTGGTACTTTCCTTGTCGATAGGAGTGTGTTTGGAGATAAAAGTAGAGTCCTGTGCATAGGCTTGAGATACCATGTGTAATACCATGGCGCAGCAGATGAATAGCCATCGTGGTGTGGAGTGATTCGTGTACATACTGCAAATATAATGCATATTTCCCATTAAGATATTTTTTTAGGCTGTTATTATTGGTTACGCCATCGAAAAATCCTACATTTGCAGTAACTATTTATTGTAAACCATCAAGAAAACGATAAAAGATAAGCACCATTATGTCTCCAAAAGAAGTTATAGCACAGTTGCGTCAGATGATGCAAGCTAAGGGCTTTGATGCCATTGTTATTTCTGGTACCGACCCTCATAGTAGCGAGTATTTGCCCCAACGCTGGCAAGCACGTAGGTTTGTGTCTGGTTTTACAGGCTCTTATGGTACGGTAGTGATAACGGCCTCTCACGCAGGGTTATGGACTGATACCCGCTATTTTATTCAAGCCGTTGAGCAATTGAGGGAAACTGGTATTGAGTTGCACAAGTTGCGTGTGATTGATGCGGTGGATTATCCGGAGTGGTTGGCCGATACATTGGGCGAGGGGGCTAAGGTATGTGTTGACGGCCTCTGTATGCCTGTTTCTACAGTGCGTCACATGCAGGAACTCTTTGTTCCCAAGCAGCAGGTAGTGGTAAATGTTCCTGATTTTATAGATGCGTTTTGGCCCCAACGGCCCACGTTGCCCGATGCTCCAGTGTTTGAACTGGGCGTTGAATATACAGGTCGCTCGCGTGCAGATAAACTGACTTGGTTGCGTGGTGTAGTTGCTGAGAAGGGGTGTGGCTCCATATTGCTCAGTAGTCTTGATGAGATAGCATGGCTGCTTAATATTCGTAGTTGTGATGTCGCTCATACACCAGTTGTTATAGCCTATCTGTGGGTCAGCGCTCAGCGTGCGGTTCTGTATACTACTGTGGCTAAGTTTGATGACGAACTGAGTGCGACCCTCTTGGCCGATGGCGTGGAGTTGATGCCTTATGATGTAGTGGTTGAAGAGGTGGAAAAATGGCCTTGCAGTACTCCCATATTCATTGATGGGAATATACTTAATTATGCTCTATATGAGGAGGTCATCCGACATTTTGGGCCAGCAGTAATTGATGAAGTGTCGCCGGTAAAACTTGAGAAATCCATTAAGAATGAGGTCGAAATCGCAGGCTTCAGGAGGGCTTATGTCAAGGATGGTGTAGCGCAGACTCGTTTCTTCTATTGGCTGGAGAAGGCTATGGAGCGCGGAGAACGTATCACTGAGATTGATGCTTCTGATAAACTTATCAGCTTTCGGAAAGAGATGGATGGATACTTGGATGAGAGCTTTTCTCCAATTTCGGCTTATGGTAAGAATGCAGCCTTACCGCATTACTCGGCAACGGCAGCCCAATGCAGTGTACTTGAACCTCGGGGACTATATCTACTGGATTCTGGAGCTCACTATTTGGATGGTTCTACAGATATCACTCGCACGATTCCTTTAGGCCCTCTTACCGATGATGAGGCTGCAGACTATACTTGTGTGTTGCAAGGCATGATTGCTCTGTCGTTAGCTTCGTTCCCTTTGGGTACATGTGGTTCTAACCTTGATGTGCTGGCTCGTATGCCGCTATGGAAATATTGTCGTAATTATGGGCATGGTACAGGCCATGGTGTGGGACATGTGCTATGTGTACATGAAGGACCGCAGGATCTACGTCAAAACCTTTACAATCAGCCCTTGTTGCCAGGCATGATAACTTCGTGCGAACCGGGTATGTATTGCGAAGGGCATTATGGTATTCGACACGAGAATATGTTGCTATGTTATTCGGATGAAGTCAATGAGTATGGAGATTGGTTGGCCTTCATGACCTTGACCTGTACCTATATTGATACCACTCCTTTGTTAGAGGAAATGCTGACCGATGAGGAGAAAGTATTCATTGATTGCTATAATACAGGAGTGTATGAAACGCTCTTGCCCTATCTTTCAGACGATGAGGCCACGTGGCTAAAGACTAAAACAATAGATTGTCTTTACGAACCAGAGGAGGAATTGTAACGTCTTGGCTATTGTCGGTTTTGTTTATTACGCAACATAACGCTCTGTTCTAGTAAAATCGCCTTGCCTGTCAGTTGTGGCTATGGACCAATACTGAATATGTGCAAGGCGATTGGATGTCTTCTAAAGATGTTTGTGATTTCTTGAATGGCGGTCTGTATGTTGTTAGTTGACAATCACGGTAGAGAAATATTCACTAAACAGCTGTTCGGCACGCTGTAGTTGCTCCTGAGTATTCTCTTTTACCTCTTCAAGTTCGTATTTCCATCCCATGGCCTCCCACTTGTGTACGCCGAAGCGGTGGTAGGGCAGTATCTCTACACGCTCTATCTGCTTGTAGTGGCCGAGGGCTTCGCCGAGCGCACGGATGTCTTCTTCTATATCGCTATATCCGGGTACGAGTACGTAGCGTAGCCAGAAGGGATGATTGTGCTCTTCTAGCCAAGCGGCGGTGCGCAGGGTCTGCTCGTTGCTGCGGCCCGTGAGGTGGCGATGACGCTCGGGGTTGAACTGCTTGATGTCGAGGAGTACAAGGTCTATCTCGCCCATGAGCTCCTCTACGTGCTTGTTCCACACACCACCATTAGTATCAATACAAGTATGTATGCCGTGGCTCTTAAGGTCACGCACGAGGGGCACTAAGGCTTCGGCCTGTACGGTGGGTTCGCCACCCGAGAAGGTGACACCGCCACGCTTGCCGAAGAAGGGTATCTGGCTCACGGCCATATCGACAATCTCTTCAGGACGTGTAGTCTTGCCACCATTCAGGTCGATGGTATCGGGGTTGGCACAGTAGAGACAACGGAAGGGACAGCCTTGAAGGAAAACGACGAGCCGGAGACCCGGCCCGTCGAATGTCCCCATACTTTCGTAGGAGTGTACGTTTATCATGCGGATAAATTCTGAATTCTAGATTCTGAATTCTGAATTACCTTCGGACCTTGTAAGTCTGAATTCATAATTCAAAATTCAGAATTAAAACTTGTTTTTACATTCTCTCGTGGAACGAACGGCTGATAACCTCCAGCTGATGCTCGCGGCTGAGCTTGATGAAGTTAACGGCATAGCCCGATACGCGGATGGTGAGCTGCGGATACTTCTCGGGGTGCTCCATGGCATCCATCAGCATCTCGCGGTTGAGCACGTTCACGTTGAGGTGGTGGGCACCCTTGGTGAAGTAGCCGTCCATCATGGTCACGAGGTTCTCAACACGCTCCTCGGGTGTGGGGCCGAGTGACTTCGGTATGATGGAGAAGGTATTGGAGATACCGTCCTGTGAGTCGCGGTAGCGGAGCTTGGCCACTGAGCTGAGCGATGCGATGGCACCGTTCTTGTCGCGTCCGTGCATGGGGTTGGCGCCGGGTGCGAAGGGGATACCCTTGGCACGACCGTCGGGGGTAGCACCGGTCTTCTTTCCGTACATCACGTTTGAGGTGATGGTGAGGAGCGAGAGGGTAGGACGTGCGTTCTTGTATACGGGGAGCTTCTTGAGTTCTTCAGAGAAGTAGTATACGAGGTCTACACCAAGCTGGTCTACGCGGTCGTCGTTGTTACCGAAGCAGGGGAACTCGCCTTGAATATCGAACGACTCGGTCAAACCGATTTCGTTGCGCTTGGCAGTTACCTTGGCGTAGCGGATAGCTGAGAGTGAGTCGAGAGCGATAGACAGACCAGCTACACCGTATGCCAAGTTGATGCGGGGATTAGTGTCGATGAATGCCATCTGAGCCTTCTCGTAGTAGTACTTGTCGTGCATGTAATGGATGATGTTCATTGCCTCATTGTATACACGAGCAATCTCGGTGAGCACCTTCTTGTAGTTGGCCATTACCTCCTCGAACTTGAGCTCGTCGCTGGTGAGTACGGGGATACCCTTTACCATTACGGTACCGGTGTTCTCGCAACGACCACCGTTGATAGCGAGCAGGAGAGCCTTGGCCAAGTTGGCGCGGGCACCGAAGAACTGGATCTGCTTACCGATAGCCTGGTATGATACGCAGCAAGCGATACCGTAGTCGTCGCAGTTACGTACCTCACGCATCAGGTTGTCGTTCTCGTACTGGATAGAGCTGGTGTCAACAGATACCTTGGCACAGAACTCCTTGAAGCCTTCGGGGAGCTGCGGGCTCCAGAGGATAGTCAAGTTGGGTTCGGGGCTCGGGCCGAGGTTGTAGAGAGTCTGGAGGAAGCGGAACGAGGTCTTGGTCACCTTGGTGCGACCGTCGTTGAAGCGACCACCGATAGCCTCTGTTACCCAAGTGGGGTCACCGGCAAAGATGTCGTTGTATGACTGCATGCGGAGGTGGCGTACCATGCGGAGCTTGATGACGAATTGGTCGATGAGCTCCTGTGCGAATACCTCGTTGATCTTGCCATGAGCCAAGTCGTACTCGATGAAGATGTCGAGGAACGAAGATACGTTTCCGAGTGACATGGCAGCACCGTCCTGCTCCTTTACGGCAGCGAGGTAGGCCATGTATACCCACTGTACAGCCTCCTGAGCTGATGTCGCGGGACGGCTGAGGTCGAGACCGTAGTACTCACCCATCACCTTGATCTCCTTGAGAGCTTTGATTTGCTCTGTTACCTCTTCGCGAAGACGGATGTTGGCATCGGTCATAGGACCTGTGATGTTGCGCTTATCCTCCTCCTTGGCCTCGATCAGACGGTCGATACCATAGAGAGCCAGACGACGGTAGTCACCGATGATACGACCACGAGCATAGTTGTCGGGCAGACCGGTGAGGAAGCCCAATGAACGGAACGAGCGGATCTCGTCGGTATAGGCATCGAACACGCCGTCATTATGGGTCTTGCGATAGTGAGTGAATATATCTTTTACCTTATCGTCTACTTCGAGACCATTCTCGCGGCAAGCCTTGGCTACGACATTGATACCACCGAAAGGCTTGATAGAACGCTTCAGAAGTTCATCGGTCTGCAGACCTACGATGAGCTCGTTCTCCTTGTCGATGTAGCCGGCCTTGTGTGAGGTGATGGTAGATACGGTTACGTTGTCGAGAGCACGTACACCACCATTGTTGCGCTCCTCCTCAAGAGCCTTCAAACAAAGGTTCCAAAGGTTGGTTGTGCGCACTGTGGGGCCTTGCAAGAATGAGGCGTCACCTGTGTAAGGGGCAATGTTGGTACTTACGAAATCACTTACGTTGATTTCTTTGTTCCAAAGTCCGTTGATAAAGTTTTGTTCCATTCTGATAGGTTTTATATGGTTTTTATACTTGTTTTCAATATACCGTGTTTTTCTTCTGTTGTTTTCGGCTGCAAAGGTACGACATTTTTTCGGCATTCTCTATATTATATAATGTGTATTTATGCTTTTATGGCACTTTTTGTCATCTATAAATAGATAGACGGTAGCTATGACTGTTGAGTAGTGTGAGGATTCGTGTGGTGATACCTGTTTTTTGTTTTTTGGCAATCTTGGGTGTAATAGAATTTGTTTTGCAAAATTGTATGTTTCAAATAAAATGGCTAATTTTGCGCCCAATTGTATCATGGCCGTAATGTAAGTCGATAAGGATGGATGAACGGAAGGGTACGATGTGCGTTGAATTAGTAAAGAAAAATATATATAGGACAATGATTAAGATTACTTTTCCTGATGGCTCGGTAAGAGAGTACGAAGCTGGCGTTACCGGCTTGCAGATTGCCGAGAGTATCAGTAGCCGTCTGGCACAGGATGTGCTGGCCTGCAGCGTGAATGACGAAATTGTGGAGCTCAACCGCCCCATCCATGAGGATGCTACCATCCGCTTGCACAAGTGGGATGATGAGCAGGCTAAGCATGCCTTCTGGCATACTTCGGCTCACCTCTTGGCCGAGGCTTTGCAGGAGCTCTATCCGAATATCCAGTTTGGTATCGGTCCCGCTATCGAGAACGGATTCTACTATGACGTTGATCCGGGCGAGGGCGTGACCATCAAGGAGAGCGACCTTGAGGCTATCGAGAAGAAGATGGCCGAGCTGGTTGCCAAGAATGAGAATGTAGTGCGCAACGAGATCTCCAAGGCTGAGGTGCTGAAGATGTTCGGCGACCGTGGCGAGACCTATAAGTGCGAACTTATCTCTGAGCTTGAGGATGGTACCATCACCACTTACACTCAGGGCGCGTTTACCGACCTCTGCCGTGGACCGCACTTGGTGTCTACAGCTCCCATCAAGGCTGTCAAGCTGACCTCTGTGGCCGGTGCCTACTGGCGTGGCGACGAGAACCGCAAGATGATGACCCGTATCTATGGTATCAGCTTCCCCAAGAAGAAGATGCTCGATGAGTATCTGGTGCTGATGGAGGAGGCCAAGAAGCGCGACCACCGCAAGATTGGTAAGGAGCTCGAGCTCTTCATGTTTACCGAGATGGTGGGTAAGGGCTTGCCTATGTGGTTGCCTCGCGGTACCGCTCTACGTTTGCGCTTGGAGGATTTCTTGAAGCGCATCCAGAAGCGTTTCGGCTACCAGCAGGTGATGACTCCGCATATCGGTAACAAGCAGCTCTATGTGACTTCGGGTCACTGGGATCACTATGGCAAGGACAGCTTCCAGCCCATCACCACTCCTGAGGAGGGTGAGATGTATCTGTTGAAGCCGATGAACTGCCCCCACCACTGTATGATTTACAAGTGGCAGCCTCGCTCATACAAGGACCTGCCTTTGCGCTTGGCCGAGTTCGGTACCGTATACCGCTATGAGCAGAGTGGTGAACTTCACGGCTTGACCCGTGTGCGCAGCTTCACTCAGGACGATGCCCACATCTTCTGTCGCCCCGACCAGGTGAAGGAGGAGTTTATCCGCGTAATGGAGATTATCCAGATTATCTTCAAGGCGCTCAATTTTGAGAACTATGAGGCTCAGATTTCATTGCGCGACCCCAACAATACCACCAAGTATGTAGGTTCTGACGAGAACTGGGCACGTGCCGAACAGGCTATCGTGGAGGCTTGCGAGGAGAAGGGCCTGAAGGCTCGCGTAGAGACTGGCGAAGCTGCTTTCTACGGTCCCAAACTCGACTTCATGGTGAAGGATGCTATCGGTCGCCGTTGGCAGTTGGGTACCATTCAGGTAGACTACAACTTGCCCGAGCGCTTCCAGTTGGAGTATACCGGTTCGGACAACCAGAAGTATCGTCCTGTAATGATTCACCGTGCACCCTTCGGCTCAATGGAGCGTTTCGTGGCAGTGCTCATCGAGCACACCGGTGGTAAGTTCCCCTTGTGGCTCACCCCCGACCAAGTGGCTATTCTGCCTATCTCGGAGAAGTTCAACGACTATGCCGAGCAGGTGAAGAAGGAGCTTGAGCAGTACGACGTACGTTGCATCATCGATGACCGCAACGAGAAGATTGGCCGTAAGATTCGCGACAACGAGGTGAAGCATATTCCTTATATGTTAGTCGTTGGCGAAAAAGAGCAGGCCGAGGGTACTGTTACTGTACGCAGACAGGGCGGTATCAACGAAGGAAGCCTGAAAATTGCGGAATTTGGAAAGAAGATAGAAGAAGAAGTTAATAATATGATAAATGAATGGTAACTTTTGCCAGTAGAAGATAGGCTGCACCTCGGAAAAAGTTAAATGAGTTTGTTTTTTTGCTCGGTTTGCACTATCTTTAACTTGTTATGACAAGTAGAAGATAGGCTGCACCTCGGAAAAAGTTAAATAAATTTGTTTTTTCGCTCAGTTTGCACTATCTTTGCGCCCGCATTTAACAATGTGGGCGGCAAGATTGCCGTTTTGTGGCGTTTGATACAGAACAAAAAAGGATTAATAACCATTAAAAAAGACAGCAGAACAAACAAATTCATCTGAATGAAAAAAGACAATTTAAAAGGCCAACACCGTATCAATGAACAGATACGAGCCAAAGAAGTCCGAATTGTCGGTGACAACATTGAACCTACCGTAGTGTCAATCCATGAAGCACTAAGAATAGCCGAAGAGAATGAGGCTGACTTGGTAGAAATCTCACCGAATGCCGTTCCGCCTGTTTGCAGAATTATTGATTACTCAAAGTTCCTGTATCAGCTGAAGAAGAAACAGAAGGAGATGAAGGCCAAGCAAGTGAAGATTGACGTTAAGGAAATCCGCTTCGGCCCTCAGACTGACGACCACGACTACAACTTCAAGCTTAAGCATGCCATTGGCTTCCTTAAGGATGGTGATAAGGTTAAGGCATATGTATTCTTCAAAGGACGCTCCATCCTCTTCAAAGAGCAGGGCGAGGTGCTGTTGCTGCGTTTTGCCAACGACCTCGAGGAGTATGGTAAGGTAGACCAGATGCCTGTACTCGAAGGTAAGCGCATGACCATCTTCATTTCACCGAAGAAGGCTGCCGCTCCCAAGAAAGAGAAGCCTGCTCAGCAGAAAGATGAAAAATGAAAGTGGAAAGATGAAAGTTGACATCTTGAATCCATGAAGTGGGTAACTTTCATCTGTCATCTTTCAACTATAAACTTGAGAAAAAAGCGGCTGCGTGCCGGTATAGTACGCACCGTTTATATATTAATAATTAAATAATAACTAACAACATGCCAAAAGTTAAGACTAACTCCGGTTCAAAAAAAAGATTCGCTCTTACCGGAACAGGTAAAATCAAGAGAAAGCACGCTTATCACAGTCACATCTTGACAAAGAAGACTAAGAAGCAAAAACGTAACCTCGACCACTTCACACTTGTACATGGTGCAAACGTAAGCCAGGTTAAGGAACTTCTTGCAATGAAGTAATCTTAAAGTTAAGCGAGTTATTCTAAAAACAATTATTAATCGGATGGTTAGCAAAACCAAGACTGCCCCGAGCAGCGCTAACATCTAAAAACGAAACAAAACTATGCCAAGATCAGTAAATCATGTTGCTTCAAGAGCAAAGAGAAAGAAAATTTTAGGTTTAACCAGAGGTTACTTCGGTGCTCGTAAGAACGTTTGGACCGTTGCCAAGAATACTTGGGAGAAGGGTCTGACCTACGCTTACCGCGACCGTAAGAATAAGAAGCGCAACTTCCGTGCATTGTGGATCCAGCGTATCAACGCTGCCGCTCGTCTCGAGGGTATGTCTTATTCTCAACTGATGGGTGCATTGCACAAGGCTGGTATCGAGATCAACCGTAAGGTGCTCGCCGACCTCGCAATGAATCATCCTGAAGCTTTCAAGGCTATCGTAGCTAAGGCTAAGGCTGCTTAATTGTGGCTCACGCGGCTTAAATAACCACTTGCGAAATAGTGTTATTTAACATGATAATGAAAAAAGAGGCTTCGGCCTCTTTTTTTATTGGAGAAAACTTCCTATATTTGCATTAGCAAAAGCAAAGAAATACGCCTCTCGGGGCAAACATTCTGACTTTGAGCTGTGTTCTTTGAAATGAAGAAATGAATGATGAAATGAAGGTGTAGAAGGAAAAAGGAATTGTATGTCAATGAGCTTGGAACTTTCAATTTTCAACTTTCAATTCAAAATATAGTCGTGTCGGTTTAGACTGGGAAACTCATCAATTATATCTGAAAACCGAGGACAGCTTCGACTTCCAATGGCGGGCCACGCCCCGTAAGGGGTAACCTTGAGTCGGTGGATTACAAAGGGGGCGAGCACTCAAATCCTATTTCTCGGAGTTTCATCGCATCAATCCGGCACGACTTCTTTATATGCTCATGCAGCATGGGCACAAGATCACTTTGTACGTATTTGTATAGTTCGGCAATCTCGCGCCATGCTTGGATAAGTTGGTGTGGGCTGTATCAAGATTGTGGATGGCCTGCCGCTGAGGTGTGGGAGTGCCTTCTGCCTGCTATGTCAGATGCTCTTTTCTTGAGTATGTCGGTTCGTTTTTACTTTCCCACTATGGCTTTCTTCCCGTTGATGATGTAAATCCCTCGTGTGGGATTCTTTACCTGTCGGCCTGTGAGGTCATAAATAGCCATGTTGTCATGTGGGGTGGTGAGATGGCCTACATGTGAGTCTGTGGTGTCATAATCGTTTGAATGAAGTACGAGTTTGCTGATATCAATGGTTACATCAGTAAGCTCTCCCCAAACCAATTCTGCGAACACCGGATAGTCTATATAGGGGTTGCGGTTGTGCTGTATGGCATATACGGCTTCGTTTCGGCTGATTTCCTTTTCGCTTACAGGGTCTTCACGGTGCCACTTTAGTAATGTCTGTAGTGCCCAGCTTGTAAACGCGGGATAGGCGTTCCCAGCCAGCATGTCGCTATCCCATGTGGCAATCTGGTTCTCATAGCGTGTGGCCATGTAGAAATAGGTGCGTGCAAGATCTCCCTTATACTCGTCGGCAGGCTCGAATACTGTGCCTGAGTATCCGCTTGCGGCGCTTGTTCCAAGTTTAGAATGTCCGTTTTGGGATTGCTTCTTTATGGTATTTACCTCGCCGTAAGGGTAGTTGTTTCGCATTTGGTTGATGTATGAGTCGGTGGGGTAGAGGTGAAACAAATCGGTGTACATGGGGTATACTTCACCTCCAAACCAGCTCTTGGGCATAGAGTGCTCACGGTTGTAGCTGCTTCCTTCGCCGCTATCGCCTCCTTTGCTCTGGTCATCGCCGAAAATGTAATTGGTGACACTCGAGTACATGTCCCACACTTTTCCGTCGGGGCGTCGATCTGTGGTATAGAAATCTGTCCATAAATTGGAGTACGAGCGTTGTGTGTGTTCATCTATGGCGCCCATTAGGGCTGTCTTGACATTCTTGCCCTTTAGGCCGTCGACAACATCGTAGTGTACGGTGGTTTGTGTGGGGGTATTGGTCGTGCCGACAATGACCGAGGTGATTTTCTGCGTACTGGCATTGTTGGCTATGGTCAGTGTTATGCTGTTGGCGTCACCGCTCCATGTGCCGTCGGCAATGTTCCCCACTGAGGCTTGGGTGAATCCGGCTGTGGCATTCCCTTGTAAGGATATGTGTGTGATGCTGGAACCGTCCAAGGAGGAGATGGTGAGTGTGGCACCTTTGTACATGCGTAGCTCATAGGTGCCTCCAGTGGAGGTCCATATGCGTGATTCGGTTGTGCTCCCTTTGGTGGCCACGAGCGCCACGCCGTTCTCTGTGAATCTGATGCCTGAGATGTGGGTCTCTTGTGTCCCGTCTGAGTTAGGGGCGACTGATGGGGTGAGCCCTGTTGGATTGGTGAAGTCAAAGGTTACCTCCTCGGCAAAAAATATAGTGAAACAGAACAGGCCGATGATCGAAAGCAGATGTCTCTTTATATGCATGGTAAATCTCCTATGGATTGACGATTTCTGTGAATTATGCTACAAAAATAATAAATATATGGATATGGTGTCATCGCTTCCTGAAAAAAATAGGATCGTATTGGGAGAAAAAGTGTATCTTTGTAGTGGTTATGCTGGTATGTGCAGCAAACTGATGTGAATGCGTATGATTTTATTATAAAAAGATTATTTGCTGATGGATTATCTGCAACTTAACGAATGGCAACAAGGTGCTTTGTCCCGATTGTCGATAGCGGCACTCACCCCGATACAGGAGGCAACGCTTATTGCTTGCCGCGAAGAAAATGATGTGATACTTTTGTCGCCTACCGGTACGGGCAAGACACTGGCCTTCCTGTTGCCCTTGATAGAACGTCTGAAGCCCGGTGTTGAGGGTGCGCAGGCCATGGTGGTAGTGCCTTCGCGAGAACTGGCCCTGCAGATCGACTCGGTGCTGAAAGCGATGGCTCTCCCGTGGAAGGGCATGAGCGTCTATGGAGGCCGTGCGGCGATGGATGAGCATCGCTCGATGAAGGGTGTAAAGCCTTCGATAATCATCGGTACGCCCGGCCGCTTGAACGACCATTTGGAGAAAGGCAATATCGATGCCCGCACCATAGGCACACTCGTCATTGATGAGTTTGACAAGTGCCTCGAGCTTGGCTTCCAGGGCGAGATGCAGCAGGTGATAGAGCAATTGCCCGCAGTGCGCCGCCGCTACCTGACCTCGGCAACAGATATGGATGAGGTACCCACATTCACTGGTGTGCAACGTCCTATACGACTCAACTATCTGGATGTCAATGTGGCGGAGGATAGAGTGAACACTTACGTGGTACATTCCGAGAGCAAGGACAAGCTGCACACGTTGTACAAGTTGCTCTGCTCGTTTACGGGCGGACAGGCTATCGTGTTCTGCAACCACCGTGAGTCGGTCGACCGTGTGGCGGCATATCTCCGTGAGCAGAAGGTCTTCTTCGAGGCCTATCATGGCGGCATGGAGCAGGAGGTGCGCGAGCGTGCCCTGTATAAGTTTCGTTGTAGCAGTAGCAATGTGCTTGTGAGTACCGACCTCGCGGCCCGTGGCCTTGACATCCCCGAAGTACAGCATATCATACACTACCATCTGCCGGGCAGCGAGGAGGCCTACATTCATCGCACGGGTCGTACCGCCCGATGGAATGCCGAGGGCAGTTCATACCTCATCCTACATAGCGAAGAGCGCGTGCCCGAATACCTGACCGCCGGTGTGGACGACTATCCCCTTCCCAAGCGTGCCGGTCGTCCTCAGCCACCGGTATGGTCTACCTTATATATAGGCAAGGGAAAGAAAGACAAGATCAACAAAGTGGACATTGCCGGATTCCTTTATAAAAAGGGCGGACTCACCCGCGACGATGTGGGCAACATCGATGTGCACGATTACTATGCCTATGTGGCCGTGTCGCGCACCAAGGTGCGCCAGTTGCTAAGCCTCATTGCTGGAGAGAAAATCAAGGGAATGAAGACGCGCATTGAGGTGGCAAGGTGATAAAGTGATTGGTAAATGACAAATTGTGTGTCAAAGATTTTGTAAAATAAGCTAAACAGCTTACTTTTGTCTTTTCAATTGTAGTTATTAACAACTAAAAGTAATTTGTTATGAAGAAGCATAACTTTAATGCAGGACCCTCTATCCTGCCGCGCGAAGTGATTGAGCAGACTGCTCAGGCTGTATTGGATTTCAATGGCTCAGGCCTTTCTATATTAGAGATCAGTCATCGCTCAAAGGATTTTCAGGCCGTCATTGACGAGGCTGTAGCCCTCTTCAAGGAGGTGCTCAACATTCCCGAAGGCTATTCAGTACTCTTCCTCGGTGGTGGTGCCAGCATGCAGTTCTGCATGGTGCCCTACAACTTCCTGGGCAAGAAGGCCGCCTACATCAACACCGGTGTATGGGCCAAGAAGGCTATCAAGGAGGCGAAGAATTTTGGCGAGGTGGTAGAGGTGGCTTCATCGGCCGACACTACCTATAACTATATTCCTAAGGGCTACACCGTGCCCGACGATGTGGACTACTTCCACTACACCTCTAACAATACCATCTACGGTACCGAGACCCGTATCGACCCCGAGGTGAACGTGCCCCTGATTGCCGACATGTCGTCGGACATCTTCTCACGCCCCATCGACTTCAGCAAGTACATCTGCGTGTATGGCGGTGCCCAGAAGAACCTCGCTCCTGCCGGTGTTACTTTCGCCATCGTGCGCAACGATGCGCTGGGTAAGGTAGAGCGCACCATCCCCACCATGCTCAACTATCAGACTCATGTCGATGGCGGCTCCATGTTCAACACGCCTCCCGTGCTGCCCATCTACTCGGCTATGCTCACCCTGCGCTGGATCAAGGCCAACGGTGGAGTAGAGGAGATGGCCCGTCGTGCCAAGGAGCGTGCCGACCTTCTCTATGGCGAGATCGACCGCA
>SUXS01000020.1 GCA_015060865.1 Bacteroidales bacterium | reverse complement strand
GGTGAGGGATTGAACACATACTGTCCGCGTTTCATCTTACCCCAGTGGATGGCGTGTTGCGGGCAGTGGTGGTAACAGGCCAGGCAATTCGTGCAACTGCCATCATGCTTCCAGCGTGGTGGCAGTCCTTCTATATCATCGACAGGGCATAGCTTGGCACATAGACCGTGAGCCCATTTGGAACAATGCGTTGGAATGGGCTGCGGAGAATATCCGCAAGGCCAACATCGGGGTGAAGGTGGTGTACGAGTGGTGGATGAACCAACGGCCGACCTCACCGAAGTGGGCTTGGCGCTCTCGGAACGCGAGGACATTCAAAGCGTTATCGGTTGCAACGTGGCGGACAATACACAGAAGCTTGCCTTTTTTGCCCTGGCCCGAAAGAAAGAGAACATCAATAGATTATAACACAAGTCCCTGCAATCGAATAGGTTGCAGGGATTTTTGTTTGCACTCGTTTCTGTAAAACACAAGCGGCAAACAGCAAGAATCTCACCTATCCTACTTGCAAGAAATCTCCAGAAACGAGAGGATACAAGTGTACTGAACTTACTCTAAATCCGTAAAAGCGATTTAGCAAACATAAATAGCCCGTAGATTGTACCAATTTTACACATCTCCGATGTTATAACATAAGTAAGTACCACTACGCAAAAACGTACATTCCTTACATGGATGCATTGTACAATTATACAAGTTACTAAAACAAATAATCTGCTATGGCAGCGGATAGGCATTGATGATGCCGTCAAGGTAGTTAACGCGTCTGACGAGCCAGTCGTGCATAGCGTAGACATCATTCATATAGGTCTTTCCACGGAGGGGCCAACGGGTAAACTCGCGAGTGATGGTGCCGCGGTGAAGTTCATCAAGATAGAGCTCCATCTGCTCCCAGTTACAATCCACGATTTCGTCTTTCATGGCATTCCACTCCTCCTTGAAGAGAGTGACAAAGCCGTGATTGCCGAAGAGGCGAGTGAAGAAAGGAGAGATACCACCATCGTAGCAACCGCGGTGGCGATAGGGATCGGTACCCAAGACTAGCTCTTTATAATTGGAGAAGTAATTGTGCCCGGTAGTCATCGTGGCCCAGTCGAAATCGTAGCCGGCATCGAAGTCCCACAGAGGTCCCATCGTCCACTTGCCATCTACATCCTTATGAATAAAGACGCTGCGCGGAGCTACCAGTTCCACGTTGAGCACCAGCTCCTGCAGGATAAGGTAACGCACGAAGGAGCGGAGGTCCATCAGCTTATTGGTCTGCGAGAAACTCTTGTTGTTGATGGCTGTCTCCAACTCGGCAAACACCTGCTTGATGGAGTCCTTCAAGGCATCGGTGAGGTCATCCTCATCGGGATGCTTGATACAGACGGGCAGGCGGAACACCTCGGAGTAGAAGTTGTCAGTAGCACCGGGTGAGAGACCAGGACCATCGTCGAGGTCGAGCGCAAGGAGTATACCTCGCTGCTCATCTACATCAACGCGGCCCTTGCCCTGCTCAACCTGCTCGGTAAGCTGATAGAGCCCGATGTACTCTCCATTGAGGAACACTTCGGTATAGCGTGTGTGGTTGGTGCAAGGCATATCGAGCCAATGGCCAGCCTCGAAGACAAAGGTATTCATCAGGTCGGTAACATCACGATAGTTGGCCAGCAATACCCAGTCCTTATTGGCTTCGAGTCCCAAGATAGAGGCCTTCTTGTCAAGCTTGATACGATAGGGTTTCTTGTCGTACCATTCCCACGTGCTGTTGCCACGGCCACGAATCTTGGCCTTACCCGAATAGTGAGGATAGCTACCACGGCCATTGACAGAGACATAGCATGTAACATACTCCTCCTTGGAGGTCACTGCCTCGCCACTATTGATGGTGATGTACATCTGAAACACCTTGTAGCGGTTCTCCGTGAAGGTGGTGGGTGCATTCTGAAACGTGATGGTATCGACCTCGCTACTACGGAAAGGCACTACTACCCCACCCTGCACATTGGCATGAAGGCGACTCTGGTCGGCGTTGAAGTCAAAGTAGTTGACATGCTCCATCGCCATCGGAAACTCCCAATAGGTGCCGTAGGAATGGGTGCGGATATGGATGTTGTCCTGAGCCACAGCCGTAGATGCAAGAAGCACCATCAGAGAGAGTAAACGGAATACCTTGTGACTCATAGCTACTTCTTATATATAGTGAAAGACTGCTCGCCATACTGCACCACATAGGTACCGGCAGGGAGCTGTGTGAGATCTACATGCTGAGCCTCATCAGATGCAGTGACAACTACTTGGCAAGGAACACCCGCTGTATTGAAAACACGCAGAGGCTCGAGCGAGGTGATGGTGAACTGGTAGCCATCGGCCGAGAACTGCGGAGCAGCCTCTATAACCTCAATGCCCGAGGGATCATCAATCACTGCAAACTGAACGATACGGCTAAACTCAATCTTGCGGGTAGAGACACGCATCACTCCATTCTCGAAACGTATCATAGGGACGTACTTCTCGAACGAATAGTAAATCTTAGATCCTCCCGTAAGCTCTATCATCAGGCACTTGGCCGGGAAAGCCGAGGCACAGATGAGGAGAAGGAGCGCAAGACACAAAGAACGACGCATAGACTGGATGTTAATTCACAATTAACAATTAACGACTCACAATTCAGAATTCAACTCCGTTCCCTTGAACTTCACCTCGTAGGGATACTGGCGATTGGGTTCGCGATTGCGCCAGGTGAGCATCTTATGCTCGTGCGGAGCACCCATCACAACTAAGTAGAGATGCTCTACCTCTTGCCCGCGAGGCATCTTCATCGCTGCCTTGCCTGTGCTCACGGGAGTGCCATAGTGTGCCTTGCCATCGGCTGTAACTGCCACAAAGGCATAGCGGAGCGGAGTGTCGCTCTTGATGGTGGCACTCACCTTCTTGCCTGCCTTGGCTGGCTGCAAGCGAATGGCACTAAAGCCATAGTCCTCGGGCAGCACCTCATCGGTCGGACTATAGTAGCCCTTTGTAGCTGCGGGCTTCATGGGTGTATCGAAGGTGCAGGCATAGCGGCGTGTCTCGTTCCAAGCATGTCCAAGGTCGAGGGTCACGATATGCTGGCAGGCATCAATCATCTCATCGCAGAACTGCTCTTGTGTGAGGCCATAGAGGCGCTTATAAGTAATCACGGGATCCTCGCCACGCTTACCGGCACGGTAGAGGTCGGCAATGCAGGTCTTGCCACGCTTCATGGCCCAATATTGGAGCACATAGGGTGAGCGATAGATGTTCTCGCCATCGAGGTAGGCCTTGTGTATAGCTTTGTTATAAGCCTCGAAGTGATAGTTTTCATCGGTGAGCCAGTCGGGGTTGACAAGCCAGAGCATCCACTGGCTGGTCATCTCATAGAATCCCGAGCCACCCCACGCATCTCCTACACTATCGGCTGGTATCTGTAGCTGAAACGAATGCCCCAGCTCGTGTGCCATGCAGTTGAGTTTCTTGTCCTGTATACGGTTGGGAGCAACCCACAGGGCACCAATGAAGTTGTCGTATGTACCACCGTAAGCAGTGCCATCAAGCGAATAGTTGAGCATCACCATCATCTTGTACTTGTCGGCCTTGGAGCCAGGCAAGGTGAAGCGCAAGGTATCGCGATAGTAGGCATAGAATGACTCTATACGTTCTTTGAGGTTGTCCAAATCAACCTTCATGGGCTTACCCTCAAGCATGGGGGGATTGCTGAGGTCGTGACCAAAGCCCTTTTCCCAGAAGAATACCAGATTCTCGGTCTGCGCTGACCGCTTCCAGCTCCAACGGCTGTTATCGTCATCGAGGTTGTAGCAACGGATTGAATCGGGCAGGAACACCTGCTTCTGGGCTATAGCAGATATGCCAAGTCCAACGAATGTCAATAGTAATAGATATTTCTTCATCATATTATCTTACTTTATCGAAGTTCCTTCTACCTTTATCTGATAAGGCAACTGATGGTCGGTGGCCTCCTTCTCGTCCCAAGGGCACTGGAAATACTTGGTAGGAGCACCCTGAACGACAACCCACAGATAGCGCAAGTTCTCAGGCACAGTAAAGGTAGCTGTACCCTCGGCTGAAGGTGTAGCCAGATTCATGTCGCCATAGACACGAGTATTGTCCCACTTAATACCGACAAAGCCATAGGCCAGCTGCTCATGACCTGTCACTGCCGTATTATTATAAGTAGTAACAGTACCCACCTTATTGCCATCGCCATCGACCTGCGTACCGGCATCTCCCGTAGCCAAAGCAGAACCTGCAGCCAAAGGCTTGATAGTAACCTTCACCTCAGTACCCGCCTCGGGCAATGTCAGAGGAATGGCATTGAAGCCTGTGGGCTGCGGACAACTTGCATAGGCCACCTGTTTCCATCCATCGGCAAGGCTGATCAAAGAGGTTTTGTAATTTGAGAACTTACCCATCACGTAGCTACGTATCTGGTCGAAGTCGAAGGTAGTAGCCTTCTGAGCATACTCAAAGTATTGCTTCAAGAACTCATTATAATCATTACCACAGAATATACGCATATAGGCCTGTGAGGCATCTTCGGGATAATAGCTCTCATTCCAGATGCGACCAAGAGCCGACAGGCCGTTCTTCTCAGTCCAATAATATTGTAACCAGTAGCTGGCATAGCGCATCCACTCATGTTCGAAGTGGCGATGATAGTTTCGCATCCATACATCGAAGTGGTAGCTGTTGATAGCCTCGGACGGATAGTCCTGATGTGCCTGCCACTGCGCACACTGTTCCCAGAATCCACAGCCACCATTGCTATTGGGATATCCGTAACGGAAGCCCGAGCGATTGTCATTGGCCTTGCCACGATAGATATTGTCGCAATAGGTTTGATACTGGAACGAGTGGCCTATCTCGTGAGCTATCGTAGAGCCTACGGGCTGGCAAGTGCTGGGATTGACCCACAGGGCACCCACCGTATTGTCATAGCCCGAGCCTGTAGCCAACCACTCGGTCTGATACAAGAGATAAATCATCATCTTGTAGGTATCGAGCTGCGACTTGTTGTTACCGGTAACAACCATGCCCAACTCCTCCACATTGGTGGTGTAGAACTTCTCGGCCTTGAGGAGCAGGTCGTCGATATTGACACGCATATTCGCAGGAACGGTTGAGGCATTGGGGTCGTCACCGAAGCGACTGTCCCAGAACACCACGAAATGCTCTGACTCCTTGCTGTGCTTGAACGACCACTTGGCATTGGGGTCGGCATAATCGTTGTTGTAGCTATTATCTGAAGTGCGAGGTTTCCACAAGATGCGGCCAGGGTCGCCGATGATGAGTGCAGCGCCATCAGTACCAGTCATACCCGACAGACGATAGTCAGCATAACCATTATCAAAAGATGTGGAGTAGCGGCGTATCACAGGCATCGTGCCACGAGCACGAAACTCTATGGAGTCAAACTCCGAAATGTCCATCAAAAATTTATTGGCCTTGAAACGATTGTCGTATCGTACCCACAATGAGTCCTGGGCATACATGTTGAGCACACCCGACAGACAGAATAGAGCGGTAAGTATCTTTGCTTTCATAGTCATTCCGTGTTTATTATTTGACAACCATCTTCTTGCCGTTCATGATATATAGTCCTTTGGGAAGTCCCTCAAGAGAAGCAGCATTCTTGCGCACAAGGCGACCATCCATACCATATATGTCGGCTACTTCAGGCACCTCAACGGGCTTCACCTCGTCAACCACCTCGGTATCTATAAAGAAACGGATCTCACGCACTCGAGAAAGCAGCATGGAGCGTCCCCCAATGACCAAACGCTTATCATCCATATATGCCTTCGGACCCCAAAAATCATCGGTATCATAGAGCGACACCGTCACCTCCTGATTGTTGGTGCGCACGGCCGTCATCTTCAGCACTTTCACCTCCTCTTGCGCCCAAGCAGAGAAAGAGAATGCAGCCAAACAAACTACTAAAAACAATAATCTCTTCATATTTTCACTAATTTTATACCTATGAAAAAAAATTATCACGCTTATGAAAAAAGTTTTTCAAGCCTGTGAAAAAAAATTATCACACCTATGATAAAACTTTATCACAGGTGTGACACTAATTTATTCTTTCATGCCAATCTCACCGTTCCACTGGAGATACCAGTTGGCAGGCTCGTACAAATCCTTAGCTATAAAGGATTTCATTTCATCCACCTTGGCTTCACCACGGCGAGCATATACGCGGTCGGCAAGATAAGCAGGTTCGCCTCGACGCAATGCCACACGCATCAGATCATAGAAGCGGTGACCCTCGAAAGCAAACTCTAATGCCTCTTCATCGACAATCAGGTCTTCTACCTTCTCTATCTGATAAGCCAAGCGTGCATCGGGTGTAAGTGTAGAGTCATCGGGGAACACATAATACTCATTGTATTCTGTCCAGCCGGAGCCTTTGGAGTGAATACCCATTGTATTCTCTGTAATCATCTCAACAGCCGTGCGCAATACATACTGGTTGTTGGGGAAGTTAAACTGACTAACCCAAGCAGAGTCTGCTTCCGTAGTGCAATAGGGAAGCACCTCAGAGGCTATAACGCTGTTGTTGACACCCTTGCTCAATATCTGGAAAGCAAAACGAGGATAGCCTGCACGATTGAGTGCCTCGGCCATACGCAGATAAACCATCGTTCGACGATAGAGGTGTACGTTGCGTGAGGAATACTTGTCATTGACTCTAACTGGTAGACGCATACCGTCCTGTTCATAGTAGCGAGTACTCATAAAAGTACTATTCAGACGCAAGTCACCACGATCCATACCTTCGAGAGTGGCAGGAGCATAGATAACATCAGAGGAGTTGGTCAGGTGACAATAGACCTGTGATGCAGACAAATCGGCCAAACTCTGCGAATAGGTGATAGAGGGTCTATTGTTGTTGTTCTGCGTAGGATTGAAATAATCATTCAAACGACTATACTGGTTCTCCGAAGGGATAGAGTCACCCGGGAACATTGTGATAAGCTCTGAATTCGAAGTATAAGTCTCACCAATTCCCGAAGAGAATAAGGTCTTACTACGCCAATTGATCTCGTTGCGATACCACTGAATCAACGATGTAGTCAGAGGATAGCCCACATTCACTCCATTGCGTGTGTTCAAGTAATTGTAGTAGCACAGGGCGGCCTGCTTATAGTTTCCAGCCCAGAGGTTCAAGTCGCCAAGCAATACATACATCGGAAAGTAGAAGAGGCGCGAATCGGTGTTTCGGATTGTCCCATAGCTGGGAACCTCAATTGTTTCCAATCCCTGTAGATCATTGATGAAGTACTCGCAAATCTCTTCGATACCGTACTTAGGATAGTCGCGCTCGGCCTCCTCTTGCGTAAGGATAGGCTCAGTCACAAAGGGTACTTCACCATAGTTGAGGGCAAGCTGCAAGTAGGTCCACGCACGATAGGCCTTGATTACAGCATACTCCTTGCGGAAAACATATTCATTGCGATTGTTCTTCATGTCAATGTCGACATTGGCCAGGAAGTAGTTGCAGTTGTTGATGACTGCATAATAGTCTCGTGGAGCATTGTATGCATTATTGTCGCTGACATTAAACATGGCAATCTCCAAAAGGTCCGAAGAGGTGACGTCGGTCACATCTGCCAGGTCGCCACGCAGTTCGCCCAACAGGATGGTTCTGTCGGATAGGCTCTGTAACTTATACAACACACCTATCACCGAGTAGAGCGTGTCGGAAGGAGAGTCCAACTTATTGTCAGAGAAGTGCGAGGACTCCGTTTCCAGGAAATCCTGACAACCCGACATCGAGGGCACAAGAATCAGTGCAGAGAGCAGCAAGGCTGCATAGCGCTTGCAGCATCCGGTGAGTATATCGATTGTTCGTTTCATACTTATATATAAGGATAGGATTAGAGATTTATTTTTATACCAGCAACAATACTGCGGCTCTGCGAGAGCTGACCGAGGTCGATACCCTGACCAATGACATTGGACGTAGCCGCAAACTCGGGATCACTGCCCAGGTACTTGGAGAGCGTAAACACATTGTTAGCCTGCACCCAGAACTGGAAACCTTGAATGAAGGTGGAGTTGATAGGCAGGTTATAGCTGAGTGTGGCCGACTTCAGACGCAAGTAGCTGCCATCCTCAATCCAGCGGTCGCTGAAGCGGGCATTGCCCATAGGATCCTGGAAGGTAGCGCGAGGCATGGTGGTCTGCTGACCCTCGGCCTGCCAACGATGCAACATCGCAGTGGTCTGGTTCATGAAACGGTTACCGCCCTCAAGCTGGCTACGCATATAGTTGTATACATCGTTGCCCAGGCTATAGTTGAAGTTGACATCCAGACGGAAGCGCTTGTAGCTCATCGCACTGAACAGGTTACCATAGATATCAGGATTGGGGTCACCGATGACTACCATATCCTTAGCATCAATGACGCCATCCTTGTGATTATCCTTGAAGATGACATCGCCGGCACCAAAGGGCTTCTTGTCCACACCATTCTCGGCCAAGATATAGAGACCCGACTCAGCAGCCTCCTCGCTCGTAGCAAAGACTCCCTCGGTCTCATATCCATAGAAGAGGTTGGCAGCCTGCCCTACCTCGGTACGGATGGTAGCACCATAGAGCTGTGTATCCATAACGGTCTTATTATCGGCAAGGCGAGTAATCTCATTCTTGTAATGACCGGCACTTGCACCCACTTCCCATTGGAAATTCTTGGTAGCTATGAGCTTGCCCATGACAGAAGCATCGAAGCCTCTGTTGCTGAGTGCACCGCCGTTACTCCAGTTATACTCCAAGCCCGAGAGGAATCCCAGAGACTGGAAGGTGAGCAGATTGTCGGTGTTGCTAATGAATCCGTTCAAGCGGAGCGAGAGGCGATTCTTCAGCAGATTGGTCTCCAAGCCCACATTGAAGCGACGGGTAATCTCGGCCTGCAGCTCTGAATTACCGATATTATCGAAGGCAATACCTGAGATACTGTTCATAAACTTGAATGCACGGAAGTAGCTGCGAGCAGCATAGTAGTCGATATCATCATTTCCGCTGACATCGTAGCCTGCTGAAATTCGCAGATAGTCGATAGGCTCTACACCTGCCATCCAAGATTCATTGCTTACTACCCAAGCACCCTGAGCGCCGTAAAACATGGTCCAAGGAGCACCGAATGCCTTGATGCTGTTAATAGCATCAGCTCCAAAGCGCGAAGAGGTCTCGGCAGTAGCATTGAGCTGGAGATAGTAGCGCTGCAGGTAGTTGTACTCACCCTGTGCATACCAAGCCCAAGAGTTCCACTTGTCATCAGAACCGCCATTGTTGGCATTGAGCAATGAAGAGCTCATAAACGGAGTCTTGTCATTACCGGTGTTGTAACCCACCTGTGTATTGAGCGAGTAGCTCTCCATCTGCACACGGGCACCACCAAACACATGCCAGTCATGTGCACCATAGCGATTGCTCCAGTCAAGACGTGTATCAGAGAACATGGAACCTTGGTGAGAAGCCAATGCACGGGTTTCATTATCACGGTAGGCGCTCACACTGGCCACATAGTAGCTGGGCACGCCATTCATCGGGATGTAATAGTTCTCCGATGTGTTCACCAAGTTATAGGAGAAATGCTCACTCAAGGCCAAGTGATCGTTGAACTGATACTTGGGAGTTACCGAGATGTTCAGCATCGAATTCTCATAGAAATTCTTGTTCTGGGCATTACCATAGTCATTGACAGCAATCGGATTGGCCAGTTTGTAATTGTAGTTGTTGTACTTAGACAAGGCCTCATCGAGGTAGCTTTCATCGTTCACATCAATAAAGCTATTGGAAAGCACACCATCGGAATAGGTATAGGGGCTGAGCATAGGACTCTTCACATAGGCCAGGAAGCCAGGTGCGGTAGAGGTGCCTTCGCTATAGTCAAGTGTAGCGCCATCGTTACGCAAGTTGCGCGACAGCTTGGCAAAAGAGATGTCGAAGCGGGCATCAAACTTGTCGGTAAACTCAATGTCGGTATTGAATCGGATATTGATACGGTCCATATCATTGCCCACCAGCGTGCTCTGCTTGTCTACATAGCCCAATGAGAGGTTATAGTTGGCCACATCGTCACCACCACTTACATTGATGTTGTAGTTTTGGCTGATAGCGGTGCGGTATACATATTGCTTCCAGTCGGTATTGTTATGATACTGGGGATAGTAATAATAAGAAGGATTCTCGTTGAGGAACTTGAAGTCCTTGATAGTTGTATTTGTCGTAGCCAAGAGATCTGAAGCATAGCTCTTGTACTGCGTTGCATCCATCATATCTATAAACTTAGGTTCCAAGGTAATACCAGAGGAAACACTGGCGGTAATGCGTGTAGCCATAGTCTTGTTGCGACGTGTGTCGATCAAGATTACGCCATTGGCACCCTTGGCACCATAGAGCGCTGTACCGTTGCGTAGCACGGTCACCTTCTCTATGTCGTTCGGATTGATGTTCGACAAGATGTTATTGTAGAAACCCTGATGAAGCATCTGACGATTGTACTGCTGGTCTACAATAACGCCATCAATAACAATCAGCGGCTGGGCATTCACATTGAGTGAGTTGAGACCATTCATGAACATGACACTACCGATTCCAGCAGTACCACTGCGTGAGATGGTGTGAACGGCTGCACCAGCCTGTTTCTGAATCTCCTCTTCGATAGAGACTGCATCCGAATAGTCGAAATCACGAACAGTTTGTATGCCCAACATATTGTTGCGCTCGATATACTCGTCGGCAAAAGTCTCTGGGTAGAGGTAGGAGTTCTTCACCTGCTCACCCTCAACCACACCGACCAAGATGCCGTTCATATTGGGAGCCGAGATATACAGCTGACTTACACTGAGGGGAATATTCAGCGTGTAGGTTCCGTCAGGTTCTGTGAATGTACTGTAACCATCCAGTGCAGCAGCGCTAACCAGCACACCTGACATAGGCTGATGGGTAGCTCCATTAAAGACTACACCTTTTACGACGCGAGTCGGCACTTGCTTTCCAGCCTTCAGGACTGCAATATCTGCCGATTGCTGTCCGTTGCTTGCATCTTGCGCCAAAGCGGGAGCCGACATCAGCAAGCAAGCAGACAAACTATATATTATATAATTCTTCATATCGTGTGAATTAAAATGCAACGTTACTCTTACTCTCCTTCAACTTCATCCACATGCGGCTTGAATATGATACAATCCAAATGCATCGTATTAGAATACTGTGTAGTCTGGTTACGACTCACCTGGCTCAAAATCTGCAGATTCACTACAGGCTCGGCCAATCCGTATGCAGAGGTCGGGAACACCACCTTGGAGCCTACCAAAAGAGTATCTACACTACCCGATGTAGACTCTACAGCGTTCAAACGCTTTGTCTGGGTCTTTCCATCAAGATTATTGAAGTTCAAGATACCGCGGATACGGTTAGGCAAACGATCCTCATCCGTAGCATACGTATTATAAGCCTCTACGGGTGCTGTCACTATATAGATATCATAGGGAATATTTGACAAGGTGCCAGGAATAGAGAAAGTCACCTTAGGAGCAGGGAACTTATCGGGATCTTCGGATGTATTCTTAGGAATAACATCCACATAAGCATTGCCCGACAGCTTATTATAGAAAGCATTGTCCATTGGGACGGTGCGGATAGTAAGCGGAGTTTCACACTCCAACAGGCTCTTCTGATTGATTAGGTTCTCAGCCTCCACCTTGATGGTTTGCAAGAAGGTCTTCGACTTGTCAATGTTGAATGTCTCGGCCTTACGTACATGGCCGTTGCTACATACAATATCTTCTGTACCATCAAACACACCACCTGCTTCAAACGGTTTGTAGTAGATACCCTTAGGCTCAGCATCCAACAACAAGCGCATCAAGGCAGTGGGAGCAATGGTAGACAAAGCTGAGTCCTGGAATGCTACATCAGGATTATCAGTCCTATTGAAGAAGGCACCCATCAGGATTGACATCTTGGCATTGTTCTCTTGCAAAGAGTCGGCAGCTGCCAAGGACTTGTCATATACGAAATATTCGCGATATTCATTATACAATTCAGTCCAAACCTTATTGGTAGGAGCGAGCATCCAGTAGGTGCTATCCTCGGAGTTGATATATCCATACTGACTGAGGAAGCTGTTGCGGAGTACCACAACTGAATCAAGGTATACGGTCTCACCATCGACAATACCGCCAGCCACACTCTGATTGGGGTCAAAGTCATATACGCTGTAGCTATTGATAAAATTGTAAACGCTATCCAAATCTGAGTCAAGTCCCAGATACTCGAACACATTGGGGAAATAGTCTACCTTACCGTTCAGTGTGTAGAGCACACCGTTGCTATGCAGTTCGTTAGAAACGCCAAAGGCTTTGCCGCCAATACTGGTCTGAGTAAGCACTTGGTACTTTCCATTCATCATGGAGATGGAGTCATTGGTCATCGACGACACCGACTTACGATACAGCGCAATGTGATTGTGCACAAACTGCGTAATCACTCTATTGTCGTTTGTCTTTACTCCCTGATTCTTCTGCAGGGTATAGCTCTCAATCAGGCTGTCAGCCTCTGCAAGTGAAAGATAATCGTTCGTAGGTGCAAATACCGAATAGGTCTGGCTACCATTAAGCACGATATCATATTCACAAGCATCTATCACCTTGGCAAAGTTGCTCAGTTCGCTACGCGAAGAGATTTCCTCCCACAACGTATTGCCACCGGCTGCTTCCTGAGAATAGTGTTGCTCCCAAGTATCAGTACAGCTAGTGCCAAGCAACAAGAGCAATGCAGCTCCTATACCATATATATATCTATTGTTCATAATCATTCCGTTTCTATAGTTCCTCATTCGATTACAACATATCCTCCATAGCGCCCTCGTCGGTCACACCGTATACACTCTTGGGCACCAGTTCGATATAGTCGAGCATAAACTCATTGTCATTACCCTTCTTTGAAGATACGCTGCGCACACGCAAGAAGTGGTCTTCGTTCGGGTCGATGTGTACTGTACACAACACACGGCGGAAGGTACGGAGCTGTGTAGCAAAGACTACACGGTTGGTTGTACCCATATCGAAGCGATAGCCACCGGCAGCACCACGGTAATACCCCTTATTCTTCAAAGCCTTTTGGTCGGCTGCCAAGTTCTGAGCCGACATGGTGGTATAGTTGGCCACCCAGTCAGCGCCCAGGATAGAAGGATCATCCAATGTCTTGGTCATATCCAAAGGAATACCCTGAGGCTCGTTATCAAAGTATACCTGAGCAATACCACGAGTAGGCTCGGCAGCATAGCCCAAGCGAATCTGCCACTCACCCTCATAAGGTACAGGAGGAAGCTTGAAGGTAATGTCATAGTTGCCGAACATATTCATCTCATCACCTTCGTAGCTATCGTAGAAGCTGTGAGGACGACGGTAAACAAAGAGTCCGTTCACCTTCACGTTCTTCAGATATCCATCGGGGAAGTAGTAGTTGCGTCCATATTTACCCGTCTCATCATATTCAGGGTCGTTCACGGTGGGATCGGTACCATTCTGACGGATATTCATTGTCATCAACTCAGGGAATATGGTAGACATATCCATACGAATACGGCAGTTGTGTACCACGTCGCGTGTTGTCTCTGAGAATGCGAGCAAGTCATCCACATAGAAGTAGCGTCCGTTGATAGCGGCATTGGCATACTCATTCTCTACAGTCTGACTGATCATAGCGCCTTTGATTTGGTACTCATCGTCGTAGCGACGGTTGATGTAACGCTCACCCAAAGCACTTCCGCCACCATACTTCAACACAGTCAACTTCTCCACTCTTATCATGGTGTGAGGCAACAATGTCTCATACCAGTCGATAGGATTCATGACAGTAGTCTGGATACCAATATCATTACGTGGTGTCAGCAAGTTCCAACCTATCACATCTCTGTCAAGGATATGGTAAGCCACAAGGCGGTTGAGCGGATTCTTTCTATTCGCCAAAGCCTCGGGAATGGTATCGTAATAACTTTCGCCCGCATCATCATATACCGCACCATAAATCTCTGCTGCCTTGTCATACAGGTCTTTCCAGTTCTCTATACCATACTTTTCCTTGAGCACCTTATCGGTAGGAACAAAGGCGGTGAAGCCCTGCTTCTTCTCATCGGGAGCAGTAGCTGTCTCGCGGTTCACGTGAGAAGTGTACTTCACGCGCTCATAATCCTTAGGGTTGTAGTTCGGATCTCTATAGGCATACAGTGAATCTATCAACTTAGTTCTGCTCAGCGCCTCTGTAAAGATAGATATGGTAGGATTCTCCATCAAAATATCGGGAAGCATGCGGCTACTGCTCTTCAGCACACCGCTTACTGGATGTACGATACCATTCTCTACCTCTTCGTCCTGTGTGGCAAAGAGGATGTGAGCCGAGCGATTGAGGTACACCACCGCATTGCTATTGCTGTCAACGCCGTGAGTGATTTCAATGTAGCAACGGTTCATATTGGCTGTGGTCAGTGTACCATCGGCCATGTCAGCCACCTCGTAAATATTCTTCACCAAGTGAGTACGTGCAATCGTATCGCAGTCCTCATCGGTCAGCTCATCAATGGAGCTAAGTCCTCTCTCGCTCAGATATGCCTTGAACGCATCATTATGAGGAGCAAAGCAGGTATAATGGCCATATACAGACAAAGGCTCGAACAGTTCGGCTCGTTTAAGAATAGCAGTGAAGTCGCTAAATTGTTCGCGCGACTCGAGATACTCACTCATCATCTCGCCTGTGAAAGTATAGTAGTTCGATGTGTCTACATCATTGCAACTGTAAAAGATGCCCGAAGCCAATATAAACTGCAGCAACAATAAAGCGATATTTTTTCCTTTACGTTTCATAGTATTTCGTTTATATCATTGATTACTTATTTCGTCATTGTGTTTTCGTATGAACCTTCATCTTCGGTCGGATAAGCAGGATTCTGCTTAAGGTAAGGATTCACCTGAAGTTCCTCCTTATTGTACGGCCAATACAAACCATCCATACGTGAGAGTTTACTCTGCACCACACTGGCGTTGTCAGAGCCCTTACGGGTTACCTGTGCTATCAGATAGCTGGTACTGTTTTCGCGTTCGGCACGGCGCACGAGGTCAAACCATCGCTTGCCTTCAAACATCAGTTCACGGTTACGTTCGTCAAGTACAAGATTGGTCATCTGCGTCTTACTGCTGAATTCACCATATGATATTCCACCTTCAGTAGAAGCGAAGCTTGAACGGTTGTTGACAACACTGACAATTTCAAAGGCTCCACGGAGCAATGAGTCGCGCACTGCAGCGGCATTATCTGTCGAATCATTCTCATCAATCAGCTGTACCATTGCCTCGGCCTTCATCAGCATCACATCGGTCAGGCGATATACAATCCAGTTAGCGTAGCAATTGTCTTTTGTATACAGACTACCATAAGTAGCTTCTGGAGTAGAAGCCGAAGCATTCACAGAACTACTGCTCGATGCGTACTTATTGATACCATAGGTAGTACCAGTCGACTGCATGTTTTCATAATAGCGGCTATCATACTTGTGGGCATACACATTCGGTCTGTCCAGAGTCATGTCGGTAGTGATAAACTCAGCAGGCTTCACGATACCGGGATATGTCTCTTGGTTACCATAGTAATAGCTTACAGCGCCATTGGAGGGCATTGTCTCTTCTGAGGAGTAATTGAGTTCGAAGATACTCTCACGACTGTTTCCTGTACCAAATATCATGTCGTATGCATTGCCATAATAGCTACTCAGCCTATCAGATATCAGCGGATAACCGCCAATCATCTGGTCTTCGGCACTGGCATTACCTGCCAGCTTGTCGAGCACTTTCTGGTAATCTGCAGTCTTGGCATCAATCACGAGATCGGCATAACGGACAGCAGCTTCATAGTTCTGGTTCCACAGATGCAAGTCGCACAAGAGCGCATGGATAGCATCCTGTGTAACACGGCCAGTCTGATAATTCAGCTTATTGGCCGGATACTTCTTCACAGCATAGGGTTTGACAGCCTCCAGATTTGTGATCAGTGAGTCGAGCACATCATAGAATGGGGTTGCAGGCAACGCCATCTCCTGTGTATCTTCAATGAAGGGCTCTGTCACATAAGGTACATCACGGAATGCACGAATCAGGTAGAAGTAGCAGAGGGCACGAATTGTCGACACCTCGGCAATTGTTGCATCCAACTCGCTCTTTGTAAAGGTGGGGTCCTTCTCGGCTACGCCTGGTGCATAGTACAATACCGTGTTACATGTATTGATAATACTATAGAAGGCATCCCAATTGGTGAATGTATTGTCCGACTTGATGTTCTCCTTGAACACATTCTCCAGACTCTCATTACCACTAATATTAGTACCACCTATTATATTATCGGAACGGAACTCACCCCAAGCCATCATACGCTCCACCACTTCCTGAGACTGCAGTGAGGCATAACAGCCTGCCACGATGTTCTCCACATCGCTCTTCTCATTCCAGAAGTTCTCCAGAATAATCTCGTTCAATGGTTCCAGATCAAGGAAGTCACCACATGACGTAAAAGTGAGTCCCATGCAACCTATCAGTCCTATAATCAATTTTCTTTTCATAGTCTTCATTTTAGAAATCAACTGACAAACCTAATGTAAACGACTTCGCACGCGGTGTCTGTCCACCATCCGATGCAACGCCATAGCCACCATAACCCACTTCAGGGTCTACACCTTTATAACGTGTCAGGCAGAAGAGGTTGTTGGCACTCATATAGCATCTAATGCCACGCAAGCCGAGACTCTTGACCCAATCTCTGTTCAACTCGTACGACAACTGTATATAGTTGAGACGAAGGAACGAGCCATCCTCCACGAAGCGGTCGCTAATCAAGGTGTTGTAGTTAGAACCGGCACCAAACATTGCGCGAGGGATAGAGGTATTGTCACCCTCCTTACGCCAACGGTGGTTCACCGCCTTGCTCTGATTGTTATTACCAATCATCGCCTCGGCATCCAAGCGTGCAAGGTTGAGAATCTTGTTTCCTACACGATAATTGAACTGTGTATTCAGTCTCCACTTGGCATACTTGAGATTAAATCCAAATCCACCTGTCAACTTAGGCAGCGAGCTACCCAAATAGACGATATCCAATGCGTTGATGTTACCGTCGTGGTTTATGTCCTCATAGATAGCATCACCACCCTTAAACTCATAAGGCAAAGTGGTACCCTCATTTGAGTAGTTATACATCATCTGAAGGGGCAATCCATCCTCATCGTACACCATGCTACCATCGGCATTGAGAACAATAGGGGCAGTCTTGCCATCGGCAAGGAACTCAGCACGCTCATCGTGTGACATGTCAGCTACAGTCTCATAATTGTATTGGTATACGCCCTTATAGCGGAATCCATAGATTGCTCCGAACGGATTACCTATCTGCACACGCTGCAGCACCTCGCGGTTGCCATAGTTAAAGTCACTGTTCAGCGATTTCAGCACGGTGGGGTCCATCTCCAGAATCTCATTGTAGTTGTTACCGAATGCCAAGTTGAAGTCAAATCCAAACTTGCCTCTCTTCACCACCTCACGGGTATCGATATTCAATTCCCAACCCGTATTGCGCATTGACCCCACGTTCTTCACAGGCAATGTCTTGTAACCTGTGCTTGAGGGAATTCTCACATCGGGCATCAGCATATCCTCGGTCTTGGAGTTATACCAGTCCAATGTCACATTCAGCTTATCCTCGAAGAAACCGATATCCATACCCACATCGTAGGTCGAAACCTTCTCCCAACGAAGGTCAGAGAGACGAATATTGAGCGGCGACATACTGCTCATATCCAAGTAACGGTTACCTACACCATATTTACTTTCATAGAGGTAATCAGCATTAGGCGCATTGCCCACACGTCCCCAGCTGGGACGGATTGAAAGCATAGAGAGCCAGTCCTTGGTAGGCTCCATCCACTCCTCATCAATGACGTTCCAACGCAACGATACAGCAGGGAACACACCCCAACGCTTGCCAGGACCAAACTTGGTACTACCGTCAACACGTACCGAGAAGTCAAACATATACTTGCTCTTATAGGCATAGTGCGTAGAGAAAGTATAATACAACGAACGCCAACGGCCATAGCCTGTAGACTGGTCGGTAATCACACCTCCAGCATTAGGGCTGGTGATACCACCCGTAGGCAATCCGTGGCTTGAAGAGGATTGACTGCTCGACTGACCAGTGGTCATCTCCATACGTCCCATCGCCATCAATGAATGGTTAGGATTATTGAAATGAGGTATCAACGTCAAGGTCTGCTTCGTATTGAGTGCTACACTCTTGCTGCTTGCTGCGTATGCTGAGTTTACACCAGCATTCCATGCCACCGTCTTCAGTTCGCTCGGATAGAATTGGTCAACATAGTCATTGAAGAGGTTCATGTAGAAACGTCCATCCCAATTCAGCTGCCATGACTCGTCGTCAAGACCCAACAGACGGTACTTGATCTGCAACTCGGGCATGATGTCATAGGTCTTCTGATTGCTGATAGCCATATGGGCACTGGCCACAGGATTCACATAAGTCTTCTGGTCACTATTAAACTCTGATGAGCCCGACTGCAACATCGTATAATAACGGTTAGTGTTAACGCCTGTAGTAGGGTCTTGCTCATAGATACTCATATTGGGCATCTTCTTGTAGGCCAATGACAACAGATTGTCATAGTTCTTGTCGTTCTTCGTATAGGTGAGCGAGAAGTTGGTAGCGATAGAGATACGCTGGCTCACATAGTAGTCAAGAGCCACACGTGTAGAGAATCGGCTCAAGTGCTGTTTGATCACACTACCTGTCTCATTGTCGAAACCTCCAGAGATACGGAAGCTGGCTTTCTCACCACCACCCGATACGGATACGTGGTGATTCTGACGTAAACCGACCTGTGTTACCGCCTTTGCCCAATCGGTATTGTTATTGTACTGCTCATACTCCGAGAAGTTCTTGTCGTAGTTGAGCTCACGAATATTGGCAGTCGCATCGCTTTGTGTGGGATTGAAGTATGACTCCTTCAAAAGCATGGTGTAGTCGTCACCATCAAGCAATTGATAGCCTTGGGGTTGGTAGGTGCCAGTCATACGCATCGTATAGGCCAACTGAGGCTTACCCTGCTTACCGCGCTTGGTTGTCAATTCAATCACGCCATTGGCACCTTGCGAGCCATAGATGGCCGTAGCAGCCGCGTCCTTCAGTACGGTGATGCTCTCGATATCTTCTGGGTTGATGTTGAGCAATTGGGCAAACTGCTCGTCATTGGCCGATTGCACGTCGAAGTCCGACATATCCACATTCCACGTATTACCGTTCACTACAATCAGCGGATTGCTGCTGGTGAGTGTACTTACCGTAGAGGCACCACGAAGGCGCATGGTAGTACCAGCACCCAAGTTACCAGACACTGATACAATGTCAAGACCAGAGATACGTCCCTGCAAAGCCTCGTCAATCGTATTGATACCCAATCCTTCGAAACCCTCGGTAGACAATGTTTGCACAGCAAACGAAACCTCACGTTCCGGAATAATCAAACCACCGGAATTGATACGACGCTGAGATGTTACCACCACATCAGTAAGCATATTCTCGGCCTTCATGTGTATCGTATATTGCTCACGGTCGATAGGAAGCCACACGGTGGTGCATCCTACATAGCTGAAGCGTATCTTATTCTTCGGATTTTTCACTCGCATGGTAAAGTTTCCATTGAGGTCGGTAGTAGCCGACTCCACGATACGGTCGGTACCATCCATCTCACACACATTCACACCAAACAATGGCCCCCAGTCATCCGATACCGTACCATATACTTGGGTAATCTGTGCCCTGAGCTGCACTGTAGTCAGTAGCAGCGCCATCATTGCGATAGTTCTCAATATGTTTTTCATCTTCGTCTGCTACTTTAGTTATTTGTATTCCAGTTTATCTCTTCTCTCCATGATTTCTTCTGACTATTATCATACAGGAGCACATCATCAATCTGGTGCACCACAACGTCCGAGGCATTGTAAATCTCCGTACGTTGGTTAGCACCTGAACCTATGGTCTCGATCCAGTACTCGCGTCCCATGATATTGTAGAGGCCATTATCGGTTATCACTCGGCGCGGTGCATCGTTCACCTGGTCCTTCATGGTCATCTGATAGTCATCGGCATCGACCGTCACGCTATAGAATCGCTTGTTGGCAGTATTCATCTTCGAGGTCTCATACTTACCTCCGCTCACAGGCTCGCCACCGATAAAGATGGCATTATCCTGTATGTGGTAGCGCAAGAAGTCGGTAATGCGTGCTGCCACCTTCGACTGGGCAGCCTTCAATGCTGCAGCGTCGCCACCGAAATCCTCGGCTGTAAGGCTCTCATAGTCGTCCCATGTAGGCAACAAGCCTTCATCATGCAACTGCTGTATAGCCTCGTTGGTAGGCACATAGATGGTGTAGTTATACGCATCGAACAGGCTGATGTTACGGTCAATACAGGTATATCGTCCACTCATCTTCTCTGCAATCAGTGAGCTACCGCCCAAGAGTTCGTAGAACTTAGAGAACTCGGGAGTGTCACGCAGAATAGCATAGGCCGAACGCTTGCTGCTGAGAGGCATCTCGGTTTCCATCACGTATGACTTACCGTTACCCTTCTCGCTGAGGTCGTAGATTTGAGTTACCACAGGTGAGTTGCTTCCCTCCACGATTTGCCATCCGCCTTCGATAGTCATCGAGCCTTCGATGCCGGCATTGGCCACCTTGATGGTGCTACCGCCCTTTGTCTTATAATAGGTATGTCCGTCCTCTACGTCGCCCACCACAATCATGTTGTCGATGATGTCTTCCAGACGGTCAAGGATTTCATCGTTGTTTGCCTCCACCAGCTCTTCACCTTCGACGATGCTCTTGGTCTCCACATTGTATCTGAAGCGGTTGGCCTTCACCGTCTTTCTCTCGTCATCGTAGTAGAATTGATAGAGGATAGTGAGCGGATAGGTCGCATATGAACAGGGGTCGATATACTCCAGCATAGCGTTGTTGGTAGGTATGATGAAGCTATAGTACGAGTCCATAGAGTTGAGGTATGCCTCAAAGTTGAGTTGCTCCAAGCCCCAATAGATTACGCTCATCGTATTCTGGTTGATGAGAGCGGGGAACGATACCGAAGAGTACTCGGCCGGAGTAAACACCTGGTTGGTCATGTATACCACACCGTTGCATCCCATGAAGCAGCTGTCTACGTCCTCGGGCTTGATGCCGATGGGCACCTTGGTGGCATTGTCTACAATATTGTCAAACTTCGATGGGACGGTTTCCGAGAAGGCATTGATCATGTTCAGGTTGAGCAACTTCACCAAAACCTTCATCGGCACATTGTTCCATGTACCGTACATATCCTGTATCACCTTACCGGCACCATTCCACCATTTATCAAGTGCCTCATTTGTAGGCACCAGCATAGCACCGGCATCGTAGTGCAGGTCATATCCTGCAGTGTTGTCGTAGATATATTCGTTCCATCCCGGATCGAAAGCCAATTGTGCATCTACAGGCTGTCCATTGGGGTCGGCATTGTTGTCGCCTATAGCCGATGTGGTGGCAAAGTAGCGAAGCACGAATACCGAGTCAGTATTCTTATACAGACGGTTATACTCTGCTGTAGCCCATGCATCATAATAGGGAGCGCTGAAGCGGTTGAGCAACGATGCGTAGGTGCTCATCTTGGGGTGATTGTTGATGATATTCGCCATATTGTCGGCCGACATCATCACACCGTCTACCTTATGTATATAACCGTTCTTGCACGTGATGTCGCGCTCAATCACCTTCATGCCGTTGACATACGAGTCAGACACGCTATTGCACTGTCCGTTGGTAAGCTTAGCCAAGTCGGCATTGGTGATACCATGCTTGCGCATATAAGAGGGCAAGAAGTGGATCATGGGCTGAGGCGTATTGTCGCGCAGCAGCACGATGCCTTCAGGGTTGTTCCTATACTTCTGCCAATATTGCGTATTAGGCATTTGGGCCGGTAGGATACGCGATACGGAGTCATACGCGCTCACCGCGGTAGGTCGACGCATACATTCACCCCCTTCGGGCGGGTTTCCGCTCACATTACTCAGCAAGTCGATGAGGTAGGCATTGTTGATCATGGCACTGTTGAGCAACATCTTAATCTGCGACTGGCTCAAATCTTCAAACGTGAGGCCCTTACTTGCGAAATAGGCATCGTAGGTCTCATCATCCGTTACAAAGAGAGTCTTGCTACCCGTCTGACGGAATACGTCGGTAAGCCCCAATGAGTCGATGAGGCGCAACGTATAAGTATAGTTGCCCTCCTCTTCCAACCTCTCATAGATAGAGTTACCCAACCATGCAGGTTCCTCATAGAGCGATTCATCCTTGCACGACTGCATCACGCCCACTCCACCAAGGAGGAGTGCAAATGCACATGCTTTCAGATACGTCTTTTTCATATAGTATTATTATGTTATTCCACCACAATTTTCACACTCGCCATCTCACGTCCATTCTGTGCTTGCAAGATATACATGCCTGGCTCCACATCGGCAGGGATGTAGTAGGCACCATTACGCAAGAGGCTCTGGTTATACACGTTACGTCCGTTCATGGCAAACATACGCACCTGTACCATCCATTGCGAAGCACCGGTAAACGAGATATTCAAGGTCTCGCCTGCTTTTACCACCTGCTTGTCGGTAGTGAAGCCAAACGTCACCGCCTCCTCGATAGGGTCTACCGATACGTAGTCATCCTTGTCGAAGTTCTTGTCCACAATCAGACCACGATAGTTATACCACTTATAGTTGGAGCTTGCCGGCTGATAGGCATTATCCATCATCTTCAGACGGTAGTCATAGTGTGCCTTGCGAGTGGCCTCACCCTTATATATATAATCGGTGTTGCACACCACGGCGATGATTACATTGTTGGCAGGCACATCGGCCAGTTCGATGGTCACCTCACCGGCTCCCTGCACAGGCTGCGAGTAGTACACCTTACCGCGCTTTGAGCGGAAAGCGAGCTGGCACTCCATATTGTCGCCCAAGGGTTCAAAGTAGATGCGCACGATGTCGCCCTGCTCACCACTCACATGGATAGGTATCTGATTGGCACCGCTCCATCCGGGCGTGGTGCGGTATTCGGGTTTCCACCAGCCGAGGCTATCGGTTTCATTACACTTATACATATTGGCATAGGGAGTAGCTTTCCATACCTCCACCTCTTTCAGATAGGGTGCCCACTCCTGCTTGACGGAGAGAAGCCAGTTATTGTCAATCAGGGCACGGCTGGCGTTCGACCACTTGCCGAAATCAATCATCGCCTGCTTCACACGATACTCACGGATAAGCCTACGGATACCCACCTCGCCTATCGTGTCGGCAATGCCCACAAGCACACGGTCCTTGCAGTAGCGCCATACCCAAGGCAAAGCGCCATCACCAAAGGTTACGGTGAGGAAGTGGGGGAACAATTCGCCATACTGATAGCCACCGAGAAGGTTACGCCATGTACAAGTCTGCTGGTTACCATTCCATACATCTACTCCTTGTGCACCGGGACCACCAAAGCTGCCGTCGAGCAACCAGCCCGAATAGCACTCTATAGGAATGAACGGAGCAATCATATTGGCAGCGCTGAGGAATCCCATACTCTCGGGGATGGCGTTGGGAGTCTTGCTCAGCTCGGCATCGGCCTGCATCGAGGTATTGCCACTCTCGTGGAACCAAGCAGCATTCTTACAGCCTTCGAGGTCGGCAAACACGGCATGGATGCCTTCATGCACACAAGCACTCTGCTGAGCAGCAGCATCGTTGACAGCTGACTTGTAATATTCATCATACGTAAAGGCGGGGTCAAAGCAGGCCACAGGATAGTAGCTGAGGTTCACCATAGGCCAGCTGCTGCCATTATACCATGTAGCCCCCTGCCAACCGCCACGGTCGGTATTCTTGGCATTGTCGGACTTCAATCCGCTACCAAACAGATAGATGGTGCTGTAATAGCCATTGCGAGCACGCTTGTCGGGGAGCCATCCCAATGTATTGCGGAAGTAGCCGAAATCCTCGTCCATACGCTTCAGTATGCCATCGATGGCCTCATCGGTCACATACTTATTACGGTCGGGTCCCCATGCAAAAGCCCACCAGCCATAGGTCTTCACTCCTACTTGGCCATTGTCCTCGGGGAGAAACTTCGTAGGTGCCTCCACCCCATTGGGATAGTCGTTGCGGTAGTTATAGCTGAGTTTCGAACTATATTCGGGCCACTCATAGAGCTCGCCCGGCACTACACGTTCATAACCAAAGATGCGTACCTCACGAAGGCCACAGATAGAGTCGCTCTTCATATAGATACGCATCTTTTTCGTTTCAAATGTACTTTCCAGTGTAGTCACGTTTGACTCATCTATCTCGTTCAAGCTCACACCCTCACTCCATCATGCCTCACCATCCCAATAGCAGAGATAGGCATCAGCAGGCAGGGCTGTACCCTTGTTTGTGCTGGGTTTAGCCCAATAGACCGTAGTCTCTTCCACTTTGGCTGTGGCCGTCCATTCAAATTCCACAAAATGATACTGGCTGAGGTCGGCCCCCTCGGTGCTCCAATACTTTACACGTGCATTGTCGGTAACGAGCGAGGCCTCATCGGCATTGGCCGATACAGTCACCTTGATGGTTTTCTGAGCTAAATTGATTTTCGTTGCCTCGGCAAACGAGAGCACAGGCATTCCTATGAGCACAAGCGCACATAGGTGTTTCAGGTATTTTCCTAACTTATTCATATAGATTGTTTTTCATTTTATCAGCCTAATTGTCCAAGATACGTAGTATCTAAAACTTGACAAAGTAACTGAAATAATCTTAATAAAGCAAAACTTTCATTGAAAACTTTCCACCAAAAAATCCCATGCAGAGCCACATATCACTTTTCATGCTTTCATTTTTGCCGTATCATGAAATATACCTATTTTTGCGTAGCAATGACAAGGCACACACTAATGAAGCTACGCATCACAGCATCCCCCCTACTCCTTCTCGCCGCTCTCTTTATCGGGTGTGGTGGGCATGGCCATATGCGCCAGCTTGAGCGGTTGGAGGCGCAACTCGATACCGCGCCCGATGCCGTGCGCCTCGCGCTCGACAGCATCCCCCTCGCTACGCTCGATGGCGAGGAGCGGGCACTCTATGCCATCCTGCGCACGCAGGCCGACTACAAGTGCTACGTGCCCCTCACCACCGACACCCTCATCCGCCACGCCACCACCTATTATAATAGGAACAGGAAGAGCTATCGCGCCGCCATGGCCTGGTACTCCTTGGGGTGCGTGTATACTGAGCTGAAGCACGATGCGCCAGCCGTGGAGGCCTACCTGCAGGCACAGAGCCTTTTCCCCGATACTACAGTAAGGTATCACCGATTGTGCTATCAGAATCTAGGTCAGCACTATTTGAATAAAAATATGCCCGATAAAGCGTTGGCTGCATATACGGCATACCATAATGTGGCAGAGGACTATGACCACTTGTATGCCGATATAGGATTGGCTCAGGCCTATATTTATAAGAGTCAGCCTGAGCAAGCTCGTGAGATATTGAAGCGCCTGTTGCTACATCGTGATGAGATGGATACGCTCAGTTTAGGAACTGTGCTTTTTGACTTGGGCAAGATTGAATACGGCTTTTACAAAGACTATGACAAAGCTGAAGCCTATTTCGATCAACTCATTGCACTCTATGGCCCTGATGTGGATGATGTTACCTATTGGTTCAAAGGAAATATTGCCGAGTCTCGCGGATATAGCGATACCGCAAGGTGTTACTATGAAAAGGCCATGCAGGGATATGATGAGGTATACCTCCAATACAATTGTGCCCGCAGTTTGCTATATCTTACCTTAGACTCCATAGCACAGCCTAAGCTTTATGCTTACATCAAACGTTTCGAACAGACATCAGACTCCATCAATCGCATCGAACGTCGCACCGAGATTGACGAGATACATACCGCTCATCATATGGAATTACAGCAGCGTGAGTTAGCCCAGCGACATCAGCGTTTTATCTTTATCATCGTATGCCTACTGGCATCCACGGCAATCGGTGTACTCCTTATTGAGCGTCATCGCAAACAGCATTATCTACGTTTACAGCAAGAGCTACAGCACAACCAGGCAAGAATCTATAAAATGTACCAATCCATCGAGGAGAAACGTGATAATGGATCGCTTGCCCGTGAGCAGATATTGGCACTCTATCGCGACAATCTTTCCAAAAGTGTGGATCTATTCAAAAAAGAGCGTTGGGCTACTCGTCTGCAGCAATTGAGTGAGCTGCGGAGTAAAGAGATTCCTTCTTTTACTGTTAACGAGCGAGAACAACTGGTCGAAGTTCTTGAGCGCTGCTTTGTCAATGTCATCACTAACCTGCGCGACGAAGCAGCAAAGCAGAAAAGACGCCTCAAGGCTGAGGATATTCACCTTTGCCTGCTCCTTTCACTGGGGTATTCTATCGGGGTCATTCGTGAATGTTTGACGGCATCTTCCGATGACGTTGTCAGGAAGCGTAGAGTACGCCTTGGTGATAAGTTACCAGAGGATATTTTGCTACTATTCTCCGTATAACACATAAGTCGTTGATATTATGTAATATGCATCCGCTCTATTTCTCACAGGAATAGTACGGAGTGAAAATGTCTTGTTTTTGTCTTGCTCTTTTTTCGTCTGATATGCTGCATAGATTATACTTTTGCAGCGGAAATCAAATAAAAATCAGTATGAGAATTGAAGCCAGAAGCACAATGACATTAGGAATGAGAAGTTCTATTTTCAGCCATACAAATAATGTGATTTGTCCAGAATCGGCAACAGTAGTAATATTGGGATTACCTATCGAAACTGTAGGGACGCAATTCGATGCAAACATAACAAACTTCACTTGTTTAAAATGTCCCGACGTAGTCGGATCCGTCTCTTTCACTAACATCCAGGTTATATAAATCAAACTACAGCCGCCAATTTGTGTATATATTTCTTAAAAGGGAAGACCATAAACCGTATTCCGGCACAAAGAATGTTAAGTTTAGGATTTGTTAAGTAAATATATAGATGTCCCTAAATAGAAAATGGTGAATTTTGCACATAGATTTATTAAACTTATAAAACTTTTTTAGAGATGAAAAAACTAATTGTCATGGCCTTACTTGGCGCAATGGTATTGCCCAGTATGGCACAAGAGTTCAGAGTGGGTGCAACAGCAGGCGTAAATGTCAATGCCCCGAGTGGTGATGACACTGGCTTGACAGGATTTAACGTAGGAGTAAAAGGCGAGCTGGGATTACCTCAAGCTACCGAAGGATGGTTCATGGACTTCAGCGCACTGCTTTCCTCGCATGGTTGGAAGAGCACGGGCTACTACGATAACATCACTGGCACCTCACTGCAATGGGAAGCAACCCCCTACTATCTGAGCATACCTGTACACGTAGGCTATAAGTTCAACTGTAGCGACAATCTGAAACTCTTTGCTTCTGTAGGTCCTTACGCCAGTATCGGCCTCTTCGGCAAAGAGACTGTAACAGCCACATTGGCAGGAAAATCCACCACAAGCACGGCATCAAACAACATTTTTGCCGACAAAGCACATGAGCGTTTCGATTGGGGATTAGGACTCCGCTTCGGTGCTGAACTATATGAACACTGGCAACTCTCCGTAGGCTACGATTGGGGAATGAAAGACACCAACAAGGCGGGAATGCGTAACCGTACCTTAAGTGTATCCTGTGCTTATGTGTTCTGACAAGATTTCACTTTGTAGAATATAAATTGTACTAAGCACGAGCAAGAAAGTACTTAACAAAATATTTATTCAGCCTAACGAACTAATCAAAGCCTTCTGCAGAAGGCTTTGATGGTTTATGTGCATACCGCTGGCAGTAGATGTATGTAGCAGATTTGGTACAGACTTGTAGTTCGGGAGCGGTGTAAACGATTTTTATTTTTGGCCTGGCAGAGTGCAGCGGAGCATTCGCACCGCTGCAACGATGACGATAACGTTAACGAAAACTGGGCTGCGGATCTGCGGATTGAGAGTCGATGGATGATGGTTTGGGTACTTGAATTTATCATTTTCTCGATGAAATCGGTGTTTTTTTGAATGCAGCAAGCACATCCCCCTTTTCCCCTAGGGCAGACGCATCAGACACATCTATGGAGATTATATGTTTTTTCTCAGAAAATCATCTCATTAGCCTCACACAGAAATCATCTGTGTGAGAATATTCTGGTGCATCTACCCAGGGAAAACGCATTATAATTTCTTCCAATTAAAATACCAGTTTATATCCTCTATTTGACATGATTATCTCACGCGAATCTCGCAAATCTCGCAAAATTATACATCGCTATCGCTCGTATGTAGCCGTCCGGATGGCAAACGCGAGTGAAATGATGCGTTTTCGCGTGATTTGCGAGATTCGCGTGAGACAAAAAGCTGCGTGAAACGAGAATATTTTTATAATGCGTATTCCCTATCTAAATAGGACAATGTTATTTACCGCTGCGCAAGGGTAACCTTGCTCTTGCGCAGCGGTAAATAATATTGCAGGACATTCTTGGATCTATTACAAGCACCTATGAAGATAAGAAAGAGCTATCTATAGTCAATCATAAGGCGGACACTCACCGGAATGGTAAAATCGTACGCAGTGTCCGCCGCTACTTTACAGATTTACATGCAGTTTTCCTCTATCGGCGGACACTGGCAGGTAAAAACCGCCAAACATATCTAAAGGAGTTGTTTGGTTTTTTTGGTGCTATGCACACGTTTTTTCAGCATTTTTTGAACAACGAAACATTTTTTTCATTAGCTTTGTCAGGAGAAAAACAATTTGTATCACTTTAATAACTTTAATTCATGAAGCATTTTACTTTAAAAATCAAGCAATTGTTTGCTGCCATGATGATGCTCGCCTGCATCCCGGCCAGCGCACAATTCAAGGCTACAGTGGAGCAGTATGCAAATACTGACTACTCACAAGTAGCAGCTGAGTTCAAACTCACGGAGATTGCTACTGCCCTCGAGACTGACACTGCTACTCTAGCAGCAGCCCTCAACGCATGGTACAACTACGATGAAGAGAGTGGCGCAGAGAAGCCCGCCGACATGTTCTTCCTCAAGTCAGGCGAAGAGCTCATTGCTGACTATTCGACCAATGCTCCTGGTGGTTTCTGGATGAGCAGTGACTACCGTAACGTAGGCTACGGCGACGAAGCTGCATTCTACGAGGACATCTGGTTTGACTCAGCAGAAGATTTATTCGGCATCTATCTCGGACAGTATCCCAATGCTTTGAAGGATGGTGCTACCCTCACCCCAACCTTCGTATTGAAGCATGGTGACAAGCAGGTGACTTTCGACATCACCTACATCGTTAATCCCCTCCCCACAATGCCCGAGGCTGAGTTGGAGATTGCCAAGCTGGAGATTATTGGCGAGACAGAGGTTACTGTTGACCAAACTCCTTCTATGAGCTGGAAAGCTTATGTAGCATCAGTTAGCCTTGCAGGTGTAGCAGAGAAGTTCGGCGTAGACGCAGAAATCTTCCCGACCATGATTCCCAACCAGCTCTATCAAGCAAAGATCGACCTCACCTATGGCCTGAAGGTTGACTCACTGATAGCTATCACAGTAAATGATGGCTGGGGACGCGTTGCCATGAGTTTGGAGGGTGACACCCTTACTGAAGTTTGCTCTGCCAACTACGGTAGCTTGGAAGACCTTAAGGCATTCTACACCAATGGCTGGAGCTTCGATGCAGCTACCGACACCCTGAGCTGTAATATGGGACAATTCCCCGAGCGCATGGTTGCCGGTGACCAACTCTATTCGTATGTATACCTTGTATATGGCAATAAGGCTTTCCGCATCAAGTACATCCTCAATGTAATTGAAGACCCCAATGCCGGTAAGAACAACTTGGAGGATATGACCAAGGTTGGTTCAGAGGTTATCCGCATAGAGCAGCAGCCCAACAACGACTATGCGACCTCTACTATTACACTCAACACCGACAGCATCGCTGGATTGCTCGGTTGCACTGTAGATGACATGACTTTCCAAGCCATCGACAACAATGGTAACCTCTCAAACAATGGTACAGCTAATGCTGGCGGTTACTGGATGACACAGGGCGGTATCATCTGCGGATGGGGAACAAACGCCTACTTCTTCGTAGAGCCTCAGACGGCTAACGACTTCTCACAACTCAACGTTGGCCAGATGCCCGGCAACACCGCCATCGGAGAAGAAGGTAAAGCACTCATGTACCTTGTTGCAAATGGTTGTTACTACGAACTCGACATCACATTGGCAATCGTTGAAGGAGAGAAGGTTGAGCAAAACTTCGAGAGCGTGGCTACACGTAGCTTCACTGTACAACAGCTACAGGACAACAATTACGTATGGTCAGAGCAGAGTGCATCAATACCTTATGCTCAGATTTATGAACTCATTGGCACATCAGAGCCCGTTCTTTACGCATTGCATATAGACTCTATAGCGGCTACTACAGGAGAGAAATACACAAAAGCATACACATGCGATCCAAATCCTGGATTCTGGCTTACAGAAGACGGACGCCGCACAACATGGGGCGCACCTTCACCTTGGGGTATTTCGGGAGCCTATGTAAGCAACAGTGAGGCGTATACTATCAACTGTATCCAATTTCCTAACGCTTGTACTATTGGCGATGTATACACCGGTCAGTTCTTCCTCGTGAACGAAGAGAACAACAAGATGCTCACCATCAATCTCACCTATCAGATTGTAGAGACTATCGTACAGGCTGAAATCGTAGGCGAAGAGTGGATCAACCTGCCCGTAAGCATGGACGACGCATCTGTTGACTATGACCTGACAAAGGTGGCTACCGCATTCGGCCTTGAGAGCGTAGATGCCCTCTTCGAAGGTTACTACGTGAAGGGCTTGAAGGCCGACGGCACATACACCGAGGGTCTCGATGCTATCAACTCTGGTGTAATCCTCAACACAAGCGGTGCTGCTGTCGAATATGGTGACATAGGCGTTGGCTTCAGCGAAGATTACAAACAGATTTGGACCTACTCTAACGTAGACATCGTAGCTCCCTTCAAGGCCGAAGCTACCTTCTGCTTCGAGATTGACAGCAAGCGCTACATCATCCACGCTACCCTGCTCGACCCCGAATCATACGTGGCAGGCATCGAAGGCATCAGCGCCGACAAGAAGGATGGCAAGATCTACAACCTCCAGGGTCAGGAAGTAGTTGCTCCTGCAAAGGGCATCTACATCATGAACGGCAAGAAGTTCCTGGTAAAGTAATCTTGTTACATATAGACTAAAAGAGTTGGCTCATGAGCCAACTCTTTTTTATTATATAAAAAACCACTACATATCAATAATTATTCGTATCTTTGCGATAGCGAAGATACTTTCACTCGCTGTGACAAATATTCAAGCAAGCTTGATATTTCTCGCTCGTTTATTCGTATCTTTGCGATAAACTGCAAATAGTATAAAAGCACACATACAATGAAAAACAATCTTTTCAGACTTTTAGTAGGCGTCGTTTTACTTACAAGCACACAAAGTCTATTAGCAAAGACTTACGATGTAAACTCCCCCAATGGCAAACTCACCGCACGCATAGCGATAGAGGAACGATGCCAACTCAGTATCCTGCTCGACGGCAAGGAGCTGATGGCGCCCTCTACCATAGGACTCACTATCGCAGAGGGCAAGCAGCCATTTGCTCATGCCAAGGTGGCCCGCGCCAAGAAAAGCAAGATTGGCGAAATCATCACATCACCGATGTATCGTCAGCCATCATTCCAGTTTGCAGCCAACCAACTCGACATCAAGCTGAAGAATGGCTTCGGGCTCATCGTGCTGGCCTCGGACGAAGGCATTGCCTACCGTTTCTACTCTACTGCAAAAGGAGACACCTATATATATAGCGAGACCGCTGACTATAACTTCGGTACCAACCGCACAGCATGGCTGGCCTACTCGACCAACAAGGAGAAGCCCTATGCCATGGCCTTCCAAAACATCTATCACCACACAGCATTGGGCAATGCTCAAGACCAAGTAGCCTTCCTGCCTGCTACCGTTGACTGTGGAGCAGCCAAGGTGACCCTGCTCGAAACAGATGTAGTGAGCTATCCCGGCATGTTCGTCCGTGCCAATGGCGGACAGCTGAAAGCAGAGTTTGCCCCCTACCCCAAGACCATGGACTATTACCGCTGGCGCGGCATGTCGTACGTCAAGGAGACCGAAGCATACATAGCCCGACACACAGGAGCGCACTCCTATCCCTGGCGCATACTGGCCGTAACGGAAGACGACACACAGATGCCTGTCAACAACCTGGTATATGCTCTTGCACGTGAGAACAAGATAGGCGCTACCGACTGGATCAAGCCGGGCAAGGTAGCGTGGGACTGGTGGAACGACTGGAACCTGCGCGGCGTAGACTTCGTGGCTGGCATCAACTTCGACACCTATAAGTATTACATCGACTTCGCGGCTGCCCACGGACTCGAATACATCATCCTCGATGAGGGTTGGTACGACTCCAACAAGGCAAACATCATGCAGCCCATCGAAGCCATACGCCTGCCCGAACTCATTGCGTATGCCAACTCCAAGAACGTAGGCATCGTGCTATGGACGGTGTTCAACGTTATTGACGAGAAGCTGGAGACTGCCTGCAAGCACTATGCCGATATGGGCATCAAGGGTTTCAAGGTGGACTTCCTCGACCGTAACGACCAGACAGCCTTTGAAATGGTGGAGCGCCTGGCCGAGTGCGCAGCACGCCATCACCTCATCCTCGACCTCCACGGTATCTATGCTCCCGTAGGACTCAACCGCACCTACCCCAACATCCTCAACTACGAAGGTGTATTCGGTATGGAGGAGGTTCGCTGGACCGAACTGGAGAACAACATGCCGCTCTACGACGTCACCTTCCCCTACATCCGTATGATGGCCGGTGCCGTTGACTTCACACCGGGAGCCATGCGCAACGGGACGAAAGAGGATTGGAAAGCCATCTACAACAAGCCCATATCCATGGGAACCCGTTGCCACCAAGCAGCTTGCTATATCGTACACGACTCGCCCTTCACCATGCTGGCCGACTCGCCCACCAACTACGAGGACGACGAGCCTTACACACAGTACATTGCCTCGCTGCCCACCGTATTTGACGAGACACGCATCCTGCAAGGCAAGATGGGCGAGTACATCGTCACCCTGCGCCGCCTCGGCGACACATGGTACATCGCGGGACAGACCAACTGGGATGCTCGCGACCTCACCATCGACTTCGGCTTCCTCCCCGAAGGAAAGAGCTACAAAGCCCATCTGCTCACCGACGGCATCAATGCACACCACGACGCCGAGGACTACCGACTGAGCACTATGGACTGCACCTCTACGACCCAACAAGCCATTCACTTGGCACCGGGTGGAGGATTCGTGATTAAATTGAAAGTTGAAAATTGAAAGTTCTCCAAGGAATCTGAGTTCTCTGAGCGCTCCGAGAACTCTGAGTTCTCCGAGAAATCCGAGAACATCATAAAGACACCACCCAATGAAGAAACTACTCGCCGCCGCGCTACTACTCCTCACAGCCGCAGGAGCCCAAGCACAAGCCCTCCCCGCAAAATGGAACACGCCAGGAGCAGGCAACCCATTACTACCCGGCTACTTTGCCGACCCCACCATCAAGAAGTTTGGTGACACCTATTATATATATGCCACTACCGACGGCACGGGCAATGGCTATGGCCCTGCCCAAGTATGGATGTCGAAGGATTTTGTCAACTGGCGCAACGTCACCATGAACTGGCCCACGACAGAAGTAGTATGGGCACCCGACGTGGTACAGCAGCCCGACGGCAGCTACCGCTACTACTACTGCACGCCGTGTGTGATTTATGTAGGCGAAAGTGATAGTCCCACTGGTCCGTGGACAAACCGCCTCGGAGCACCGGATGCCATCCTCGTGCAAGACCGTTTCGTACACAATGCCATCACACTCGACCCACAGCTGTTTGTCGATGATGACGGTTCCGAATATCTTTACTTCGGCACATGGGGCATCTACGAAAACTTCGGCTGCGGTGTAGCCAAGCTTGCTCCTGACGGCAAATCGTTTACCGACAAGAAGCTCATCCTCAATACCGAGATTAAGGATTTCTTCGAAGCACCATTCGTGTTCAAGAAAGACGGCATCTACTACTTCACCTATTCGTCCGGCTCATGCCACGACCACACCTACCGCGTGCAGTATGCCATCAGCAAGGAGGGACCGATGGGACCCTACGAATACAAAGGTTGCATCCTGGAGACCAATGCCGATGGCACCATCCATGGCCCTGGCCATCACTCTGTACTCATCGATGGCGACGATTACTACATTGTATATCACCGCCACAACAATCCCCACTCCATCCATGGATTCCACCGTCAGATATGTATCGACAAGATGGAGTTCGATGCTGAGGGAAATATCAAGAAAATTATCCCCACTCATGAGGGACTCATCCCTGAGTCGTTCCAGAAGCAGGCCAAGAAGAACTATATAGAGAACTTGGCTTATGGTGCCAAGGTTACTGCTTCATCTTACTACGATGAGTGGTTCAAGCCCGAGTATGCTACCGACGACAACAACGCCACCCTATGGCGTGCCCGCCAGTGCCACGGCGAGGAGTGGATAACCATAGACTTCGGCAAGGAGCAGAAGTTCAACCAGGTATGGACACAGTTTGAGTATACCACCTTCTTCTACCAATACAAGATAGAGACCTCTGTTGACGGTATCAACTGGACACTCTATGCCGACAAGACACAGAACACGCAACAGGGTTCTCCCATGATAGATGAGGGAGCATGCAAAGCACGATACATCCGCATCACGGTGACAGACACACAGAAGAACGGACACTTCCCGGCTATCTGGAACGTAAAGGTTTACAATGCCACCAAGCGTAAGAATCCGAAGAATCTGTTGCCCGAAGTTGCTATCGACGAAGAAGCGCTCTTGGCTGGCTATCCATGGATTCATGAAAAGGATATCGAACCTGCCGAGCACCTGAAAACAGCCGAGAAGGGCAATAAGATTGTAGACATCAATGCCGATGACTACGCTATGGGAAAGGCCTTGAGCCTCAAGGAAATCAAGAACCGTCCGGGCGGCACCTTCAGTGGCGACAAGAACATTGTTGTAGAGATTAAGAAAGGTAAATATGCCTTCTACTTCAATGGGCAGCAGTCACTCAAGAGCAGCTTTAGCCTCCCCAAGACGATGACCTACAATGCGCCCTACACCATCACGGCATGGACACTCAACCCACAAGTGGGCAACATCGAGACGGTGGCCGAATTTACCGAGCGCCGCAACGACCTCGCCACGATAGAGTTCCGCCAAGGCCGCGACCGCAGCAATGGCCTCGTAGCACATAACGCCTCGTTCGAGAATTCGGGCGCACCGAGAGAATGCCTCAGCGGAGAAGGTGAATGGCAACATTGGGTAGTCACTTTCGACGGTTACTATGAGCGTGTATATCTCAACGGACAGAAGATTATCGAGAAGAACATGTTCCTCATGATTCGCCCCGAAGGACGCATCACACTGGGTGCATCTATGGACGGCGGCAATAAGTTTAGCGGCTACCTGCACTCACTCCAGTTCTTCGACAAGAGCTTCACGGAGGCCGATGTACAAGCAGCCTATGCCGCTCCATCAAGCACGAATGACAAGATTACATTCGACGGTGCGCTTGACCTGCAAGTACGCAGCCTCTCCCCTAGCCTACTCAGCATAAGCGTAGTGGATGGCAATGGAAAGCGCATGGAGTCGGGCCTGCTCAACTATAGATATGCAGTGACAAGTTTCGATAAGCCCAGGAATTCTAAAGGTTCCAAGAATTCCAGCAAATCGCCATCTAACTCCACCATCGACTGGAGCACTATCCCCTCAACCAATCTATCATCGCTCATCCTCTCTACCGACGGGAAAGCCACACAGAAGTGCCTCGTTCAGGTGACCGACGACAGCGGGCAGTTCTCACGCATTCTGAGTGCCGATATCACCATCGCAGCCGACCAGTTCGTACACTTCGGCGACAGAGCCGACAAGCCTGCCGACTACATTGCCAACAAGGAGGGATGGGACGGTGTACTGGCCAATGGCGACCCACAATATGCCATGAGTGCACAAGCCGTAGACGGTGCTATCAAGCTCACCTCAGCGAACGCCAACCTCAACACACGCAAAGAGGACAACGGCATTATATTATATAAGGAGTTGGAGGGCGACTTCCTCGTACAGACCAAAGTGGTTGCACTCGACGGACAAGCCGAGCACCGCACACCAGCCTACAACGAGGGTGGACTCATCGTATTGGACGACTCAGGCAACCGTGGCCAAGAGATTATCCACATCGGTGTATTCCCCAACTACAACTGCGGCAACATGCTCACCCATGTCCGTGGCTATAGCCGTCCACAATATCCGCGTGGCAACGGATGGAACTACGATCCCTACCTGCAAATCGAGCGCACAGGAGACATCTTCACCATCCGCACCAGCCAAGATGGCAAGAGCTGGACCGATATGCCAGGTTCACCCATCCATGCCCCACAACTCAATGGCAAGAAGCTGAAGGTAGGTCTCTATCAGACGACATATACCGACAACAAATCATGGGTATCGTTCGATGAATTTGATTTATGGAAAAACAACAATAACCAAAACACCAATAATAACAAGTAACATGAAAAAAGCAATTCTGACCGCACTTGCAGCAGCCATCATCCTGCCTATCAGTGCACATCCCGGTCACAAGCACGACCACACCTCGGGTGGTTACCCCATCACCCCGGTTCCCTTTACCTCTGTAAAGGTTGAGAGCAACAGCTTCTGGGGCCAGCGCCTCGAGGCAAGCCGTGTAGTCACCATTCCTCTTGCCTTCAGCAAATGTGAGAGCGAGGGACGCTACACCAACTTCTCCAATGCCGCCGAGCACATGAAGGATCCCTCTAAAGTGTTCAAGGTAAATGGCGTAGGATACTCTTTCGACGACACTGACCCCTACAAGACCATTGAGGGTGCCAGCTACATCCTGCAGACCTACCCCGACAAGAAGTTAAAGCAGTACATTGACAGCGTATTGAACGTTATCGCATCGGCTCAAGAGCCCGACGGATACCTCTACACTGCACGTACACAGAATCCTGGCGACCCTCATCACTGGGCTGGCGACACCCGCTGGAGTAAGGTTGAGGACCTCAGCCACGAGTTCTACAACCTCGGCCACATGGTTGAGGGTGCCGTAGCACACTATCAGGCTACAGGCTCACGCAAGTTCCTCGACATCGCTATCCGCTATGCCGACTGCGTCATCCGTGAAGTAGGTGACAAGCCCGGACAAGCATGCGTAGTACCTGGTCACCAGATTGCCGAGATGGCTCTCTGCCGTCTGTACCTCGTGACTGGCGACCGCAAGTACCTTGACCAAGCCAAGTTCTTCCTCGATTATCGCGGCAAGACCACCATCAAGACCGAGTATTCACAGAGCCACAAGCCCGTGGTAGAGCAAGACGAGGCTGTAGGTCACGCCGTACGTGCCACTTATATGTATGCCGGCATGGCCGATGTAGCTGCCCTCACAGGAGACTCTGCCTACATCAATGCTATCGACGCCATTTGGGACAACATCGTGAACAAGAAACTCTACATCACTGGCGGTATCGGCGCTACAGCATCGGGCGAGGCCTTTGGTCCCAACTACTACCTCCCCAACATGAGTGCCTACTGCGAGACCTGTGCAGCCATCGGTAATGTATATGTAAACCATCGTCTGTTCCTCCTCCATGGCGAGTCTAAGTACTACGACGTGCTGGAGCGCTCACTCTACAACGGCCTTATCAGCGGTGTGAGCCTCGATGGTGGTAAATTCTTCTACCCCAACCCCTTGGAGTCAATGGGTCAGCATCAGCGCCAGGCATGGTTCGGTTGCGCATGCTGCCCGAGCAACATCAGCCGTTTCGTACCCTCACTACCCGGTTATGTATATGCAGTAAAAGACCGTGCGGTATACGTAAACCTCTTCCTCAGCAACACCTCGAACCTCACGGTAGCGGGCAAGAAGGTAGCTCTCACACAGAGCACTGGCTATCCCTATTGTGGCGACATCAATATCAAGGTGGACCGCAACAGCTGCGGACAGTTTGACCTCAAGATCCGTATCCCCGGCTGGCTCAAGAGTCGTCCGCTCCCCGGCGAGCTCTACAGCTACAGCGACAACAAGCGCCTCGGCTACAGCATCAAGGTTAATGGTGTAGAGGCCGAAGGTACCGTGACAGAGGACGGCTACTTCACCATTCCCCGCAAGTGGAAGAAGGGTGACGAGGTGACCATCCACTTCGACATGGAGCCCCGCACCGTACGTGCCAGTGAGAAGGTAGAGGCCGACCGCGGTATGGTAAGCATCGAGCGTGGCCCGATCGTATACTGCGCCGAGTGGCCCGACAACAAGTTCGACATCAAGAGCGTACTCATCAACCAGAACCCCGAGTTCACCCTCGAGCAGCGCAGCCTCGATGCCTTCATCCCCGAAGCTAGCAAGGCTAAGCTCAACACCTACAAGACACAGAACATCACTACACTCACCACCGATGCCCAGACACTCGCCTTCGACAAGCAAGGCAAGCTCACTACCCAGGAGGTAAAGCTCACGCTTATCCCCTACTACGCTTGGTGTCATCGTGGCAATGGCGACATGAAGGTATGGATTCCTCAGGACCTCAAGGCCACCAACCCCGCAGCTCCCGCTACCTTGGCCTCACTGAGTAAGATTCACTCATCCATGCGCATCCCCGCCCTGCAGAGTATTGCCGACCGTCTCGTGCCGAAGGATGGCAACGACCGTTCTATGCCTTACACCCACTGGTGGCCCAAGAACAACTCTACAGAGTGGATCTCTTACACCTTCCCCGAGGAAGCCACCGTACAGAGCTGTTCAGTTTACTGGTTTGATGACCAGCCCTGGGGCGGATGCCGTATCCCCGACAGTTGGAAGATCTATTACAAGGATGCCAATGGCAACTGGCAGCCTGTAGAGAGCCCCGACGGCTATCCTGTAGCCAAGGGCGAGCCCTGCACCGTTAACTTCAAGCCTGTGAAGACCACAGCCCTCAAGCTCGAGGTTACGATGAACAAGCGCCTCTCGGCCGGTGTGTTCGAGTGGATTGTGAAGTAAATACTACTCTTCATATAATGAGTGTCCGATAAGTTTTTTATACGTGACAACAATAGGGCTGATTCCTTTTATGGGTTCAGCCCTATCTCTATTGTTCATACACTCATCTTCATAGAGATAAGAAAAGTACTCATCTCATCAGATATCATAACTGAAAATAAAGTCAAAACCGGAAACCGAAGAAGAGGCGGGTGTTGACGTAGAAGTCGAAGGTGTGGATGGGGGTGTAGCTCATCCACTGCATCTGCATCGTACCTACGAAGCCGCCGAAGTAGTGTTCTACGTCCCACACGCTGCCCAGGCGGACGATGCCACCCTGATTAAGTTTGTGACCGAAGGGGATGGTGCCATCGGTGAAGGCTATCTCGCCATAGTGGTAGAGCGAGAGGGTGTGCAGGTAGGAGGCGTGAAGCATCCAGTTGTCAGGGAGCACCCAGTTGTAGGCATAGCCGGCGCCAAGGCTCGCTGCTGTGTAGATGATGTGGCGGGCATAGTCGTAGGGGGTGTTCTCGTCGGTCAGCTGGGGTGGCAACTGCGATACATCCACATCCATACGAAACCCTGTGAGGGATGCTCCCAGGATGGCACTACCAGCACTGCGTATCTGCTTATAGCGTTGGGTAAGCGCGGCGGGCAGAGAGAAGCGGCGCGGATTGAGCACCACGTATCCATTGGCAAGGAGTCGGCGTGTGTGGCAACCGCTAAGCGGCAGCTTCCAGAGGGTCTCGCCATCCCCATTACTGCTCATCGTATGGGTGTGCGAGGAGCTATAGGAGAGTTCGCCACCCACAATCGGGGTGTATCCGCTGAAGCTGTACTCCGTCTCCTCGGTCTCGCCAAAGAGGCGCTTCACATCGCGGTGAACACCTGCGGTAATGCCCAGATACGATACGCTACAGCCCGCCTTGAAGATTGGCGACGACATCAGGCTGTAGCTATGGGGCGTGTCTTCTGCAGTCCATTGGGAGGTGTACTGTCCGAAAGTGGTGCCTACGTTTGGACGTATAGTAAATCGAAAAGGATGGCGCACAGCATAGGTGCTGTCAGTGCCGAAGAGGAGACTCTGCAGCTTGCTCTCTTGGGCAACGACCGCTGAGGAGAGGAAGATGAGGAGGGAGAGGAAGATGCGCACGTTTTGGTTAATGGATGATGGATGACGGACTTCACTAAACTCTCAACTCTCATAGTATCGGCCTCAGGAACACTGCCAAGCGCCCCACGAAGCGTTTCCAGGGCGTAGCACTCTTGTAGAGTTCGCGGGTGAGTGTGTCGCTGTTGAGCTTGTCGGCCTCGTAAATCTCCACGAAGTCGTCTACGAGGGCCGTGTCCACCACGATGGCATTCTGTTCGTGATCGTAGAAGAGGCTTCGGCTCTCGAGGTTGGCCGAACCTATCATGCAGCAGTCATCATCGATGGACATCACCTTGGAGTGGTGGAAGCCGCCGTTGAAGAGGAACACGTTGACACCCCGCTTGGTGAGCTTGTAACCCATACGCTTGGAACCTTCGGGGGTGAGCGCAATATCGCCCTTGGCCGAGATGAGTATCTGCACGTCGACCCCACGCTCCACGGCATGGGCCAAGGCACGGCGTATGCTGGGTGGCGGCAGGAAATAGGGCGTGACAATCTTGATCTCCCGCTTGGCCTCACCGATAAGCCAAAGATAGGCATCGAGAATGTCGCCATTGCTATGGCGCGGATGGTCGTTGACAATGGCTACGGGCACCCCATCGGCATAGGTCGTATGGGCAAGGCAGTAGTCGGAAGGTGAGAGCTTTTCCTTGGTCTCGGCGTTCCACATGGTGATGAAGTTGCGCTGAACAATATTGGCGGCAGGTCCCTCGATGCGCAAGTGCATATCGCGCCAGTCGCCTACCCCGGGCAAACCTGTGACGTAGTAGTCGGCCACGTTGATACCACCGATAAATGCCGTCTGCCCATCCACGACAGCCACCTTGCGATGGTCGCGGTGGAAGGCGTGGTTGATCCATGGGAATTGCATGGGGTCGTAGGGCTTGATCTTGAATCCTAGCTCGCGCATCTCACGCAAGTGCTTACGGCGGATAGGACGGTCATTGGAGATATTACCAAAGTCATCAAAGAGGATGCGCACCTCGACACCCTCTTTCAACTTACGCGCCAAGAGCGTCATCATAATCTTGTTGATGGAGTCGTTGCGGAAGTTGAAGTATTCGAGGTGCACCGAGTGGCGTGCCGTGTCGATGCACGTGAGCAGGTCGATGAACTTGGCATCGGCATTGTTGAGCAGCTTCACGCGGTTGCCCTCGGTGAAGGTCCACACCACGTCGGCCGTGTCGAGCGGAAACGCCTCGTCCTCACGCTCCACCGCAGCAAGCGGTAGGCAGAGAAGGGCGGATATGATGGCTATGAATAGTTTTTTCATTATCTGTTTAGGTCTATATCTTGCAAAATTACGTGAAATATGATATTCTATAGCTTAAAACCAGATTATTTATATTTTATTAATGTTAGAACCGGAAGCCGAAGAAGAGGCGGGTGCGTACGTAGAAGTCAAAGGTGTAGATGGGCGAGAGGCTCATCCATTGCATTTGCATCGTCCCTGTGAAGCCACCGAAGTAGCGGTCGATGTCCCATACCGAGCCGAGGCGTACGATGCCGCCTTGGTTAAGCTTGTGACCAAAGGGGATAGTGCCATCGGCAAAGGCTATCTCGCCATAGTGGTAGAGCGAGAGCGTGTGCAGGTACGAGGCGTGCAGCATCCAGTTGTCCGGGAGCACCCAGTTATAGGCATAGCCGGCACCAAGGCTCGCTGCGGTGTAGATGATGTGGCGGGCATAGTCGTAGGGAGTGTTCTCATCGATTAGCTGGGGTGGCAACTGCGATACATCCACATCCATACGGAATCCCGTGAGCGATGCTCCAAGGAGAGCACTACCAGCACTACGTATCTGCTTATAGCGTTGGGTGAGCGCGGCGGGCAGTGAAAAGCGGCGAGGATTGAGCACCACGTAGCCATTGGCCAGAAAACGCCGTGTGTGACACCCGTCGAGCGGTAATTGCCATAGCGTCTCACCATCACCTTTGCTGCTCATCGTATGGGTGTGCGAGGAGCTATAGGAGAGTTCGCCACCCACAATCGGGGTGTATCCGCTGAAGCTGTATTCCGTCTCCTCGGTCTCGCCAAAGAGGCGCTTCACATCGCGGTGAATACCTGCGGTAATGCCCAGATACGATACGCTGCAGCCCGCCTTGAAGATTGGCGACGACATCAGGCTATAGGAGTGGGGCAAGCCGCCATCGTCCCAGTTGGAGGTAAACTGCCCGAACGAGGTACCCACATTGGGCCGTATGGTGTAGCGGTAGGGATGGCGCACGGCATAGATAGTATCGGGCCTGAACACGAAACGCTCGAAGAAACCCTCCTGAGCCATTATGGTGGAGGATAGCAACGATACGATAGAGAATGCGAGGAGGTACTTTTTCATCTGAACACCTTTTGCACTGCAAAGTTACAACCTAAAATCCTCCATTATGAGCCACTTATCCTGCAAGATTGGTACGATTGTCCGAGATTTCTCCACGTCTGCTTTCCTTATGTATCGTTGATACGCAAACTATTGCGCACAATCTTCTGCTATTACTTCTTCAGCGAGAAGTCAAAGCGCAAGCCGCCGTCGGGGCGATTGGTGGCAGTGATGGTGCCTCCGTGAAACTGTACGGCGTGCTTCACGATGGAGAGTCCGAGCCCTGTACCCCCCTTCTGGCGCGAGCGGCCCTTGTCGACCCGATAGAAGCGCTCAAACAGTCGGGGGAGCTGCTTCTCTTCCACTCCACAGCCATCGTCTTCGAAGCGTATGCTGCACTGCCGGTCATCGTTCGCGATGAGTGTGATGTAGATGTTACGTCCGCCTGAGTAGGCAATGGCATTCTCCGTGAGGTTGCGGAAGATAGAGCCGATGAGCGACAGGTTACCCTCTATGGTCACCTGCTCGGAGAAGTCGGTATGCAGATACAGGCGCTCCTCCTCGGGCATGACGTTCAGTTCGCAGGCTATCTCATGGATGATGCTGTTGATGACGACGGGCTCTTTGCCGATGAGTGCGCTGCCATCTTCCATGCGTGTGATGAGCGACACCTCCTCCAGCAGGCGGCGCAGACGCTCGGTGTGGGTGTAGCAGCGTTCTATGAGCTCCATCTGCTTCTCCTCGCTGAGCGTTATGCCCGAGAGCAGGGTTTCGAGACACACTTGTATGGAGGCTACGGGAGTCTTGAGCTCGTGGTTGATGTTATTGGTGAGTTGGCGTTTGAAGCGGTTTTTCTCCTGCTCGGCTTCGTAGTGGTTGACGCGCTCAATGTCCTTGCCCAGCTTACGGGTAGTGAAATAGGCCACGACACTCATGGCCAGGCTTACGGATATCATTATCAGCAGAAAAGTCCAGTCGGCTTCGAGCAGGGTGCGCAGGGTACTCGAGTATGGGATGGCCGTGCGCACGACGACCCGTTCGCCCCGCGTGGCAGAGTAGAAGTACTGTCGCCCGTCGCTGGTGGAGTGGCGCCCTATGTGGTAACCCGAGCCATGCTTGAGGGCAGCTGCCACCTCAGGACGGCTGTGGTGATTGTCGAGCGAGTCTATAGAGATGGTGTTGTCGTAGATGACCGCTCCCGAGAGGGTGATGAGTGTTATGCGCAGGTCGTCGAAGGGTTTCTCATGCGAGGCTACATACTCTTCATACGGTTCGCCCTCCTCGACGGCCACCAGCAGATGGTGGTTGTACTGTTGCAGTTGGGCGCTCAGGAACTCCGACTTGTACTCCTTCTCCCTCAGATACTGGAATCCGACGAAGCATAGCACGATAGCCCATGAGAATGCGATGAGCTGCACGAAGAGCCGTTTGTGAAAGGAGAGCCTATTCGCGGAAGCCATATCCGAATCCTGAGCGGGTTACTATATACGCGCCGTATGTGCCAATCTTCGAGCGCAGGCGGGTGATGTTCACGTCGATGGTGCGGTCGAGCACCACCACCTCATCGCTCCACACGCGACTCAGTATCTGTTCGCGCGAGCATATCTTACCCCGGTGGCTGATGAGATAGGCCAGTAGTTCAAACTCCTTCTTGGCCAGCTTCACCTCCTCGCCATCCACCGTGCAGCGCTTGAATTCGAGGTCGAGGCACAGCCCCTCCACCTTCAGCACATGAGGTTTTTCCACTATGGCACTGCTCTTGTGCCCTGCGGTGCGCCTCAGCACGCTCTTGACCCGTGCTATGACATTGCGCACGGTATAGGGCTTCATGATGTAGTCGTCGGCACCGATGTTGAGCCCCATCACCATATCATCTTCCGAGTCGCGTGCCGTGCAGAAGATGATAGGTATATCTGCCGTGGCCACATCGGCCTTCAGCATCTTTGCCATCTTGATACCGCTTATCTCTCCCATCATAATGTCGAGCAGTATCAGCGAATAGCCTTTCAGCTCGTAGGTCAATGCCTCCTCGGCACTGAAGGCTATGTCCACGTCGTAGCCCTCATTCTCGAGGTTGAGTTTCAGCACCTCGCACAGGGTCTCCTCGTCATCCACTATCAGTATGCGTTCAGCCATAAATACCATCTTATTTCCACTGCGAAGATAGGGAGAAATCTCGATTCTGCGGCCACGCTCGATGAAATTTAACGAAAATGTAACAAATCTTCCGTCTCCAAACGACCTTATGGAGCGAAACACAAGGAAATCCTGTACAGAAAATTCATAGCAAATTGTAAAGCAAATCCTGCGGATTGCTTACACGGCACAGAAATCGGAAGTATAGACTTGCCCAACTCAAAAACTTATTAACTCAACAACTCACGTTTCGCTTACTTTCTGAAAAATCCTAATTGTCTTATACTGCTATAGGTAGACACATTTAATAACCATTAAAAATGTGTAAACAGTATGAGAAAACGGTATCAACATTACAGTGAAGAGGAATGTTTGTTCATCCTTCGTGATTACTTCAATTAAGGTCTCACCAAACGTGGCTGTGCCTCTAAGCACAAATTAAGAAGTCCCAACATATTGGATTATTGGCTGCGCAAATACGAGTCTCATCCGAAATTAGTATCTTTGCTTCCTAAACCAGAAGAGGAAGTGGAGCCTTGCAAACTGGAGTTTTTCTTTATAAAAACTGCAGTTTGGAGCCTTAAAAACTGGAGTTTGGAACTGCCCAAATTGTTTTTTCATAGGTGTGAAAAAAAATTATCATGCCTGTGAAAATTTTTTGTCGCTTCGGTGATAATTTTTGACAAGCCTATGATAATTTTGACAATAATATAGATGTTGTTCAAAAACACAGTTTGTCATGCTGAACATCGTGAAGCATCCCGCGCTGGGACTCCGCGAGAGACACTGCGAGATTGCCTTTCCCTTACGGCCGGCGACCTAAAGGTTGTTTCGCGTGGCTCAGAATGACACCATCGCTGTAAGTATTTGTTTCAATGGACAACTCCTATATTATTGCTTAAAGAACTCTCCCTCTTTAAGGGGACGCCGACGCGGAGTGTTAGCGTCGGTTGCGACGAAGGAAGACGAAGGAAGCTTTAGCTTCCCCGAGGAGTCCCCGAAGGGGCAGTGCAACGAAGTGAAACGGAACGGGGGGGGGTAACTACAGACAGGACAACTGCTATATTATCCCCTAATTTTTTTGTCAAACTGAAGAAAGTGAAATGGCATCTTCCACCGACACCCCGCAACGGGGGTGTCGGTGGGTACGCCGCTATGTACCAGTGAATTAAGCACAAATACCGACACCTCAGCTAAAAAGGCGAAACGAAATGAAAACAACTTCTTAACGGGATTGAAATATTTATGAAACATTTGGGCAGTACCTTCGCAGCGTCAAAAAGAAAGACAACGTAATCTGATCAGATAGAGAAAAAGTATTTAGTAAAAAACAAAAAAAAGAAATTATGAGAAAGATTGGATTTATTGTGGCTGGCATGGCCGTTTGCTTAGGGATGAATGCACAGGCACAGGAGACAAAGGATGCCGAGCCGAAGGGTAAGGCCATCGTGCAGGTGTTCAGCAACTTCAATGCGGACTTCGGCAAGGATGCCGAGAGCCTGGGCTTCGAGCTGGAGCGTGCTTACCTAGGCTATGAGTACAAGCTCGATGGTGGCTTGACGGTGAAGGGCGTGATGGACATAGGGCAGTCGGGTGCCGTGTCGGACTACCAGCGCCTGGCCTACATAAAGAATGCCTTGGTGCAGTGGAAGCAGGGACGATGGACCTTGAACGGTGGTCTTATCTCGACCACGCAGTTTAACTTCCAGGAGAAGTTCTGGGGCTACCGCTACGTGATGAAGTCGTTCCAGGACCTCTACAAGTTTGGCAGCAGTGCCGACCTCGGTATCTCGGCCGCGTACAAGGCTGCCGACTGGTTCTCGGCCGACGCTATCATCGTCAACGGCGAGGGTTACAAGAAGGTGCAGATGAGCAAAGGGCTCTGCTATGGCGTGGGTGCTACGCTGACTCCTGTCGAGGGACTTCAGGTGCGCCTCTATGGTGGACTGAACGATGACGCTTCCGCTGCTGATGCCGACCAATGGAACGCGGCCGCCTTCGTAGGCTACAAGGCGAAGGCCTTTTCCGTGGGTGCCGAGTATAACTATATGAACAAGGCGGGCAGCGAGCAGAGCGGTTACTCGGTGTATACTACGGGAAATATCTCGGACGAGGCTGCCGTGTATGCCCGCTGGGATGATCTGTTTGCGGGCAACACCGCTACCAGTGCAGCTGCCATCGTGGGTGCTCAGTTCAAGGTGGGCAAGTATATCAAGATTGCTCCCAACGTGCGTATGCAGCTCGACCGCGCCAGCGGCAAGGATACGTATGCGGGGTATGTGAGTTGCTACTTTGGACTGTAAGCGGAGGGGGGTATAAAACCCTTTCTAAAAAAGAATTGTTAAATTAGAATCAAACACATCAATTATGAAAAAGATTTTTTCAACCGTAATGACTTTAGTTCTTGCTCTTGCCATGGTATCGTGCGGTGGTGCGAGCAAAGATGGTGGCCGCAAGGCACAGGAACTCTCGGGCGCAGGTGCTACCTTCCCCTTGCCCTTCTACAATGTGGTGTTCGAGCATTTTGCCGAAGTGAACGGCGACGTAGTGGCCTATGGCGGTATAGGCTCGGGCGGTGGCGTGCGCAACCTGCGCGACAAGATTGTGGACTTTGCCGGTAGCGATGCCTTCCTCACCGACAAGGAGATGGCCGAGATGGATGCCGTGATACACGTGCCCACTTGCATGGGAGCCGTAGTGCTGGCCTATAACCTTGATGGGGTAAACAGCCTGAACCTCTCGGGCGAACTCATCGCCGACATCTTTGCCGGAGAGGTGAAGATGTGGAACGATGAGCGCATCGCAGCGCTCAACCCGGGCGTAACCCTCCCTGCCGAGGCTATCATCCCCGTGTTCCGCTCCGACGGCTCGGGTACCACCTTCGTGTTTACCGACTATCTGACCAAGGTGAGCCCGATGTGGAAGGAGAAGTTCGGTGCCGGCAAGTCGGTGAACTTCCCCGTGGGACAAGCTGCCAAGGGTAACCCCGGCGTGGCTGGCGTGGTGAAGCAGACGAAGAACGCCATCGGCTACGTGGGCTCGGAGTATGCCTTCGCGCAGAAGATCCCCTACGCTACATTGCAGAATCAGCGTGGCGAACTCGTAGAGCCCACCGCAGCAAGCATCTCTGCAGCAGCATCGGGCACCATCCCTGCAGACACACGCTGCTCCATCACCAATGCCGACGCTGCTGGGGCCTATCCTATCTCTACCTTCACCTGGATGATTATCTACAAGGAGCAGCACTATGCCGACCGCAGCAAGGCACAGGCCATGGCCACGCTCGACCTGCTGAAGTATATCCTCTCCGACGAGGCGCAGCATATTACCTCAGAGGTGCACTATGCACCACTGCCTGCTAAGGCGAAGGAGCTGAGCATGGCCAATCTGAAGGCGGTGACTTATGATGGGGTGGAAATCCTTAATTAAAGATGAAGTTATTACCCCCTCCGTTTCGCTTCGTGTTCACTACGCTACACTCGTTCCCCTTAAAGGGCGACAGTGCTTCTTGAATAGTTACATCACGAACAAGCTAACTAAAAAGAACTGTCGCCCTTTAAGGGGGACGAGCGAAATGAAGCAGGGCGTAATGGAGCGGAGGGGGTAACAAAGACATAGCTCCTATGAACGATAAACTCTACAGATTCCTGCTAACTGCCGCCGCACTGGCGGTGCCCATCGTATGTGGTGGCGTAGTGTATGCCCTCGTCACCGATGCATACGCAGCTTTCGAGCATTTCGGGTTCCTGAAGTTCCTCACCTCCTCGGAGTGGAGCTACACCGAAGGGGCCGAGCAGTACGGTGCACTGCCCTTCATCACGGGCACACTGATGACCACCGCGCTGGCACTCCTGTTCTGCATCCCCTTCTCGCTCCCCGTGGCGCTGTTTGTGGGTGAGTATTTCAAGGGCACCAAGGTGGCCTCCGTGCTCGCCACAGTCACCGACCTGCTGGCCGGTATTCCCAGCATCATTTATGGCCTGTGGGGATTCTATACACTGCGTCCACTGATCATGGCGCTCAACATCTCTCCGCAAGGCTCGGGCATACTCACGGCATCGCTCGTGCTGGCCATCATGATTATCCCCTACGCAGCCTCGCTCAGCGCCGAGTTTATCAAGATGGTGCCGAACGACCTGAAGGAGGGTGCCTATAGCCTGGGAGCTACGCGTGCCGAGGTGATACGTCGGGTAGTATTCCCCGTGGCAGGGTCGGGTATCTTCTCCTCATACATCCTGGCCATAGGCCGTGCCTTGGGCGAGACGATGACCGTGACAATGCTCATTGGCAACACCAACAACATCCCCGAGTCTATCACCTCTACGGGCAACTCGATGGCATCTATCATTGCCAACCAGTTTGGCGAGGCCGACGGGCTGCGCCTCTCATCGCTCATTGCCATTGGACTGGTGTTGTTTCTCATCACGGCAATAATCAATCTGATAGGTAAGGTAATGATTAAACGCGCAAGAATAGCTTAAATGTTTTAATGGAGATAAAGGGAGTAAAAAGGAGATAAAGGCCAATTGTTTCGACTATGAATAACGGTTACCCCCTCCGCTCCGTCGCTTCGCTCTCTACGCTCGTCCCCCTTAAAGAGGGACAGTGCTTTCAGATAGTCAATACGTGCGAAGATAGTAATCAAAAAAAGAACTGTCGCCCTTTAAGGGGGACGAGCGGAATGAAGCAGAGCGTAATGGAGCGGAGGGGGTAAAACTCCTAATTAGAAGAAACTCCTTATAACTCCCCCTCAAAAAAATTGCTTATGAAAGTAAGAACAAAACATCGCTTAATAAAAGACAAAGCCCTGCTGTGGGGCGTATGCTTCTTTGCCGCGCTCACAGCCGTACCCCTCATCGCCATCCTTGGCGAGGTGCTGCTGCGTGGCTACGACCAGTTGTCGTGGTCGTTCTTCACCGAGCCAACGCCCACAGCCTATAAGGCAATGAAAGCCATCGAGGCCGGAGAGCCCATCCCTGGCGGCATCGCCAACGGCATCATCGGCACCATGATCATGCTCGGCATGGCTGTCGTGGTGGCTGTGCCCGTGGGCATCCTCTGCGGTGCCTACTTGGCCGAGAACAGCAAACGCCGCTTTGCGCAGACAGTGAGCTACCTTACCGACCTGCTGCAGGGCACGCCATCGGTCATCATCGGCATCATCACCTACATCTGGGTAGTAGTGCCCATGAAGGGCTACTCGGCCATCGCCGGCAGCGTGGCGCTATGCATCATGATGCTGCCGCTCATCATCCGCTCCACCGAGGAGACCCTCAAGATACTCCCCGCCTCGCTCAAGGAGGCTGGCCTTGCCCTCGGTGGCAACAGTGCCCGCGTAATGCTCCGCGTGCAGCTCCCTGCAGCTTTCGGAGGCATCTTCACCGGTGTGTTACTCGCCATCTCACGCGTCATCGGCGAGACTGCCCCGCTCATGTTCACCGCCCTCGGCTGCTCGTTCATCCGCTGGTCGATAGACAAGCCCATCTCGGCCGTGCCGCTGCTCATCTGGGAGTTCTTCAACGACCCCAACCTGCAGGAACTCATCTGGGGAGCCTCGCTCTTCCTCCTGCTATTCGTATTGTCACTTAACCTGTTATCAAAGTATCTTGCAAAGAAATGGAACCAATAACCCCTATCCTCGAGTTTAAAAACACTTGCGTATCCTATACCAAGCAGACGATGGCCGTGAAGTACGTGTCGGCAGCCATCGAGCGCAACACCATCACCGCCATCATGGGGCCCTCGGGCTGTGGCAAGAGCACCCTGCTGCGTGCCGCCAACCTGATGCATGAGCTCTATCCCAACATACGTGTCGATGGCGAGATCCTGCTCAACGGAGAGAATATCCTCTCGATGGAGCCCATCGACGTGCGCCGCCGCATAGGCATGGTATTTCAGCGCCCTGCCCCGTTCCCCACGATGAGTATCTACGACAATGTACTCTCGGGCTACACGCTCAACGGCATACGCCTGGCCAAGGCCGAGAAAGACGCCACCGTGGAGCGCTGCCTGCGCAGCGTAGCCCTGTGGGACGAGGTGAAGGACGTGCTCAACAAGAAGGGCACCTTCCTCTCGGGCGGACAGCAGCAGCGCCTCTGCATCGCCCGCGCCCTGGCCATGAAGCCCGACGTGTTGCTCATGGACGAGCCTACCTCGGCCCTCGACCCCATCGCCACCGCCCACATCGAGGAGCTGATGCAGGAACTGCAGCGCGAGGTCACCATCCTCATCGTCACCCACAACATGGGACAGGCACGGCGCATCTCCTCCAAGTCGATGTTCATGTATCTGGGCGAACTAGTCGAGTATGGCGACACCGCCACCATGTTCTCTAACCCCACCGACGAGCGCACCCGCGCCTACCTCACGGGCAAGATGGGCTGACGCCTTAAGGAGTATACGGCACCTCTTCACTCTTCACTGGAAAAATCAGTTTCAACTGATTTTTCCATCGGTTCCAACTGATTTTCCCGACGGTTACAACCGTTTCGCTTGCCGGTTGGTACTGATTTTCTTGTCGGGTATATTTACGGGTCGCAGACCCTAAGGCTCGTTAGCATGAACGTGCATTACAGCCGCAAAGACGTCCCCACCGACCGGCTTGTTTACGGTATATTCGATCGAGGTCAGGAGTCTTTTTAAAAAAATGTTACACGAACCGATATTTTTTCCATTTTTTCCTTTTTTTCAGAATCTTTTCAGAATTGATGCTTATTTTTGTAGCCGAAAGCCCACATTAGGGGCGAGAGAAGATAAAGGAATAAGACTTCAAAACAAACAAGACGATGATTAACAAAC
>SUXS01000005.1 GCA_015060865.1 Bacteroidales bacterium | reverse complement strand
CCTTCTCTACTATAAACGTAAATTGACGGTTAGTTCATTTACCCTATACAGTGACGACATCACCGTATAGCTTCTTGTACTACTTGTCTGTATGGAAAATGTTTTCAAAGAACTCTCTCTTCATGCCATCTCAAGGACCGCTCACCGCGTTACCTCTCGAAAGCGGATGCAAAGATAATACAAAACACAAATACAAACCAAATATTTTCACAAAAAAAACAACAAACAAATTATTTTTTTGTTTTTTCACGATTTCACACCACAAAAATAAGGATTATACACCACTTCCTTTCTTGAATTTTGTCAAAATTATATTTATTTTCTACCTTTGTATAGCATATGGGAAGAATACAATATATAATAAGAAAAATTATTGCCGAAATAATTGAAGCAATCCCCCAGAGGCACTGCTATTTCCTACTTCTCACTTTAATTCTACTAGGGAAAAGCTTTCCGTGCTCTGCTTCTTATCGGATATACGGCAAAGTTACAGATGCCAGTACAAACAAAGCACTCCCATATGTTTCCGTTTATATAGAGTATACTAGTGACGGATGTCAAACAGACAAGGACGGGAACTTTTCATTCATGAGTCCTACCAACAAAGGCAAACTAATAGCTTCTTACATAGGATATGAAGATGCATCTGTGGAGATAACCCCTCAGACACAATATCCTATTCATATAAAATTACGCCCCATAGCGTATGAATTGAGCGAAATCGAAATTAAGCCCAAGCGAGAACGCTATAAAAGGAAAGAGAATCCTGCAGTAGAACTAGCAAAAGAGCTCATCAAAAATCGAGAGTGCTATAGACTGGAATATCACGATTACTATCAGCGAAACCGACATGAATTATTAACCATCGCATTAAATAATTTTGACAAGAACCAAATCCAAACGAATTTACTAAGCAAGATAAATTTACTTGATCATTTTACAGATACGTCGCTCATATCGGGAAAACCTATTCTAAATATATCCTCACGTGAGCTCATCGGAAGCGACCATTACAGAAAAGACCCAAAAAGCAAGAAGAAACATATTATTGCCCGCAGAAGAGCTGGAGTGGACGATTTTATTTCAGAACAAGAAATCGATGGAATCTTTGAAGAGGTATTCAAGGATGTTGATGTATTTACAAACGATATAGACCTTTTTCACAATCGCTTTACAAGCCCTTTATCGAACTTTGCCAACAACATTTATAAATATTATATTATGGACACCATTATGGTTGATGGTGAACGTTGTATTGATTTAGCTTTTATCCCTTTCAACACCGAATCACATGGATTCACTGGACATATTTATGTAACAGACGATAGCACTCGCTTTATCAAATGGATACAACTACGAAGTCCTTATAACATCAACCTGAACTTTGTCAGGACACTAAATATTACGCAAAAATTTAGTCGTAATGCAAATGGCAGTTCTCAGCTAGATAAAGAAATCTTAGTTGCCGAGTTTGAAATAGCAACAAACATTAACGGCGTATATGTTAAGCGGGAAGTCAACTATAATAAATATAATTTTAACCAGCCTGAAAACAAAGATATTTTTGATTCACCTACAGACATACTAGAAGAATATGACTCACGCGAGAAGGACGAAATCTTTTGGATAGCTAATCGCATTGGGCATGTAAGCAGCAATGAGCTGTCCGTAAGTGCCATGATGAACCAACTACGGCAATACCCTTTGTATTATTGGAGCGAAAAAGCTATATCATTTTTGTTCACCGGATACATTCCTAACAAGAAGAATAATCCAACATTCTACTATGGCCCTGTAAATACCACAATAAGCAACAACGAACTTGAGGGTATACGCCTACGGATAGGAGGAATGACCTCAGCATATCTAAATCCTCACCTAATGGGACAATTTTTCGTCGCTTACGGTTTTGGAGACCAACGCTTCAAGTATATGGGAGAATTAGAATATTCATTTAATAAAAAAAAGGAGCATGCCAACGAATTTCCAATCCACTCCCTTCGGTTGCATTACGAAAACGATATTTTTCAATACGGGCAGAGCTACCTTTACACGAATAAGGACAATTTTTTCCTCAATTTCAAGCGAACTGACGACAACCTTATAAGCTACTTGCGAAAAGGAGAATTCTCGTACAATCGGGAACACTATTCGGGCTTTTCTTACTCTTTTATTCTCCGAAACAATGTATATGAAGACAGTCGATTTATCCAATTTGAGAGTCGTGAAAAAGGTGTATCCACATTTCATCCAGAACTACAACAGTCCGAATTGGAGTTAAAATTACGCTATGCCCCAGGGGAGAAATTTAATCAAAAAAAAGGAGGAAGAGAATACCTTCTACCTGAACGACCAATATTCTCCCTTTCCCATACCATTGCGTATAAAGGAGTTTTAGGAAGCGACTTCACCTGCCACCACACAGAGGGTAGCTTCCATAAACGTTTCTGGCTTTCATCATTCGGATACGTTGATGCTATCCTAAAAGGAGGACACGTTTGGAACAAAGTACCCTACCCACTTCTCATTATTCCTGCTTCCAACCTTTCATATACAATCCAAAAAGAGTCTTTTGCTTTAATGAATCCCATGGAATTCATTGCCGACCGTTACATATCGTGGGAGACGACCTATTATATGAATGGTTTACTATTCAACCGTATTCCATTAATTAAACGATTAGGATGGCGCGAAGTCATTGACTTCAGAGGTTTCTATGGGAGCATCAGTACCGAAAATATTCCAGATGCCACAAACAGCAACGGATTATATATGTTTCCACGAAAGCACCAATTACTAACAAACATCCCTTATATGGAACTCTCATTCGGAATAGAAAATATCTTCAAATTATTCGAAATAGATTACGTGCATCGCCTTACATATATTAACAGCCCAGATATTGACAAACACGGTTTTCGCATACGTGCACATATACAATTCTAATCCAAGTATGCAAAAAGGGGCTGTACGTAAATATACAGATCCTCTTGTCAGTCAAGTATAAATTGATTATAACTCGTTCGTCCCCGAAGAAGCCTTCACCCTAGACCTTCTTGCTGTTTTTTTTAGCAGCTGTACGCTTTACCTTAGGCTGTTTTTCCTTCAACGTACTAGTTACGCCATCGATTAAGAACTGCAATGTATATCCATCATACTTCAGCTTAGTATCGTCCGGAAAAGATATTTTGAAACGAGCCTCTATTGCCGTTACAACATTAACAATATCCATAGAATCCGCATTAAGGTCATTGACCAAATTAGTTTCACGTGATATACTTTCTTGAGATATTGTTAATTCTTTGGCTATAAAACCTTTGACAATCTTTTCTACACTTTTCTCTCGCATCATATATTATATGTTATTATTTTCTCCACAAATATACAACAAGTTTTTTACACTACTGTTCTTCTAAAAGAGTTTTATTATACAAACGCCCAAATCCCCTTACCCCTTATGAGTCATTATTTCTACAACCATTCTGTTTGTTTCCTGCATAGCCTCACGTCCTATACTTGTCAAATTGCGTATGCTTTGATCTACATCCTCATCAATGACCCCTTCTAAATTAGTCACCGAACACCCTTGCATAGCAAGCATAGCAGAAAGCATGGCCGTTGACACACCGCTTGACAACTTCAACGAACAACTAGGTTTAGCGCCATCACATATCATACCTGTCAAATTCGCAATCATATTTTTCACCGCATAACATATTTGCTCATATCCTCCTCCCATCATATAGGTAACAGCACAACTAGCTCCAGTGGAAGCTACTATACATCCACATAGTGCAGACAATCTTCCCAAACTTTGCTTTATATAAATGGCTGTAAGATTACTTAACAAAAGGGCTCTGATGAAAGTTTCATGATCGACATGATGTTCACGCGCATATACCGCAACAGGAACAGTTGCTGCTATACCTTGGTTTCCACTCCCAGAATTCGACATTACTGACACCAATGCCCCCGACATACGAGCATCACATGCGGCACAAGTGTATGCCATAGCGCGAGTCAATGTACCATCCCCCACCATTAGGTGATTTGCGCTATCAGCCAACATCCCCCCCACTCTATGACCGTAATGCGCATTAAGCGCATACTCTGCCGCTTTCATATTCATCGTAGCCGAATCCTCTATAAAAGCTATATCTTCCAAAGGAACTTCTATAACAAAATCATAGATACGCCTCATGGATAACAAGACATCATCTTTCTGATTTTTTGCACACAAAGCATTACAGACGCCAATAGATTCTTCCTCCACGAATCGCGTATGTTCTCCACATATAATCGCAACAGACTCCTTATCATCAGCATATGCTTGTACCTTGATATACAAGCCATCCGGAGCCGCTTCATCCAACAGAATACTAATGCGTCCTTCACTGACATAACGACGTCCTTTATCAACTGACTCTGGGGATGTATCTTTTAGCACTTCTAAACCATAATCACTTTTTCCTACAATCATGCCCAATGCAATAGCAATAGGCAGGCCAATCATCCCTGTTCCAGGTATCCCTACGCCCATTGCATTTTTCAAGACATTCATACTGAGATGAACCACTACCTTTTCAGGCAACACCCCCAATTTCTCGGCCGCTTTCGCTGCGCATAAAGCCACTGCCACAGGTTCTGTGCACCCCATAGCAGGAATCACCTCATGCTTAATTAGAGATATTATCTGTTTGCGTTCTTTAATAGTAAGCATAGCCTGAATCTTTATATTACTCTACAAATGTAATATATTTTTTTTACATTCAGTGGAAATATCTTTAAAAAAGCTTATAGAACAATAGCTACAGTCTCCAAGCCTCCAGCTCGGCAAGAGCGCGACGGTAGTCGCGGTCGGCATTAAGGCTACGGTCGAGGTAGTCGTAATAAAGCTCTATGCCTTGCAGATACTCCAGCACGGAGATGAAGCCCTCGTCCATAGCGCGAGCCAGCATCTCGCTGTTGTTGGCCTCGGCGAGTGCACGGCGATAGAGGTCGGCTGTATGCTGCAGTCCTCTCACGCGCTCATACCCCTCCAGCAGTTGGCTGCGCAGCTGCAACTCGGCATCGGCCTCACGGGCTTCGGCTGCGCAGAGTGCCGTGCGTGCCGAGCGCACACGGTTCTTGTTGGCCCAGAGGGGAATATTCATGCCTACGGTAAAGCCCTGTGAACGCTCACCTGTGCGATGACGCTCATTGATATAGGTAGCTGATAGTGTGGGCAAGTGCATCGTCTTGGACAAGGACAGTTCGCTACGGCGCACCTCACGTTCCTCGCGTGCCAGGGCCATATCGGGGCTGCGCTCGAGTGCCTCCTGGTACCACGACTCGAAGTCGTCTGTCAACGTCGCTGGAGCATACTCCTGTGCATCGAAGCCCAAGGGACGACCACCGTTCAGATGGGCCAAGCGTGTCATCAGCACTCCACGCTCCATCTCTACGCGTGCCTTCTCGGCTTCAAGGGCCGAGAGGCTGAGTACCACATTATTATAGGAGAGCACATCGGTGTCGCCACTGTCGAGGCGGCGCTTCTCTACCTCCACTACACGGCGGGCATGGCCCAAGCGGCGGTCGAGCTCGGCAGCAAGGGCATTGTAATAGGTGATGTCGATACACACCAACTCGGCCTCGAGCAGTATGCCCATGCGCTGTGCACGGTACTCCTCATCGACGAGCTGATTCTTCTGCACCGCTACCCCCTTGCGCTTGCCCAGCACGGTAGGCAGGTCAAAGGATTGGCCCACGGTAAACTCCGTCAAGTTACCCGTCTGCTCGGCACCCTCCCACATATGTTTGAGGCCCACCTCGGGGTCGGCAAGGGTGATATCGGTACGATTCTCCAACTTACGTGCCTCGGCCTCCTTGCGCAGGGCTATGAGGGTGGTATTGTTGTGGTCGATGGAGTCGAGGATGGAGAGAAGAAGGCCTCTTCCCCCGCCCTCTCCCAAGGAGAGGGGGATTTCGGGCATCGCGGTACTTTGCCCACTAAGAGTAAATGCTGTGCTTATTGCTACAAGAGCAATGATGATTTTGTATTGCTTCATATTGTATAACCTTCTGTCTTGTCATCCTGAACGTAGTGAAGGATCTCGCGTTGGTACTCTGTCTCGACTATGCGAGATTCTTCGCTCTGCTCAGAATGACAAGTAATATTGTCACTTTTGAGTATTCTTCTTTGCCACCATCATATACATAATAGGCACGATAAATCCGTTGAGCAGGGTCGACGTGGCGAGTCCGCCGAGAATTACCTTGGCCATGGGACTCTGTATCTCGTTGCCTGGAAGATCACCTCCAAGAGCCAAGGGTATAAGTGCAAGGGCAGTGGTGAGTGCCGTCATCAAGATGGGGTTGAGACGGTCGGCCGAACCGCGCAACACACTCTCTACCACCGAGTAGCCCTCGGCACGCAGGTCGTTGTATCGCTCGATGAGCAGCATACCGTTACGTGTGGCAATACCAAAAAGCGAGATGAAACCGATGAGCGCCGGGATACTCAGTTCGCCACCCGTAAGCCACAGTACCAGCACGCCACCGATAAGGGCAAGCGGCAGATTGACAAGAATAACAGCCGACTGCACGAGGCTGCGGAACTGATTGTAGAGAAGCATAAATATCACCATAATGGCAAACAACGAAGCGATGAGGATGGTTCGCGAGGCGTTCTCCTCATTCTCAAACTGCCCGCCATACTGTATGTGATAGTCCTCGGGCAACTCTATCTGCTCCTCGATGATGCGGCGCATATCGGTGACCACACCACGGAGGTCGCGCCCAGCCACATTGGCCGACACCACTACCTTGCGCTCCACGTTCTCGCGGTTGATAGTGTTGGGACCTACCGACGACACCACATCGGCAATCTGCCCCAAAGGCACTTTCGCGTCACCGGCATCTACAATCAAGCGGCGTATATCCTCGGCAGTAGCACGACTGTCGTCACCTACCTTGAGGGTGAGGTCAAAGACGCGGCGACCTTCGTAGACCTGCGACACGGGCTCGCCGGCAAGCAGCACGCTCACCATATCGGCAAACTCAGGCATGGTGACTCCATACTTGGCCATCACATCGCGCTTGGGCACAATCTTCAGCTGCGGGCGCTCCACCTGCTGCTCCACGTTGAGGTCGGCAATGCCCTCTACCCCCTCAACGGCCGCCTTGACACGGTTTCCTATGCGATACATCTCATTGAGGTCGGTACCGAATATCTTCACGGCAATGCTGGCACGAGTACCCGAGAGCATGGCGTCGATGCGGTGACTGATGGGCGCACCCACCTCCACGTTCACACCGGGCAGCGTGCCCAACTTCTCGCGTACCTCAGCGATGAGTTCGTCTTTAGAGCGGTCGGCCAACTCGAAGGGAGCCTCTATCTCCGACACGTTCACACCCAAGGCATGCTCATCCAGTTCGGCACGTCCGGTCTTACGGCCTACGGTCTGTATCTCTGGAATGGTGAGCAACAGCTCTTCGGCACGGCGACCAATCTTGTCGGACTCCTCCAACGAGATACCCGGCAGCGTGGCCACATTGATAGTAAACGAACCCTCATTGAAGGGAGGCAGAAACGAACGTCCCAATCCGAAGAAAGCCACCAACGCCACGACGAGCAGCGCTGCAGTGCTTCCCAATACGGGCCAGCGATGACGGAGAGTCCACGAGAGAAGACGGGTATATCCTTTCTTGAGCCAACGGGTTACGGGAGGTTCCTTATCGGAGTTCTCAGAGACATCGGAGTCCTCTGACCTCTTCGTCAACAGATAACTACACAGCACCGGAGTGAGCGTAAGTGCCACCAAGGTAGAAGCACACAAGGCCACGATGAAGGCTATGCCGAGCGGGGCCAACATACGTCCTTCCATGCCCGTCAGGAAGAAGAGGGGTACGAAGCTGGCGATAATGATGAACGTAGAGTTGAGGATAGGCATGCGCACCTCTCTGGAGGCATCGTAAATGACCGTGAGTACAGAACGACGCTGCTCGATGGGCAGGGCACGATTTTCGCGCAGACGTTTATATACGTTTTCCACATCGACGATGGCATCGTCCACGAGTGAACCGATGGCGATGGCCAAACCGCCCAGACTCATCGTGTTGATGGTAAGTCCGAAGGCGTTGAGCGTAAGGATGGAAGCCACAAAAGCAAGCGGTATGGTGACGAGCGAGATGAGTGTGGTGCGCACATTCATCAGGAACACGAAAAGCACGATGACCACAAAGATGGCTCCCTCGATGAGGGCGCTCTTCACATTATCTATGGAACTGTTGATGAAGCGCTCCTGACGGTATATGTCGGTAGTAACCTTCACATCGGCAGGGAGCTCACGCTTTAGGTCTTCGAGCGTAGCATCCAGCTTCTTGGTGAGTTCCAATGTACTGGTATTGGGTTGCTTGGTCACGGTGAGGATGACCGCTGGCCCGGTGCGCAGCGATGCCATACCAAACTTGGGGCGCTGGTCGCCAATCTTTACTTCGGCGATATGGTGTAGCAAGAGGGGCGAATCCCCAACCCGCTTCACCACCGTGCGGCCTATCTCGTCCACATCGTTCGTCGAGAGCATACCGCGAATGATGTATTCGTTGCCATACTCATAGAGTGTGCCACCCGTAGCATTCTGGTTCATGCCCGATACCACCTCCATCACCTCGCCCAACGATACATCGTAGTGCATCATCTTCTCGGGGTTGAGCAGTATCTGATACTCCTTCACCTCACCGCCAAGCACAGCTACCTGTGCCACACCGCCCGTTGCGAGCAAACGCGGACGGATGGTCCAGTCGGCCAGGGTGCGGAGGTCCTGGAGTGTTGTCGACGAAGACGATAACGAAGACGAAGACTGGGCTCCGCGATGCATACTCTCTGAATGAGAGTTTTCGTTATCGTTATCGTTTTCGTTGATAGTCAGCCCCACAAACAGCACCTCACCAAGGATTGACGACTGCGGGCCAAGCGTAGGCGTGCCCACATGCTGGGGCAGTGCATCCATCACGGTTGCAATCTTTTCCGACACTATCTGACGGGCCCGATAAATATCGGTGCCCCAATCAAATTCGACCCATACGATGGAGAATCCCGTAGTGGACGACGAGCGCACACGGCGCACATCGGTGGCACCGTTCACGGCAGTCTCAATGGGGAACGTCACCAGTCGCTCCACCTCCTCGGGCGCCATACCCTTGGCCTCGGTCATCACCGTTACCGTAGGCGCATTGAGGTCAGGGAACACATCCACATCCATCGTCGTGGCAGTGTACACACCTGCCACCATCAGCAACACCGACAGCACGAGCACGAGCAGACGGTTGTTGAGAGAAAAACGTATAATTTTGTTTAACACGACAAATAATTTTGAGTTTTGAATTATGAATTCTGAATTGCCATCCGGAATAAAAAACAATCGCGAAGCTTTAATTCAGAATTAAGAATTAAGGATTCAGAATTCTAATGACTGTGTCCGTGCGGTATCGCCGTAGTCACCGAAGCCAGTTTCACCTGATAGGCTCCTTGGGTCACTACGCGCTCGCCACCATGCAGACCATGCAGTATCTCCACACGCTCGCCATCGCGACGGCCCAGTGTGACGCCACGCTTCTCATACTCCTCCTCGCACAGCTGCACATATATATAATATAGTCCCTGCTCCTCAGTGAGCGCACTGACGGGAATGGCTATCACACCCTCCTCAGGCGAAGTGAGCAGGTACACCTCGGCATACGAGCCAGCGATGATGTCGCCTACGTTATCAAACTCAAAGGTCACGGGAATATAGTGAGAAGCCTCGTCGGCAGCAGCCTTGCCGTAGGCTACGAGGCGACCATTCAACTCTGATGTCTTGTACAGACGGTCGGTATATGCCGGGCGAAAATTGGCTGCGTTCACCTTGGAGAGCAAGGCGTAGTCGCGTTCGCTCACCTCGGCCTTCAGCTGCAATCGGCGAGTCTGCGTAATCACAGCCACAGGCTGACCTACCTCTACATAAGCCCCATTAGGCACGAGCAGTTGCTTCAGGTATCCACTGATGGGCGATGTAAGCGAGGCACCCTTCTCGGTCATCCCTTGCGCCTGTCCCTCATAGGTCGTCTTGGCGGTCTCGTAGCGCAGACGTATCTGTTCGAACTCCTTGGCCGACACAATCTTGTCGTCAACCAATCGCTGTGCACGCTCATATTCAGCCAGCGCCGTCTCATAAGCCAGTTTGGCCTTGAGTAAGGGGTCACCATCCTGCAACTTCTTGGCCGATATGCCAGCCAACGCCTTGCCCGTACCCACTGCCAAGCCCTCGGCTATAGAGGGGTCGGTGTAGTAGAGCACACCGGCCGATGTGGCCACCACAACAGCCTCATTACCTTTTGGTGCCTGAATGTGTCCGGCAGTCTTTATCACTCCGCTAAAGGGAGCCTTTGTAACTGTCTCCACCTTGAGCCCGGCTGCTACAGCCTGCTGCTTGGTAAAAGCTATGCCCTCGCCATGGGCATGGTCGTGACCATGTGCCTCCTCGGCATGTGCATGCGCTTCATGAGAATGTCCTTCATGGGCATGTTCGTCATGGGAATGAGCCTCATGAGTATGATTATGCTCGGCATGACTATGCTCTTCATGAGCATGTTCATCATGACTATGCTCCTCATGTGCATGATGCTCTTCGGTATGCGTATGATGCTCGTGGGAATGCTCGTGAGCATGATTGCCTTGCTTGCCACCGCACGCCGCAAATATCAGTGCAGCACATACGCAAGCGAGTGTTTGTATCCGTCTGTTCATTTCTATCGTGTTTTAGTTTGATACTATACATTGATATGCAAAGATACATAATTATCCGTGCAATCAAGTTGCATTGTGCACATAGTTATGTCAATTCCCATTCGTATTACTATAATTCATGCAACAAAAATTTGAAAACAAAACCGCATGGAAAATGTTACTTCATTGCAATTAACCCATAAAAAAGAATAACATGAAGAAAATTGTATCTATTGCAACAACAGCCTTAATGGTTGTATTCGCAGTGTCCTGCGGGAACAAGAGCAAAAAAGATGTAGCCAATGTAGGCATTGAGGCATACAGTGACAGTGTTTACATGATTAACGATTCGACCATTGGAGAGGTTCAAACCTATGTATATGAGGGTATACTGCCTACGGAAGAAGGTATACCTGCAAATTACGTACTCACAATCAACAGCTATGGCCTCAACGAAGATGGTACATATAGCTTAACTGAGAGCTATACCGAAACAAACGGAATGACACGCACCAATCAAGACAAGGGCGAAAAGATAGTATTTGTAGGCATGCCCAATGCTCCTACAGCCATTATTTACGAATTAATATCATATAACAATAGGCCTATATTGCGATTGGTAGCCGAAGGCGACAGTGCACTTCATAAAATTGATAAAGATTTAAAGCGCGTAACAAATGACATAAGGCATAAACTTAGAAGACATTAAGGATATAGTCCCTATTTATAAACCCTCAAAAATTAACGTATGAAAAAAATGATGTTCTTTATTTTCGCATCCATTCTGTTAGTTACAGCTTGCGAAAAGACTCCCGACACGGGAATGTTAGATGATGACTACTTGGTATATACCAATTATGACGATGAAACTGAGTTTAACAAATTCAGCACATTCTATGTGCCAGACAGTGTGCTCATTATTGAAAACGACTCTAATAAACCAAAATACTTATATGCTACTCCAGAATCGAACTTGATTATTAGTAATTTTGTAAAAGGCATGAACAATGCAGGTTATACACGCGTCTTTGACAAGTCCACTGCTGATCTAGGTTTACAAATAAGTTATATAGAAGATACTTACAGATTCCGCTACTATAATGATTATCCTTGGTGGGCAAGCTATCCATGGTATTGGAGCTGGTACTATTGGGGCAATTGGGGAGGATGGTATTGGCCTTATAGTATAACCTATTCATATAGCACAGGTTCTATATTAGGCGAGTTGGTAAACCTCACCGAGCCTGTGAGCTCAACAAAAAGCCTAAAGGTTGTATGGAGTTGCTATATGAGCGGATTACTCAACAGCAAGGGAACACTTGATTCTAATAATGTACAAGAATCCATACAACAAGCTTTCATGCAATCATCCTATCTAAAGAAATGATATTCATCCAAATAATCCTCTACTAATATACTATTATTCATATGAGAACATTTAGAAAAATTTCCGTTAAATTGACCGCCCTTTGCATACTTATTGTGGGTATTAGCACACCGGCCAAATCTCAAGTCTCACTTGATGCCTATTACAACGTAGACTGGCAATTTAACATCCCTATCAATAAGTTTGCCCAAAAGAGCAGTGGCTGGGGTATGAACTTTGATGCAGGTTGGTACTTAACACCTGATTTTGCTATAGGTACCTTTCTCAGTTATCACACCAATAACGAATATGTAGACCGCAATGTAGTAAGTTTGAGCCCAACAACGGCTATTTATACTGACCAACAACGTTCATTATTTCAGTTACCTTTTGGCGTCACTGCCCTATATCGTATTGTTGAATCCGACTGGCAACCATATGTTGCTCTTAAATTAGGTGCAGAATATGCCAACATGTCATCTTATTACCACATTTACAAATCCACTGATAACAATTGGGGATTCTACATGTCACCCGAGATTGGCGTACGATGGTATCCGTGGGCTAATGGTATGGGCCTTCATGCTGCTGCCTATTATAGTTTCTCCACCAATAGAGGCACAGTCATGGGAAAACAGTTAGAAAATCCTGGCAATCTTGGTTTCCGCGTAGGTCTGGCATTCTAATTGTTATTTATCACCAATATAAATCATCAAAAAAGAGTGGCAATTGCCACTCTTTTTTGATGATATTACATACATTACTTCTTGTTCTGATAATAGCGTTCATTCAAACCTTTGATAATATCATCAGTAATATTCATCTCCGTATCTATATACAAGATATTATCACCTATACGACTAAGAATAATGTTATAACCTTTTTGCTTATTGTAATAATTAATATATGAATTGATTGAATCGCGGAAAAGCATACTGTTCTTATTATTTTCAATAGCCAACTCATTACTTAAACGCTCCTGCAAAGCCTCTAGCTCCTCACGTTTCTTTAGAATTCTGTTCTGCTCAGCCTCAGCACGCTCACGTGTTGTAAATCCGTTATTATTCAATTTGCGATCAAAATCCTCAAAATCAGCCTGCAATGCCTTAGCTTTCTCATTAAGTGTTGCACGAATATTCTCTTCCTTACGAAGCATTTCTTCGTTAAGTTCCTTCCACAACTCATAGTTGCTTAACAATGTATCAATATCTACATAAGCTATTTTCACTGCTTGTCCGGGAACAACATTCACGGGAGCAACAGTCGAAGTTGGAGTCTGCTGTGCAGTATTATTACACTGCACAAATGTAAATGTTACAAATACAGCAACAAATACAGATGCGATGGTTTTCATACTTTTCATTGTCTTATTATTTAATTATTCATTATTAAGTTTGTCATAACGTCTGCTCTCCTTTACTGCCATCTTGTTTTCGCGTTGCGCCTGCTTGTCCTGTGTCTGGGCGCTGGTGATGCCTCGTTGGCGCAGATGCTTGTTGCCACATACGTGGGTGTTGGGGAAGCGCCCGTTCTTCCTGAATAGAATGGTAACAGACATTAACACCATGCAAATCGCAATTATTAGCAGAGAAATTAGGAATAAACGTACCATTTTCTTATTTTTGCGCTGCGAAGATTTTTACCTATCCTCGCAAAACGGGTACAAAGATACAACAAAACGAGCAAAACACAAACATAGTTTGATGTTTTTCAGCGAGTGCAATGTATCTTAACGATTTATCGTAAAGATGTGTAAAACGAGCGAATAATACTTGCTTTGGGTGTAACTATTACCTCTTTTAATTGTTAAACTAATGTAATAAGACAAAAATGAAGACTGAAAACTTGAAACCAGCAGCCCTGTTCGGCTACTTTGAAGAGATTTGTGGCATACCCCGTCCATCCAAGCATGAAGAGAAGATGACTGCCTACTTGAAGGCTTTCGGTGAGTCTCGCGGCTTGGCCACTAAGGTCGACGAGGCTGGCAATGTGGTTATCAGCAAGCCTGCCACACCGGGTATGGAGAACCGCAAGACCATCATCCTGCAGTCACATATGGATATGGTGTGTGAGAGCAACAAGGGAGTGAACCATGATTTCCTTACCGACCCCATCCGCCTTGTAGTGGATGGCGAATGGCTCAAAGCCGATGGCACCACCCTCGGTGCCGACAATGGTATTGGTGTAGCCGCAGCATTGGCTGTGCTCACCGACGACACCATCAAGCACGGACCTATCGAATGTGTGTTTACTATAGATGAAGAAACGGGACTTACAGGTGCCAATGCCATGCAGGGCGGCTTCATGAACGGCGACATCCTGCTTAACCTTGACTCTGAGGACGAGGGTGAGATTTTCATCGGCTGTGCCGGTGGAGTGCGCACCGACGCTACATTTAAATATAAGGAGGTAAGTGTTCCTGAAGGCTACTTCCACTTCAAGGTGACCGTCAATAACCTTCTCGGTGGCCATAGTGGTGACGACATCAATAAGGGCCATGCCAATGCTAATAAGGTGCTCAATCGTTTCCTCCTTGCTGCAGCCGAGAAGTACGATCTCTACCTTACTTATATCGAGGGAGGCAACAAGCACAATGCCATTCCTCGTGAGGCTTGTGCCCTCTGTGCCGTGCCCATGAAAGACAAGGAGAGCGTGCGTGTAGACTTCAACGTGTTTGCTTCTGAGGTGGAGGCCGAGTATGCTGCCATCGAGACTAAGGCCCAGTTCACAATGGAGTCCACCGACAGTGTTCCCTCTGCTATGGATAAGGTTACCATGCTCCGCCTCTTGCGTGCCCTGCATGGCGTGTTCAATGGCGTGTTTGCCATGAGCAATGATGTGCCTGGATTGGTAGAAACATCAAGCAATCTCGCTTCGGTGCGTATGGCCGATGGTGAGGTGAAGATTGTACTCTCGCAGCGCAGTTCAGCCGCTTCGGGCAAGAAGGATGTGGCCGACAGTGTACGTGCCGTATTCGAGTTGGCTGGTGCTGAGGTTGAGGTAGGCGAGGGCTATCCGGGGTGGAAACCCAATGCCAAGTCTGAGATTCTGCAGATTGCCATCGCTACCTATAAGCAGCTCTTCGGTAAAGAACCCAAAGTGAAAGCCATTCACGCAGGTCTCGAGTGCGGACTCTTCTTGGAGAAGTATCCTCATCTTGATATGATTTCTTTTGGCCCTACAATGCGTGGTGTCCACTCACCTGACGAGCGCTTGCTCATCCCCACAGTGGAACTTTGGTGGAGACATCTGGTAGCTGTGCTTGAGGCAGCTCCTGAAAAGTAATCGTATTAAATGTGAGCATAGAAAAGATGCGGCAGATTTCTTAATCTGCCGTTTCTTTTTGTTCACTTTTTGCCACGCATCAGTCGCAGGGCACGCCGACCAAGCAGGAGATCCGAGAAGAGGAACCCAATGGGATAGGCAAGCCATATGCCCGCAATTCCCATGTCGAAAATAAAACCTAATAGATATCCCGATGGAATGGCGATGAGGAAATTGGTGATGAACGACACCCACATGATGGCCTTCACGTCGGCAAGTCCGCGTAGGGCATTGGCCAAGATAATCTGCACACCATCAAAGAACTGATATAGGATGAGTATAGGAAGTAGCGTGACCACGATAGCCATCACTTCAGTGCTGTCGGTAAAGAGGCGGCTCACGTCGTCCTGCACAATCCATAATGCCAGACATACGATTGCTGCTGTAGCCAGTCCTATATGAAGTCCTGCTACAGTCTGCTTGCGTACTTGTGCCCAGTCGTCAGCTCCCTTAAAGTACCCTGTGCGTATAGCTACGGCAGAGCCAATGCCTAGGAAGGTTGTGTAGCTGACGGTAGAGATGGTGATGGCAATCTGATGCGCCGCCAGCGAGAGGCAGCCTAGCCAACCCACCATGATGGCGGTGAAGCAGAAGGTACCCGCTTCAAGTCCCTGCTGCATTCCTATGGGCCATCCCAACGCATTGAGCCTGCGCCACGATGCAGCATCAGCCCGGCTTCTGCAAAGCCCAACCGATACGACGCATAGCGCCGCTTGGTCAGGAATACTCCGATGAAGAGTAGCAACATGATAATGCGCGACACCAGTGTGCTGATGCCTGCTCCGTAAAGCCCCATCTCGGGCATTCCGCACTTACCATATATAAGGATATAGTTGCCGATGATGTTTAGCACATTGCCAATGATGAGAATCCACATCGACACTTTCGGGTCGGCAATTGCTTCCACAAACTGTCGGAAGGCATTGGCGGCCATCATGAAGAGGATAGACACCATCACCACGGCAAAGTAGGGCTTGATAATGAAAAGCAGCTCCACGGGCTGTCCCATGCGGTCAATGTTGAGGAAGATGCAAGCCAGCACAGCCACGATGAGCAATCCCGTAGTGAGGTTTGCCACCAAGCTATTGCGCAGCCAGTTCCTCCGTGCTGTGCCATCCCACCATCAGCGTGTCGGCTATTCCGGTGATGATGCCGCCCAGTTGTCCTATGATGATGGGTATAGCCAGCGATATGATGTTGCGGTAGCCCAGCTTGTATTTCTCTATTGTCCGTATCATTTCAGCTCCTCTACTCATTTTGGGGCGCAAAATTACTATATTTTTCCGAATTGGCGAAAACCTGTAGTCTATGTTAACCAATTTATCGAACTAACCCTCTCTGAATATGGATTTTCCAACAACACAAAGGAAATACAAATAATAAATCTCAATTACGACCCAATAAACGACGTAGAGCAAAATAAAAATTTGCAGTTTTAGAAAAACACTGATAAGATTTAAAAGGATAATATCCCAATTTGAGTTTTAGCGACCAAGGGATACGATGGCGTTCTACCGTCAACAACATACTCGCAATACGGGATTCAATCTCCGAGCATTGTTCTAAAGTAAAACAGGTTTGGTGGCAATAATAATACCAATAAGCATCCACGATATTTAGCCAACGATAACATTCATAGCCATCAATCACCTTTTCCGAATTAGAGTAAGCATCATTCGCAGCCTCAGATATCAACATTTTTTTCAAACTTAAACAAGCCTCCATACGATCGAAGCGCAAAATGGAATGTCTATTGGTTTGAGAAGTACCATGCTGACGATAGTAATAGGCCCCATCGGTCAAAACTATTCGACGAGAATGAAGGTAATGAAGTTTTGTTGTATTTTCATCACTATATAATCGGCAAGAAGTGTCATAAGGATATTCTTTATGAATAGAAGTACGCACCATATACAAGCCATGGAGACTCCAGTCTAAACTCAACAAGAAGGCATCTTCTCCTGTAAATTCCGTAAGAGCAGTCTTATTCCGATAAGGTTCAAACCTCTGTTCCTCTTCATAGAAATAGACTAAGCGAAGCACCCCACAATCAATTGTTTCGTCTACAGAAACCATGCGATAAGCCCTCTCTAACGCATCCACATCCAACCAATCATCACTATCAAGCATCATGGTATATTCACCATTTGCCATACTAAGCCCCATATTACGGGCATAGGCTGTCCCACGATTTTCCGATAGACGAATGACATGGATACGCTTATCTTTTTGAGCATAGTCAGCGATTATTGCAGGCGAAGAATCAGTACTACAATCATCAATACAAATTATTTGAATATCGCTCAATGTTTGGCTGCACACTGAATCAAGACATTCTGCTAGATACTTTTCCGAATTATATATTGCTATAAGCACAGAGACCTTACTCATCGTTCCTTCTTTTGAAGTTCAACTTACGCAACAATCGCTCCACTATATCTGTTTCACGATGCAAAACACGGAACGATATATACAGGGACATACAAAGAGCACTACCCCCAAACATCCAACGTATCCATACAACAGACTGCATTGCGGCATACACACATACCAATAACAGCATCAACTGCACCAAATAAGTTGGTATAGGTTTCAATGAAAGGCGAAATCTATACTTCTTCCCATAATAAAGGTGAATAAGAATAAAATCAAATACGCTTGCCAAAGAGAGCGCCCAGCCAGCTCCTATCAAACCATATTTACTGAATGCCCAAGGAATGAGCATGGCAACAAAAAGATCATAAAGCAATTCAACCAACAAGTAATTGCGCGAATCACCTTTAGCCAATGCCAAATAGGCCACCGGTAATGTAAGAGACTTAAAGAAAAGATAAAACGCAGCACATACTGCCATAGGAGCAGCCTGAGCGAACTCTGTTGTATAAAGTACACGTACCATTATTGGCATAACTAATACCTCAAGTATCAAACAAGGTGTTATCAATAGCACGCATACCTCAATCTGCCTATTAACAGCAACATTCATACGCTTCGCATCATCAGCGATTATAGATAATCGAGGAAAAAAGTCGGCCTCAATCGCCGTAAACAATAAGCTTCCTATACTGATAGCCAAAAAATAACCTGTATTATAAAACCCCACACTCTCCAAGCCGCCCATATCAAGAATAGAAGCATTAATAAAATAATCCGCTCCTTGCCCAAGCATACCAGCAAGGATATAAGCAACTCCCAACTTCGCCATAGGCACCCCCAGGCAGATATGCTTGACTGAAAACAAAGAAGTCTTCCAAGGCACCACTTTAGAAGTATAATATATATGAATGAAGAGGACTATGGCATTAGTAAGCAAAAGAGCCGGTACTACCCCACCTACTCCGAACAAGAAATAGCAAGGAGCACAAACACAGAGAGCTGCCAATGTTGCCAGTACTGAGATAATTGCGACTTTTTTCAGTTGTTTCAGTCCTTTGAGTATCGCCATCTCTCCTCCTATAATCGCCATTATTGCAACTACCAAAGAAAGGACACAGAATGTCATTGTATATTCATAGTTACCGAAAGTCCATAAACTTATCCATGGAGATAACGCCAAACAAGCAAACATTCCCAATACAGCTGTCATTAGACTCCATAGACGTACGATATCAACCAATTCTTTTACACGAACACAATCATCGGTCTCAGACAATTCTGCGATATGCTTTATTGCACTAAATGATATACCTAAATTTGTTGTCTGATTAACAAGATTCATTACCTTTGTATATATATTTACTAAGGCAATACCTGAGGGGCCTAAAAAGGATGCAGCCACTTTGGTCTTTACTACACTAATGAGCATAGTTATCCCTTGAACACCACCAAACAGTCCTGTATATTTGACTATATGATCGTATGTAGCATCGATGTCAGTATCGGCGTCACCAACACTCACCTCTTCTAAATTATGTTCCTTTTCTTTTGACAGCATCAGAAAAGAGTTACCAAGTATAATTGAGACCAAACATCATATACTGCTTAAATTGAAAAAATCCCCATTTCGCATTAGGTTTCTCCAAACTATCATCAAAGCGAGGATGCAAAAACATTGAAGCAGACAAATACTTACTAACTTGAATGTTTATCGTATTTTCCCAGTCACTCTGAACATACTCATAGGATGTATAATAATAAAGACGACTCTTGTACGAAATATTCTTAGAAATTTTATAATTAAAGTTTATTTCAAACTTAGAACCTACATCCTGACGTAAACGCTTACCTTCCTCAATACCAAAACTCGTAGCTAAATCTTTCACTACACAAAAGCGGTTATTGTATGTCAATGGACCAACAAACACAGACAAGTTTCCATTCTTGAATTTCTTGCTATAGTCCATACCGACAGACAATGATGCATAAGCAGGAGCCATAAAACGGGACTTCAAGACCTCTTTACCATCCACTTCCTTAAAGTTCTGCATCATTTGAGTATATCCTTGTGCCTGTACTGCATAATTCCAATTACGAATGGCCTTCAAGTTTAACTGTGATGTGATACGCAACAGGTCTTCATTTGCTTCAATATCTGCATCCTGATTTTTATAGAAGCCGATACGCGTTTCTAGTTTATTCTTCCATGTTGTTTTTTTCTTGTCATCATAATTAGCTTCGATGGTCATCGAGGAAAGCACATTTATGTTGTTGGTTCCACCTTTATACCAATTGGGAGAGAAATAGGTTTCTGTCATTTGCGAAGAGAACGACCCTTTAGTCACCCAAAAATTCGGTTTGGCCACAACAACCTCAGTAGGAGATGATATTCCGCCATTATCTACGACAGCTACTGTTGGCGAGGGAATATCAAGAGCTATTTTTGTTTCACTGGTCTTATCTTTTATGAGAGCCTCTGCACTTATATTTTTTCGCAAGGACTCTTCGGTCATTTTTACCATTTCCGGATTATTCAGATATGTATACAGCAACACACGATCCAATTCATGCAACAAATTGGCATCATGCTGTATAGTTTCCAATCCCCTAGGACGAACCACCAATGTATCCAATCTCATAGCATCAGTTATGGGAGAGCTATACAATGTCAGCGGGGCAAACAAACGAAAGAATACAGGGTTTACCGCAACCGAGTCCCCAGTTATAGCAGCGACATCTTTCTCATAGTCGTTAATCAAAGCATCAAGACGTCTGTTATACTTATTCACTATAGCTGTATCTGAGAATATATTCTCAACCAGAACATTGTTCAGTGCAGACTTCATCGAAATCATATCTGTGATTGATTTCACTTGATCCATAATAAGAGCTGTTGAATCTTTTACTGGTTCAACCAAGGATATTCTCGTCGAATCATTCTCAAGTTCTTTTATAGAATCCACGACTATTAGTATGTGCGATACTGTATCTACAACCATAGTATCCACTATAGGCTTTGTTTTTGTCAAAGAGTCTGAATTTATAGACTTCGCAGGCTCCAAAAACATAAAAAGACATGCAAACAAAACAAGTAAATTGCGACAGAGATTTTTCATTCTATTATTCCTTATTAATGTACATTAATTATAACAATTCGCGAATATACACATTTTTATGCTTAAAAACGCTATATTGGGACATTTTTTTGAAAATGTTCCTCTCTAATTCATCTATCTTGTTCTATACCTAATCCCCTACTTCCAACCATATTTCACTTTGTTGCGAGTTAGTGAATAAAAACAATGGCGAGAAGAATTTGATATATCCATGAATTGGACAAGAAAAACATAAAAAATTTGGTATTTTTATCCGTTTACACTAATTTTGCAACTTGGTAAATTTAATACAGAACTTTTATTTTTTGTGTTATGGCTGAAACAAAGTACATCTTCGTCACAGGTGGCGTAGCCTCTTCGCTCGGAAAAGGCGTTATCTCTTCATCAATAGGTAAGTTGCTGCAAGCACGCGGCTACAATGTGACAATCCAGAAGTTCGACCCGTATATCAACATCAACCCCGGTACGCTCAACCCCAACGAGCACGGCGAATGCTACGTGACCGTTGACGGACACGAAGCCGACCTCGACCTCGGCCACTACGAGCGTTTCCTCGGCGTGAACATGACCAAGGCCAACAACATCACTACAGGACGTATCTACAAGCGTGTTATCGACCGTGAGCGTCGCGGCGAGTACCACGGCAAAACTATACAGGTGGTTCCCCACATCACCGACGAAATCAAGCGCAACGTGAAGGCACTCGGCACCAAGTCGCAGTTCGACTTCATCATCACCGAGATTGGTGGTACCGTGGGCGACATCGAATCACTGCCCTACATGGAGAGTGTACGCCAGCTCAAGTTCGAGCTTGGCCGCAACGCCCTCTGCGTACACCTCACCTATGTGCCCTACCTCGCAGCAGCCGGCGAGCTGAAGACCAAGCCTACACAACACTCTGTACAGAAGTTGCAGTCGCTCGGTATCCAACCCGACGTATTGGTACTGCGCACCGAGCACGAGCTTCCCGAAGACTTGAAGAAGAAGACGGCCCTGTTCTGCAACGTGGATGCCAACGCCGTATTCCAGTCAATCGATGCCTCTACCATCTACGAGGTACCCGTGTTGCTGCAGAATCAGGGAATGGACGACATCATCCTGCGCAAGCTCGACATCACACCGGGTCCCAAACCCACTCTCGGCCCCTGGAAGGAGTTCCTCGACCGCCGCGCCAATGCTACCGAAGAGGTACACATCGGTCTCGTAGGCAAGTACGACCTGCAGGATGCCTATAAGTCAATCCTCGAAGCAGCCTCACAAGCCGCAACATACAACAACCGCAAGTTGAAGATGCAGTTCTTCAACAGCGAGAACATCACGGCAGAGAATGTAGCCAAGACACTCGAAGGCATGGACGGCATCATCATCGGTCCTGGAGCCGGTCAGCGCGGTATCGAGGGCAAGAATGTCGTAGCCCGCTACACCCGTGAGAACAACATCCCCACCTTCGGTATCGGTCTCGGTATGCAGTGCATGGTGGTAGAGTTTGCCCGCAACGTACTCGGCATTGCCGATGCCAACTCTCGTGAGATGAACGAAGCTACTCCCAACAACGTTATTGACATCATGGAGGAGCTGAAAGCTCACCTCAGCGACACGATGCGTATGGGTAACTTCGACTGCGCACTCATCGAGGGCAGCAAGCTCAAGGAGATCTATGGTGCCAACTGCATCCAGGAGCGCCACCACCACCGCTACGAGCTCAACAACAGATATCAGGAGCAGCTCGAGGCGGCCGGTATGAAGTGCGTGGGCATCAACCCCGACACCAAGTTGGTAGAGGCCGTTGAGGTTGCAGAGCATCCTTGGTATATTGGCGTGCAGTACTATCCTCAGTACAACAGCACCGTACTCAAGCCCCATCCCCTGTTCCTTGCATTCATCAAGGCTGCGATTGAGGGCAAATGACAATTGGCACTCACAATTGACAAATAAAAGGAAACAAGTAGGCGCAGACGCTGTCTGCGCTTACTATTAGTAATAATAAGATAACAGAAAGCAACCAAGAAAGAATGAACAACAACAAAAGTACAATCATCGGTTGGGTACTGATATTTGCCGTGATGGTAGGTTTCATTTACCTTAACCAACCCTCTGAGGAGCAACTTGCCGAGCAGGCACGCATGAGAGCCATGCAAGACTCTATCGCTACCGTTGAAGCACAGAAGCAGCTCGATGAGTCGATGGCCGAAGCACGCTACAACCAAACTCTGCTGCAGGACAGCACCTCTACCCTCTTCCTTGCCGCACAAGGCGAAGAGCAGAACTTCACATTGGAGAACGAGCTGGTGCGCCTCACCTTCTCAAACCGTGGTGCACGCGTCACCTCGGCCATACTCAAGGAGTACACCAACCAAGAGGATCTTCCTTTAGAGCTCTTCAACCAGGACGACGAGAGCCTCAACTTCATGCTCGACGGCAAGAACGAGAATATCGTCACCTCGAAGCTCTACTTCCAGCCCATCGAGGTATCTGACAGCACCCTCGTGTTCCGCCTCCCCACCAACGGAGCTGGCTACATCGACTTCAGCTACCGTCTGCTCCCCGAGAGCTATATGCTCAACCTCAGCGTACAGGCTCACGGCATGGCCAACTTCTTCCCCTCATCCATGAAGACGATGAACGTGGATTGGGAACAGCGCGTACGTCAGCAGGAGAAGGGATACACCTTCGAGCAGCGCTACGCCACCCTCACCTATAAGGTTAATGGCAAGGGCACCGACCATCTGAACGAGATGAAGGCAGAAACCGAAGAACTGGCCAACCTCGACTGGATTGCCTTCAAGGACCAATTCTTCTCTTGCATCTTCATCGCCGACCAGGAGTTCAAGAGTGCCGAGGTAAGCTCATCGCCCATCAATGAAGGCAGCGGCTACCTCAAGAATATGACAGCCGAAACTACCGTATTCTTCGACCCCTCGGGCGAGAAAGCATCAGACTTCCAGTTCTACTACGGCCCCAACCAGTTCCAGATACTCAAGGAGAGCAGCCGCCTCTCTACAAGCGGCAAGGACCTCGACCTCGACAAGCTCATCTACTTCGGATGGCCTATCGTTCGCTGGGTCAACCGCTTCTTCGTGGTGTACCTCTTCGACTGGCTCAACTCATGGGGTATGAACATGGGTATCGTGCTCCTTTTGCTCACGCTCATCGTGAAGGCTATCGTATTCCCCTTCACCTACAAACAGTACCTCTCTACTGCCAAGATGCGTGCGCTCAAGCCCTACATCGATAAAATCAACGACAAGTATCCCAATCCCGAGGATGCCCTGCAGAAGCAGCAAGAAACCATGCAGCTCTACAGCAAGTATGGCGTGAGCCCCATGAGCGGATGCTTGCCCACCTTGATACAGATGCCTGTGTGGATGGCTCTCTTCTTCTTCGTGCCTAATGCCATCGAGCTGCGCGGACAGAAGTTCCTCTGGGCCAACGACCTCTCGGCATACGACGACCTGTTGCACTGGAACTTCGACCTTCCCTTGCTTGGCGACCACATCTCACTCTTCTGCCTCCTCTTCAGTGTGGTGAACATCCTCAACACCCTCTACACGATGAAGCAGCAGCCCGCAGGTGGTGATCCCCAGCAGCAGAAGATGATGAAGTGGATGATGCTCCTGATGCCTGTCATCTTCATCTTCGCGCTGAACAACTATTCGGCAGGTCTTAACTACTACTACTTCATCTCTACCCTCTCGTCTATCATCATCATGTTTGTGCTCCGCCAAACTATCGACGAGAAGAAGCTCCTCGTGCAGCTTGAGGCCAACTACGCCAAGAACCAGCAGAAGCCCGTCAAGAAGAGCAGCATGATGGCTCGCCTTGAGGCTATGCAGAAGGAGCTGGAGGAGCAGCAGAAGCTGCAGAAAAAATAGAGTAGACAAGAGAAAGCTATTCCGAAATACAAATACTACTCCACAAGTCAAAACGAGGGTGCGATGCATCCTCGTTTTGTAATTATTTATAGCAACCCTATGGACATACCACTATGGCATGTAGCAATTCAGGCCTTAAATAATTCTGAGCAAGCTGTTGCAAACGAACAGAATCTGTAGAATCAATGGCCTCCATAGTCTTTTCTATATATGTCGATGGCAAGCCTAAGTGTTCCATATAGATATAGGCATCAGCAAGTGAGAAGGCACCTTCATAGTTACGACAAAGTTCACCCATCATATAATTACGTATCATGCGTAGTTCCTCTTCTGGCACAAGTTCAGTTTGCAGACGATACATCTCTCGATGAACTTCATCTATCACTTCTGTAGACTTATCCGCCAAGCAGTCACAACTTATCAGAAACAACGCCTGCGAAGTATTAGTAACAAGGTCAGAACTTATATGATAGGTATAACCTTTCTCCTCACGAATATTTTTCATTAAACGACTACCAAAATATCCCCCCAATGTTGTATTCAACACTCGCATAGGCAAATAGTCTTCGTCATTTACATCCATGAGCAATGTTCCCATACGAATACTACTCTGTACAACACTAGTAAGTTTTATAATGTTACTCGTCTCACCATCAGGACAGATTTCAAAACCTTCCGAACCGCAAGGAATACCATTTCCCCACTCAAAACTACCAAAAAGAGATTCTACCTGTTTTACGACAACGTCATCAACACTACCAGAAAGATAAATTGAGCAAGTCCGAGAACCATAATGACGGTGAAAATAATCAATCAAGTTGGCTAGCTGCAATGCATCATAATCTTCCTCTTCTACTTGCATTCCACATGGATGAAAGGGACCATATATACTTCGACGCAAAGCACGCATTGCCAACACATCACCCTTTTGCATATTCACCATAAACTGCACCTTATTATTGGCACGTATCGTTTGAAATTGCGTCTCTGGGAATGTAGGCTCAAAGAGCATGCGCTGAACCAGGGAAATGGTATATGAAAAAAACTTCTTCAAGGTGTACAGCGTAACAAAAGTACGGTTCATGGCAACACTAAGTTCAAGCCAGGCCCCATAGTAGTCAAGCCGTTCGGCCAAATCCGATGACGAATAACCGCGACATCCCTCACGTAACATACGGTTTGTAAACACTGCCTGCAGCTTTTGTGTCTGATGCCACTTTCCTGCCGCAAATACAAAATCCACACGCACCACCTCTTGTCCTGATACCTTTATGATATATAAAGGCACATTATTAGCCAACACCATTCGTGTAGGTTTACGAAACGCGAATGGAACACTTTGTATGGGAGGAGGTGTAGAGCGATCGAACATATCACTCAAAGAAATCATCCAATTGCTGTTCACTTACACTATTCATGATTGCAGTCTGACTTGCACAAGGATTAAAATCCTCCGGAATATTGAATTGTTCTTCCTGCGAATAGCCCAACGACTCATCGGCATACACTTTCTGCATATAAAGTGCCCAAACCGGAAGTGCCATTGAAGCACCTTGCCCGTCACTCATACTGGTAAAGTGAATATCGCGGTCATCACCACCAACCCAACAGCCACTAACGAGCGAAGGTGTATATCCCATAAACCACCCGTCAGAATTATTATTTGTAGTCCCAGTCTTTCCTGCTATTTCGGCAGTTAATCGATATCTAAAACGCAAACGACGTCCCGTACCCTCATCAATAACAGCTCTCATCATATTGATCATCTTATAGGAGCTTTCCTTACTGATAACCTCATACGTACGTGGCGAGAATGTCGCAACAATGTTTCCCTCATTGTCCTCTATTCGAGTGACAAATAGAGGTTCTGTACGAATACCGTTATTCGGAAAAGCCGTATATGCACCTACCATCTCACCTACCGAGATATCGCATGGTCCAAGACAAAGCGAGGGTGTCGGTTGAATATCCAAGTTACGTATACCGAACTGATGGATAAGACTCTTGAAGGCGTAAGGGTTCAACTTACTCATCAAATATGCTGAAATCCAGTTGTTCGACTGTGCCAATCCCCATCTCAACGATACAATCTGTCCATACATATCTTTGTTTCCTGTATTTCGAGGAACCCATATCTGTCCATCTTCTGTCAGAATGGTCTGCTCAACATTGCGAGTTTGATCACAAGGTGAAAAACCATTCTCCATAGCCAATGTATACAAATACGGCTTAATGGTAGAACCCACCTGGCGACGACCAGTCATAGCCATATCATATTGGAAATGCGTATAATCTGGACCACCCACGTATGCTTTTACATGACCAGTTAAAGGATCCATGGACATAAATCCTACACGAAGAAAATGCTTGTAATAACGTATCGAGTCCATAGGCGACATGACAGTATCCCGATCTCCTTCATAAGCAAATACACGCATCGGGTATTTCACATCAAATGTATCGCGAATAGCAGCATCCGAAAATCCGGCTTTCTTCATTCCACGATAGCGATCGGACTGCTTCATTGCCCGTACGAGCAGTGTTTCTATTTCATCTGATTCCAAATTGTCATAAGGCGCATTTCGATGCCCTTTCTTCGACTTAAAGAATCGTTTTTGCAAATCCCCCTTGATATGCTCGTCAACTGCTTCCTCGGCATAACGTTGCATACGGGAATCTAACGTTACGTATATTTTCAAGCCATCCGTATAGAGGTTATAGTTACTTCCATCCTTCTTTTTATTCTTATTGCACCATCCAAAGAGTGGATTATTTTCCCAATCGATCGAGTCTTCATAGAATTTCTGCATCTGCCATCCACGATAATTCTTTTTCTCAGGCTTCTTTGCAGTAAGTACCCCACGCAGATATTCACGGAAATAAGGAGCCGGTCCCAATTTATGATCTACTCTGCGATAATTGAGTACAAGTGGAGTTTCACGGAGCGAATCAGCCAAAGCAGCTGTCAAGCATTTGTTTTTTTCCATTTGAGACAACACCACATTACGGCGATTGCGCGTAGTTTCATTACGGCGCACCGGATTATAGAGCGATGAGTTCTTACACATCCCCACTAAAGTAGCCGCTTCTTCTATAGTAAGATCTTTCGGTTCCTTAGAGAAGTAAGTATTTGCCGCCGTCTTGATACCGATTGCATTATTACCGAAGTCATACTTGTTTAGATACATGGTAAGTATCTCCTCTTTGGTATAGTACTTCTCCAATTTCACTGCAATAACCCATTCGATAGGCTTTTGAAACAGACGTTCCAACTTATTACCAGCCACCTCTGTATATAACTGCTTAGCCAGCTGCTGGGTAAGCGTACTTCCACCTCCTGAACCTGATTGGCGAAGCAAACCTGTCTTTACAATAGCACGTAGCAAAGCACGCAAATCAATACCCGAATGTTCAGTAAAGCGAACATCCTCTGTACTTATTAATGCCTCTATCAATGCTGGAGACAAATCTTGATAATCAGTCCACACTCGATTTTCCCGGCTATACGAATAAGTACTAAGCAGCTTTCCATCTGCAGAGATAATCTGTGTTGCAAATTTATAATTAGGATTTTCCAACTCCTCTACTGGGGGAACAAAACCTATCCATCCTTTCGTGATGGAAAAAAATATCAGAAATGCTGCTACAAGTCCTACAGCCAGTAGTCCCCAAAGGGCATATATCAAATTCTTTATCATAATTTTAAAACTTTGGAATGACAAAGATACAAAAAACGGACGAATAATACCTCTAATATTTCTCATAAGTACAAAAAAAGTAATAAACTTCATCTACTCGGAATAGAAGATGCCACTTTGAACTTGAATTTTCCTTTCGAATATTCTTTCTTTGCAGAGAAAGATATGATACAATATGAGACGACACACAATCATCGCAGCATCGATACTGCTGACCACCGCAGTGGTGGTACAGGGTGTAGCACCGCATTCGTAGGCATGGGCAACCGTTGGACCTTCGAGGAGGGCGACTTCCACGTGGCGGTAGGCCGCGAGAGCCTGCGCATACGCAGCACGGAGGGAAGAGTGTATTAACGATGAACGGTGAACGATGAACAGTCAGTTATGATTTTTAAATGACCGTTGGCTGTTGACAAAAAAGCACGTGCTAAATGCACGTGCTTTCTTTCTATTCACCGATTGCCTTACTCGGCCTTAGGCTCAGCCTTCTTCTTGGCGGGAGCCTTCTTGGCAGCGGGCTTCTTGGCAGGAGCTTTCTTGGGCTTCTCCTCAGCAGCAGGGAGAGTGACGCCCTTGATTTTCTCCAGCTCCTTGGTGAGTGCCTCGATCTCCTCATCCTGGTTCTTGATGGTGGTGAGCAGGGCATTGAGTTCCTCGTTGTCGATGTCTATGGGGTAGAGCGAGTTGACGCGGCTGATGAAGTCGCCGAGGATGTTCATGTAGTTGGTGAAGGCATCGTAGGGTGAGTCGTAGATGCTGCGGTTCATAGCCACGCTGTTCTCCTTGGTGGTCATGAAGCGGAAGTTGTTGCTTGCCTGCAGGTAGTCCCAGTCTTGCTTGATGCGCTTGTCGAGACCGATGAGCACGCGGTCGGCCACGCTATAGAGCTTGTTGAAGGCCTCGCGCTGCATGGTGTTACCCAGCCAGCAGCTGATGTCGCGCTCCTCGTCGACCCACGACATGGGGTAAGGAACGTCAACGGGACCTACCGACTTGTAGTTCTTGATGACCTCGCTCGGGGTAGAGAACGAGATGCCGCGCTCACGGGCACACTCGGGCAGCGCCTTGAAGAACTCAAGGATATTGGAGCTCAGGGGCTGGAAGATACCGAGGGCAGAGAGTTCCATGAAGATGTTGATTACCTCCTCCTCGGCGGGAGTAGCGGCAATCCAATCCATGTATGTACCTGCCATCAAGGGATAGGCATCCCAAGAGGTGTTGGAGAAGCGGAGTGAGATGTCGTCAGAGAGCTTGAAGTCGCGAAGCAACACCTTGAGGTTGGGGTTGGTGTTGGCGTGATAGAGGTAGTGGGGGCTCTTCCAACCGAGGATGTGCTTGGCACCTTCGGTGAGCACGCCCTTGAAGCCCATAGCGGCAACCTGAGCACCTATATCGTCGCTGTAGATAAGGCTTGAGTTGCGGAACACCTTGGGAGTCTTACCAAATACCTGCTTGATCTTCTTGCACATGCGGTCAACATCGCTGCGGAAGCACTCTTCGTTGGCCAGTGAAGAGAGACCATGTGAGTAGGGCTCGGCGAGGAATTCGCAGCAGCCGGTCTTGTTGATCTCCTGGAGGAGCTCAACTACCTGAGGAGCATAGCGCTCGAGCTGCTCGAGACCTACACCTGAGAGTGAGAAGGCTACCTTGAAGTATCCGTTGCTGCTCTTGATCATGTCGAGCAGGGTAGTGAGAGCGGGCACGTAGGAACGCTCTGCTATATCGCTGATACTACTCTCGTTGGCATAGTCATCGTAGTAGTAGTGGTCGGTACCTATATCAAAGAAGCGGTACCGTCTCAGATGAACGATCTGATGTATCTCAAAATAAAGACATATAGTTTTCATAACTTGAATATTTAATCTTTTGAATTCTTTTGTTTTAAGCGTAATCGCCTCTTATCTTATATGTTTTACCGCATTGAGGTAGTCGTCATTGTTGAAATAGCCACGACCACAAAGCTGATTGTAGCACTCGCGAATGCGCAAGCCAACCTTCTCCCATGTGATACGGTCGACCTCCTTGATGCCTTCCTCAGAGAGGTAGTTGTACAGGGCTTCGTTGGTACATACGCTATACATGGCATCGGCCAAGGCGTTGATGTCCCAGTAGTCGACCTTGATGACATTGTCCAGGATTTCGCCGCAACCGGACTGCTTTGAAATGATGGAGGGGCAACCGCACTGCATAGCCTCCAAGGGGGCAATACCGAAGGGTTCAGATACGGACGGCATCACAAACACATCGGAATTCTTGTAGGCCTCATATACTTGACGTCCCTTCTGGAAGCCGGGGAAGTGGAAGCGGTCGGCAATGCCGCGCTCGGCAGCCAGACGTATCATCGCGTTCATCATATCGCCGCTACCGGCCATACAGAAACGGATGTTGTGGGTGCGCTGGAGCACCTTGGCAGCAGCTTCCACGAAGTACTCGGGACCCTTCTGCATGGTGATACGTCCCAGGTAGGTAACCACCTTCTCCTTGGGGTTCTTATTGGGGACGATATCTTGCAACTCCTGACTGAGTGGATAAACGGCATTGTGCATGGCCACGCACTTGCGCGGGTCTTGGTGGTACTGATGGATTACGGTCTGACGGGTATGCTCTGACACGCACATGATGCAGTCGGCATGGTCCATGCCGTCCTTCTCGATGCTGTACACCGTGGGGTTAACTTGACCACGAGAGCGGTCGAAGTCGGTAGCATGAACATGGATACACAATGGCTTTCCGCTTACCATCTTAGCATGTACACCTGCGGGGTATGTGAGCCAGTCGTGAGCGTGAATCAGGTCGAACTCCTCGCTACGGGCCAAAACGCCTGAAATGATGCTGAAGTTGTTAATCTCGTCATGCAGATTGCTGGGATAACCGCCGGCAAACTGTATGCAGCCCATATCGTCGAGGCCCTGCAGATAATTGAAATCGGCATAGAGATGGTCGCGGAAACGATAGTAGTCCTCGGCCGTGTGGCCTACGAACCTATCCTTAATCCAGTCATAATTGACATCGCGCCATACTACGGGGACCTGACTCATGTTTATAATTTTCAGGAACCGCTCCTCTTCGCCCGTGGGCTTAGGCAGACAGAAGGTAGTCTGTACATCGCCCTGAAGGCTTAATCCCTTCGTTATACCATAACTGGCAACTGCGAGACCTCCATATATCTTAGGAGGAAACTCCCAACCGAACATTAATACTTTCATATATCGTTCCTCCTATTCGTTAAATGTCATACTCCTTTAATACATCCAATATGCGCAGTATCTCGGCCACGTTCATGGCGAAGGCTACGGCACCGCGTCCACGGAACGGAGGATTGCCATCGAACAGCTCGGGGATAGAGCCGATACAATGCGAGGTCATCTCATCCTCGAAGCCGATGAGCTGGCGCTCTACGAACGACAGACCGCTCATCTTGTGGATGCGCAGGTATGCCTCCATGTAGAAGCCACCGAGCCAAGGCCATGCGGTACCTTGATGGTAGGCATAGTCGCGTTCAACTTGCGGCCCCACATAGTTGGGGTTGTAGCCGAAGCTCTTGGGGCTGAGCGAGCGGAGACCCTTCGGGGTGAGGAGCTCCTTGGTAACGATATCGAGCACGCTCTTCTGCTGCTTGCGGTCGAGGGGTGAGTACTCGAGAGCGACAGCAAAGATCATGTTGGGGCGTACGCTCCAGTCGGGAGTATCGCCATCCACAAAGTCGTAGAGCCAGCCATGCTCGTTGAGGAACTTGCCCACGAAGGAGAGCTGGCAGCGCTGAGCGAGGTCGTTCAATGTCTCTGACATCTCTTCATTTCCACCCACATGGCAGAGCTCTGATACGAAGCGCAGGGCGTTGTACCACAAAGCGTTAATCTCTACCACATATCCGGTACGAGGCACTACGGGACGACCGTAAGCGGTAGAGTTCATCCAGGTCACTGCCTTGTCCTTACCGTTGGTATAGAGCAGGGCATTGTCGTGGAGGAAGAGGTTGTCGTGCTTGCCACGACGGATGTATTCGATGATATCCTGGAGCAGGGTGCCATACTCGTCCCAGCATTGCTTGAGCGAGGTCTTCTTGGCATACTGCTGCAGTGTCCATACAGCCCAGAGCAACACGTCGGGGTGCTCCATCTCATATATCTTGCACTCGCTGGGGCGCTCATTGATGAAGTCGTTGATAGCCTCGGCAGCGGTCTTCATGGCCGACTGGAACTCGTTCATCTCATCTACAGCAAGGGTCAAGCCCGGGAGCGAGATGAACATGTCGCGAGCGCGGCACTTGAACCAAGGATAGCCGGCAAGGATGTAGTGGCGATCGCCCTGAAGGTTGTGGAACTGATGTCCCGCAATGAGCAAGCTATTCTTGAATGTATCGCGTGGAGGACGAATCTCGTACTCATGCTCAAACATCTGCTTGAGCTTGCGTGAAGAGGCCTCAGACACACCGGCAGAGAAGACGATGGTCTCGCCCTTCTTGATGGGTACTTCGAAGTAGCCAGGCACGTAGAGGTCTTCGTTGAAGTGGTAGCCACGCTCCTGCTCCTTAGGATACTCCATGCCACGATACCAGTCGGGGTTATATACGAACTCGCTCTTCTTGTTGGTCTGCATATAGAGTTCGGGATAGCCCGGATACATGCATGTCTTGATACCGTTGTCCACTACCTGATACTCCTTGTTCACCTGCCAGTTCTCATGAGTAAACTGACGCACGCTGCGGAAGGCCAGGAAGGGGCGCAGGCGCAGGGTAGTGGCCGAATGGGCTTCAAGCAAAGTGTAACGGATGAGGATACGGTTCTCGTGATGTACGAAAGCCTTCTCTTTCTTGAGGATTACGCCACCGACACGGTAGATGGTGGTCGGCACACGCTCCCATTGAAACTCTCGGATGTACTTATGTCCCTGCGGACTGAAGTTTGCACCCGAATACTTGTGAACGCCAAGGTTGAATTCGGCGCCGTGTTGAATCACCGTCTCGTCGAGGGTAGAGAGTAGCACGTGATTCTCATCGTCCATCTCGGGGATGGGGATGACGAGTAGTCCATGGTACTTTCTGGTATTGCAGTCAATAATGGTGGAGCAGTGATATGCACCCGACCTATTGGTACGCAATATCTCGCGAGGGAGTGACTCTTCCAAGTTCGTCATTAACGTCTTGTCGAATCTAATATATCCCATAGCTTTAGATTATTAATAAAGTAAAGTGACCCAAAATTAGTGTTTTTTATTTATATACTGCCAAACTTTTTATGAATATTTTACATTTTTCTCTAAAAAAAAACTTTTTGAGCATTTCTTAAAGTGTTTTTGGTTCATACTGCATCCTATAATATTGTATAAAACACCTCATGAACATTATGATTTGCAACATGTTTTATGATGTGTATATCATTTTTGTTTAATTGGTATATGTATACAATCATTTTATCAATTATCATTTTGGCAACAACAAAAAAATCACAGTTTAGCCATTAACAGTATCCCCTGCAACCCCTCATTGTTGTTTTCCGACAAATTTAAATTCATGCACTTCTAGCTACTCCCTTGCATTTTATCTTTAATATTTAAGACAAGTTTACTGTTGTAAGTACAAATTTTGTTATCTTTGCGACACAATAAGCCAAAAGTAACGACATTCGATAAGAAATGCTTGTATGAATAGCGACATTTATATACCCAAAGCTGAGCGATATGCAACGATGGGATACCGCCGAGCAGGACGAAGCGGTGTGATGCTTCCTGAAATATCGCTTGGTTTTTGGCATAATTTCGGAAAGAACCACGATGAAGCATCCGGGCTTGAGATTGTACATTACGCTTTTGACCACGGCATCTGCCACTTCGACTTAGCCAACAACTATGGTCCTCCTAACGGAGCTGCCGAGGAGCGTTTCGGCCGATATATGAAACAGTCAATGCACACACACCGGGATGAGATGTTCATTGCCACTAAGGCTGGACACCCCATGTGGGCAGGACCTTATGGTGATTGGGGCTCACGAAAGAGCCTTATAGCTAGCCTCGATCAAAGCCTACGGCGTATGAACCTTGATTACGTAGACATCTACTACACCCATCGTTACGATCCAGGCACACCGCTCGAAGAAACCATGCAAGCATTAGTAGACATTGTACGTTCGGGTAAGGCGTTGTACATAGGATTATCCAAATATCCTGTAGAAATAGCCCATGATGCCTATGCTTATCTTGAAGCTCATGACGTACATTGCATTCTCTATCAGGGACGCTACAACATGCTTACCCGACAGCCCGAAGAGGCCATCATTCCCCAAGCACATAATAATGGAACTGGATTCGTAGCTTTTTCGCCGTTGGCCCAAGGACTACTTACCGACCGCTATCTGCAGGGAATCCCTGAAGGCTCACGCATGGCTACAAGCAATTTTCTCCAGTCCGAAGTTCTCACCGAAGAACTGCTTGATAAATTATGTCAATTAAATATCATTGCAAACAATCGCGGACAAACGTTGGCCGAAATGGCACTAGCATGGATACTGCGCGATGAGCGTATTACCTCTGTCATCATAGGGGCCAGTTCAGTAGAACAGCTTAAAAGGAATCTTCATGCCCGTGAGAACCTCACCTTCACAGCAGAAGAGATTGAGAAGATCGATCATCTATTATGACACGAAAAACGATTTCCAATTTGCATTTTCACCTATCTCATATTACCTTTGCATGCACAATAACTTATAAAACCACACTATGACAACTACAAAGAAACACAAATGGAACTTCGAGAACATTGGAGGTTCTACACGAGTAAAGATTACCACTGGAGCAGATCTAGTCCATCTAGACCAATTGGATCCCAAAATGTGGACTGTTTTGTCATGTCCCGCAAGCGGATTAGACATAGCCGACAAGAGTTTGCAGTATATCGACACCGACAACGATGGAAAAATACGTGTCAATGACATCATAGCCACTGCACAATGGATGACATCTGCCATCAAAAATGCAGACCTTTTACTAAAGCAAGCTGATAACATTGACATTAAGCTATTCAACACTGAGGATAGCATAGGTAAGAGACTTTACAATTCATCACAACAAATCCTAGCCAACTTGGGCAAAGAAGGTGAGACTATCTCATTGACTGACACGAAAGACATTGCAGCAATCTTTGCCAAGACACAGTTTAATGGTGATGGAGTGATTACCGAACTTACGACCAATGACCTTGATGAAAAAGCAGCTATCACAGCTGCTATAGCTACGATGGGAGGAATATTGGACCGAAGTGGAGAGAATGGGGTTAACGCCGATATAATAGAGAAATTCTATCAAGCGCTCAACGACTATGTTGCATGGAACGAAGCAGCCATTGAGGCTCCTTACGGAGCCGATACAGAAAAGGCTATAGAGGCATACAATGCCCTTGATGCAAAAGTAAAAGACTACTTTGTACGTACCAGATTAGCCTCATTTGCTCCTGAAAGCGCCACAACACTTGATGTACAGACTTCACGCATCGAAACCATCAGCGCCGACAACCTCACGGGCAGAACCGACGAGATAGCATCCTACCCCATTGCCCGCATTTCCAATAAGCCTGAACTTCCCCTTGACACATCAATCAACCCTGCATGGGCCGGCAAATTCAACACCCTCATCTCAATAGTTAAGCCTCAGGAGAAGGTGCTTACAGAAGAGGCTTGGACTAATATCGGCGCTACATTTGCTGCATACACTGCTTGGAAAACAGCCAAGAAGGGGTCTGAAATTGAATCTTTAGGACTTGATACCATCAAGAAACTGATTGCTGATGACAAGAAACAAGCTCTCATGGATCTTGTCGCCAAGGATTTGGCCCTCAAAGAAGAAGCGGAAAGTATTGAAATGGTTGACAAGTTCTTACACATATACCGCGACTTCTATCGCCTAGTACGCAATTTCGTAACTTTCCACGATTTTTACGACAAGAATAAGAAGGTCAATGCCATATTCCAAAGCGGACGACTTATCATTGACCAACGTGAATGCCGCATGTGTATGAAAGTTAACGATATGGCCAAGCACAACGCAACGGCAGGCACTAGTGGCATGTATCTCGTATATTGCGACTGTACCACAAAAATAAGCCCTGCCAAGCTATCTATTGTAGCCGCTGTTACAGTAGGAGACATAGGCGACCTCATCGTCGGGAAAAACGCCATCTACTACGACAACGAAGGTGTGGTATGGGATGCCGTAATAACCAAAATCATCGACAACCCCATCAGCATCGGACAGGCTTTCTGGTCTCCCTACCGCAGGGTAGCCGTTTCCATAGAGAATCTCATCAACAAGAATGCTGCAAATAAAGATGCAGCATTGATGAAAGACATTGACACTAAAATAAATACAGCCCCAACAACCGCTCCGGCAGCTGCCGATGCAAAAGCAACGGCACAACCATTTGACATAGGCAAATTCGCTGGTATCTTTGCAGCTTTAGGCATGGCTGTAGGCATGATTGGCACAGCACTAACATCCATCTTCCAAGGTATCTTCAAACTCGAATGGTGGCAACTTATTGCAGCATTTATTGGTATTATGCTTGCCATCTCAGGCCCCGCCATGGTAATGGCATGGCTGAAGCTACGCCGTCGCAACATAGCTCCGCTGCTCAACGCTAACGGCTGGGCCATCAATGCCGCATCTAAAATCAGCATACCTTTTGGCGAAACCTTAACAGACATTGCCAAGTTCCCCAAACTGAAGCTCAAGGATCCCTATGCCAAGAAAGGAATGCCCATATGGAAAAAATGGACTATTTCTTTGGCAGCACTGACTGTTGTACTCGCAGCATTATGGCTAGTCAACCTTTTTGCTTGGGCCAAATTACCCTCTCCCCTGCCCTGCTTCCATAAAGACAAGGTAGAAGTGGTTGAGTCAGTTGAGACCATAGAGACTATCGAGACTACGGCAACTACTGAAACAGAACAGACTGGGGATGCCACCGCAACTGAATAGCCACCCCAAAGGTTTATGCCTATCAGTAATGTATAAAATAACGGACAATCCACATCGATGAATTGTCCGTTATTTTCTTTTAAGCCTTCGTCTACTACTCTATTTCCACACACGTAACACCCGGACACCTGGACAAGATGTCCTATTCTTCAAGTAGTCATATAGAGTTCGTTCATCAAGCACAACACAATTGTGTGTCATCGAAGCATGCAACAGATGCAGTTTACCGTCACGCCATACAGCAAACCCTAAATGAGTAACATCAAGTCCATCAATACTAGTAACCATAGACAAGATATCACCGTCACATACAGGAAGTTCATCCGGCGAGAGGTGTAGATACGACTTGTCGATATAGTTCACACCCAAACCATCGTATCTTCCTTCGATTTCGCGTAGCCGTCCCATATCTTCCTTCTTCAAAACAGGATAATTACCAGGATTACGACTCATAAAAGACAATGCCAATCGATAATTACTCCATAAATGCCTATCCGCATCAGCAGGTGCCAATTCACGCCAGACTCCCCGTTTGGCATTTTCTGTAACCCAATCAGTAAAATAATGTAACCGAGACAGATAGCCATCTACTTTTCCTGAGCGATAACGCATGAGACGGAGTTCATCAACAAATAAGGCAAATGACGGCTGAGGATACTGGAGGGTACGCCATAGCGCAACCACCTGCTCCACAAATGTAGTACAATCCACCTGACGAGTATTTACCACAAGCCGTTCACCTTCCTCATGTTCCAGCGTACCGGCCAAATAAGGCACTCCTACAAACAATGAAGCTACATCTATGAGCGAAACAGAATCCACATTTTCAAATTGCTTTATAGAGCGCTCTACAAACGAGCTATCTGCAACAACAAATGATTGCATATTCTGTCCAACGACACCATAAGCTATACCCATCAAGATACATATAGCTACAAGTCTATCCAATCGCACCATCCTATCAACCAGTAAAAGAATCCGCCAATCGCAATACCCCAAAGCACTCAGGCCTATGATAATCCGGAGAAGGTGTATCAATCGCATTCCATGTTGCAAAATGAGGCACTTTAAGTTCGTCACCACACTTATAGAAATTGGCACGTAAAGAAGCGTCAGGCATCAACCGCAGAGGATGAGTAGCAAACACAGTACGCGGAATCACCAATGCCACCTCCCACATTGTATTCCCTATACGTTCTTCAAAAGGTTCGTTCCCTAAAGAGGCCCATCTCAACACGCTCTCCAGTGCATCAAGAGGTACCGATCTACGCTGATGTCTACCATCACCCAAGCCTACAAGAAGGGTACCAATGCAATTACATTCAATATTATAATATACATTATTTTCCTCATTTCGTATAAAACATTCCACACAGGAGTCAGTCCAAACCTTTTCTCCATCATTGACATACTTGGCCCGTACACTTTGTTCTGAAACCCGATAATGCAGAACAATCCCCTCCGGACACCACGCCATACGGAATGCTACCTCTGGACAATACGGATAATCGTCACGCCAATTGACAGTATCAACAGAAACAAAGGATACATTAAGTTCATCCAGCACGACTGGCACCAGCGCAGCCTTATCAGGCAACGAGGATATCCGAGCTACAGTTAATGTTTTCATTGCTATAATCATTAAAGTTTTAAGAAGTAGTTATCATATGCCATTTTAAGTCTACGCATAGCCTCTTCGATGACTTTCCGTGAACTAGCTACATTGAGTCGCATAAACCCAGCACCCTCCTTTCCAAACATAGCTCCATCGTTGAGCGCCAAATGAGCATCTTCCACAAAGAAACGGTTGAGTTCGCTTTGCGAAAGATTCAGTTTCCTTCCATCCAAAAAGATTAGATACGAAGCCTGAGGGCGTATCATTCCTATAAGCGGTGTATAAGTCTTTAGAAAAGATTCCACATAATCGATATTTCCTTGCACATAAGCCAATATCTGGTCCAACCACTCCGTACCATGTGAATAGGCTGCAGCCACACTATTGAAAGCAAACAGATGTCCCAGGTTGAGTTCACTATTCTCCAGATAACGATGAAACTTTTCCCTCAAGTCCGGATTACTTATTATGGAATAGGAGGAAGTGAGTCCAGCCATATTGAAAGCTTTACTGGGCGACATTAACGTCACACTACATTCCGCAGCCTCACGAGAGAGTTTGGCAAAAGGCACATGATGATACGGAGGTAAAGTAAGATCTGCATGAATTTCGTCGGATATTACTATAACTCCTTCGCGATGACATATCTCTGCTATCTTGAGAAGTTCATCGGAACGCCATACTCTACCTCCTGGGTTATGGGGGTGGCATAGTAAAAAGAGTTTACACCCTTTCACATCCTTTTCGAAATGGGAGAAGTCTATTTGATACTGACCATCGACCAGTTTCAACGTATTTTCACGCAACGTACGACCGAGATTCTGGGGTACATGGATATAGGGATGATATACAGGCGGCTGTATAAGTATCGTATCCCCAGGTTGCGTAAAGCAACTTATAGCAAACGCTATACCGGGAACTATGCCAGGTACGAAGTTAAGCCAGTCTTTCTGTATGTTCCAATCATACCGTCCTTTCTGCCATGCGACAATCGCAGATTCCCATCTCGGAGTACGCACTGTATATCCTAACACTTCATGTTGCAAGCGGGCACGCAGTTCTTCAAGCACAAACGGAGGAGTTGCAAAATCCATATCCGCAACCCATAAGGGTAATAGGTCATTCCTTCCCCAAATACCCTGTACAGCATCCACTTTTAAGGCATCTGTTCCATGACGATCAATAACTCGATCAAAATCATACTTTGTCATATTGCTTTTATTCCATTATTGCAAAGACAAAGATAATGCAAATACTCAAAACAAGCACCCTTATTCCTATTTTATTCTAAGTTCTAATATGGCAAAACGCAATGATTCACCAAACGAACAAGAGGTCACCAAATCAAAACGATTACATTCATACCGATTTTAGTGATAAATTTCAAGTAAAATCCAAAAAATATCATCAAATTGTTGCATCAATCAAAACAAACCAATATCTTTGTCACATGTTTATAAGGTAAAAAGAGATTATGAAGAAGACCAACCTACATCGCCATTATCATCACCCTATCAGCCGATAAGGTAAGCGATGTATGTAGTTTGTTTTCATCATACAGGAAGGACTTACCTATCAGGCAGGTCCTTCTTGTTTTATACACCTAACTCATAAAAAGATTAAATAGAAAGAACCATATGATACGAATAGCTATCCAATCGAAAGGACGACTCAACGAGCAGAGCGTCGACCTGCTGCAAGATGCAGGCATGAATGTGAATGACCAGAAACGTAAGTTTCTCGATCGTGTAGGCAACTTCCCTCTCGAGATTCTCTACTTGCGCGACGATGATATCCCCGAAGTCGTGGCCGACGGCTCTGCCGACATAGGCATCGTAGGCTTCAACGAGGTGGCCGAGACGGACGCTGCAGTAGAGGTAGTGCGCCGATTGGGATTCGGTGGTTGCCGCATCTCGCTGGCCATTCCCAAAGCCGATGAGTACACCTCGCCCGCCTATTTCCAGGGCAAGCGCATCGCCACCTCCTACCCCAACATCCTGCGCCGCTTCTTCGCCGAAAAGGGCATCGAGGCCAGCATCCGCGTCATCAAGGGTTCGGTAGAGATAGCCCCCGCAGCAGGCATTGCCGATGCCATCTTCGATATCGTGTCGTCGGGTGGCACCCTCGTGTCGAATGGTCTCAAGGAGGTGGAGCAGGTCATTCAGTCCGAGGCGGTGCTCATCGCCAACCCCAATCTCTCGCCCGAGAAGCGCGCCATCCTCGACTCGCTGCTCTTCCGCATCGATGCTGTCACCAATAGCCGTGGAAAGAAATATATCCTGATGAACCTCCCCGCCGACAAGGTCGACGAGGCCATTGCCATACTCCCCGCCATGCGCAGTCCGTCGGTAATGCCTCTGGCCGACAAATCCTGGTGTTCACTACACTCCGTAGTGAAAGCCGACGAGCTGTGGGACAAGATAGAGCGCCTCAAGCAGATTGGTGCCGAGGGCATCCTCGTGCTGGATTTGGATAAAGTGATTGAATAAATGAAAAATTAATAATTAAAAATTAGAACAACTTAAACCGTGCTAGTTTTAATTCCTAACTTTTAATTTTTAATTCAGCATGCTACAAACACACATTTCCCCCGATAAAAATACCTGGCCAGCGCTGATGCTCCGTGCCACCGATGACGACACGGTCATCGAACAGCGTGTACGCGCCATCCTTGAGCGCATCCGCCAGGGAGGTGACGAGGCCCTGCGTGCCATCACCACAGAGATTGACGGATGTTGCCCCGAGTCGCTGCAAGTATCTGAGGCCGAGTTTGCCGAAGCCGAGTCTTTGGTAAGTGAAGAACTCCAATCAGCCATCCGCCAGGCAGCAAGCAATATCAGCGCTTTCCATAAGGCGCAGCAGACCCCTGCCGTGGACGTATACACCATGCCCGGTGTGCACTGCCGTCGCCGCGTGCTCCCCATACGCCGCGTAGGTCTCTACATACCGGGTGGCAGTGCCCCACTCTTCTCCACCATTCTGATGCTGGCACTTCCCGCCCAGATCGCTGGCTGCGAGGAGATTGTGCTTTGCACCCCATGCGACCGCACCACTGGCAAGGTAAATCCCGTAGTGCTCTACACTGCCCAACTGTGTGGCGTACGCACCATATATAAATTGGGTGGCGCACAAGCCATTGCCGCCATGGCCTACGGCACCGAGAGCATAGAGCGCGTGTTCAAGATTTTCGGCCCCGGCAACCGCTACGTGACCAAGGCCAAGCAGATGGTCAGTGCACAGGGCACCGCCATCGACATGCCCGCAGGCCCTTCCGAAGTGATGATCATGGCCGACGACAGCGCCCGTCCCGACTTCGTGGCGGCCGACTTCCTCTCCCAAGCCGAGCACGGCCCCGACAGCCAATCGCTGCTCGTATGCCGCAGTCAAGAATTTGCCGAGCAGGTCAATGCCGAGATAGCGCGTCAGCTCGCTCTGCTGCCCCGTGCCGACATCGCCACACGCTCGCTTGCCAACAGCCGCATCGTGGTATTTGACGACATCGACACCATGATTGCCTTTGCCAACGCCTACGCTTCTGAGCACCTCATCATCGCCATGGACGATGCGTGGGCTGTGGCCGACCGCATCACCGCAGCAGGCAGCATCTTCGTGGGGCACTACTCTCCCGAAAGTGCCGGCGACTACGCCTCAGGCACCAACCACACCCTGCCCACCATGGGACTCGCCAGTGCCTACAGCGGCATCGGCCTCGACAGCTTCATGCACGCCATCACCTACCAGGAGCTCAGCCAGGAAGGCCTCAACAGCCTCAGCAACACCATCATCCGCATGGCCGAAGCCGAGGGACTGGACGCACATGCCAATGCAGTGAAGGTAAGGGTGGCCTCGAAGGGTTCCGGCAACTCTGAGTCCTCCGAGAACTCCGAGAACTCTAATTGTCAATTGTCAATTAACTCCGTTGAAGTTGCTACGCTCGGCAGAGCCTGCAAGCAGTCTTTGCCCTCGCTCAATCGCAACTTTGTCAATTGTCAATTAAAGAATGTCCGCCCCAACATCGCCGCCCTGAAACCCTACTCCACCGCCCGCGACGAGTACAAGGGCAGCATCGGCATCTACCTCGACGCCAATGAGAACCCCTTCGACAATGGCTACAACCGCTACCCCTCTACCGCGCTCAAGGAGCAGGTGCGCAGCGCCATAGCACAGAAGAAGGGCGTCAATCCCGCACGCCTCTTCCTCGGCAATGGTAGCGACGAGGCCATCGACCTCCTGTTCCGCATCTTCTGTCGTCCCGGCATCGACAACATCGTCAGCATAGCGCCCACCTACGGCATGTACAGCGTGTGTGCTGCCATCAACGACATCGAGTGCCGCGAGGTGATGCTCGGCGAGGACTTCAGTCTGCCCGTAGAGGCACTCCTGAGCGCTACTGACATGCAGAGCAAGCTGCTCTTCGTGTGCTCACCCAACAACCCCACGGCCAATGCCTTCCCCCGCGAACAGCTCGTCTCACTCCTGAGCCGCTTCCCTGGTATCGTGGTGGTCGACGAGGCCTACATCGACTTCTCCTCTGTGCCCAGCATGGTAGAGCTAATAGACCAATACCCCAACCTCATCGTCCTGCAGACCCTCTCGAAAGCCTACGGCCTTGCCGGTCTGCGCATGGGCCTTGCCTTTGCCGAAGAGCGCATCATCCGCCTGTTCGAGCAGGTGAAGTACCCCTACAACATCGGCACCGACACATTGGCACTCGCCCTGCGCCTTCTCGCGACGGACATCACCCCACAGGTGCAGACCCTCATCGCCGAACGCGAACGCGTAGCCGCAGCCCTCACCGCGCTGCCCTATATAGAGAAGGTATACCCCAGCGATGCCAACTTCCTCCTCGTGAAGACCGCCCGTCCGCGCGAGCTCTACGACTACCTCATCGTCCGCGAACTCATCGTGCGCGACCGCTCACGCACCCCAGGCTGCGAGGGCACCCTGCGCATCACCATCGGCACACCCGAGGAGAACGACAGACTGATACGGGAGTTGAGAGTTTGGAGTTAACAACTTCGTTGTTGAACTTCGGCTGCGCTCGCTGTGAGAGCTCAAACAAGTTTGACTCTCGCTCACTGGCACGAACCTTGAGGGCTGAGAGTAAAAACTGCGAGAGACTACACATGCACATATGGTTGTCAACTACTTTTGCAGGTTGATGTATGCAATGAAATGATTACAAACATGCAATAGAATTGGTACATGCATATACCGCGCGAAACGCAAGGCTCCGGCAATTCTAACGGAGCCTTTTGATAAAATTATCAGAGCCTTGCGTCAGAAAAAATCTCTTTGTCTGATTTCAGAATTCTCTTTGTCTGATTTTCCTGCTTACAGAGTTATTGCCATTTTTTATTTCAGGTGCAACAATTAATGGATACACCTACTCGCCGGAGTATTACACTTGCAAGAAAGTATTGTTCCCCTTTATTTAGCGAAGGTATCGGTAATCCATCCTAACATATTGTATTGCAATAGGATGCCGACCGATACCCCCGTTGCGAGGTGTCGGTCATAGATGAAGAGCCACCGATACCCCTCAACGGGGGTATCGGTGGATAAACGCAATATATACAGCATGTTATGGCTTAAAACCGATACCTTAGTCTAAAACAGGAAAACACTATTTCGTCAACGTTGCAACCGTTGTTGCTCCCCCTTAACCTTTAACCAGCAACGCAGTTGCTATTAACCCATCGCATCGCGATGACTAACCTGCAGCTCCGCTGCCAATCGCCGATTGCTTCATCTGCTCTCAAATATTAAAAATAACTCCTAATTCCTAACTCCTAATTCCTAATTATTTACTAACTTTGTCGCATCGCTCACGCCGAACATGTTCGTGGGTGCGCGATAGACATATTGAAAGGCGTTTACTACGCTTTGGTTTTGACGGTTAGAAATCCTGGAAAAATTTCGAATCGCAAGTCAAAAACAAAGCAACGGTGAATGCCCCTTGGTTGTGATATACACAGCCCTCATTGTGTCAAGGCCATTGGTGTACTCGTACGCCAATGGCAACTTTGGGCACAGCAGGGTTGTTGGTATACATACAGCGTGGGGCTTTGACGTTGCTCGTTCCGACTTGCAGGGCAATTCCAGGAGCCTCTAACCGTGGAGCGAGCGACAGTGCAGGGCTTCACGTCTTTTTTTGTGTCTTCATATTACCTTGTTTGATAATATTCGGTTGCTGTAGTCCTCGACCGTAAAGGAAAGAGTTAAGGCGATATTAGGGTTTACGCACACCAACTGTCCCTCTGTTCATAGAGGGACGAGCGAAACGAAGTGAAGCGGAGGGAGTTCCAAGCGTAGCACGGAGTCTTTGTTTCCCTACGCGCTTCGCTTATAACGCCCCCGCCCTACGGGCACCCCCTCTATAAACAGAGGGGGAGTTGGCATAGGAATAATCCCATATCGTCCTCTTCCCTAAACAGATAGCCTATGGCCATCGAAGTAGACATACTGGAGGACTATATCTACAACATATCCCCCGAGCTGCTCACCATCCTGCTCAAGGACCATACCACGAGCCGGGAGGGAGAACCGCAGCGCAACATCTTTTGGGCCACCTCGGATTACGAACATCTGGGCGAGGACTACGGCTACCATTCCCCCATACTTCCCCATCTTGTCACGGGCACGAACGGCCACGTCATCATGCCGCGCGTGCTGAAGAACCGCGACACCCAGACCGCCCGCTCACGCGACATGGCCGAGGTGTTCACCCCTTCGTGGATATGCAATGCACAGAACAACCTCATCGACGAGGCGTGGTTTGGCCGCAAGGAGGTGTTCAACGTGGAGTACACCGACGAGCAGGGGCAGCACCGCTGGACAGCCACCACGGAGAAAATCGTCTTCCCCGAAGGCAAGACGTGGCGCGACTATGTGCGCGACACCCGACTGGAGATTACCTGTGGCGAGGCTCCCTACATCGTGAGCCGCTACGACACGACTACGGGCGAGGCCATCCCCCTGCGAGAGCGCATCGGGCTGCTCGACCGCAAGCTACGTGTGGTGAGCGAGAACACCACAACCTCGGGCGAATGGCTCGAATGGGCACAGGCTGCCTACAAGAGCATCTACGGCTACGAGTGGCAGGGCGACAATCTCTTGATCGCCCGCGAAGCCATGCTCATCTCCTTCATCGAGTACTACGAAGCCAAGTTCGGCAAGCAGCCCATGCTCAAATCGCTCAACTACATCGCCTACATCATCTCGTGGAACGTGTGGCAGATGGACGGCCTCAAAGGCGTAGTGCCCGATTCGTGTGCCGACAGGGTAGAGATAGAGCAGACCCTCTTCGACGGCCCCATCGAGAGGGTAACCCCATGCGAGGGATGCACGAAGGACGACATCCACCGCCACAACGGCACCTACTGCCTCATCCGCGACTGGGGAACTCGTGACCACAAGAAAATCCGATTTATCGACCTCATCAAATAGTGCGACTATGAAATTCACCTCCTCACTGAAACTGAAACTCATCTATGTGTTCCGCATCAATGATGCTGCACATCAGGGTTGCCTGAAAGTGGGCGAAGCCACGTGCGACAGCGACAACGTCTTCGGTCTCGCGCCCAACAGCAAGGCACTCAACGACTCGGCGAAGAAGCGCATCAACCAGTACACCCAGACGGCAGGCATCGCCTACGACCTCCTGTATACGGAGCTTACCATATATAATAGTAAGAAACGGGGCCTCTGCTCGTTCAACGACAAGGAGGTGCACAACGTGCTGGAGCGCTCGGGCATCAAGAAAAAGGTGTTCGACACGGCCAACAAGGCCAACGAGTGGTTCATCACCGACCTTGAGACCGTGAAGCATGCCATCGCCGCCGTCAAGGAGGGGCGCGAGTCGCTCTCCACGGCAGAGATATCGCACGAACGCACACCCATCGTCTTCCGTCCCGAGCAGCGCGATGCCATAGAGAAGACCAAGCGCCAGTTCAAGAAGGGCAACCAGATGCTGTGGAATGCCAAGATGCGTTTCGGCAAGACACTGTCAGCCCTGCAAGTGGTCAAGGAGGTGGACTTCAAGCGCACGCTCATCCTCACCCATCGCCCCGTGGTGGATAGCGGATGGTTCGAGGACTTCGGCAAGATATTCTACGACCGCCCCCACTTTGCCTACGGCTCGAAGAACAATGGCGACAGCCACAGCTCACTGGAGACAAGGGCACGGCAGGGCAAGTGCCAGTATGTGTACTTCGCCTCCATGCAGGACCTCCGCGGCTCGGAACTTGTAGGCGGCCACTTCGACAAGAACAACGAGGTGTTTGCCACCGTGTGGGACTTCATCATCGTGGACGAGGCACACGAGGGCACACAGACCGAGCTGGGCAAGGCGGTGATGACCGAACTGGTGAAGAGCGACACCAAGGTGTTGCGCCTGTCGGGCACGCCGTTCAACCTGCTCGACGAGTTCAAGGAGGGCGAGATATACACCTGGGACTACGTGATGGAGCAGCAGGCCAAGGCCTCGTGGGACGACCTCCACTTTGGCGACCCCAACCCCTATGCCTCGCTGCCCACGATGAACATCTACACCTACGACCTCGGGCGACTGCTCCATGAGTTTATCGACGAGGATGTGGCATTCAACTTCCGCGAGTTCTTCCGCGTCAATGAGGAGGGCACCTTTACCCACGAGAAGGATGTGCGGGCATTCCTCAACCTGCTCACCAAGGAGGACAAGGAGAGTTACTACCCCTTTGCCAATGAGGAGTACCGCAACATCTTCCGCCACACGCTGTGGATGGTGCCGGGCGTGAAGGAGGCGCGGGCACTGAGCACGATGCTGCAGAGCCATCCCGTGTTTCAGCACTTCAGGATTGTCAATGTGGCTGGCGATGGCGACCAGGACGAGGAGAGCCGCGATGCACTCGTGGCCGTGGAGGAGGCCATCGGTCCTGACCCCGACGCCACACGCACCATCACCCTCTCGTGTGGACGACTCACGACGGGTGTCAGCGTCAAGGCTTGGACCGCCGTCTTCATGCTGTCGGGCTCCTACAATACGGCCGCATCGAGCTATATGCAGACCATCTTCCGTGTGCAGACACCCGCCACCATCAACGGCCGTGTGAAGGAGCAGTGCTACGTGTTCGACTTTGCCCCCGACCGCACCTTGAAGGTCATTGCCGAGACGGCCAAGATATCGGCCAAGGCAGGCAAGACCAGCGGCAACGACCGCAAGATTATGGGCGAGTTTCTCAACTTCTGCCCCATCATATCGGTCGAGGGTTCACAGATGAGCCAGTTCGATGTGCCCCGTATGCTCGAACAGCTGAAGAAGGTATACGTGGAGCGTGTCGTGCGCAACGGATTTGAGGACAAGAGCCTCTACAACGACGAGCTGATGAAGCTCAACGACCTCGAACTGCAGGAGTTTGACGACCTGAAGAGGATTATCGGCCAGACCAAGGCCATGCCCAAGACCAATCAGGTGGACATCAACAACCAAGGACTCACCGATGAGCAATACGAGGAGCTGGAGAATCTGGAGAAGAAAAACAAGAAGAAGGGCAAGGACAAGCAACCGCTCACCGAGGAAGAGAAGCAGCGGCTCGAAGAACTGAAGAAGAAGCGCGAGAACCGCGAGGCCGCCATCTCCATCTTGCGCGGCATCTCCATCCGTATGCCCCTGCTCATCTATGGTGCCGAGGTGAGCAACGAGGACGAGGAGATTACCATCGACAACTTCTCATCGCTCATCGACGACCAGTCGTGGGAGGAGTTCATGCCCAAGGGCGTCACCAAGGAGAAGTTCGAGAGCATCAAGAAGTACTACGACCCCGACATCTTCAGCGCGGCAGGCAAGCGCATCCGTGCCATGGCCCGTGCGGCCGACAAGCTGAGCGTGGAGGAGCGCATCGAGCGCATCACCGATATCTTCAGCACCTTCCGCAATCCCGACAAGGAGACCGTGCTCACTCCGTGGCGAGTGGTGAACATGCACTTGGGCGACTGCTTGGGAGGCTACAGTTTTCTGGCAGAGGACAATGAAACCATACTCGCCGAGCCGCGCTTCATTGACCACGGTAAGGTGACCGCCGAGGTGTTTGCCGAGGATGCGCGTATTCTCGAGATTAACTCCAAGTCGGGTCTGTATCCGCTCTATATGGCCTACAGCATCTACCGCACCCGAGTGGCCGCCTCGCTCTTCTCCGTATCAAGCATAGAGGACGAGCAACGGATATGGGACAAGGTGGTGGCCGAAAACATCTTCGTCATCTGCAAGACCCCGATGGCCAAGAGCATCACCAAGCGCACCCTCATCGGCTTCCGCAAAGCCAAAGTGAACACGCGCTATTTCGAGGACCTGATCAATCAAATAAAGAACAAACCTGAGAACTTCGTGGCCAAAGTAGCCAAAGGCAGTTCATACTGGAAAGCAATAGACAACGATAATATGAAATTCAATGCAATAGTGGGTAATCCACCGTATCAAGAGGTTGTAGCGCAAAAAGAGAGTGCCAACGGACAAAAAGTTAGTGTCAGTATATTCCAATACTTCCAAATGATAAGCGAAAGGTTAGGTCGATATACAGCACTCATTTACCCTGGTGCAAGATGGATTCATCGCTCAGGAAAAGGATTTGAGCAATTCGGTTTGTCACAAATCAATGACCTTCGTTTGTGTTTATTGAAGTTCTTCCCCAACTCCACTGATGTATTCAAGGAAGTTGGCATTGCTGATGGCTTGTCCATAGTAATGAAAGATACACAGAAAGTAAGTCGTGGTTTCAAGTATATTTATTCTCAAGGGGGTAATGATGTATCCGTTTATGCTGATAATCCAGGCGAAGAACTCTTTCCGCTGAATCCTCTTAACAATGAAATTGCAACGTTGCTCAGTAATGCAATTCAAAAGTACGGATGTTTGCACGATGCAATTCTTCCACGTTGCCTTTTCTCTATTGAGAGTGATTTCGTGGAAAAGAATCCAACACTCGTGAGAGAATATGAAAATGGTGATATTTTCGACTCTGACACAGAAATAAAACTCTTCACTAACGATAAGGCAGGAAAGAGCGGAAGAGCACGATGGTATATTGCCAATAAAGATGTTATAACCACAGGAATTGAATATTTGGATAGATGGAAGGTTATTGTTTCAAGTGCCAACGCTGGAGGTCAGAAGCGTAGCAACCAAATTGCAATCGTCGATAACCATAGCGCATTCGGTCGCTCTCGCGTGGCATTGAAAACCTTTGCTACTAAGCAAGAAGCCAAGAACTTCTTCAAGTACGCAACAAGCGAAATTATCCGCTTCGCCTTCCTCCTCACCGACGAATCCCTCACCTCATTGGCAAAGAAAGTCCCCGATCTATTGGACTACTCTGACAACAATGGCCTCATTGATTATAGCGGCAATGTAAACGAACAACTCTACAAGTTATTCGGCATTGACGAGAAGAACCAACAACATATCAAAGAGGTGTTGGCGAGTAAGAAAACAGCTGAGTAACTGATTCGTAATTGTAAAATTGATAGGATGTACGGAAAATGTTTTATACCTTTGTCGTGGCTTTCTAAAATCTGAACAGATGATAACTATACCCGAAAAATACGAACCTCTAAATACCGAAGAAAAGATTATCGCATTATTTGAGGAACTTAAGAGCAAAGGCTGTACTTATTCTGCTGAATTAGAGGTAGCCATATTGTATAAAATACGAAAGGTAAAGCTGCAAATCTACCTAAAGGACTTACTGAAACAGTTGCCAAAGAAAACCTATTCGCCGAACATTGCTCCTAAAACAAGTGCCAAGAAGGGTATTATTAGTGTGCAGAATGTACTTGTTCCAATTCCAGCAAAGAAAGTCAAGAGTTATCACCTTGATTCTAACGACAAGAAAGTACAAGAGAAAATATTAAAGAAGAGGGCCGAACTGGAAGCAAAGAGAAAACGGGAAGAAGCTCGACCTATACAAAAGAAATCTTATCCTCATTTCAAGCTCAAAGAGGAGGTTGATGCTTTTATTCAAGAAGGAAATGTCACTTCTATTCAAGAAGCACGTAATCTTATAGAACATGCAAATTGTATGGCAACAGATACTAGTGTTTATATATATCTTCGAAGACAATTGAATGAATTAATAGAGAGAATAAAACTTACTCACTTTTTTGGAGCTTACAAAAAAATGCAGCGACAACAAGATTTAGATAAAGAGATGTTGGACAGAGGACCGTCAGCAAAGATAATGTATATTCCATCTGGTGGGCAAAATAAAAAATATTAGATTTAGAGAATACTGAGGTAATAATACTCCAGAAAAAAGATAATTATTTCTATGCCACGACTTAACCAAGTAACTAAAGAACTCAATATAGGCTTTAGCACTGCTGCGAACTTTCTGAAGAAAAGATTCGGTGTCATTGTGTCCCCTAATGAAAAGATTAGCGATGAACAATATGTGGCCTTATCTGAAGAGTTTTATAGGGACAAAGTTGTACATAATGTTGCCATGAAGATAACTCCACCCCGTAAGAATAAAACAAAAGCGGAACCGTTTACAGAAGAAGAACTGGAGTTTTTAGAAGCGGATAAGGCTAATCCTAAAAGTTTTCACGAATTAGGGTTGAAATCAGCAGCAGACCTAAAAATAAGAAAAGAGAAACTTAAAGAAAAGACCCGTCGCCAATGTAGAGATAAAAGAGGTGGTATGTTTCCGAATATGGGAAAATATGCCCGCATTGTAAGTGTCCCATTTGGTGGTATGAATAAGAAATAGTTTTTCTATCAATCTTTCATCTGTTAAGTTTCTGATTGATTCAATACTACTATCAAAGCTATATTGATTGGAACAAACCGGTCCGAGAAATAGGCAAACAACTATACACAAAGTACAATCTAACCGAAGACGAAATCAAATTCATTGAGAAGATGATTAAGCCAATTGAACGTAAATTGCTATATCAGATATAGCAATTTGTGGGTAATTCAGTCTTTTCGTGTTTAAAAAGCACTTATTTGTTCCAAATAGAATAAAAAAAATAGCTTTTTCAATGTTTATTTTTGCCAACAATATTTACTTTTGCCAAAGATTTAGTTATAGCTAAACTTTGCGCTATGCCTGAGTATAGAGAAGAACCGTTGGAAATAGTGAATAACGAAGAGTATACATATTATAAACTATATGTAGACGAAAAATGTTATTTCGATGAGTTTTACGAAGAGGTAGTCGATGATGTTAGATATTGTAATAAAATGGCAGCAATAATTACATACATGGATGAGCTCGGAGCTCAACTCATTCCTAAAGAGAAGTTTAGAAACATTAAGGGACTAAACAGGTCGGATGTTTTTGAATTTAAGAAGAAACCATTGAGGGTATATGTAATAAAGCAAAAACCTAATATTTATGTAGTAATGGGAGGTTATAAGGATGATCAAAAGAATGATATTTCTATTTTAAAGAAAAGAATTAAGAACTTCCCCGAAATAAAAGAGTAGCTATGGATAGAAAAGACGTTTTGAGAACTTCGGGTTATTGGATAGCTAAGATTCAATTAGCCCTTTATAACTGCGCGTATCGGTTCATGGAAAATACAAACAAAAATCGTACGCAATTGGCTGAACATTTGGGAGTGTCTAAAGGGTACGTAACTCAACTCCTGAGTGGAGATTATGATCATAAGTTGTCGAAAATTGTAGAGTTGTCTCTTGCTCTTGGGTATATACCTAGAATCGAATTTATTCCTATTGATGCTTACGATGAGGATGATTCTAAAAAATGGTTTAGGAACGAATATACAATGGCGGTTTCAAAAACTGTAGACAGCATGAATACTGATAAAGATTTTTTTGTGTTATGTCCATGTCCAAAACCTAATGCAGCTTGATTATGGTACGGTTTAGAATGTTTAGAATAAATGTAAATCAGTTTGCTATACTTACTGACAATCTGAAACAAGAGAATATACGTCTGGAGACTAAGTTAGGAATAAAGTATTCTATTGAATGGAAGCGTTTGGCTGTTAACATGATGTTTACATTCAGTTCCTCAGAAGAAAAGATAATGATGCTTGACGTCTGTTGTGAGTTCCAGATTCACGAGGAAGACTGGAATACTTTCGTAAAGGGTGGAAATATCGTTGTTCCTAAAGGTATAGTGGAGTATTTTGTCGTGCAAACCGTAGGCACGGCAAGAGGAATATTGCATTGTCGGACAGAGGGAACTCCGTTTAATCACATTATTATTCCGCCATTAGACGTTTCTGGAATGGTGGAAGGCGATCTTACGATTGAACAATGAATATTTATCAGATTATTGCAAGGGCATTATCCATGATGGGTAACGCCCTCTTTCTTGGCCTCTTTTATTTCATCTTGATGTTGATTTGTAGTCGACTAACTCCAAAATAAACAGCTATCCTGTTACAGCCTTAATATTGGTGCAATCCCTCTACCGCCTCATCTTTTCCCCTCTTCCCGCCCAATCCCCAAGGCCAGTGAAAAGAACGCAGCCATGAGCGATTAGGAAAATGCAAAGCGTCAGTAAGAAATAGGGAACCGATAACGATCTGCCACGATAGCGAAGAAGTCTATACTTCCGATTTCAATACCATGCAAGCAAACCGCAGGGTTTGCCTTACATTATGCTACAAAATTTTTAACTTGTGCTCGCACAAGTAGAAGTTTGGCTGCGCCTCAGGAAATCACAAATGAATTTGCATTCCCGTTCGGCTTGCACAAACTTTGTACAGAAATTTGACGCGGAATGAAGAAAAACTAAACTTTTTGCGCAACATATTACTGCCTATCCTCCATCTCACGCATATACTCATCGGCGATGTAGTGGTCGCCATAAAGGTAGAGTCCTGTAGACTTGTCGTGAAGATGGGCACATGTTTGGCTTGCATAGAATAGCTTCAAGGCCTGTATGTCGGTGATGCACAGCCGCTCGGCAAGAATGACAGATATGGCACCGATGCGATTGCTCATAATGATTTCTTGTATTATGGGCGACTTGGTGTCAATGCCATATCCGACAACCTCACTCATAGCTTTGCCTCCCAATTGTTAAGGCACTCAACCATACGCTGTGCCAGCACGTCGCGGCTCTCGCTATGCAGCGGCTCGTAGTTGGGCAGGATGTAATCATCTATCATCCCCAAGCGCTCCATACGATGAAACACGTCGCTATAGCTGACCCCCAGATAGCGGGCAGTGGTCTCGATGCTGGTAGCCACGAAGGACATGATGACCTGATTCTTAGGAATTCTTCTGATTTGCTCCATATAGTGCCAAAGTTTATTGCACAAAGTTAGCGATTTGTTTTTATCCAACAAACATTTGCATGAAAAGTTACTTCATAAGGCCTTCCTAATGCCTCATCCTTGCCCTCAATCCGCCCAATCTCCAAGGCGAACAAAAAGAACGCAGCCATGAGCGATTAGGGAAATACAAATAGTAAGCGTGGACGTGAGTTTTAAAGTTTTTGAGTTTTTAAGTTTGTAAATGAGTACTTCCGTTTTCAACACCATGTAATCAAACCGCAGGGTTTGCCTTACATTATGCTACGAAATTCTTGCACAGAAATTTGATGCGAAATGAAGAAAAACTAAACTTTTTGCGCATTTTATCCTTTGATATTTGCAGATTCATTCGATTTGCACTACCTTTGCAACGCAAGAACCCGCCAAGCCTCTTTACAATGCTTAAATCGGCGGGTCGTTTTTTTATATACCATGCGTTACGAAAAACGATATAGTGCTCCTGAGGAGTTGGTGACCCTGCTGATGGAACGAGGCCTTGTCATAGAGAAAAAGGAGTTGGCATTGCAAGCTCTCCGTTCAATTGGGTACTATCGCCTGTCTGCTTATCTACATCCGTTCCTTCGTCTACCTAAAACTGAACATGTGTTCAAGGAGGGTACCTCTTTTGAGCAGGCGATGAGCATCTATGCTTTTGATCGACACCTGCGGTTGTTAATCTTTGACCAGATAGAAAGAATTGAGATTGCCGTGCGTAGTGCTATCGTGAACATAACTAGCAGAGATACCGGCAATCCGTTTTGGATGACTTCTGCTGAAACATATGCACATGCGGATAAATTCCAAAGAACATTGCAGCTGATTGATAAGGAATTGCAAACGACACGAGAAGAATTTATTAAGCATTTCAAAGATACATATACAGACCCATATCCACCTTCATGGATGCTGGCGGAAATATTGCCTTTCGGCGTGTTGACGCGTGTGTATGAGAATATTGCCAGCAACCAAATACGAAAGAGTATAGCAAGGTACTTTGGATTGAATGTTCCTGTATTTACTTCGTGGCTTACCATTATCACTGTAACGCGAAATGCGTGTTGCCATCATGCTAGATTGTGGAATCGCAAACTATCAATTCGCGCCCTGCTGATGAATCGTTGGAATGCTCCATGGATCTCAGAATCGGTACAACAGGGAAGAATCTTCTTTACCCTCTGCATCCTAAAGCATCTTGTTGATGTCGTTCATCCACAAAATACACTGAAGAAAGATTTGAAATCCTTGCTTCATACATATCCAATGATAGATATTGCAGTCATGGGATTCCCTAAGAATTGGGAAGAGGAACCGTTGTGGAAATAACTTAACATATCAGTCCTCCAAGTTTATAAAGATACTACCCAGCTCGGGCTTTGCTCCCAAGCGACCTATGCGATAGGAGTTGTAAAGCGAGAGGTTCTTATGCAAGCCGAAGGAGTCGCCACGAGAATATTCCGACGAGGCGGTCTCACGATTCTTCTCCACGAACCACACTACGCCTCGGTTCTCATTGATGAGATCTTGAGAGAGAAGGGTGGTCTCTTGGCTGGTGATGATAAGTTGCGACTTGTCGGAATTGAAGATGAAGACGTTGAGGTAATAAAACAACAGATCGTTGTGCAGGTCTTCACCCAACTCGTCGAGGAAATAGACGTGGGGACTAGTTATCATATCGTACAGAGCCTCCAGAATGCGGATATACTTGATGGTGCCCTTGGATTGCCAGCGAAGAGGTATCACAAAGTTGCCATCGGCGGATTGGTTGACAAATTCGATGGTATCGGCCGTGGGCTTAAGCAATGACTCCTTCACCTTTTCGGGAATATTTTCATTCAGGATGCGCTCACGGAACTCAGCGGGAATATGGCGGTCTTCCACCACGGGGCGGTATTCGAGGATATTCAAATCGGCCTTTTGTAACATGGTGTTGTAGAACTTACGCTTCTTGGGTATGAGGTATGCCTCCTTCAGCGTGTCGACAACTCCCTTCTCTTCATCACCATCAATATCGTGGTAGTTGGCCATAATCCAATTGTGGAGTTCCTTGAAGGCGGCGACATCTTCGGTCAGTGCGTTCTTTCGACATACAGAAAGTACGCTATGGTTGTTCAACGTGTGCTCGCGAATACTGTCCTGAGTCTTGGGCTGGAGCTTAAGGCTTGGACCGAACTTGATATCTGCCTGTACATTCTCGCCAACAAACGTGCGCTCATAGAACAATGATTTCGACTTGTTGGGATAGTAATTCAATACTTCGCTTAGAATGCACTTCTCATTGAAGCTAACATCATAGTCATATCTAATTCCATTGGCATAGAATGACACATGCATCTCTGTTGGCTCATCTTTTGTCAGGATGAAAGGTATGCAACCGCTCACCTTTTTTGTCGTATCGTATCGAGGCTGTATCAAGATGTGAAATATCTCGTCCATGGCAATCAACATATTGGACTTACCCGAGGCATTGGAGCCATACAGAATACCCAACTTATACAGGAACACGCCTTCGGTGACTTCTGTCACCAATTCCGAAGCAGGCCCTTTGGCCAAGAAACTCAACTCTTGCTTGTCGCGAATGGAAAGGTAGTTCTTTACCCAAAAATCTCGTATCATAATTCTATATTTTATTCAAATCTGTAATTTTGCTACAAAAATAAGTGAAATATTTTATTGATCAAAGACATTACGCATGTATTTTTGTAAATATCCTACGTTTTAACGCGAAAAAGTGTGCTAATGTTGTAGCCATAATGATTATGACTACATATAGCCTGGATAAAGCGTTAAGAAGAGAGGTCTTCTGTAGGCTTTGTGTTACGGGCTGAACTGCTTCATCCTTGCTCTCTTCCCGCCCAATCCCCAAGGCGGACGTAAAGAACGCAGCCATGAGCGATTAGGAAAATGCAAGAAGTAAGCGAAACGTGAGTTTTTGAGTTTGTATGTTATTTAGTTTGGTAAGTCTATATTCCCGATTTCAATACCAAGTAAGCAAACCGCAGGATTTGCCTATCAATATGCTACGAAATTTCTGTCCAGGATTTACGTGCGTTTCGTTTATCTGTAGGCTTTGAAGTACATGTTTAGAGAAGTCTTTTCGGCACGATGTGAAAAGAAGAGAGGCGCACCACAGTACGTCTCTCTTCTTTTTAGTCAGATCTGTATTGCTGACATAGGTTATTGTGCAACTACCTTGACCGTGGTGCCATCGCTCATGTACAGTATGTTGATACCTTTTTGCATGGTGGCGATACGTATTCCGTTGGTGTTGTATATGGCAATTACGGTGGCTTCGCTGCTGGTGATTTCCTCTACAGCCACGTTTTCTTTATCCTGACCAAGGTAGTATAGGCTGAGTCCTCCGATGACTGTCCAGTCGTTGCTTCTCTTCGCATCCTTCTTGACTCCGATGGTGAGGTCGCCCGTCTCTGTAGCGAAAATCTCTACACTGTTGCATTCATCCTTGGGCATGTACTTGTGCAGGGTGTCAATGGCCTCGCTGGCGGCTACGATATCGTCTGGCACGGGGTGGCCGTCGTAGAGTCGTACCGACCACTTGCCCGTCTTATGCGTTTCCGACGGGTCGTCAGAGGTGGCCATCACATCGGCTGTATTGGTTCCAGCCGAGCTATGGCTGATGTAGAGCTTGGCGTTGCGCTTCAATGTGCCGCTGTTGTAGGCTGAGTAGTGGCTCGAGGCGCTGCCATAGCGGTAGAAGGCCTGTGCTTGCAGTAGATATACACCGGCTGGCATGCCATGAAGTACCTGGTGGATGTCGAAGGTCGTGTTGGTAAACTCGGCAATGCCATAGAACATCGTGGGGACGGGAGAGGCAATCCACGATGTATGGGTATTGTCTTCAAAGGATGCCTGTTCAACTATCAGGGCGGTCACGTCGACTGGGTTCTCTCTGCTAGCTTCGGGCATGGCGTCGGCCATGAGGTAGCGATTGATGATACCCTTAACCTCAAGGATGGCGGCAGCAATATCGGTGTCTGCATATTCGCCTGCAGCGCACTTGGCCTCTATGGTGCCCAGCTCCTCGGCAAACAGGTCGTTGCCATTCTCCTGAGGATAGGTGGCTGCCTTGGCATGTGCTGCTGCAACCTGTATGGCCAACGGTTTGTAGGCTTCAACCGATACCTTGGCATTGCTCACTGCAGTAGGTATGCTCTCCAGTGCGCTTATCCATGCTTCGACATCCGCCGAGGTAGCAGTGCCGTTTTCGATGTGGGCGATATAGGTTCCCATGGCTGTGTTCGCAGCATCTACAGCTGTACGCAGCGCTGCTCCAGGGGTGGCATTCATCGGTTTGTCTACGAGGGGCAGTGCCTCGGCAAGCATGTCGTAGGTTATATTGTTGATGCCTTCGATATACTCCGATGCGGTACCTTGGAATATCAGTTGCACATTGTCCATGGCAATATTGGCGGCACTGGATGCGGAGGTGGCTTTGAGGCCAAACTCCATTTTGCCGTCCGGCGCTACAGTGCCTACGATGCTGCGTAGTGTAGCTGAGCGGTTGTTGGCCGAGTTGATGGCCAGCGTCTGCTCGTTGAGGTATAGATACTGACTCCTCTTCGTGGAGCCATAATTATAGGCATATACATTTGCCGCCAGCTTGTATTGGCCTTCGGGCAGATAGGTGAGGGCCTTGCTGAGCGTGCTGACTCCAGCTGATGTGGTGCGTACATATGGAGAGGTGAGTGTGGTGGCATGTTCAGTCTCGTCTGTCCATGTCGACCACGGACCCGTGTATGTCCAGTTGTCCAGATTGTCTGCTATGGCTGGTATGCGCTCTGCAGTGATGTCGACTCCTTCGCTTGAAACAGATTCGCCGGACACGCCCTTTATCTCCTCGGCGGTGAGGGCGTAGTTGTAGATGCGCACATCGCTCATCATACCTTTGAAGGTGGGGTCGGCATCAAACTGCGACCGACCAAGGTAACTCAAGGTGGGGACTACATCTGATGGGCGTAGGGTGATGTCTTTGGTAGACGCGTTGAGCTCTCCATCTATATATATACATACCTCATCGGTACTGATGGTCACTGCTACATGTTTCCATGCACCGACACTCAGTCTTGTGGTGGCATTAAGCCCCTGAATGATGCCATCCTTCTTAATCTCGAAGCGCATGGCACTACCATTGGTCGGTGTGAGGAAGAGGTACTCATCCTCGCCATTACCGAAGTCAAAGATGCGCTGCCAAGCGCTACTGCTGCTGCCCTTAACCCATGCAGTAAAGGTCATCTGCTCCATGTCGCCCACGTGATAAGGGAGTTTCATGTAGTCGTCTTTACCGTCGAACGAGAAGGTCGGGCGCTCTTTGTCGGTAGTCAGTGTAGCCCCGTTCATTACGGCATGTAGCTTGTTGTTGCCGCTATCTCTGTTTGATAGGCCTGTCCATTGTCCGATACGTGCCGGGTTTGCTGCAGTCTGTGATGTCACCTCTGCCGAAGCCTCACTCAGATTGTATGCATCGTCAAGTGCCTTGATGCGGTAGCGGAGGGGTTGCCCTTTGCGGCAGGTGTTGTCCAGGAATGCTGTGCCACGCACCTTGCGTCCGATGCATTCCCATATGTCAGCTCCGTCATTGTAGCGGTATACCATATATCCATGGATGTCGGTTTCCTCATTGGCGGTCCACGTCAGCTTTACGGCACCCTCTTGGGCTGTGGCTGTCAGCCCCGTGGGAACCTCGGGAGCGGTGGTCTCCACCTTGCAGTCGGCGGGGATAAACTTCCACAGCAGGTGGTCACCTCCGTTATTGTTCAGTTCTACCACGTTGGCACCATTGGCAGTGCTACCCCCATTAACACCAACGTATAATCCCGTGAAGTGATTGATAATCTGGTAATATCCGTCGCCCATGTAGCGCAAGTACCAACGTTGCCATCCGTTGGGCTGCGTGCTTAGGTCATCGCCATCAGAATATACGGTTACGTTAGCACCATTGTCCATGTTCCAAGCCTGCGCATCGAGGTAGAGGGGCACACCTGAGGTATTGGCATTGCGGATGACTACGTAGCTATAGTCTGCTACGGTAGTCTTGTCAATGGGGTATACGTCCCATGCCTGGTTGGCCAGTCCGCCATCGCTCCATTGGTATACGTTGCCGCGTACAGCTTTGCCTCCATTGAGCGAGAGCACCTTGCCCGTAGCCTTATTGACAATCTTATATTGTCCGTTGATGGGTTCTATGGGAACATCCTCACCCGTATGTATCTGGATGAGTCGCTCGGCATTGGTCTGTCCCTTCTGATAGGCACCCGTGGGGTCACCAGGTACCTCCTCGGTATGGTCGTAGGCGGGGCCGTGACCATCATAGTAGGCCAATCGATCTTTAGAGATGAAGGTGAATGCCGAGGCTACAGCCTGACGCTCCGAGGTGCCGATAAATGCTTCTACGCGTCCGTTCTCGCCCGTGTATTTATTTACCGAAGCTGTCATCCACTCGTTGGGACGCTCCTTATAGGCCAGCTGAGTTCCTCCCTTGATCATGCGGATGTATTCGCCGCGGGTGATACCTTCCCATCCCCACCAGGTGCCGGCCACGCCACCATAGTTGATACACACCATCGCCTCCATCACGTTGTGCATCTCGTCGGCCACGGGGTACTTGCCATCCTTATAGGCTTGTGTCCAGAATCCCGTATAGTCGGAGAACTTACCACCTGCCAGCTGATGGGTATTGGCATAGTTGATGTTGTCCTTTACGGTGGAGTACCATTTGGGGGCTTCAGAGCTGTTGAGTGTGCTAGGACCGAAGACCCTACCTGCCAACTGGGGCCTCGTCTGCATGATGGCGGCTACGGCATTGAAGTTCGAGGCATTGCCGGTATAGGTCTTCTCAAAGTCCGGCTCATTGTAGGGGGCTACGGCAAATACGTTGTAACCTTTGCCCTCGACATACTCTACGGCACGTACGATGTCGTCCACATAGTTGGTGCGAGTAGTCTCGTTCCATACGGGAGCAGTAGAAAGGTCGCCCAATTGGTCGCCCAGGTTACCAATACCGCATAGGAGGAAGATGGACTTAACGCCCGTTTGTACGATGTTGCGGAGCTCGGTATCCATACTTGCCTTCTGCTCTGCGGTGAGTGCATCGTACGCCTTGTCAAAGCGTCCGTTAAATCCGACACGGGCGATGTCGAGGTTCTCTTTGCCGCAGTGGTTGCGTTGCTGAAAAGCGAAAAAGTCCCAACTCCAACCACCCATGCCAAACTTGAATTCATATTTCGTTCCCTCATCGGAAATGTTGTATGGTACACTTACGGCCCATGGGCTGGTGGTCATGGAGCAGCTTGATGTTGTCATGTTTTGTGCAGTGGCGCATAAGGTAGTCAGAGCTGCTGCGAGGAGGAGTTTGAAGCGTGTCATTTTAGTTGTCCTTTACCATTACTTATATACGATAGCAAAGATAGGTATAAAAATCGGAAAATCAAACATTTTGATGCATAGAATGAGAAAGTTGTCTATACCTCCGATTTCAATACCGCGTAAGCAAACCACAAGATTTACCTTGCATTATGCTACGAAATTCTTGCACAAAAATTAGACGCGAAATGAAGAAAAAACCAAACTTTTCGCGCCTTTTTTCCTTTGATATTTGCAGATTCATTCGATTTGCACAATGCTGCGCTCGACTTGTTCGAGAACCTTTAATCTGCTTTGCAGCTTGAAGGTATGCGGCATCTCAGAAATTCTCAAATATTTTTGGAATTTCATTCGATTTGCACTACCTTTGCAACGACAGTTTCCGCCACGCTTCCCATAGAACAGCGAACCAGGGCGGAACTTTTGCTTTATAAAAAACGAAGCAAGCTTCTTTTCTTGATTATTCTTTTGCATTTTTGCAAATAATAGTCTGGAAATCTTTGTAATATAACGATTGGCTATATCATATATGGAATTAGAGAATCTAATAAGTGAATGTACTGCATACGATTTTAAGCTAATGCTTGAAGAAAAGAAACCCAAAAGTTGGCTGAAGAGTGTAAGTGCTTTTGCCAATGGATTGGGAGGCTCTCTTTTCTTTGGAATTGATAATGAAGGAATACTTAAAGGCCTTGACAATGTGCAATATGTTTGCGAAACTATCAGTAGCAAGATTCGTGACTACATGGATCCATTGCCAGATGTCGAAATGATTCCACACCGAATAGACAATCTTGATATATTGCAACTGAAAATTAATACGGGCAACTATACTCCCTATTATTATGTAGGTGATGGTCAACGTATAGCTTTCGTTCGTGTAGGTGAAGAGAGTTTACCAGCAACTGCAGAACAGATGCTGCGTTTGGTGCTGAAGGGTTCAAATAAAACATATGACTCTCTTCACACTGATTATAAAGCAGAAGATTATGCCTTTACAATCTTGGCTAATACATTCAAAACCCGTACAAATCAAGAATGGAATAAGAAATATCTTCTCTCTTTCGGTCTCGTTACGAATACAGGAATTCTTACTCATGCTGGGGCATTGTTTGCAGATGATTGTCCATTGTGGCAATCTCGTTTATATTGTACCCGATGGGATGGGAAGACAAAAGGCGATGCCATCAATGATGCTGAGTTTACAGGAAATGTGTTAATGTTGCTACGTGAGGCTATGAACTTCGTGAAATCAAACACGAAGAAAGGTTGGGAAAAGTTGCCAAACGGACGTAAAAACAAACCAGAGTATGCGGAACGTGCCGTTCTCGAAGCAATGGTCAACCATTTTATTCATCGTGACTATACAGTCATGGGCGGTGAAGTCCATCTTGATATTTATGATGACCGTTTGGCTGTTACTTCTCCTGGTGGAATGTACAATGGGATGCTTATTCAGGACCTTGATATTGCAGATGTTTCTTCGGAAAGACGAAATCCAATACTCGCAAATGTAATGGCTCAACTTGATTATATGGAGAAACGAGGAAGTGGTCTCACTCGTATATGCAATGAAACTCAAGCTTTGGACGGGTACAAGGATGAACTGAAACCTGTATTCAAGTCCACGCCAACACAATTTCAGACGATCATTTTTGCATCGTCCGACAATCAGAATGTCGGAGACTTTGTCGGTGACATGTCGGAGATGAAACTAACTGAACGTCAACAGAAAATAGTCAATCTTATTAAAGAATCTGCGACAATAACAGCCAAACAAATGTCGGAGACTTTGTCTGTGTCTCCTCGTACCATAGAACGCGATCTTTCTCTGATGAAAAAAGTTGGAATTTTGAGGCGCGACGGTAAGGATAATGATGGAGTGTGGGTCGTAATAGAATCAATTTTATAATATCCACGGCTATGCTATTTAGAGTATATGCAGAAACCAATTCAAAAATGAAGAAAAACTAAACTTTATACGCCTTTTCCCCCTTAAAATTTGCAGATTCATTCGATTTTACAACGCAAGAACCCGCCAAGCCTCTTCACAATGCTTAAATCGGCGGGTCGTTTTTTTATATACCATGCGTTGTAATAAGCAGCAATTTACTGCCTACCCTCCATCTCACGCATATACTCATCGGCGATGTAGTGGTCGCCATAGAGGTAGAGACCTGTAGACTTGTCGTGAAGATGGGCACATGTTTGGCTTGCATAGAATAGCTTCAAGGCCTGTATGTCGGTGATGCACAGCCGCTCGGCAAGAATGACCGATATGGCACCGATGCGATTGCTCATAATGATTTCTTGTATTATGGGCGACTTGGTGTCAATGCCATATCCGATAACCTCACTCATAGCTTTGCCTCCCAATTGTTAAGGCACTCAACCATACGCTGTGCCAGCACGTCGCGACTCTCGCTATGCAGCGGCTCGTAGTTAGGCAGGATGTAATCATCTATCATCCCCAAGCGCTCCATACGATGAAACACGTCGCTATAGCTGACCCCCAAATAGCGGGCAGTGGTCTCGATGCTGGTAGCCACGAAGGACATGATGACCTGATTCTTGGGAATTTTTCTGAGTTGCTCCATATAGTGCCAAAGTTTATTGCACAAAGTTAGCGATTTGTTTTTATCCAACAAACATTTGCATGAAAAGTTACTTCATAAGGCCTTCCTAATGCCTCATCCTTGCCCTCAATCCGCCCAATCCCCAAGACGAACGAAAAGAACGCAGCCACGAGGCATTAGGAAAATGCAAAGCGTTAGCAAGAAATAGGGAACCGACGACAATCTGCCACGAGAACGAAGAAGTCTATACTTCCGATTTCAACAACATGTAAGCAAACCGCAGGGTTTGCTTTGCAATCTGCTACAATATTTTTGTACAGGATTTACGAGCGTTTCGTATAAAACTAAGCCCCCAAAGCAACTCAATACGCCCAAAATCCACAGAAGGTTTTCGAAGAATCGGGTAGGACTCGGTGCTACAGAGATTTTTCGCTACGCTCAAAATGACATAGTGGGATAATTGTAAATGATAAATCGTTGAATTGTATATTTATCTACTTCGAAGGTCTTCTGTGGATTTATGCTTTCAGATTCTTTACAGCGCCCCCCCAAAAAAAATGAATTCACTCAATCTTTTTTTGAAAAATTGCTGAACAATAATTCGTGGGAATTGTTCTTCATATCGGAAGATTTTATATAAATTTGTCACCATAAACACAATTCCTTTCTCACGGGGAAAAGAAACTACAAGCAACCAATAAGGAAATGGCAAGAACGATATCAATAAAACACGTACGTATAACTATACTAATTCTAATGGCTGGATTATTTACTCCTAGTCACAGCCAGATATACAAATATGTGAGGTTGGAAGATGGATTAAGTTCGCGTAATGTATATGCCGTGCAGCAATCAAACGGAGGATTCATGTGGTTCCTTACCGACAATGGGATTGACCGATACGATGGCACCAATATATCAAACTATACGGTAAAAGTGGGAGGCCATCAGTTCACAGAATACTCTACCAGCCGATTCGTGTATGATAAGCTTGAAGATAACCTATGGTTGGTTACTAATCTTGGAAGAGTAATACATTACAACAAACGCATCAATGCCTTTGAGGTCTTATTTTTCCCACAGATTACAGCTGACAACTCTGACATCTTTGAAAGTGCCGTGTCACCCATTGACCAACAAGGGAACATCTGGATATTTATAAAGAATGAGGCCTTCTGCTATAATGTACGTACCCTTGAAGGACGTAGCATACAGCTGGATACTCCGAGAGACTCCGTCACATATTCCGCCATAGTCTCTAGAGATGATTCCACATTGTTTATCGGAGGCAAAGGAGGAATGTACACAGGATCGATAAAAGGAGACAGCATCAGTATACGTCCTATGGAAGAGCTACAATCAAGACTTATAGACGCAAATACCCTATACTATCATTCCCCCTCACAAACCTTGCTTATAGGCAGTGAAGACAAGGGCATATATGCCTACAAAGAACAAACTAAGGAAGTTATTCATTATGAGAACATTCTCACCGACGTACGGGTCACTAAAATAATCCCTTTCAACAACGAGAACGAGGTGCTATTCTCAACCAATGCTGCCTGCATATACCGAATGGGCATCAACGATTGTATCCCCTCCCCATACCTACAGGCAGACTTTACTACCAACTATAGAATAAATACCGACAACATCGCAGATATATGCATTGATAAAGACGGACAGTTGTGGATGTGTTCCTTTCCACATGGACTCACAATCCGTAATGACGCATACCCTAAATTCAACTGGGTGAAACGATCGCTCATCAAATCCAATACACTAAACAACAACAGCGTTGACTGTATCATTGAAGATAGCGACTATGATTTATGGTATGCTACAGACAACGGTATCAGCCTATACACACCGAGATCAAACGAATGGCATACGATGCTTTCCATTGCAGACAAGTCAACCAACATGAATCATTACTTCTTGACCATATGCGAAATAAAACCAGGCATCATACTTGCTGGAGGTTATGCTGCAGGTGTATACCTCATTGACAAGAAGAGTAAACAGGTGCGTTTTATAAAGCCAGACTTAATGTCTCCAGAGAAATACATACAAACAATGTTTTTCGACAAAACAGACCAAACCGTATGGATGGGAGGCGAGAATCAGCTCATCAATATCAGCTATCATAACGATAAGCTCAAGGTAAACTATGCCGAAGCATTCAGAGGGATCAATTACATCACCCAAAAAGACGAGAACACCTTATGGATAGGCACCAAAAACGGACTATATATATTTGACAAAAAGACACACGAAAAACAGCAAGTAATATTACCCTTAGAACGTTTTAAGGTAAACACCATCTTTCATGACAATGACGGCACAATTTACATAGGCACACACCACCATGGACTGATTGTCTACAATGAAAAAGAGAATTATTACAACAGATTCAGCAAGAAAAACAGCGCACTGACAAACGACTGCATGAAATGCATCCTTGGTGCCAATAACGGTTCCTTATTTATCAGTTCAGATGGCGGTATTGTAAGATACAATAAAAATACGGGCAAAATTACAACATGGACAAATGACCAGGGACTACAAAATATCAATTTTAGCATCAGAGCCGGCGTGCATACACACAATCAGACCATCATGTTCGGCGGTGACAATGGAGTGATTGAAATATCCGAGAACGTAGACTTACCTCATATCTACAAATCCAAGCTGGTATTAGCAGACCTATACATAGGAAACACACGCATAACCCCTTCCGAAGAGGGGTCCCCACTGACAAATGCCATAGACGACATGGCCAAGATAGAGCTATCACACAACCAGCGAGAAGCATCTATAAAAGTAAGGAGCATCAATCACATTTATCCATCAGACTGCCTTATTACATGGACATTTGACCAAAAGAAGAGCAATTGGAACCCACTAAATGAAGACAAGTTTATCATGCTCAACAATCTTTCCGCAGGGAAACATATACTCACGATACGATCCACCTCCAACGAATCGGGAAAGATTCTTGATGAACGCACGCTCGAAATTAAAATCCATCCACCCTTCTATCTATCAAGGACTGGACTTTTTATAGAACTCACCATTGTCATATTGATTGTTCTTATCATTGGCCGATATATAAAATCAGCCAATGAAAAACATATCTCTAATGAGAAGTTGAATTTCTTCATCAATACTGCCCATGATATCCGCACTCCACTTACTCTCATCAAAGCGCCACTGGAAGAATTAATGGGCAAAGAGCACTTAAGTGAAGAAGACAAAGAAACCTTATCCTTAGCCATAAAAAACACCAACATGCTCACCGAAATGACAGAAAAGAGCATGAGGTACGAAATAGCCAACATAGAGAAAGGTATCTTGCGCATTGAATGTTATGAAGCTATCGAACTTTTCTCCGCACAAATAGAACGGCTAAAATCACTGACCAAACCCAAACGGCAACAAATAGATTACACATACCCAAACCAACCATTCCAAATATGGATTGACAAGCAAAAGATTAACTCAATATTCCAAAACCTATTCTCCAATGCAGTAAAGTACAGCGGTATTGAACAAATCATTACAGTGACACTATACTGCGATAACAAACGATGGGGATTCAAAGTATCAGACAATGGTATAGGAATCAGCGACGAAGAGAAGCAGAAACTCTTCAAAGGGGTATTCAGAGCCAGAAATGCCATCAATGCACACATATCCGGTTCTGGAATTGGATTATTATCAATCAGCCATTACATACAACAATTGGGAGGAAAAATCCATGTTACCAGCAAAATCAATGAGGGATCGACTTTTGATGTAAGTTTCCCTTTGGGCAAAGAGCACTACAATCCTTCCACAACTAAGTTCATTGACAGAACCTCCAACTTTATCTCTGAAACAGAGACCTTTGCTGATGCCACCATCAATAGTGATAATCGTGAGCGACTGCTTATCGTAGAAGACAATCCTGACTTATTGGAATATCTAAGTCGACACTTCAGCAAGAAATACCGTGTATTTACTGCAAATAATGGAAAGGAAGCATTGGACAAAATCCCATACGTACAACCACTTATCGTACTTACTGATGTCATGATGCCAGAAATGCGCGGTGATGATCTCTGTACCGCCATAAAGAACGACATATCAACTTCGCACATTGCCGTAGTACTTATCTCCGCCCTTTCAGACCAACAAAGTATCATCAATGGCCTCACCGTGAAAGCAGATGCCTATATCACCAAGCCTTTTGACTTTAGAATACTCGATATCACCATACAAAATCTTATCGAGAATAGACAATTATTAAAGCATCGCCTCACAACACTTGATATTGACGACAATATCAACGCCACATCAGAAATTGACCTGAAATTCATGAACGAATTGAAACAAATTGTTGAAAAGAATCTGGACTGCCATGAATTTACCGTTGACACATTGGCTTACGAATTACGAGTCAGCCGTACCTCACTATACAATAAAGTCAAAGCTCTTACAGATAACACCCCATCGGACTTCATTAGACTATGTAGAATCAACAAAGCCAAGCATTTATTACGTGAAGGATACGGCGTAACTGAGGTGGCAGATAAAGTAGGTTTCTCTGACCAAAAATACTTCCGGGAAGTTTTCAAGAGAATTGTAGGAATGCCACCAAGCGAATATGCAAAGACGAAAGAATAAGACAATATAAGGTCAGCTTAGCTATACCTTACAACCACAAGTTCATTGGAGTCCTCTCACAGACTCGGATGGTCAGAAAAAACTTTTTTTCTTATTTCTTGCCTCCTCCAAGGTAAGCAGGGGAATACTTTGCTCCTCATAGAACTGACGGCGTAATGCTTCCTGCTCTTTATATAATTGTTCTACAAAAACCCCACTCTTTTCCGGATCAAGCAACGTGGCTGCTATGCCCGAGTTTTGTGAAGCATCTTTTACATGCACCACTGGTCCTCCATAAACGGGAGCAATTTTAAGAGCTGTATGCATTGCACTGGTAGTAGCTCCGCCTATAAACAATGGAACACGAATCCCAGCCTCACGCAAAGCCTCTGCGGTGGTAACCATCTCCGCTAAAGAAGGAGTGATAAGACCACTTAAGCCTATAATATCGGGAGAAGATTCTAATGCCTTCTGCACAATTGTTTCCGCAGATACCATAACCCCCAAATCAAGGATTTCGTACCCATTACATCCCATCACTACACTCACAATATTTTTCCCAATATCATGTACATCACCTTTCACGGTAGCTAAAAGTACTTTCTTTCGTGAATGGTTCTCATTAAAGGAATTGTCATCTATAGCAGAAGAATTTGCCATTTTTTTTGTCAATGACGACGTATCATTAGTCAGAAACTGTACTGCCATCTTCATTGTACGGGCAGTTTTCACTACTTGAGGCAAAAACATACGCCCCTTGCCAAACAGCTGACCAACATGTTTCATGCCATCCATCAGGGGACCTTCAATAACCTCTACTGCTGATGAATAAGCAGATAGAGCCTCTATAAGATAGTCCTCAAGTTTATCCGTGACACCTCTGACCAGTACTTCCCTTAACCGTTCCTCCAAAGACAGTGTTTGCTCCAAATCTGTACAAGATGCAACGACAGGAGTATTTGCCACAGTGACAGCCATAGCTATCAGATGCTCTGCAGCATCTGGCCTTCGGTTCAGAATAACATCTTCAATCGCCTCTAACAAATCGGGAGCAATCTCATCATATCTAACCGAGGTTGCAGGATTCACAATACCCATATCCATACCTGCACTGATTGCATGATAAAGAAATACGGCATGCATGGCTTCACGCAAATAATTGTTTCCACGGAAAGCAAAAGAAAGATTACTTACCCCACCACTAACATGTGCGCCCGGTAAATGGTTACGTATCCACTTAGTGGCACGGATAAAATCCAGTGCATAGTCATTATGTGCTTCAATTCCAGTAGCTACAGCCAAAATGTTGGGATCAAAAATAATATCCTCAGGCATCATTCCCACCTCATTTACCAACAACTTATAAGCACGTTCGCAGATTGCAATACGACGTTCATAAGTATCAGCTTGCCCCTGTTCGTCAAAAGCCATTACTACCACAGCTGCACCAAGACGACGTATTTCACGAGCATGGGCTAAAAAAAGCTGCTCTCCCTCTTTGAGAGAGATTGAATTGACAACACATTTACCCTGAATACATTTAACTGCAGCTGTAATTACTTCCCAACGAGATGAATCTACCATAATAGGGACACGAGCGATATCTGGTTCAGAGGCTATCAATTGTAGAAAATGTACGATTTCCTGCTCTGCGTCAAGCAACGCATCGTCCATATTTATGTCAAGAACCTGTGCTCCATCCTCCACCTGGCGACGAGCTATCACAAGGGCCTCTTCATATTTCTTTTCCTTTATCAGACGCAAGAACTTACGTGATCCTGCCACATTGCAGCGTTCACCTACATTGATAAAATTACGTTCGGGAGACACTTCACACAATTCCAAACCAGAAAGCCACAACACATCAGGACGTTTTACCGGTATGTGTGGTTTTGCATTCACAACAAGTGGAGCATACTCAGCAATATAAGCATCCGTAGTGCCACAGCATCCACCTATAATATTCACCAACCCTTCATCAAGATATTCTTTTATTTGAACAGCCATATCAACAGGTGTTTGGTCATACCCACCCAAGCTATTAGGAAGCCCAGCATTGGGATAGCATGATATATAATATGGTGCGTGAGCTGCTAAAGATTTAAGATAAGGCTTCATCTGAGCAGCCCCAAATGAACAATTAAGACCAATAGAAAAAATATCGGCATGAGACACTGATGCAAGGAATGCATCTAATGTCTGTCCAGACAGCGTACGACCTGCGGCATCAGATATTGTCACCGAAAGCATAAGCGGTACCCTTTTGTCCAACTTTTCCATTACCTGAGTTGCCGCATATATGGCAGCCTTGGCATTGAGAGTATCAAAAATTGTTTCTATCAACAAAGCATCTACCCCACCCTCGATAAGTGCCTCCATTTGTTCCGAATAGGCACATACCAACTCATCGTAAGTGATGGTACGCAAAGCCGGATCATCCACATCAGGACTCAACGAACAGGTTTTATTAGTAGGTCCTACAGATCCTGCCACAAAACGTGGTTTTTCCGGTGTACTAACAGCGTCAGCCACCCTACGGGCTATAGTAGCAGCTGCCAAATTGATCTCACGACAAAGATGCTCACAACCATATTCGGCCATAGAGATACGCTGAGCATTAAAAGAACATGTCTCAATAATATCAGCACCGGCTGCAATATAACGCCTATGAATACCGGCAATCACCTCTGGACGAGTAAGACACAACAAATCATTGTTTCCCTGTTGGATTCCTGGCAAATCAATAAATCTATCACCGCGGAAATCATCCTCCGTAAGCCCTCTTTGCTGTATCATTGTGCCCATGGCACCATCCAATATGAGGACACGCTCTTTTACTATATCACATATATTCCCAAACATCTCTATATCATGTATTATTCTGCAAAGTTACGGATAAAATACGGAATACTAAGAAAGATTCATCTGTTTTATACAACAGTCTCCCAAAAGAAATGCATAGGAATGGACATCATTATTACAACAAATTCATGATCTACTGGCCGGCATTAATAAAAAGAAATTAGAAATACTGAAAAGGATATGCAAAACTAAACACACGAAAAGCAAACTATCAGACAGTCCTCTAAAAGTTATAGGAATAAACTTTTGAAAATCCAATAATAATATCTACCTTTGCAAGGTTATAACGAAACATATAAATTGAACATCACTGGGAGCATGGAGTTTACAGCAAAACAGATTGCAGCATATATTGGAGGTGAAATCGTTGGCAACGAAGACGCTACAGTATATACATTTGCAAAGATTGAAGAAGGCATACCTGGAGGACTGTCGTTCCTTTCAAATCCTAAATACACCTCATATATATACGATACACAATCAAGTATAGTATTGGTTAACAAGGATTTTGTAGCAGAAAGACCCATCAGCACAACATTGATCAAGACCGATAATGCCTATGAAAGTTTGGCTAAATTATTAAAACTATATGAAGCCTCTATGCCCAAGAAGAGCGGTATTAGTTCATTGGCTAATATTGCAGAGAGTGCCTCAATAGGAAAAAATGTTTATATAGGTCCATTCGTATCCATTGGTAAAAAAGTTGTCATTGGCGAAAATACGATTATTGAGCCGAATACAACCATAGGTGACAATGTCACTATAGGAGAGAGTTGTCATCTGCATGCCCATACTACCATATATCATAGTTGTAAGATTGGGAATCGATGTGTATTACACTCCGGGTGCGTGATTGGAGCCGATGGATTTGGTTTTGCACCAAGTAATAACGGCTATGAAAAAATTCCCCAAATAGGTATCACTATTCTCGAAGATGATGTGGAAATTGGCGCCAACACATGTATTGACCGTGCCACCATGGGGGCCACTATTATCAAACGTGGCGTTAAGCTTGACAACTTGATACAGATAGCACACAATGTTGTTATTGACGAACATACAGTAATGGCCGCTCAATGTGGAGTCGCTGGTTCCACTAGAATTGGAAGTTGGTGTATGATTGGTGGACAAACCGGATTCAATGGCCACATACAAATAGGCAATCAAGTGAAAGTAGGTGCCCACTCGGCCATATCAAATAATGTAAAGGACGGCAAAGCTGTAATGGGATATCCAGCCTTCGACCATGCCCAATTTGCCCGTGCATCGGTCGTCATCAAGAAATTACCAGAAATGTATCGCGAAATGGATACGTTGAGAAAAGAAATCGAATTACTTAAGCAACAACTTACCACCGATGGCGGTAAGGCCTAACGGACTATGACCAAACAACGTACAATAAGAGAAAGTTTCTCACTTTCAGGAAAGGGACTGCACACGGGACTCAACCTCACCGTGGAGTTCAACCCTGCACCGGAAAACTTTGGATATAAGATACAACGCATCGACGTGGAGGGAGAGCCCATCATTGAGGCACTGGCCGAAAACGTCAACGAGACACAGCGCGGCACCGTACTGTCAAACGGCACTGAGCGCGTCAGCACCGTAGAGCATGGCCTATCGGCACTCTATGCACTCGGCATCGACAACTGCCTCATCAAGGTCAACGGCCCCGAGTTCCCTATCCTCGAAGGTAGCGCCCAACTGTATGTCGACAACATACAGCGAGTAGGCATCGTAGAGCAGGAAGCAGAGAAGGACTATTTCGTAGTGACAGAAACCATCGAATATCACGACGAGAAGAGCGGCTCATCACTCATGATCATGCCTGCCGAGGAATTTGCGGTAAACGTACTCGTATCGTTCGATTCGAGCATCATATGCAACCAACGGGCCGTACTGATGCACATGGAGGACTTCGCGAAAGAGATTGCATCGAGCCGTACCTTCGTATTCGTACGCGATATTGAACCGCTGCTTGCAGCTGGTCTCATCAAGGGTGGCGACCTCGACAATTCCATTGTGCTCTATGAACGCGAGATGCCGCAAGACCGCTACGACCGCCTGGCCGACGCAATGAAAATACCACGCATGGATGCGAAAAAACTCGGCTACATCAACCATCGCCCCTTGGTATGGGAAAATGAGCCGGCACGACATAAGTTGCTCGACATCATCGGCGACATGTCGCTCCTAGGACGTCCCATCAAAGGCTACATCGTGGCCAACCGTCCCGGGCACAGAGTGAACAACCAGTTTGCCCGCCTGCTGAGAGAGAGAATGAAATGAACAGAGAAGGTATAGGAGCCGCTCCTATACCTATATTTATATATAAGAACTAAACACATCAATAGATATGAGCAAGATTAGTCCATTAGCATACATCCACCCCGAAGCCGTCATTGGCGAGAACGTGGAGATTGGTCCCTTCGTATACATTGACCGCAATGTAGTGATAGGCGACAACAACGTCATCATGCCCAATGCCAACATCCTCTATGGCTCACGCATAGGAAATGGCAATACCATCTTTCCCGGAGCAGTCATCGGTGCTATACCGCAGGACCTCAAGTTCCGTGGCGAGGAGACTACAGCCGAGGTAGGTGATAACAACACCATCCGCGAGAATGTGACCATCAACCGCGGTACCGCAGCAAAGGGAAAGACTATTGTTGGCAATGGCAACCTGCTGATGGAGGGCGTACACGTGGCCCACGACACCATCGTAGGCAACGGCTGTATCATCGGCAACCAGACCAAGCTGGCCGGCGAAGTTATCGTTGACGACTATGCTATCTTGAGCTCTACGGTACTCGTACACCAATTCTGCCGCATAGGAAGCTATGTCATGGTACAAGGTGGTTGCAAGAGCAGCAAGGAGATTCCTCCCTACATCATCGCTGCCCGTGAACCCATCTCATACTGTGGCGTAAACCTTATCGGTCTGCGTCGTCGTGGCTTTACCAATGAGCAAATCGATGCTATACACCAAGCCTACCGCATCATCTACCAGAGCGGACTCAATACTACAATGGCCATTGAACGCATCAAGGAAGAGATGGAGATGACTCCCGAGATTGAGTACATCATTTCGTTCATCGAAGGAGCTAAACGAGGCATCATCAGATACGAAGGATAACTTACTACCTACAACTCTTAAAAAAATCATTATATATGATATACCGCTTCACCATTATCTCTGATGAGGTTGACAACTTCCGCAGAGAGATTCAGATTGACTCTGACGCTACATTCCTCGACTTCCACAATGCCATCCTGAAGTCTGTAGGTTATCCTAACGACCAGATGACCTCATTCTTCGTATGCGATGACAACTGGGAGAAGGAGACCGAAGTCACATTGGAAGACATGGGCACCAGCTCAGATGTGGACAGTTGGATTATGGAAGAGACTCCGCTGAGCGAACTTCTCGAAGAGGAGAAGCAGCATCTGCTCTACATCTTCGACCCGCTGGCCGACCGCGCCTTCTTCATCGAACTTACCGAGATAATCACAGGTAAGGACCTCGACGAAGCCGTATGCACTAAGCAGGTGGGTGAGGCTCCACAGCAGTTGCTCGACTTCGACCAGCTGATGGCTGCACAGGTGAGCACAACAGCACTCGACGACAGCTTCGGCGACGATGAGGACTTCGACCTTGACGAGATTGACCCCGACGGCTTTGACATGGGCTCTCCGGCCGACTTTGACGATAGCATACTCTATTAAGCAAAGCATAAAGAGTGAAAGATAAGACTTTAGTCGTGCTCCTTGGCCCTACAGGTGTAGGAAAAACGGCACTGAGTTTTGCATTGGCCGAACGGTTAGGTTCTCCTATCCTTTCGGCCGATTCGCGTCAATTATATGCCGAAATCCCCATCGGAACCGCTGCACCAACGCAAGAGGAGCAGGAGCGGGTAAAGCATTACTTCATAGGCACACATCACCTGACGGACTATTACAGTGCCGCCCAGTACGAGATTGACGTACTTAAACTCACCGAGGAGCTTTTCCACTCACACAAAGCTCTATTGCTTACGGGCGGCAGCATGATGTATATCGATGCCGTATGCAAGGGTATTGATGATATTCCCACAGTGGACGACATCACACGCCGTACGCTGCTCGAACGCTACGAACAGGAGGGACTGGAGCCCTTGGTCAATGAACTGCGCCTGCTCGACCCCGAGTACTACCGCATCGTAGACCTGAAGAATCCCAAGCGTGTCATCCACGCTCTCGAGATATGCTATATGACGGGGCGCACCTATACCTCTTTCCGCACACGCACTGCCAAGGAACGTCCCTTCCGCATCATCAAGATAGGCCTACGCCGCGAACGCGAAGAGCTGTACGACCGCATCAACCGCCGAGTAGACCAAATGGTGGCTGACGGCCTCGTCGAAGAGGCACGTAGTGTATATCCCTACCGTCAACTCAACTCACTCAACACCGTAGGCTACAAGGAGCTGTTTGCCCACTTCGACGGGGACTGCACGCTGGAGTTTGCCATCGAGAAGATTAAGCAGAACAGCCGCATCTATTCGCGCAAGCAGATGACATGGTTCCGCCGCGACGAAAGCATCCAATGGTTCCATCCTGACGAGCAACAGACTATCATCAATCTGCTTGACCCCTTATTACTATAGTGTTGCTTTAATACTATTTTTTTAATTTAGCGCTATGCGACTTACCCTCATATACCCAATGTACGATGTAAGTGCCGCTCGGCAGTTCTGTTAATGGTTGTTCTTTGTCTGCCGTAAAGGAATAGAGCAAACGAGCACCTACTGTATAAAGACTAACATTAACATTTTTAAGTGCTTCCATATCATCGGAAACAAAGCATATCACCTCTCGATTCCTATCATACTTAACAGCATAATCAACACTATACGAATAGTCTATATTAGTATTATCATCAGAAATAGAATTACCAGCGAGTAGCAATCTCCAACAAATATTACTTCCATTATTGGGTGCATTTGCAACACAGGCTACACCATCCTCCGCAATCAAGCCATCCAGTCCAAAGTATCCTGCTACGGTTTTCAATGTAAATTCTTTTGAGCCGGTTTTATTCACGACAAATTTTCCCCAATCACCACGGGGTGTTTCTGTTAGTGCCAACATTGCACCTTCATCATCCAATACAGAGACGTACATGCCATTGCTATATATATAATATGTATTAGGAGAGCCACTAACCTCAATCAGTCGGAAACGCTGTGCCGAGTCTAAAGTATCAGGAGCAGCAACAATTACCCCTTCATTAACGGAAAGGAACAAACCACTAGCATGTTCTAAATAATAATCTGAATTCGCCAAAGGTGTATTCAAAATCGCAACATCAGCCATCACCTCACTAATACGGAATATCATATCTTCACACATATCAACTGTCGCATATTCTCCCATCTCTGCCTCGCTGATAATCTCACAAGCATCTTCATAACTTTGTCCCGAAATTTGTAGCGGCTCCTCTCCTACCCAATCGGAAGGTATACTTTCCATATAAGCCTTAGCCTCAGATATAACCTGTGCCAATTCTGCCAATTTATTCTTCAATGCTTCAGTTGCTTCATCTTTCCACTCCAGAATCAACCATTCTGAACGAACTTCTTCATCAGGATATCCTTCACGCTTATTAGCATACACTGTGGAATTTTCAGTTATCGCATCAGTTCCCAACAAACCATTCATGGTATATATACGATAACAATCCTCCTGACGTGAAACATTGAATGTTGCCCGCCTTTCATCATTGATATACTCCTGCCCTAACATTGTCCAGCTATTGGTTGTTCCCAACATCACATACAATCCATCAGCCGACTTCAAGAATACGCCATTACCACTACCAGTAGCTTCAAAAGTAAAATGTTGGGCTTCACTTTTCTTATCTTCAGACAATACACTAAGTTTATTGGGCAATATATTAAGGTAATATCCAGAACTTTTGTGGCATATCACATACTGTTGAGACACGCTGGGAAGTATCATTTTGCGAGTATTATCCAATTGCTTTGCCAAATTCACATTGGCCAATATGTAATCATCTTGCACCGTAGATTCAAACATCTTGGCATCTGCAACCATTTGCCGTAAAACATCCACAGCTTCTATCTGATACTGGAATATATCATTTCCTATTTCTTCGGGAATCAGCCCACTCAGAAACGTTTCTGCCTCTTCAATAGTTGTGGCGAGTTCCTCCTTCACTTCCTCTGGAATATAATCAGGTATCATCTCTTCAGGTACTATACGCCATTGTCTATTGTTACTTACGGAGTTTCTAGCATCATTCGTGTAACTAAGCACATTGTTTCCATCAGCAGATGCTCCACCTGAGTTATTGATTGCGTGATTAGTATATACATTTATAATGTTATAATTATCGTTCTCATTAACTGTCACAAATTGCCATAATTGTCTTGCATCTTTCTCGTCAGGAATAGCAACATCAAGTGGGGTACCAACATCCTTCGTTGGGGATGGGTCATTGAATGCCATTCCTGTTTCCCTATTTATTAATTGAAAATGTTCACCTATCTGCTTTATTTCCCATAACTGGGTATTTCTCCCATACTCTGGCGACCAGATTACCACCTCTGTTCCATCTGCCACATCCAACACCTTGTTCGTACTTTTATTGTATATTCTATAATAATAGCCATTGGACAATTCAAAGGGTTGCAATATAGTTCCCTCATCATCTCCTGTATCATCATCTCCTGCATCATCATCACCAACTCTTTTGGCAAATAATTCTGTCAAGAAATCCATATGCTGGCTTATAAAGGTTTTCAGTTGGTCAATGTAATCAGCATATGTTGAATACAAATAAATTTCATTATATACTTTTGACGAAATCGAATATCTTGCATAGTTCTTCGTTTGTGATGCATCTAGATAAGCCGCCATACTATCAATGTAGTTATAGAGATATTGCTCCAAACCTTCATTTTGCTTTTGTTTCCACACATCATTCACAGCCTTATTAAACCATGGGTCTTGTATCATCCGTTTCATCCACACTTTGGTAAGGTCCGATCCAAATCCCTCATCTATCATACTACTTCTTGTCATATCCCCGACCCTATTGCAGTTATTGTAAGCTATATCATAGTCCCACAATGGTCCAAAGTAAAGTTTTGGATCATCCCGATCCTTATATACATAAGTGCTCCAGAAGCCATCTACATTGGCACTCAATTCCGTAGCAATATACCAACTGATTAGCGACAACGAATCTACAAGCGGACGATATCCTCTTACTGCATCTTCAAAATCATTCCCAAAAAGAGCATTTTCAAAGCTATTAAAATATTGTGCTATATAGTTTCTCTGGGCCGTATTGATTATATCCTCGTCGGGAGATTTTACCGAAACTATCAAATTCTTTCCCGTTCGAAAATAAACCGGTTCGCTAGTCCCGAATCCATCAATTTCCACCAAATAGCCTCCTGTTATATTGCTAGTATCCGTTGCAACCTCCTCTTGTTCATAGACCTCAACACGCTTGTTGTCTACATTAACTTGATCGGATACCTGATAATTACCTAAATAGGTGCCGTTGAGAACCAGATCAACAAAATGTGCAGCTGGGCTAAAATCTTGTCCCAGATAATCTCCCAATGTAAAAGTGACAGCATTACGTAGCAAAGACTTGTCTGCATGATTGGCCAGTAGAGTCCAACTTTTATTTTTTGCAAATCCTTTCCCTAAAAACTTTGTAGATTCATTAAATTTAATTCGATAAGGTTTCTTTGCCAAATTCCAAGTAGAGTTGCCTCTTCCACGAATCTGCAACGAATCATATTGCACTATTTTCGTTCCGTCCACATAAGTCAATGTAGCATATATATAAGCGGTTTTACTTGTGATTGCTCTATTGTTATATGTGTCTACATAAATAGTAGGAAGATTTGTCAACTGTGTATACTGCGCATAACCGATTAATGTCATCAGTAAAAACACGATTGATAGAGATAAGCGTTTCATACAAATCATTTCATTAACTTGAATATGCAAAAATAACACATTTTCAATATCTAAAACAGAATTAGAAAGATTTATTTATTAAATATCATAATTATTTAAATCCATAAACAACCTATTCTAATATGTAATAATCACCTTTTGATGGAAGGTTTTAATTCGTCGGGCGACCCATTGGTATACATATCCACACGCGGAGCCTGCTTGGTGTAGAGGTCGGCAATGACCTCGGGGGTGACGGTAAGCGTGGGAGCAAAGTCGGGACTCTGCATATAACTGAGTATGGCACTACGCATCTGACGAGCCACCACACGGTGTTCAAGGTCGCGGATGATATCCATTGTAGTCAGCAGGAGCTTGCCACCCGACACGTTAGCCTCAACAAGCATACCGAGCTTGCGGCTGATATGCCACGTATCGATGGGCTGTATGGGCGACTGATACTCCGCCGGGAAGTCGGCAAGGTTGATTACCTGAGCCTTATTGAGCAGTTCCCACCAATTGAGATTGCTCCAGTCATCGGTAGGGAAGCCGTGAGCGAAGAGCGGGTGGGTAGCATCTATCGCAGCACCCGTGGTGTGTGGCGGACGCATCTTAAACCAGCTGGTATTCCAAAACACAGGAAGGTAGTGCTGAACGATATCACTGCCATAGGTAATCTTACCAGCAGAGGTAAGTAGCACCTTACCTCCCTGCTCCAATACGGAGAGGGCTTGAGCATCGAGCACTTCGGCAATATAGACATCGTCGGCAGCAGGCATAGCACAAGAGTCAGGGTATACCCAGAAGTCCCAATGGTTGCGAGCCACTACCCTATCCTCATCATTGATAGTCACCGTAAGCGTTGCCTTGGCAGGAGTGGAGACGGGAGCAAGGGGCTGTACGACATATCCAGCGGGGATATTCTTACTCACTGGAAGGGAATGCAAAGGAAGACTGCCGCGGATCTCCTCGCCCAAGCCACTCAGCACGTAGGTACATTGTACATGATCAATGGGGGCCGCCCCAGCATGGTATATCTCTATGGGAATATCGAGATGCTCTGTATCGGTATACACGAACTTGGGGAAGCGAGCCAAAGGCACAATGGATGAGCATGACTCACGCCACTCGTCAGCAGTGCAGTAACCCTTCTCACGCCAATGCACATTGAGCACACCTACCAAGGCACTGCCCTGACCGCTGTAGTCATTGAGACCGAGAAGTTGAAAACCGGCATAACCCGGAGTGCGCAGATTGCGTTCGTTCTCAAACTTATAGGCCATAGCCTGCAACTTGCCACTGGCATAGAGGAAGGATTCGGCACGATGTGCCATACCTGCATCGGCAAGCAGGTCGCGGAAGATCTCGAAGTTATGCGCCTTATAGGCACCGGTATATTGCGGTATCTCCTTGAAATCGGGAAACGCACACCACTGTCCCTGCTCATGGGCTATGATGGGAGCGCTGTTGGGTACAGTGTCGTAGTAATGGCGCGGGAAGGTGATGTCGGCAAGGTAGTCGTCGGCAGACTGCGGAGCACGTGAGGTCCAGTTGAGACCTCGGCCACCACCCTTGACATGAAACTGGCTACCACTATCCCAAGCCCATCCTCCACCAACCGATGCACCGCAGTAAACGCGGGTGGAGTCGTATGCCATCATTTCGGACACCCAGTCGTTGCAGTACTCTACCCAGCGCCCGGCAGGTTCGTTGCCCAATGCAAACATCACAAACGAGGGGTGGTGACCATAGGTATCGATGATGCGCTTCGTTTCTTCCATGAGGTAGGTGTCGACATACTGTCCCGATCGCAAGCGCACTCCATGATTGGGCCATGAGGGTCCCTCGGGCTGCAGGTATATACCTACGCGGTCGGCTGCAGCAAAAGCGGCCTCGGGTGGGCACCAGGAATGGAAACGCACATGGTTGAGCCCATACTCACGGCATTTCTCAAACACGCGCTGCCATGCTGCCACATCCATGGGAGCATAACCCGTCTCGGGGAAACAGCAATTCTCGAGCGTTCCACGCAGCCAGATGGGATGGTCATTGAGATAAAACTGAGGTCCTTCAATACGGATGTCGCGTATGCCGAAGGTAACCTCCACAGGAGTTCCCTGATAGTCGACAGTGCGTGTGTAGAGTTGAGGATTAAACTCGCTCCAGCGACAAGTATCCTTGCCTAGAGGCAGTTCGTAACGTGCATCGTTGATCTCGATACACACAACGCCGGCTGCTACATCGGGCACGGCACGTACTCTACGGATGATTGGCGCAGAACGCAGTTCTATTGCACCCACGATACCATTCCAGTTGCCTTGAGTCTGATCGGTGACACTATGGGAGTCTTGCCCCACACAGACATTCTCTATACCATTGTATACGCAGATGACCAGTTCATTTTCAGCGCCATAAGTGACATACTCGGAGATATCGTACTGGTGGGGCGTACTGAGCGACATCTGATGTCCCACTTCACGACCATTAACAAAAAGAGTGGTTTCAATATGGGGGCGCTCAAGGTAAAGCGTCACGGGACGGCCCTCCCAAGCATTAGGCACACGCACCGTGCGGCGATACCAGGCATTACCCACGTAGTATTTGTCGGGAGTGAGAAAGAAGGGATACTTCACATTGCCTTCCTCACGGTAGCGAGCCAAGTGGAGGCTATAATAATAGGAAGAGTCGTAGGTAGAACCTGTCCAGCGGGTATCCACAGTGACATCGTGCCCTTTACCGTTGGTAAGCATAGATCCCGGCAGGGTGATACGATCGGTAAACTCAGGCACATCGCCCATGGAGAACTGCCATTCGCCCGAGAGGTCGATGGTGGTACGGGTACAGGCTGCAAATAGGATGCAAACCCACAATGCACATAAAAAATATAAGCGTTTCATAAAATATTAGCAGGAAATATCAATATTGTATTATGATACGATATCAATTACTCAAGAACGATGTGTTTCACCTCTTCACCCTGTGTTGTATCTGCTTCGCGAGAGAAGTAGACGGGCATATCCTTTTGCAAGGGTATGATGCGCAGTTCGAGCTGCCGGCAATCCTCGGGCAATCGCCATAGGCCATATAGCATGGGACGACCGTTGTAGAAATTATCAGCAATAAGGTGCCCATTACAATAAAGGCGGGCCACATCGCCTCGGTAGTCGATACGCAGGAGGCGGCCCTCACGATTACATTCGGGAAGGTCGATGGTATATACCGCAGCATCGGCAAAGTGCTCGTCGCGCGGTGCCTCGGCCACCTTGTTGCGTCCGATGGTGATGGTGTAGTCGGCAGCTGCCTCACGCACCTTCGTATAGGCGACCTCTTCGATTACCGGCTGTGCGGGAGCCTCATCGAGGAAGAGGTGCGATGCCGTATGGCTGTCGAGCAGGTAGATGTTCTTATACACGGGAGTCTCCGTGCCACGTGCCTTCACGCCGCGCAGTACCTTGCCGTCGGCCATGCAGATGGTGGTGGGGATGCCCGGTATCTGCTCCATATAGATCTTACCATCGCGTTTGGCGATGAGCTGGGCTGTAGCATAGCGTATGCCCTCCACATTGACAGGGAAGATACATACCGTACCCGCAGGCACGGTGATGCGGGGAAGCTTGACACCACAGGCCTCAAGGCGCACATTCTTCTTGGTAGTAAGAGCCTGTAGGCGCTCGTAGTTGTTAATAAAGATGAAGCCGCTACCGTCCTTCTCACGGATGGCATAGCGTAGGAAGCTGTCGTCGCCCTTCCTGATATCTTGCGGGCAGGGGAACTGCGCCTCCATGGGAGCGAGGAGCTCACCAAAATCCTGCATGAAGAGATGCAACTTGCGCAAGGTGTAGTAGTGCGGATAGGGCTGGCCAAACTCGCCAAGCGGTGCCTGGAAGTCGTAGTTCTTCACCGGCATGTCATTGTAGTTGGTCGATGGGGTACGCTGGGTCTCATTGAGCTCGTCGATACCTTCGGGGTTGGTACCTCCGTGATACATGTAGTAGCCCAGGAGGTTACTGCCACTGCCGAGCTTCACCACAGCCAGCGAATATGCATCTTCGGGATATATATAGGGGCGGCGATGATAGGCAGTCATCATGCCTCCGCCCAGTTCGCAAGTGAAATAGGGATACTGCTCATCACCTTCGGTGAGGCGCTCCTTCTGCTCGCCCAGTTGTTCGGTGGCAATGGCTGTAGAGGATCGGAAGGCCTTGAAGTTGAATGCCTTGTAGTAGTTGCCTGCGGTCTCCTGCAACGAGCGTTCCCAGAATCCATCGGCATAGTCACCATAGAGCGGGATAAGCTCACCGAAGGGGACAGGTGAAGCCAGTTCAGGCCAGCCGGTACGGGTATAGAAGGGAAGGTCGAAGCCTATCTCATTGGCAATGCTCTTGAGCCTCATCAGGTAGGAGCCGTGGCCTCGGTGCTCATTGTCAAACTGCATAGCGATGACAGGGCCGCCATCCTTCCACTGCAAGCCTTGTGCCTGGGTGAAGATTTGTCTGTATAGAATCGTGGTATAGTGCAGGAAGAGAGGGTCCTCACGGCGCACCTTACAGCCCTTGGTGAACACCCAGTCGGGGATACCGCCATTGCGCACCTCACCATGACAGAAGGGACCTACACGCAACACCACTGGCATGTCAGCCTCATCGCACACCTCAAGGAAGCGTCGCAGGTTGCGCTGTCCGTCCCAACGAAACACACCCTCGGTTTCCTCTATATGGTTCCAAAACACATAGCAAGCCAAAATGGTCACCCCACCCTCGCGCATCTTGCGCACCTCGGCAGGCCACTCCTCGGCTGGTATACGCGAGTAGTGCACCTCGCCCATCACGGGCATTACACGACGTCCGTCGATAATGAGACTATGCTTGTCCCACTCCACGGTGGGTACCTGAGCCATGCTCACTAAAGTTGCAGCTAGCAACAATACAAATAAACGAATTTTCATACTGCACAAAATTATATAAAAATCCTGTAAAACTTAATAACAAATAAAATAAATCAACCCAGCCAACAAACATTTCCGCAAATAATCATTATCTTTGCAATTAAATAAACTCAAGTACTGATGAAAAGGACATTCAGACAAATCATATTACTGTTGTTACTAATAGGTTCTGCTCAATGGTCTATAGCCCAAACCAACAATGACAATAGTAACTATTTCTTGCACACTGTTACCAAAGGACAAGGGTTATATTCGATATCTCGCATGTACAATGTCACAGAGGCTGACATCATCCAACTCAACCCAGGAAGCGATGTTGTAATAAAGGTTGGACAGCAATTACGAATTCCACAAAAGAGACAAGTCAATATTCAAGGCAAGGATAGTAAAGCACAATTCCACACGATAAAAACCGGTGAAACCCTATATAGGCTCACAGTTATATACGGACTATCTGCCAAAGAGATATGTGCGGCAAATCCTGGACTAAGTGCCGAAAACTTCAAGGTGGGCCAAGTCATCATCATTCCCCCAAAAGAGACAGCTAACGGTCCATTATCATCAGAGCCAAAGATTACAGAGCCCAACCCACTTATAGGCAGATCTCTACAAGCAAACGCACAAGGGCAAAGCAGCAAATCTTCAAACTGCAAGAGAGAATATAAAGTAGGACGTAAAGAAAACATCTACCGTATTAGTCGACAATTCGGCATTACTGAGCTGGAACTCATCAATGCCAATCCAGAACTCAAAACACGCAAGTTGCGACGTGGAGAAATCATATGTATTCCCTACTCTAAAGAGGAAAACAAAAGACTGCAACAAATAGTACAAGATCAGGCAATCACCCCTAATAACGACATTCTATTTGCAGAACTGAAGGAAGAAGCAGAGCCCATCAATCAAATAAATGCGGCAATCATACTTCCATTCGCATTAGATACAGACAGCCTTACTGACAACCAGCAAAAAATGGTTGAGTACTACGAAGGATTCCTTTTGGCACTTGACAGTCTCAAGAAATTAGGTGTATCGATAGATTTATACACATACGATTCTGGCGACCAATATAGTTCTATCGCTCCTATTTTGCGCAAACCAGAAATGCGTAAAATGAATATCATTTTCGGCCCTCTATACGAGAAACAAATATCAGAAGCCGCCACATTCTCGGATACTACTGGAATCAAAGTCGTATTACCATTTGCCCGAAAAATTGATGAAGTATTTACCAACCCCCATCTTTTCCAAGTAAATACATCACAATCTTATTTCTATTCTGAAGTGCATGATCATTTCTTCAGACAATTCAAAAACCCCAATGTTCTCTTCTTCGAGTCCTTGGACGAAGCCGATGATCCATATGCCAAAAGTCTAATGCAAGAACTTGACTTCCGCAACATTTCTTATGCAATATTACCTGCAGATACAGCAACGAACAAAGACACTATACAAAGCCGACTGGTATTAGAAAAAGAGAACATCTTGATGTTGACTTCCTCAAAAAGTGGTAGTTTAAACAACATGGTCCCCATTTTCCAACTACTGGTACGCGACACCGCTTCCACGAAGTTCGACATTCACTTGTTTGGATATCCCCAGTATCAAGTGTACACTCACAACCATCTGGCTTCTTTCTATGAGATTGACACCTACTTCTACTCCTCATTTTACACCAACAACCTATTACCTCAAGCGACCAATTTCCACAAGCTTTTCCGACGAACCTATAGCAAAGAAATCATAAATAGATATCCGAAATACGCCATGTTAGGGTTCGATACCGGATTCTATTTCCTTTATGCACTGCACCTTTATGGGAGCGAGATGGAACATCGCTTACAAGATTTGAACTACGACCCCATCCAGACAGGGTTTAAATTCGAGCGCGTAAACAACTGGGGAGGTTTTATCAATAGGAAGGTTTTTTTCATCCATATGTCGAAAGACTATATGCTACAAAAAATAGATTTTGACTGATGCACCATAACCGACACTCTATCCATATAATCGCCCTACTTCTCCTGATATGGTCTACGCAAGGATTTGCACAAGTAGGAGAATTACGCAACAATCTTGCCATCGGATTGGGAGGAGGATACAATTTAAGCAGTGTGGACTTCAGCCCCACCATTAAACAAGGGCTACAACCAGGAGTAATGGGAGGTGTTTCCGTGCGATACACCACAGAAAAATATTTTTCTCTGATATGTGCTGCACAACTAGAAGTAAATTTCGCTCAACGAGGTTGGAAAGAGACCATTGAAGATGGCAGCAACAACACATACAGTTGCACCACCAACTATATAGAGATACCCTTCTTTGCACATGTTGGTTGGGGAAAAGAAGAACGCGGATTCCAGTTTTTCTTCAACGCTGGGCCTCAGATTGGTCTATATGTCAACAAAGAAGAGTTCTATGGTTCTTCCAAAGAGTACCCCTGGAAGCCAGAGCTACGCCCCAACAACATAAACCAGCAATATGGCAAGCCCATAGAAAACACCTTGGAATATGGAATTGCCGGAGGTGCCGGAATAGAGTGGAAAACTTCAATAGGTAGCTTCCTATTGGAAGGACGTTATTTTTTTGGTCTATCAGATATGTATGGCAACTCGAAGGCCGACCCGTTTGGCCGATCTGCCAACACCACTATTACAGCAAAGCTTTCATACATGATTGATATCATCAAATAAGAAGAACACACATATACATCTCTATCAGGATTTCTACATTGACGTAAACCCACAACGCCATCATATAAAACCTTTATATAAAAGAAAAAAGTTTAATTTGTTTGCGCCATTAGCGAAGTATCGTTACATTTGCGAAACTAAAGCAGAGAATTAGTAATACCTATAAAAAACTCTAAAAAAAGTATTTCAATTTATGGACAAACCTTATGTAGTAGGAATGGATATCGGCGGTACAAATACCGTATTCGGTATCGTAGATGCACGCGGAAATATCCTCAGCGTAGACTCTATCAAGACGCAAGCATACAAGGAAATTGACGAGTATGTTAATGCCGTGGCCGAGAAATTGCTTCCCATGATAAGCGAAATAGGCGGAGTTGACAAAATCAAAGGCATGGGTATAGGCGCTCCTAACGGGAACTATTACACTGGCAATATTGAATTTGCCCCTAACCTCCCTTGGAAAGGGGTTATCAAATTGGCCGAATTATTCCAAAACCGTATAGGCATTCCTGTCACCGTAACCAACGATGCCAATGCTGCCGCAATAGGTGAAATGACCTATGGTGCCGCACGCGGAATGAAAAACTTTATAGAAATAACTCTTGGTACTGGCGTAGGAAGCGGCATCGTTATCAACGGGCAACTTGTATATGGACACGATGGCTTTGCTGGAGAATTAGGCCATGTTATATCCCGCCGTCACAACGGTCGTCAATGTGGCTGTGGACGATGCGGATGCTTAGAGACATACTGCTCGGCAACAGGTGTTGCACGTACTGCCAAAGAAATCATCGATTGCACCAATGAACCCAGTTTATTGCGTGACGTCGCAGGGGAGATTACCTCAAAGGATGTATATGATGCTGCTATTCGAGGCGACAAGGTTGCACAAGAGGTATTCACCTTTACCGGCACCCTATTAGGCGAAGCTTTAGCCGACTTCATCGCTTTTAGCGCACCCGAAGCCATAATTCTATTTGGCGGACTCACTAAAGCTGGCGACTTGATTATGAAGCCTACTCTTGAGGCTATGGAAGCCAATGTGCTTAACATCTGGAAAGGGAAAACCAAACTACTCGTTTCAGAGCTCAAAGACTCCGATGCTGCGGTACTCGGTGCCAGTGCACTCGCCTGGGAATAAATCCGGACACATCCATTACAAAAGAAAAAAGCGCTTGCAATTGCAAGCGCTTTTCTTATCCGTAATAACGTAATGTTAAGCGTTCTTGGTGATAACTCGTTTTTCTTTAATACGAGCCTTCTTACCAGTAAGAGCACGCAAGTAATACAACTTAGCGCGACGAACCTTACCAACCTTGTTCACTACGATGCTATCGATGGCCGGTGAGCTGATGGGGAAGATACGCTCTACACCTACGGTTCCCGACATCTTACGTACGGTGAAACGTTTGTTGTAGCCGTGTCCTGAGATCTTGATTACTACACCACGATAGAGCTGCACACGCTCTTTGTTACCCTCGACAATACGATACGCTACGGTTACGGTGTCACCAGCCTTAAATGCAGGAGCCTGACCTTCCTTACCGGTAGCAAATGCTTCTTCAGCAATTTTAATTAAATCCATTTTTTTAATTATTAATTGTTATATCGTCCCAACGCAACATATCAAGTTACTCTTCCTATGACAGCGATTGCGCGAAAGCGGGTGCAAAATTAGTGCAAGGCGAGCGAAAAAACAAATATTTATTTGATTTTTTCCGAGCCGCAGCCTAATTTCTGTCTGTAAAACAGACTAAAGCAGTGCAAACCGAGCGAAAAAACAAATTTATTTGATTTTTTCCGAGGTACAGCCTATCTACCACTAGCGAAAATAAGCTAAAATTAGTGCAAACTGGGTAAAAAGAATATTTTTTATTGTAATTTTGCACAATATGCAACAATAGAAATAACGATGAAAATAAGAACCTTTACATTATTTTTGGCTTGCGTTCTATTCCTATCCGCCTGCCATACCGATTACCAAATTGTTCAAGTAACTGGTACGCGCCACAAAATCGACGCCTCACTCGACTCCACTCCTCACGATTTAGCAACCGAATACCTAATCCGATTCCAAGAGGAAGTACGCCAAATCCAGGCCCCCATACTTGGAGTAAGCACACAACAGCTGGAGGCCAACCGCCCTGAAAGCCCACTATCAAACCTTACGGCAGACATTCTCCGTAAAGCCGCCCTAAAGTATGGCGGAGAACCTGCAGATATAGGCATTATGAATATGGGAGGCCTTCGCAGCTCACTTCCCGAAGGCAACATCACAGTTGGCGATGTATATAAAGTATTTCCTTTCGAGAACAAATTATTCACACTATCACTTACAGGCGAGCAACTTTTAGATCTTTTCCAGTGTTTTGCTGCAGTTGGCGGCCAGGGTATCAGTGGTGCACAACTTGTCATCAGCAAAGACGGGAAACTGCTGAAAGCGACAATCAATGGTGAAACGATTGAGAAATCTAAGGTTTATCGCATTGCCACCATTGATTACTTGGCCGAGGGTAACGACGGGATGAGCGTTTTACGCAAGGGCATTGACCGTCAACTTTTCGACACCCTAACTCTTCGTCAAGTAGTAACAGAGTATATTGTAGAACAAACAAGAAACGGGGAAAAGATCCATTCCGAATCAGATGGTAGAATACAAATCAAAGGAGCTCACCTCCTCCCCTCCTCACAAGAACGGGCAAAAAAGGAGAAGAAGAATGGGAGCACCTCCAAGTCAACCGCACAAGGTTCAGAGCTATCAAAAGAAAGCTCTTCAACTATCCAACCTACCGATTGTTCCAATATTTCCCCATCATTTTCTCCAAAAGAAAGGGGAAATGAGACCTCCATCACCATTCTACATTCCAGCGACACACATAGCTGCATTGAACCGGATGCAAAAACTGGATTAGGAGGATATGTGCGACGTGCCACCTTCGTAGAGCAAGTTCGAAAAAAGAATCCACAAGTTCTGTTAGCTGACTGTGGCGACTTCTCACAAGGTTCGCTCTACTACAACCTTTTCAAAGGAGCCGTTGAGGTAGCGCTAATGAATGTCATTGGCTACGACGTAGCTACAATTGGCAATCATGAGTTTGACTTCGGCTTGGACAACATGATGCGCATCTTTGCCATGGCAGAATTCCCCATCGTATCCACCAACTACGATTTTACAGGAACTCCTGTGGAGAGTTTTGTCCGCCCTTATCATATCACCGAAGTCAACGGGATTACAATAGGCTTCGTAGGTGTAGGGCCGCAATTAGAAGGTCTGGTTGCCGAAACCAATTGCAAGGGAGTTGTTTATCATGACCCCATCATTACAGCCGACTCTGTAGCCTCATTCCTTAAAACAGAGAAACATTGCGATGTAATTGTGTGCCTTTCTCATTTAGGATGGGAAAATGACAAACAATTGATAGCAAACACCCAGCACCTCGATATAGTATTAGGAGGACATTCACACTCCTATTTTCAAGAACCCATCTACTATAAAAACATTGACAATCGCGACATCATGCTGATGCACATTGGAAAGAATGGCCAATATATCAGCGAAACGATTGTTCGCTTTAAAAAGGCCAAAGTCCAATAACACAACTATCAACCTACGTCACTCTTAGTCCAAGCGTCAGTGACACTAATTTTGAACTCGCTTCGCGAGCCAGAAATTAGGCTGCGGCTCGGAAATATTCAAATAAATTTGATATTTCGCTCACCTTGCACTATCTTTAGTCTCGCTTTGCGAGCCAGAAATTAGGCTGCGGCTCGGAAATATTCAAATAAATTTGATATTTCGCTCACCTTGCACTAATTTTGCAAATTAATTGACGAAACATTACATACATTATGATAAGCAAGATAGAAGCACTCATGGCTGAGGTGGAAACCCTCACCGCCAATAGCGCAGAGGAGCTGGAAGCACTGCGCATCAAATACCTGAGCAAGAAGGGCGCCATCAATGACCTGATGGCCGACTTCCGTAACGTACCCGCCGATCAGAAGAAAGAGGTGGGCATGCGACTCAACGCACTGAAGACCCGCGCCACAGAGCGCATCGCCGAACTCAAAGAGGCCTTCGAGACCAACGACAGCGGTGCTGCCGAGATGGACCTCACCCGTACGGCCTACCCCATAGAGCTGGGCACACGCCACCCGCTCTCCATCGTGAAGAACGAGATCATCGACATCTTTGCCCGCATGGGCTTCGCCCTGGCCGACGGTCCCGAGGTGGAGGACGACTGGCACGTGTTCTCTTCGATGAACTTTGCCGAAGACCACCCTGCCCGCGACATGCAGGACACCTTCTTCATCGAGGCACACCCCGACATCATCCTGCGCACCCACACCTCATCGGTGCAGAGCCGCGTCATGGAGACCAGCCAGCCCCCTATCCGCATCATCTGCCCCGGACGCGTATACCGCAACGAGGCCATCAGCTATCGTGCACACTGCTTCTTCCATCAGGTAGAGGCACTCTACGTGGATAAGAACGTATCGTTCACCGACCTCAAGCAGGCCCTCCTGCTCTTTGCCAAGGAGATGTTTGGCGAGGACACCAAGATCCGTCTGCGCCCCTCCTACTTCCCCTTCACCGAGCCTTCGGCCGAGATGGACATCAGCTGCAACATCTGCGGCGGCAAGGGATGTCCCTTCTGTAAGGGTACCGGCTGGGTAGAGATCCTCGGTTGCGGTATGGTAGACCCCAACGTGCTCGAAGCCAACGGCATCGACAGCAAGGTATACTCAGGCTATGCCCTCGGTATGGGTATCGAGCGCATCACCAACCTCAAGTACCAGGTCAAGGACCTCCGCATGTTCTCCGAGAACGACGTCCGCTTCCTCAAGGAGTTTGAAGCAGCGAATTAGGTTTAATTAGGAGTTAGAAATTAGGAGTTAGGAGTTAAAGCTAAATGGTGGTCTCATCGGAATAGCATAGCTCCTAACTTTTAGTTTTATATCCTATGTCAAAAAAATTGTTTGTTCAACGAAACTGCCAACTCCTAACTAAAAACTCCCCTCTGTGTCATCCCGAGCAAAGCGAGGAATGCTTGCGCTCGGCTTGTCCGAGAATCTCTCACTACGTTTCGAGATGACACTGAATTCTGAAATGACGAATGATGGACAACTCCTAACTCATAACTAAAAACTCCTAACTCCTAATTCCTAATTCCTAACTCAATGCGTCCCCTCTTCACCCCCAGCTACTGCCTCATGCTGGCAGCCAATTTCCTGATGTTCTTCGGATTTTGGATGCTGGTCCCCGTGCTCCCCTTCTATCTGGCCGAAGTGTTTGCGGCCGAGGGCACGCTCATCGGCATCATCCTCTCGTGCTACACCGTATCGGCGCTCTGCATACGCCCCTTCTCGGGCTACCTCATCGACATGTTTGCCCGCAAGCCGCTCTACCTTGTGGCCTATGCGGTGTTCACAGCCATCTTTGCCGGGTATAGGTTTGCCGGCACGCTCACCCTCTTCGCCCTCTTCCGCGTGGCCCACGGCTTGGCCTTTGGCACCACCTCGGTAGGCGGCAATACCATTGTCATCGACATCCTCCCTACGGAGCGTCGTGGCGAGGGACTCGGCTATTTCGGCCTCACCAACAACTTCGCCATGTCCATCGGCCCCATGCTCGGCCTGATGCTCCACGGCAGCGTCTCCTACGACGTCATCTTCGCCATTGCTTTCGTTGCCACCCTCATCGGCTTGGTAGCAGCTGCGTTGGTGAAGACACCACCCAAGCCCCGTGTGGTGCGCGAACCCCTCTCCTTCGACCGCTTCATCCTCAAGAAGGGCCTGCCTGCAGGCCTCAGCCTCCTGCTCATGTCCATCCCCTATGGTATGACCACCAACTACGTGGCCCTCTATGCCGAGCAGATGGGCTTGGCCGTCAATACCGGCCTCTTCTTCACCTTCATGGCTGTGGGCATGGCCATCTCGCGCATCTTCTCAGGCCGCCTTGTCGACCGCGGACGCCTCACCCAGCTCATCGCATGGGGCATGTATGTAGTGCTCGTATGCTTTGCCCTGCTGGCTGCCTGCCGCTATATCATCGTGTGGAATGCCACGGCATGTACGCTCATCTTCTTTGCCACCGCCCTGCTGTTGGGCATAGGCTTCGGCACCATGTTCCCTGCCTACAACACCCTGTTTGTGAACCTCGCCCCCAACTCCAAGCGCGGCACAGCCACCTCCACCTACCTCACCTCATGGGACGTAGGCATCGGTATCGGCATGCTCGTGGGCGGCTACATCGCCGAGGTGTCATCGCTCAGCTACGGATACCTGCTCGGCGCCCTGCTCACGCTGGGCTCGCTCATCTACTACAACAAGATAGTAGCGCCACACTTCACCAAGAACAAACTTCGCTGACAAGCAAGCCCCATATATTATGAAGAAACAAGAACTATACGAACGCACGATAGCCTACTTCAAGGAGGCCATGCCAGTAGCCGAGACTGAACTGAACTACGACTCCCCCTTCAGCTTGCTGGTAGCGGTGATACTCTCCGCCCAATGTACCGACAAGCGGGTCAACATGGTGACACCGCGGCTCATGCACGACTACCCCACCGCAGAGGCCATGGCACTGGCTACGCCCGAGGTGATATTCGAATACATCAAGAGCGTGTCGTACCCCAACAACAAGGCCAAGCACCTGGTGGGCATGGCACAAATGCTTGTGAAGGAGTTTGGCGGCGAGGTGCCCGACACATTGGAGGAACTGGTGCGCCTGCCCGGTGTGGGGCGCAAGACGGCCAATGTCATCCAATCGGTGGTATGGGGCAAGGCCGCCTTCGCTGTCGACACCCACGTATTCCGCGTGAGCCACCGCATAGGCTTGGTGCCTACACGCTGCACCACTCCCTACAGCGTAGAGAAAGAGTTGACACAGCACATCCCTGACGAACTCATCCCCATCGCCCATCATTGGCTCATTCTGCATGGACGCTACACCTGCATAGCCCGCAAGCCCAAGTGCAATGAGTGTGGACTGAAAATGCTATGCAAGTATTACAAGAAGCTGAGCCCCCTCGACAAGGAGTGATAAGCCGTAAAGAGAAAAAATGCCAATCAACAAGAAATAATCACTTTTTTCGTGTGAGTTAACAAACCTTTTGCTAACTTTGCAAGAAAGTGCGGAAATTACGTAGATAAAGATTTATTTTATTACTTTTATAACCATACAAGTATTATGCAAAACATTGACAACTACAACTTTGCCGGTAAGAAGGCAATCGTTCGCGTGGACTTCAATGTACCCTTGAACGAAGAAGGTAAGATTACTGACGACACCCGTATCCGCGGCGCTCTCCCCACCCTGAAGAAGGTTTTGGCCGATGGTGGTGCGCTCATCATCATGTCGCACATGGGTAAGCCCAAAGGCAAGGTGAACGCAAAGTTCTCTCTCAGCCAGATTGTTGACGCTGTATCTGAGAAACTCGGTGTACCCGTACAGTTCGCTCCCGACTGCGCCAAGGCTGCCGAGGCTGCTGCTGCGCTGAAGCCCGGTGAGGTGCTCATGCTTGAGAACCTCCGCTTCTACCCCGAAGAGGAGGGCAAGCCCGTAGGTATCGACAAGGCTGACCCCGCATACGAAGAGGCAAAGAAGGCCATGAAGGCTTCACAGAAGGAGTTTGCCAAAACTCTCGCTTCATATGCCGACTGCTACATCAACGACGCTTTCGGTACCGCTCACCGCAAGCACGCCTCTACCGCTGTCATCGCCGACTACTTCGATGCTGACAACAAGATGCTTGGCTACCTCATGCAGAAGGAGGTACAGGCTGTTGACAACGTATTGTCAAACATCAAGCGTCCCTTCGTGGCCATCATGGGTGGTTCAAAGGTATCTTCAAAGATTGGTATCATCGAGAATCTGCTGGGCAAGGTTGACAAGCTCATCCTCTGCGGTGGTATGACCTATACCTTCTCAAAGGCACACGGTGGCGAGATTGGCGACTCAATCGTTGAGATGGACAAGCTCGACGTTGCTCTGGGTGTAGAGGAGTTGGCTAAAAAGAATGGCGTAGAACTCGTACTCGGTACTGACTGCACCGCAACCAACGGCCTCGACTTCGGTACAATGAGCGTAAAGGAGGGTGCCGAGATTATCACTTGTCCTTCCAATGCCGTTCCCGCTGGCTTCGAAGGCGTTGACGCCGGTGTTGAGAGCCAGAAGGCATTTGCTGCTGCTATCGAGGGTGCCAAGACCATCCTCTGGAACGGTCCTGCCGGTGTATTCGAGTGCGATGCCTTTACAGCAGGTTCACGCGCTATCGGCGAGGCTATCGCCAAGGCTACAGCTGAGGGTGCCTTCTCACTCATCGGTGGTGGCGACTCAGTAGCTTGTGTAAACAAGTTCGGATTGGCCGACCAGGTATCATACATCTCTACTGGTGGTGGTGCTCTGCTCGAGGCTATCGAAGGTAAGGTGTTGCCGGGCGTAGCTGCTATCCAGGGCTAAGAAGAATCAGCCACTGATAATTATAGATTTGGGAGTCTCCTACGGGGACTCCCAAACTTTTTATTGCCGTACACTTGTGACCTCAAGTAAGACATAGGCCAACTAAGCCCACACTTGATGTGGAAAATGAGGCAAGAGGCAAACTTTATCTGTTGCTGACAGGCCGTACATACAATACTCCGCCACCATTGACTCCGTTTTCCTCGTAGAAGTTATACTCCTTGCCCGTCATCGGGTGGGTCCAGTCGAACTCACTAACAAAATCGCTCAAGTCACTGGCATACTTCGAATCAAAAACGCGAAGGATAGGTCCATGTTCACAATATATGTGGGTGTTTTCTGTCAGCACCTCTCCTGACTGGAGTTCTTTCTCCAGTTGTAATCTGTCGAGTACACATTGTTTGTCCCGCTGTTTAAGTTCTTCTATACTTTGAGCAAGTTGACAATCCATAAAGTACTGACTTTCAAGCTCCATCACTCTCCTGAAATTCCAAATAATGTCGTCAGGAGCACTCAAATATACAGTGATGTCGTGTTTGCTGCTTTTTTTCACGTAGGGCAGGAAGATTACCGCTGTGCCATCTGCCCTATCGCTGACATAAAAACCTTTAACGTCATTATACACTCCGCTTTTCCAATAAGCCTCTTCTTCCAATTCCTTCCACTCCCACTCTGTAGGGATACGGTATTTGCTTCCCAATGTATGAGTGGCAACATCATAATCGGGATTTCCTAACCAATTATCATCATCTATACCTTTAGGAACGTCACCACCTGTGCCATGGCCAGTATTAATATCTTCCAGAAGAGGGAACTTATTCTGTCTATCCACATTATTAAAATTCTCAAACGCATAGCACTGTTGCAACAAAGTCCCGGCAACTTCAGGAGCATTTGCCCCCATATTACATGTTGCCCACTTTACACTCAGTCCTAAGTCTACCAACTCACCTTCCGACAATTGAAGGTCAGGAGTCACAAAGCTGCGGGTCTCGCCATTGTATCGCGAACCGCCCATGTTGGCATAGGCACGATAATAGTAGGTAGTTCCAGGCTCCAATAGTCCTTCACCACCAGAGGAGAGGTCTGTCTCGAAGTGCCCGTTCGTAATACCGCTATATGACTCCACCTTGCGCGTTTCACTTGAGTTGAAGTTGGGTTGAGAGGGAGTGAACTCTACACCCATAGAGCTATATGCTCCCTGATACTCGGTATTTATCGATGATAATATGGTAGCTCTTAACGGTTTCACATCCCGGTAGCCGCCGGTGGCCACCAGACTATTGCCCTTAATCTTGCCGTAATCATTGGCGGGATTCATTGTAGTTTCATCATCCAAATCTTCGTCGCCACTACATGCTTGCAAAGTGCAGAGAGAAAAGCCCAATGCCATAAAGAGAAAGAGCTTTTGCAATAATTTGAAGTTTGTCATTGTGTAATTCTAATAAATAAGAAAAGGCGTGAAACCATCCGTTACTCGCCTTACTCTAGGTTACCGCCAAGTGACCTTACACGTAACAAGCACAGAATAGTCCACACCCTATAGGTGCGAACTTTCAGTCTGCTTGTTCTCACGTGTGAAAATTGGCGGTATTCAGAGTAAGAGAACAAGAGCCAAAAGCTCCATATCTATTTATCAAGAACGGATAGTACGCTTTTCGGGTTAATGATTTGTTTTTATTCGGCTTATTTTAAGCCTTGAAAGCAGTAATGCTTCGCATCACCAACCTTCGCGAAAGCGTCTGTCCGGATTTATTCCATAGGCAATTCGTTTTATGCGTTAATACAATATTCATCTTCTGCATCGGCAAAGATAGTGCAAGTCAAACGAAATGCAAAATCTCGACGAGAGAAAGTAGGGGAAAAGTTTACTTTTCTATTATTTAACACCTATATCACCACACATTGCATCCACTCAGTTCGATTTGTCATTTAGCCAACTCTCTAAAGGCCTCGCCACGTTCCTTTAGCCCTCCTTCCACCATGAGACTTCCACTAAGAGAAGAGAGAGTGCAACAACTATATTATCCCTCCCCGAAAAACGATTTCCCTTTTTGGGACGTAGGTATCGGTAATTAGTCATAATAAATTGTATATCATACCATTATCGACCGACACCCCCGTTGCGGGGTATCGGTGAGGGTATTTGCCATTTGGCTGGATGAAGACAAAGGAGACAGTTGGTACACCAACGAAAATTTCGCAAGTGCGACAGATGATTGTCGCACCTGCGAACAGCACACGAAGCACCTGCGGTTTTACGGAGTAGTCTCTATAAAGAAAAACAGAGCCGTCTGATCAAAATGTCAGAGCCTTGCATTTCAGAAAATCTCTTTATCCATTTCAAAAATTACATGCATGCAATGCAAAATGAGCTTTTTTAGGGTGCATAAAATTTGACATTTTGATAGGATAATTCGAAATTCAGTGACATATTGCTACCTCATTATTTCACCTAAGGCCACCCACCGACACCCCGCAACAGGGGTGTCGGTGGATAACATCTATATATACAGTAAGTTACAGCTTAAAACCGACACCTCAGCTAAAAAAGGGGAAAAGCAAAAAAGGTGGGTATGCATATATGCAAACCCACCATATACATATAGATTGCCTGAAGAAAACTACACTTCCAGCGCACCGATGATATCGCGCACAGAAGAGAAACCGTGGCGGTCGAGATAGGCATTGATCTCGTCAATAATCTTACCTGTCACTGCAGGGTCGATAAAGTTGGCCGTACCCACCTCGATTGCCGATGCACCTGCCAGGAGGAACTCAATGGCATCGGTGCCATTGGTGATGCCACCCAGGCCCACTACGGGAATCTTCACGGCCTTGGCCACCTGCCACACCATACGCAAGGCGATGGGCTTCACGGCAGGACCGCTCATGCCACCCGTCACCGTAGAGAGCACGGGGCGACGGCGCTCGGCATCGATGGCCATACCCAGCAGCGTATTGATGAGCGACACACTATCGGCACCAGCTGCCTCGGCAGCACGGGCAATCTCGGTAATGTCCGTCACGTTGGGCGAGAGCTTCACAATCAAGGTCTTGCCATAGACGGCACGCACGGCACGTACCACTTCCTCGGCCCCCTTGGCAGTGACACCAAAGGCCATACCGCCCTGCTTCACGTTGGGGCACGAGATATTGAGTTCAATGGCAGGGATAGCCTCCAAGGCATTGATGCGCTCGGCAGTGGCCACGTAATCTTCTACAGCAGATCCACTGACATTGACAATCATATGGGTCTTATAATCCTTGATGGTGGGATAGATTTTCTCGCAGAAGTAGTCTACGCCCTTGTTTTGAAGCCCCACGGCATTGAGCATACCCGCAGGCGTCTCGGCCATACGGGGATAGGGGTTGCCTTCACGGTGGTGGAGGGTGGTACCCTTGACGATGACACCGCCAAGGCGGTCGAGGTCTACAAAATCGGCAAACTCGGTGCCGTAACCAAATGTGCCCGATGCTGTCATCACCGGGTTGGCAAGTTCGAGCTTGCCTATCGATGTTCTTAAATCTGCCATGATAACTTGTCTATTGAGAATACGGGACCTTCCTTACATACACACACATTGCCCTCCTTGGTGTCTTCTACACAGCAGAGGCAAGCACCCACGCCACAGGCCATCTTGTTTTCGAGCGATACCTCACACGGCACACCAGCACTCTTGGCCCAGCGGGCTACGGCTACCATCATGGGCTTGGGGCCACAGGTATATACCTGACCAAACTGCTCACGGGTGAGCACCGAGTGCTGAGTGACATAGCCCTGCTCGCCCACAGCACCATTCTCTGTGGTGATGTACACGGGGCCATACTTCTCAAACTCGGCCAGCTGCATCAGCTCGTTCTCGGTGCGACTGCCCAGGAGGAACGTAGGGGTAATACCCATCTCACGAAGCTTCATACCCAGATAGAGCAAGGGGGCCACTCCTACTCCACCGCCCACCAGGAGCGGACGCACTGCCTTGTCGGCAGGAAGGGTAAAGCCATTGCCCAAGGGCAACACCACATTGAGCAAGTCGCCTGCTTTCAGGGTGGCCATCCAACGGGTGCCATCGCCCACAAGCTGCACGAGCAAGCCCAGCTCGTTGGACTCTTCATCAAAATAATGTATGGAGATAGGACGACGGAGCAACACACTGGGCGTGGCGTCGACACGTACCTCAACAAATTGCCCCGGAAGCATCTCGGGCAACGGATTCTCGGAGGTAAGGCGCAACAGCACGAACTGGCTTCCCAGGCGCTGTGCCTCACGAACCGTCAAGTCAAGGATGTATTTTTTCATACGTAAGTAAATAGTGTTTTCTTATTCTGTGGTAAAGGTACATAATTATTGTCAGAACAGCAAACAGGTTCTTGTCGTTCTAAAAAAATCCGCCCTTCTCACGAAGAACGGATTCCCTTTGTTTTATTGAACTAATATCTTTAAGAAAGAGTATTTGTGTCAATTATATAATAAGATCAATCTTCAGCCTGTTGCTTAGCCTCGAACTCCTTAACCAGCTTATCCTGTACATCCATAGGCACAAGTTCGTAGCTTGAGAACTTCATGTTGAACGATGCACGACCACCGGTGAGTGAGCTGAGTGCGGTAGAGTATGACGACATCTCCTTCAAGGGCACCTTAGCTTCGAGCTTCTCGTAACCCTTCTCGCTGCTCATACCCATAATCATACCGCGACGACCCTGGAGATCACTCATTACATCACCCATCTTATCAGATGGAACGAGTACCTCAACATCATAGATAGGTTCGAGAATCTTCGGACCAGCATTCTTGAAGGCCTCGCTGAAGGCATTACGTCCGGCAAGCATAAAGGAGATTTCATTAGAGTCTACCGGGTGCATCTTACCATCGTAAACGATAACGCGTACGTCGCGAGCGTAAGAACCGGTGAGCGGGCCCTGCTCCAGACGACTCATGATACCCTTGAGGATAGCAGGCATGAAGCGTGCATCGATGCTACCACCTACGATAGAGTTGATGAACACGAGCTTGCCGCCCCACTCCAAGGTGTGCTCTTCCTGACCCTTCACGCTAATCTTGAACTCCTGATTACCGAACTTATATACATCGGGCATAGGCATACCCTCGTAGTAAGGCTCTACGATGAGGTGTACCTCACCGAACTGTCCTGCACCACCCGACTGCTTCTTGTGCCGATAGTCGGCACGAGCTGCCTTTGTGATAGTCTCACGATAAGGTATACGGGTCTCCTCAAAGCGGATGGGGAGCTTCTCATTATTTTCGAAACGCCATTTCAAGGTACGCAAGTGGAACTCACCCTGACCATGAACGATTGTCTGGCGCAATTCCTTAGACTGCTCTACTACCCATGTAGGATCCTCTTCACGCATACGGTTGAGGATGGTCATCATTTTCTCCATATCAGCCTCGTTCTCAGGACGGATAGCACGTGAGTACTTAGCATTAGGATACTTGATGAAGTCGAACTGCCAGTCGCAATCCTTGCCGTTCAAGGTATTTCCAGTCTTTACATCCTTGAGCTTAACGGTACAGCCTATATCACCGGCTACGAGCTCCTCTACAGGGAAGCGGTTGGCACCGGCGCAGCAGAAGAGCTGAGCCATGCGTTCCTTAGAGCCGCGGTCTGCATTAGTAAGGTCATCGCCCTCGCGCACCTTACCGCTGAGTACCTTGAAGTATTGTACACCACCGATATGGGGCTCTACAGCTGTCTTGAAGAAATAGAGTGATGTGGGACCATTGGGATCGGGCTTCACCTCTTCCCCCTTGGTATTCACTACTGCGGGCATCTCATCCACGAAGGGAACCACGTTGCCGAGGAACTCCATCAGACGACGAACACCCATGTCCTTACCAGCACATACGCAGAATACGGGGAATATGCCACGGCTTACCATACCCTTGCGGATACCTTCGCGCATCTCATCCTCGGTGAGCGACTCGGTCTCAAAGAACTTCTCCATCAATCCCTCATCATGCTCGGCAGCAGCCTCCACGAGAGCCTTGTGCCACTCCTTAGCCTTCTCCATCTCTGAAGCGGGGATATCCTCGATGATGGGAGCACCTCCCTCGGGCTTCCAAGAATATTTCTTCATCAAGAGAACGTCGATGAGCTCGTGGAAGTCGGGACCTGTCTGTACGGGATACTGTACGGGCACTACCTTCGGACCATAGATGCTCTTGAGCTGCTCTACGATGTTGTCGTAGTCGCACTTTTCGTTGTCAAGTTGGTTTACGAGGAAGATGACGGGCTTGCCCAGCTGCTCAGTGTAGCGGAAGTGTGTCTGTGTACCTACCTCAGAGCCATACTGGCCATTGAGCAGCAAAATCGTTGTATCAGTCACCGTAATGGCCGATGTAGCAGCACCTACAAAGTCGTCACTACCCGGACAGTCGATGATATTCAATTTCTTGTTATTCCATTCGCAGCTGAATACGGTAGAGAATACCGAGTAACCATACTCCTGCTCTACAGGGAAGTAGTCGCTGACGGTGTTCTTCTGAGTGATTCTACCACGGCGTTTTATAACCCCACTCTCATAGAGCAAGGCTTCTGTGAGGGTGGTTTTACCTGAACCGTCATTGCCAAGAAGGGCAATGTTCTTGATTTCGTTAGTTTTATAAACCTTCATAGTATTGTATTTTTTAGTTAAAACTACATAGTTCCTAGTACACTATTACGAGAAACGGTGCGAAAGTAATAAATATTCATCGGACAGACAAAGAAAACGCCAATTCGTTTTTATGTTTTACAACATGCTTTAGAGCACTTACCAATTATTTGGACTCTATCGTGACCTATTCGCCATCATTATAAACGAGACAAGACAGCCCACCCTAATCCCAACAAGACACCTTCATCATCCCCTTACCCACATTACTTTAATCTACGGACAGAAAATCTTGTGAACTTTATTTCACATGAGTTTATGCCATTATTTTATCCATATTCCAATAATTATCCGTAACTTCGCGCTCCGATTGCATAAAAGTATAAGAACAATATTATAAACATTCACTATCAACAATGACAAAACAAATTCAACAAACACTGCGCGACTCGAAGGCTGCTCGCTGGGCTGCGCTCATCATCGTATCGTTTACGATGATGTGGGGATACTTCCTCACCGATGCCATGTCGCCCCTGATGACCATGCTTGAAGTAGAGATGCATTGGTCAAGTTCTGATTTCGGCATTTTCAACTGGGCCTACTGCTGGTTCAATGTATTCCTGCTCATGCTCATCTTCGGAGGCATGATCCTCGACAAGCTGGGTGTACGCATCACCGGTGTGGCCTCTTGCGCACTGATGGTTATCGGTGCCTTCATCAAGTATTATGCCGTAGAGTTTATCTCTCCTGAGGCAGGTTATATCTTTGGCATACGTACCCAAGTAATGGTTGCCAGCCTCGGATATGCCATCTTTGCCGTAGGTACCGAGAACTGCGGCATCACGGTAACGAAGGTTATCGCCAAGTGGTTCAAGGGTAAGGAAATGGCTCTCGCTATGGGTACTCAGGTAGCTGTAGCCCGATTGGGTACGGCACTGGCCATGATCGTGAGTCCGCTCATCGTGAAGCACTTCAGCATGTCGGCTCCGCTGCTCTTTGCCTTGGTGCTCATCGGCATCGGATTGCTCGCCTACTGCGTGTTCTGCGTAATGGATACCAAGCTCGACAAGCAGATTACTGCCGAACAGGGCGATGACGACACCTTCCACATCGCAGACCTCAAGGAGATTATTACCAATAAGGGTTTCTGGCTCATCGCCCTGCTGTGCCTCATGTTCTACTCTGCCGTGTTCCCCTTCATGAAGTATGCCACCTCGTTGATGGAGAACAAGTACGGTATGGCCAACGAATGGGCAGGCTGGATTCCTGCGCTCATTCCCATGGGCAACCTCATCATGACTCCGCTCTTCGGCGGTATCTACGACCGCAAGGGCAAGGGTGCCACGATCATGATTATTGGTTCGGCCATGCTCATTGCCGTTCACGTGATGTTCGCCCTTCCCGTGCTCAACTACTGGTGGTTTGCAGCCTTCATCGCCATCGTGCTGGGCGTAGCCTTCTCGCTCGTGCCCTCGGCCATGTGGCCCTCGGTGCCCAAGATTATCCCCGAGAAGTTGCTCGGCTCGGCCTATGCCCTTATCTTCTGGGTACAGAACATCGGTCTCGGCTTCGTGCCCCTGCTCATCGGTTGGTTGCTCAACGAGTACTGCATCAGCGGAGAGCGTGTGGTAGACGGACAGACCTTCATCCAGTACGACTACACCCTACCGATGTGTGTATTTGCTTGCTTCGGCATCATTGCCCTGATGCTCGCCTTTGCCCTCAAGCGTGAGGACAAGCGCAAGGGCTACGGACTGGAGCAACCGAACATCAAATAGACTAAGAACAATAGACTACGGACAACAGACAAGGTTGCAATCGGGATGGATACACACCGCAAAGTCTGTCTGTTGTCCGTTAACTTCGTTGAAGTTGCTACGCTCGGCAGAGCCTGCAAGCAGTCCTTGCTCTCGCCCAATCGCAACTATGTCCGTTGTCAAAAAAAAAAAAAACATGGTCATCAACCCCATCGCTCATTTCCGTAGTGCTTTCCCGACAAAATTTGGTATTCCCCGTCAAAGCGGTATTGTATCCCAACTCCAAGGCACCATTGTTTTCGAGCCCACATACCGTAACCCTGATGCCTTGCGCGGCCTCGACGGGTTTGATTATCTATGGATTATCTGGGAGTTCTCGGCCAACAAAAGCAATCAGGAACGAGGGGTGAGTTCGTGGCAGCCAACCGTACGCCCTCCACTTCTTGGAGGCAACACACAGATGGGAGTATTTGCCACCCGCTCTCCCTACCGCCCCAATCCCATAGGACTATCATCGGTAAAGATTGAACGCATCGAATTCTCTACGACCGAAGGGCCTCTCATACATGTACTTGGCGCCGACCTCATGGATGATACCCCCATCTACGACATTAAACCTTACGTCACCTATGCCGACAACCACCCCTCTGCACGCAGTGGATTTGTAGACAAGCATCATTGGCAAGAGTTGACGGTAAACTTCCCTGAACATCTACAGAAACACTTTTCTCCCGACAGCCTTTCCGCACTTATTCGAGTGCTTGCACTTGATCCTCGTCCCCACTACCACAGCGATCCATATAAAGTGTACGCCATGCCTTATGAGGGATACGACATCAAATTCACCATCTCTTCTGACAGCACATTAACGGTGACCGAAATAGTGAAATTACAAAAAAGATTCAGTGATAAATAAAATCAGGTTTACAATTGGAAAAAGTAGACAAAAATATGTAATTTTGCCAACCGATTATGAAGAGAGTAGCCATACAAGGATTTAAAGGCTCGTACCACGACATTGCTACGAGAGAGTTTTTTAAGAATGAGAAGACAAGCCTGATTTGCTGTGATACATTCAACGAAGTATTTGAAGCGATAGCTTCAGACAGCAACATTGTTGCTTTAGTCGCCATAGAGAACACGATAGCAGGAAGTCTGCTCCACAACTACGAACTGCTGCGCAACAGTGGTGTAGTGATTGTAGGCGAGCAAAAGTTGCGCATAGCACATTGCATATGCTGTTTGCCCGATGAGGATTGGAGCGATCTCAACGAAGTACACTCCCACCCCGTAGCTTTGGCACAGTGCGAGGCATTCCTACAACGCCATTCCGAGCTTAAAGCCGTACAGGCCGACGACACCGCACTCAGCGCCAAGGAAATCAAAGAAAAGAACCTACGTGGCCATGCTGCCATATGCTCTACATATGCCGCAAACATGTATGGGCTACGCATATTACAAGAGAATATCGAGACCAACAAGCATAACTTTACACGATTCCTCGTGGTAGCTGACCGATGGCGTGCCGACGAACTACGAGCCGAGGGATGCATCCAACGCCATACAGACAAGGCCAATATTGTATTCTCTCTTCCCCATCAAGAGGGAAGCCTATCGCAGATACTCTCCATATTCACCTTCTACCGTATCAATCTAACCAAGATACAATCTCTTCCCATCATTGGTCGGGAATGGGAATACATGTTCTACGTAGATGTAACATTCGACGACTACACGCGGTTCCATCAAAGTATCGATGCTGTAAGACCACTCACTAAGGAACTCACCATATTGGGCGAATACAAAGCTTTCGAGAGTAATAGATGATAAGAACAGAAAAAAGCAGCCATGGCTGCTTTTTCCAATCACACTGAAGAATGTGTTCGTTATATAAAATAGGAATAAAGTAGGCTTACTCCTATTAATCCAGCTTCAGCACGGCAAGGAAGGCCTTCTGTGGCACCTCTACGTTGCCAATCTGCTTCATGCGTTTCTTACCCTTCTTCTGCTTCTCCAGAAGTTTACGCTTACGCGATACGTCGCCACCATAGCACTTGGCCGTCACGTCCTTGCGCACCTGCTTCACGGTCTCGCGAGCGATGATCTTACCACCGATAGCAGCCTGAATAGCGATATCGAACTGCTGGCGCGGGATGAGTTCCTTGAGTTTCTCACACATACGACGGCCAAAGTCGTAGGCATTGTCGATATGCGTCAAGGTAGAGAGGGCATCCACGGGTTCGCCATTGAGGAGGATATCGAGCTTCACCAACTTTGAGGGACGATAGCCTGCGGGGTGATAGTCGAACGAGGCGTAACCCTTAGATATGCTCTTGAGTTTGTCGTAGAAGTCAATCACAATCTCACCAAGCGGCATCAGATAATGTATCTCCACACGGTTGCCCGAGATGTACTCCTGCTTCACCAGTTCGCCACGTTTGCCGAGACACAGAGTCATGATGGGACCAATATAATCGGTAGTGGTGATGACAGAAGCCTTGATGTAGGGTTCTTCGATATGATCGATGAGCGTAGCATCGGGCATGCCACCGGGATTGTGTACCTCAATGCACTCACCGTGCTTGTCATATACATTATACGATACGTTGGGCACGGTGGTGATGACACTCATGTCGAACTCACGGTCGAGACGTTCCTGCACAATCTCCATGTGGAGCAGACCGAGGAATCCGCAGCGGAATCCGAAGCCCAGGGCAAGCGACGACTCGGGGAAGAACGAGAGCGAAGCATCGTTGAGCTGCAATTTCTCCAATGAGGCACGCAGGTCCTCATAGTCCTCAGCATCGATAGGATATACACCGGCAAACACCATCGGCTTGCTCTCCTCGAAACCTGCAATAGCCTCTGTGCAGCCCCCTTTGATGTGTGTAATGGTATCGCCTACCTTCACCTCGGTAGAGGTCTTGATGCCCGAGATGATATAGCCTACGTTACCGGCCTTCAGCTCCTTCTGAGGCACCATATCCATCTTGAGTACACCAATCTCGTCGGCATCGTACTCCTTGCCCGTGTTGAAGAACTTCACCAAGTCGCCCTGACGGATGGTGCCGTTGAGAATCTTGAAGTAGGCGATGATGCCACGGAATGAGTTGAATACCGAGTCGAAAATCAGGCACTGCAGCGGTGCGTTCTCATCGCCTTCAGGAGCGGGTATGCACTCTATCACGGCATTGAGGATATCCTCGACGCCCTGTCCTGTCTTGCCCGAAGCGCGGATGATCTCTTCGCGCTTGCATCCAAGCAGTTCGATGACTTCGTCCTCCACCTTCTCAGGCTCAGCACTGGGCATATCGCACTTGTTGATAACAGGAATGATTTCCAAGTCATTATCAATAGCCATGTAGAGGTTTGAGATGGTCTGTGCCTGCACACCCTGCGATGCATCTACCACCAGCAGTGCACCTTCGCAAGCAGCTATCGAGCGCGACACCTCGTAGGAGAAGTCCACGTGTCCCGGGGTATCGATAAGGTTGAGCACATACTTCTCTCCCTTATACATATACTCCATCTGTATGGCGTGGCTCTTGATGGTGATGCCGCGTTCCTTTTCCAATTCCATATCATCGAGCATCTGTCCCTCGGTTACCTTGATGGTGTTCGTATATTCCAATAGGCGGTCGGCCAATGTCGACTTACCATGATCGATATGCGCAATGATACAGAAATTTCTAATATGCTTCATATTATATATGTGTACTTTTTCCAATAAAGTGCAAAGATAGCGCAAGGCGAGCGAAAACACAAATTTATTTAACGTTTTCCGAGCCGCAGCCTATCTTCTGTATCAGCGAAGCAGATACTAAATTTAGCGCAAGACGAACGAAAGTACTAGAAAGGAAATTCTTTTCTTGATCCGGCCCACCCTAACTTCAAGTAAAAAATCTGAACAAATGTAAAGATATACCCTATGCCACTACTATTTTATAGAAAAAAGTGTACATTTGCACTTGAAAGCACAAAGTCTGCGCAGCATCAACATATCCCATTATCAAGAAAAAGAGTATAAGCCATGAGCGAAACTAAACATATTCCATTCTTCACTCCAGAAGAACATACCCTAATAGAGGAATTGAAGGGCAAGCTACATGATCTTGCCGGTGACTGCCTCCGCCCAGAAGACAAGGAGCGTATGACCGCGCTGCTCACGGCAGCCATCAGCAACGGATGCCTCCATCGCGACAGTTTCGGACTCAACCCTATCATCACCGACCTACAGACGACCATCATTGTAGCCGACGAGATGGGCATGCGCCGCGCGGCTATTATCAGCATCCTGCTCCATGACATCGTGAAGGCCGGCTTCGTCACTACAGAGGAAGTAGAAGCACAGTTTGGCTCCGACGTGGCGGGCATACTGCGCGGACTGGTGCGCACGGCAAGCCTCTATGAGAAGAATCCGACCATCGAGTCGGAGAACTTCCGCAACCTGCTGCTATCCTTTGCCGAGGACATGCGCGTAATCCTTATCATGATTGCCGACCGCGTGAACACGATGCGCCAGATCAAGGACAGCGAGAATGAGGCAGCCCGCCTACAGGTAGCCAATGAGGCGGCCTACCTGTATGCTCCGTTGGCCCATAAGCTGGGCTTGTACAAGCTGAAGTCGGAGCTGGAGGATCTCTCGCTCAAGTACACGCAGCACGATATGTATTACCATATCAAGGAGAAACTCAATGCCACCAAGGCTGCCCGCGACAAGTATATCGCCGCGTTCATTGACCCTATAGACAAGAAACTGGCTGCTGCCGGACTCAAGTACCACATCAAAGGACGTACGAAGAGTATCCACTCCATCAGCCAGAAGATGAAGAAGCAGAAGACCAACTTCGAGGGCATCTACGACCTCTTTGCCATCCGCATCATCCTGGACTCGGAGTATGAGAAGGAGAAGCAGGAGTGTTGGCAGGCCTACTCCATCGTGACTGACATGTATCAGCCCAACCCCAAGCGCCTGCGCGACTGGCTCTCCATACCGAAGAGCAACGGCTACGAGTCGCTCCACACCACGGTGATGGGGCCCGAGGGCAAGTGGGTGGAGGTGCAGATACGCACCGAGCGCATGGACGAGATTGCCGAGCGCGGACTGGCTGCCCACTGGCGATACAAGGGCGTGAAGAGCGAGACGGGACTTGACGAATGGCTCACAAGCATACGCGAGGCACTGGAGCACACGGACGATGACGGCATCGAGCTGATGGACCAGTTCAAGATGGACCTCTACAAGGACGATGTGTTTGTGTTCACCCCGAAGGGCGACCTCTTCAAGTTGCCCAACGGAGCCACGGTGCTCGACTTTGCCTTCCACATACATACTAATGTGGGGAGCCGCTGCACAGGAGCCAAGGTCAACGGCAAGCACGCCCAGCTACGCTATGTGCTCAACAATGGCGACCAGGTGGAGATACTCACCTCGAACACGCAGACTCCCAAGCAGGGCTGGCTCGACATCGTCACCACCTCGAAGGCACGCACCAAGATACGACAGAGCCTCAAGGAGATAGAGTCGCGCCAAGCAGCCTTTGCCCGCGAGACCATAGAGCGCAAGTTCAAGAACCGCAAGATAGAGTACGATGAGCCCACGATGATGCGCATCATCCGTCAGATGGGCTACAAGCAGGTGACGGAGTTTTACCAGAAGATTGCCGATGGCTCGCTCGACGTGAACCAATTCATCGACCGCTACGTGCAAGCCATCGATCAGGTGACCGAGCCGCACGACGTGACCGTGCGCAGTGCCGAGGGCTATAACCTGCAGCAGAGCGACGACTACAAGCAACACTTCTCGGGCGATGTGCTCGTGATAGACCAAAACCTCAAGGGTATCGACTTCAAGCTGGCCCATTGCTGCAACCCCATCTATGGCGACGAGGTGTTTGGCTTTGTCACCACAGGCGGCGGCATCAAGATACACCGCTGCGACTGCCCCAATGCTCCCGACCTGCACTCCCGCTTCGGCTACCGTGTGGTGAAAGCCCGCTGGGCCGGCAAGAGCAAGGGGTCGCTCTACCCTATCACGCTCACTGTCATCGGGCACGATGACATAGGCATCGTCAACAACATCACCTCCATCATCTCGAAGGAGGAGAACATACAGCTGCGCAACATCAGCATCAACTCGCACGACGGACTCTTCTCGGGCACACTCACCGTGATGATTGAGGAGAACGCCCGCCTGCAAGCCTTGGTGAAGAAGCTGCGCACGGTGAAGGGAGTGAAACAGGTGAACAGAAATTAAAAAGAAACAGCACTTCGCCTACCGGCCACAACCGGCATTGCCAAACCCTAAATCCAATAGCGAATCTACTCAAAGCGCCCCTATCAAAGTGTACTATTTTACGATAGAATATTGTACATTATATCAACATTAAACAAAAGATTAACAACATAATACGATACAATCAAAAACACGATAGTGCACGGATACAAAAACGTCAAGCAAGGCGAATTATAACATTTTTTACATCACGATAATTGCAGGGTATTCTCTTATTCACTAAATTTGCACCCCAACGAAACTATTGAAAAAGCAAGACATGAAAAAATTCTTTTTATTGGCTGCCATACTAGCCATAACAACATTAGGCTTTGCACAGGAACCACAAAAGAATAGCGAGAAGGCCGAACTTCGGTTTGAGAAGCAAACCCACAATTTCGGTATCATCGCCCAAGACACCGCTGTCGTGACCTACGAATTTGTGTTTAAGAATGTAGGCAAGTCGCCACTCATCATCCATCAGGCTAATGCTTCATGCGGCTGTACAGTACCCGAATATACCCTCGAACCCATCATGCCAGGCGAGAAGGGCAAGCTCAAAGTCACCTACAATGGCGTCAACCGTCGCCCCGGCGTATTCCGTAAGAGCATCACCGTACACAACAATGGCCGCAGATCGCCCGTACGTGTCTATATAGAAGGTGAAATGGTAAGCAATATCAGCATCGAGGACATATTGCTCCAGCAGGACAGCACCCTCTACATTGACCCAACCATAGAAGAAGAGAAATGACTCCCATTTAGGGTAACAAAAAAGCGCTCCTACGGCTACCGCAGGAGCGCTTTTTGTTATACACTCATCATTTTAACTCCAACAACACCACGTTCTCCACATGATGTGTGTGGGGGAACATGTCGACGGGCTGCACGCGTGTGACCCTGTACTTCACGTCGAGCAGGCTGAGGTCGCGAGCCTGCGTGGCAGGATTGCAGCTCACATAGACGATACGCTTGGGCTCGGCAAAGAGGATGGTATCGATCACGTCGTTGTGCATGCCGGCACGTGGTGGGTCAGTGATGATGACATCGGGACGACCATACTCATTGATGAACTCCTGATTGAGGATATCCTTCATGTCGCCGGCAAAGAAGAGCGTGTTGTCGATGCCGTTGATAGCTGAGTTCACCTTGGCATCCTCGATGGCCTCGGGCACATATTCGATACCGATGACCTGACGGGCCTGGCGCGACACGAAGTTGGCTATGGTACCGGTGCCAGTGTAGAGGTCGTAGACGAGCTCGTTGCCCGTGAGGCCAGCAAACTCACGCGCCACCTTATATAGATTATAGGCTTGGCGAGTGTTGGTCTGGTAGAACGACTTGGGGCCGACCTTGAACTTCAGGCCCTCCATCTGCTCGATGATATGATCATCGCCCTTAAAGGTATGCACAGGCAGGTCGCCGATGGTGTCGTTGCACTTATTGTTGATGACATACATGAGAGAGGTAATCTCGGGCCACGTATCGGCCATATATTGCAACAATTGCTTCATCTGTGCCTCCTCGGAAGGGTTTGCAATCTTGAATTGCATCACGACCATCAAGCCTGGAGCCTCATCCACTCTCCTTATCATCATGTTTCTGAGCATACCCTCCTGAGTGCGCAGGTCGAAGAAGGTATAGCCGTGCTCGTAGGCATAGTCGCGCACCCCATTGCGGATGCGGTTGCATATATCATCCATCAGATGACACTCGTCGATGGCAAGCACCTTGTCGAAGGCTCCGGGGATGTGGAATCCCACGGCATTCATCTGGTCGCACTTCACATCCTTTTCCACCTCTTCCTGAGTGAGCCAGCGCTTGTTACTGAAGGTGAACTCCAGCTTGTTGCGGTATTCGCGTGTCTGCTCCGAGCCGAGGATAGGCGATATCTCGGGAAGCTCAATCTTGCCTATGCGAGTGAGGTTGTCGGTCACCTGCTTCTGCTTGTAGCGCAACTGTTCCTCATACTTAAGGCATTGCCACTTACAGCCTCCACATATACCGAAGTGCTTACAGAAAGGCTCGCTACGCAGGGGCGAATACTCGTGAAACTTCACGGCCACCGCCTCGGCATAGCTATGCTTCTTGCGCTTCACCTGAAGGTCCACCACATCGCCCGGCACCACGTAGGGCACAAACACCACCATATCATTTACACGCGCCAACGCCTTGCCTTCGGCCGCTACGTCCGTTATCGTCACCTGCTCCAAGAGCGGAAGTTCCTTTTTCTTTCTTGCCATATATAAGCTACAGTAAAACCAAATTTTCCTAAGTTTGGCAAAAATACATAAAATATCGGGATAATGGCAAAGAAGCGAAAAGAAAATACAAATCATCTTTTTCTGTACATCTTTTTAGCTTGATAATTTCATCATTTCACAAAAATGCTCTATCTTTGCTCTGTTAATAGGCTACGTATACCATGATTTATATATGACTATTACACAACTATCATATTTTACACTTAATAATTAACTAAAATTATGAGCGAAAAAAGAGTTTACTTATTCGGTAACGGTAAGGCCGAAGGTAAGGCAGACAAGAGAAATCTGCTCGGTGGTAAAGGTGCCAATCTGGCTGAGATGAACCTGATTGGTGTACCCGTGCCTCCCGGTTTCACCATTACCACAGACACTTGCAACGATTACTATCGTTTAGGCAAGGCTGAAGTTGTAGAGTTGTTGAAGGACGACGTACATGCTGCTGTAGCACACGTTGAGACCTTGATGAACTCTAAGTTCGGCGATGTAGAGAATCCCCTGTTGGTATCAGTACGTTCAGGTGCTCGCGCTTCAATGCCCGGTATGATGGATACTATCCTCAACCTCGGTTTGAACGACGAAGTAGTAGAGGGTATGGTACGCAAGACCGGCAATGCACGCTTTGCATGGGACTCATACCGTCGTTTCGTACAGATGTACGGTGACGTAGTATTGGGCATGAAGCCGGTAAACAAAGAAGATATCGATCCGTTCGAGGCTATCATCGAAGAGGTGAAGGAGGCTAAGGGCGTGAAGCTTGACAACGAGCTCGAGGTAGAAGACCTCAAGGAGTTGGTTAAGAAGTTCAAAGCTGCCGTTAAGGCTCAGACTGGTCAGGATTTCCCCACCGACGCTTACGAGCAGCTCTGGGGCGCTATCTGCGCTGTATTCGACAGCTGGATGAACGAGCGCGCTATCCTTTATCGTAAGATGGAGGGCATCCCTGCTGAGTGGGGTACTGCTGTAAACGTACAGGCTATGGTATTCGGTAACATGGGTGAGACCTCTGCTACTGGTGTATGCTTCAGCCGTGACGCTGGTAACGGTGAGAACCTCTTCAACGGTGAGTACCTTATCAACGCACAGGGTGAGGACGTAGTAGCTGGTATCCGCACACCGCAGCAGATCACCAAGATCGGTTCACAGCGTTGGGCTGAGCGTGCTGGCATCTCTGAGGAGGAGCGCGTAGCTAAGTATCCTTCTATGGAGGAGGCAATGCCCGAGATCTACAAGGAGCTCGACTCACTCCAGAACAAGCTTGAGAACCACTACCGCGACATGCAGGATATGGAGTTCACCGTACAGGAAGGTAAGCTCTGGTTCCTCCAGACACGTAACGGTAAGCGTACCGGTTCTGCGATGGTTAAGATCGCTATGGACCTGCTCCGCGAAGGTCTCATCGACGAGAAGACAGCTATCAAGCGTTGCGAGCCCAACAAGCTCGACGAGCTTCTCCATCCCGTATTTGACAAGAAGGCCCTTGCAAGCGCTAAGGTATTGACTCGCGGTCTTCCCGCATCTCCTGGTGCTGCTACCGGTCAGATTGTATTCTTCGCTGACGACGCCGCTAAGTGGGCTGAGGATGGCAAGAAGGTTATCATGGTTCGTATCGAGACATCTCCCGAAGACCTCGCTGGTATGGCCGTTGCCGAGGGTATCTTGACTGCTCGTGGTGGTATGACCTCTCACGCTGCCGTTGTTGCTCGTGGTATGGGTAAGTGCTGCGTATCAGGTGCAGGTGCTCTGAATATCGACTACAAGGCTCGCACCGTAGAGGTTGACGGCGTAGTATTGAAGGAGGGTGACTTCATTTCACTCAACGGTACTACCGGTGAAATCTACAACGGTCAGGTTGAGACCAAGGCTGCTGAGCTTTCAGGTGACTTCGCTGAGCTGATGGCTCTCTGCGAGAAATATACAAAGCTCGTTGTTCGTACCAACGCTGATACTCCCCACGATGCACAGGTTGCTCGCGACTTCGGTGCTGTAGGTATCGGTCTTTGCCGTACCGAGCACATGTTCTTCGAGGCAGAGAAGATCGTTGCTATGCGTGAGATGATCCTTTCTCAGGATGCTGAAGGCCGCAAGGCTGCTCTCGCTAAGTTGTTGCCCTACCAGAAGGCCGACTTCTACGGTATCTTCAAGGCTATGGACGGCTGCCCCGTGAACGTACGTCTGCTCGATCCTCCTTTGCACGAGTTCGTACCCCACGATCTTAAGGGTCAGGAAGAGATGGCTAAGGCTATGGGCGTAACTGTAGAGTACATCAAGCAGCGTGTTGACAGCCTCTGCGAGGCTAACCCGATGCTCGGTCACCGCGGTTGCCGCTTGGGTAACACCTATCCCGAAATCACTGAGATGCAGACTCGCGCTATCCTTGGTGCAGCTATCCAGTTGAAGAAGGAGGGTCACGATCCCCATCCCGAAATCATGGTTCCTCTGACAGGTATCCTCTACGAGTTCGAGGCTCAGGAGAAGGTAATCCGCGAGACAGCTGCTGCCCTCTTCGCTGAGGAAGGCGAGAGCGTAGAGTTCAAGGTAGGTACTATGATCGAGATTCCTCGTGCCGCTCTTACCGCTAACCGTATCGCAAGCCGTGCCGAGTACTTCTCATTCGGTACCAACGACTTGACACAGATGACCTTCGGTTACTCACGTGACGATATCGCTTCGTTCCTCCCCGTATACTTGGAGAAGAAGATCTTGAAGGTAGACCCCTTCCAGGTACTCGACCAGAACGGTGTAGGTCAGCTCGTAGAGATGGCCGTAGAGAAGGGTCGCGCTGTACGTCCCGATCTCAAGTGCGGTATCTGCGGTGAGCACGGTGGTGAGCCCTCATCAGTTAAGTTCTGCCACAAGGTAGGCTTGAACTATGTATCTTGCTCTCCCTTCCGTGTGCCCATCGCACGCTTGGCTGCGGCACAGGCTGCCGTTGAAGAGTAATCTGATACAAGATACTTTGACAAATCAAGAGGAGGACTTGCCTACGGGCAGGTCCTCTTTTTAGCATAATAGGCAAGAATGTTTAGAAAATGTTTAGAAAATGTTTAGAGAAAGAGAGAGAGTGTTTAGAGTGTGGTTTATGGCAACATCTAAGACTTGCATCCCAAAAAGGAGCGCAGAACAATCATATTCCATGGTTGCCAATATGAAATTCCTGCAGATATTCCAGAAGAAAAGGGAACCGAGAGTTCCGGAACTCTCAATTCCCTATAGCAGCGTTCAGTAATCTTCACTCACCCTACTCTATCGCAGCAAGCTCAGCCTCTACGATGAGTATTGCCTCAGCGTACCGCAAAGTGTGCACTTGCCACCATTAATCCTTCCACGCTCTGCTCACCCAGGGCAATGCGATGTAGAGTGCCGAGTGCCAGTACTCCCAGGTGTGTCCGCCATCGCGTACGCGCAGCTGGCAGGGGATGTGTGCGCGACGCATGGCTTGGTAGAAGTCTATGTTGCCGTCGAAGAGGAAGTCATCGTCGCCACAGTCGACAAACCACTTCACCGTGCGCAGCTCCTGCTTGCGAGCCTCATCGGCATTCTTCACATAGTCTACGCAGCTCAGTCGGTGCGCAGCCTCCATGAGCAGCGCTGTCTTGTCGCCCTGGGCCACCTTCTGTGCATCTACTCCCTCGGCGCCCATGTGCAGCACCGGGTAGTGCTTCTCCTTATCGATGTCATACCCTGCAGGCAGATACACCGTGTAGTTTCTCTCGGTGCCCAGCACCTCGCTCTTCACCACGTGTTCCTCCACGCGGCTCATTCTTGATTTCCAGTCCTGTGCCTGAGTAACAAGGCACAATGTCAATGCCATAATAGCGATACTTAGTCTTTTCATGGGGTATTTTGTTTAGAGTTTAGGGTTTAGAGTTTAGTGTGTAGTGTTTAGTGTTATTAACTCTTGGCTCCAAGCTCACTGCTCATCTCTATTACCAGCAGCCCTCCCTTCACAATCTCCTCATGGGTGATGTAGGGTAAGGTGTAGGGATTGCCATTGAGTTTAACGGATTTTATATAGGGAGTATCATCGCTGTTGTTGATGACCTGGATGGTGAATGTCCCTCCCTCCACTTCGAGTTCAGCGTGGTCGATAATGGGCGAGCCCAGCCAGTACCTTCCACTGGCAGGCTCCACCTCGTATAGTCCCAGTGCCGAGAGGATATACCATGCCGACATCTGTCCCATATCCTCATTGCCTGAGAGTCCGTCTGCTTCATCGCGATACTGAGTATCCATCACCTCACGCACCCACCGAGCCGTCTTGTGTGGCTGGCCCAGCAGGGCATACAGATATAAGATATGATGGCTGGGCTCGTTGCCATGGACATATTGTCCTATCATGCCCGATATGTCGGGCGAGGGGTCACCCTCCAAGGCCGATGGAGCGAGGAAGAGTGAGTCGAGTCGGGCTATACAGTGCTCCTTACCGCCAAACATGGCGACATATCCCTCCATGTCGTGCGGCACTAGCCAGGTATACTGCCAAGCGTTCCCTTCGCAGTAGTCGTCGTTGCGGTGCGATGCGTAGTAGGGCTTGAAGGGCGTACGGAACTCCCCCTTGTCGTCGACCCCTCGGATGAATCCGCTCTGCCCGTCAAAGTAGGTACGGTACGAGTGGCTCATGCGTGTAAAGTGTTCCTGGTCCTCCTCCCGTCCCAGTGCCTTAGCAGCCTCTGCTGCCGCGCCATCGGCCAGCGCATACTCCATGTCATAGGCCACCGCCTCGTTCATGAGGTTGCAGGGGATATAGCCATATTGGTGTCTCAGCCCCTTGCCTCGCTCGGAAGTAGCAGCCGTCTTCTTAATCGCCTCGAAGGCCCGCTCATGGTCAACCCCCTCGATGCCCTTGACGATGGCATCTGCCACGACGGGGATGGCGGGGTCGCCCACCATGCAGTTGGTCTCGTTACCCCACAGGTGCCACACGGGCAGACGCCCCTGCTGGTCGCAGATGTCTAGCATGGAGTTCACAAAGTGTGCCGCCCGCTCCTCCTGTATGAGGGTCATCAGGGGCTGCTTGGCTCGGTAGGTATCCCAGAGCGAGAAGTTGGTGTAGTGAGGCGTGTCGCTTTGGTAGATGTTGCCATCGGCCCCGCGGTAGTGTCCGTCGACATCGCTGAAGAGTGCCGGTGCTATCATCGCGTGAAACATCGCCGTGTAGAAGATACGCTTCGTCCGTTCATTGTCTGTCGCTATGCATATGCGCCTGAGTTCCTTGTTCCACGCTGTGCGTGCCGCCTTGCGTGTGGCGTCAAAGTCCCATCCGGGGAGCTCTGCCTCCATGGCCATTCGTGCCCCATCGATGCTCACGGCCGATAGGGCCACCTTCATGAGCAGCGTGCCCTCCGGCAATGTGCCCAGCTCGGCCCGTCCATACATATCCTTCTTGCCATGCAGGGTGAAGGAGGTGAAGGGTCTGCTCAGTTCGGCCACGAAGTACACCCACTGGTCTGCCGCCCATCCCCTCGAGCGTCGATAGCCCACGATGCGTCTGTCTCCCTCGGCCTCCATATAGGTCTCTGTGGCTCGGTCCCAGCAGCCTCCGTTCTCGAGGTCGATGACGATGGCAGCCTCCTCTCCTTGAGGAAAGGTATATCTGTGCATGCCCACGCGCTCCGTCGCTGTCATCTCTGCCTCGATGCCATAGCGTGTCAAGGGCACGGCATAATACCCTGCCTCGGCCACCTCACGGGTGCGGTCGGCCATCGACCACAGTCCGCTCTCGGAATCCTCCAGGGTGCCGCGTGCATAGGTTACCTCCCCTGTCACAGGCATCACGGTGATGTCAAACAGATCCCCTATGCCCGTACCGCTGAGGTGTGTATGTGAGAAACCGATCACCGACGACTCATTCTCATGGTACCCCGAGCACCAGTCCCACTCCTGAGTGATGCTTGTCGGTCCCAGCTGTACCATGCCGAAGGGCACACTGGCCCCCACGAACACATGCCCGTGTCCGCCACTTCCGATGCGCGGGTCTACATACCGCGTCAGCAGCGCCTCATCGGTATGTCTACTGCATGCCGATAGCGCAGTAAGCAGCAGGGTGATGATATAGATGATTCTCTTTTGCATGATGTCGTATTATTTGCATTGTTTTTTTTAAGGAGTTAAAAGGAGATATCGCTTCGCTCCTTGGGAAGTTAAATGCCGATAGTCCTTTCGCGCGAAATAACATTTGGCATTTATCTCCATTTAGCTCCTTTTAACTCCATTTATCTCCTAAAACATTTGGCCTTTACCTCCATTTCACTCCTTTTTTCTCCATAAAACCATCTTCCTTTATCGTCTTAATAATTATAGTGCTCCCCACAAGTTCGTGGTGACTGACGCGGTAGCCGCAGCGTTTGCCATTGAGTGTGATGCGCTCGATGTAGTGGCAGGTGCTGTCGGGTCGGTATGTACGAATCTCCACGTCGCCCTGCGCGGTACGGATGCTCACCTTGTCGAAGGTAGGTGTGGTGATGGTATAGTAAGGTGTCGCCGGGCAGTCGGGATAGATACCCATCATCGAGAACACCGCCCATGCCGACATGGTACCCGTGTCGTCATTGCCGGGGATGCCGTGTGGAGCATTCAGGTAGTGCTCGTCGAGCAGCTTCTTCACCTCCCTCTGTGTACGCCACTCCTCGCCAGCGAATCGGCTGAAGAGGTAGGGATAGGCGATGTCAGGTTCATTGGCGGGGTCGTAGTGTCCGTTGTCAAACACGCTCTGCAGTCTATCCACATAGGCCCTCTTGCCACCCATGAGTCGCGCGAGCCCCTCCACGTCGTGTGTCGAGGCAAAGGTATAGCTCCATGCCGACCCCTCATGGAACCCCGGCACATTCTCAAAGTGCTTGCCTGTGGCGGGGTCAAAGTCGCCCAGGAAGGTGCCGTCGAGGCCGATGGGGCGCAGCGTGCCATACTCCTTGTCGTAGTAGCGTCGGTAGCTCTGTGCACGACGTGCAAACTCCTTAGCCCGCTGCTTGTCGCCCAGCGAGTCGGCCAGCTGACCGATGGCATAGTCGGCCATGCAGTATTCCAAAGCGTGCGATACGGAGTTGTCGCCCGAGAGGTCGTTGGCAAAGAATCCCACGGGGATATATCCTTCGGTGATGTAGGGGTCGATGTCGGGGCGTATGGGGTTGGCGGCTCCAGGCGTGGTGGCCGATTTGAGCATCGCCTCGTAGGCCTTGTGGATATCAAAGTCGCGTAGTCCCTTCACCCAGCTGTCGGCGATGACGATGGCGGCAGGGTCGCCCTCCATGGTGTAGGTCTCGCGTCCGAAGAGTTCCCAGCGGGGCAGCCATCCGCAATCTTCATACATCCCCACGAGAGTACGTAGCATATCGGTCTGCCGCTCGGGATAGACGAGCGTGAGTAGGGGGTGTAGATTGCGATAGGTGTCCCACAGCGAGAACACCGAGTAGCGCGTATAGTCGGCCTTGCCCGTGTCGCCGCTCTCCATCTTGGGGTACTCGCCGTTGACATCGCTGATGATACTCGGATGGATGAGTGCGTGGTAGAGAGCAGTGTAGAAGATGGTTTGCTGGTCGGGTGTGCCGCCCTCGATGCGTATGCGCCCCAAGTCACGGTTCCACTGTGCTGTGGCCTCGGCACGCAGTTGGTCGAACGTCTTGCCTTGCTGCTCGGCTTCGAGGTTCATGCGTGCATTCTCTATGGATACGAACGATACTCCCATGTGCACGGTCACCTGCTCGTCTTCGCCAAGGTCGTCGTAGCTGAAGCGGTAGCCGATGTCGTCACCTGCAATCTCGCGATGATAGTTTTCATATAGCTTGTAAGTGCCGTCGTCGGGGCTCCAGGCACTCTCTACACCCTGTAGCTTAGGCTGATATTTCCACGGACCAGCTGTAGAGGGCTCGCGCGATACGCGCATGACAAAGTAGATGGGGAATACCGCCTGTGTAGTGTAGCAGAATGTCCCCAACAGTTTCATTCCCTCTACCTCAGTACTGCTCACGCGGCGCACCATGGCACCGCTCTCATTGGTGAGTCCCTGTCCGAGGTTCAGGATGATGTGTCCCTCTCCTGCAGGGAAGGTGTAGCGCTCGCACGAAGTGCGGGGTGTAGCGGTCACCTCGGTGGTGATGCCATATTTGCTCAGTTGGTTGGTGTAGTAGCCGGGTGTTGCCTTCTCCTGGGTGTATTCCGAACCATAGCTATGGTAGTCCACGTTGAGCTTGCCAGCGGTGGGCATCACCAATAGCGACGAGGCTTCGGGACATCCCACACCGCTCAGCGCCACGTGGGCATAGCCGGTGAAGTAGTGGTTGGTATACTCATACGGTGCCGACCACCAACGCTTGTCCTTGTCGTAATGATTGAGGTCCGATCCCATGACATTGAACGGCACTACCGACATCATCCCGTTTGGGGTGACGGCACCGGGGTGTGTGGTGCCGTAGTTGGTGGTGCCGATGAAGGGGTTGACCCTGTCGGTAGGAGAGGGGAAGCTCCCTATGGGGAGTGTCGCGAGAAGTGTGGCGAGCAGGAGTGAGCGTAGTTTCATGGGTGGTGTTCTATTTTTAGGGTATCTAGATATTCCTAGGATCTCCTAGGATTTCCTAGAATATCCTATTCACTGAATTTTCTTAAAATTGCAATCGTGCTGCTGTCGCAGTCGAATACCGAGTACCAGCCTTGTGGCTCGTGGGGTGGATCGCACAAGTAGTCGTCGCCTGCTTGCCACACCTCTTGGCGGGGGCGTCCGCTACCGCTCCATCCCCAGAAGTTGCAGCCTGCGATGGGGCCTTCCTCCTCGATGCTGCGTTTCACCTCACCGAAGATGTGGCTGTAGAACTTGTCGCGACTGTCTGTAGGAATGCCTATGCCCGCCTTGTTGCCCTGGCGTGAGTAGCCGAACTCCTCTATCACGAGTGGCTTGTCCAGTCGGTTGGCCATCTCGGTGTGCAGGGCGATATATTGGCTGCTCTTGACGCAAGCATTCTCTATGCCGCTGTCGGGGTCGGTGCGTGGTGCCCATCCCCAGTTGACGGGCCAGATGTGTATGGTGATGTAGTCGATATTCGGGTCGGCATGGATGCGCTCGCAAAGTTCGACGTCGGCTTCGCAGCCTACTGTGCCTTCACTGCCTGTAGATACCAAGTGGTTGGGGTCAAGGCTCTTGATGAGTGCAGCTGCGCGGGCTATCCACCCGGCAAACATCTCCTTCGTGTTGTTGTCGCGTGCAAAGGGGCGCGGCTCATTGCACAGCTGCCATGCCATGATGGCAGGCTCCTCCTTGTAGGGACGACCGGTGATCGTGTTGTGGCGCGATACGATTTGCTCTATATACTTATAATATAAAGCCTGTGCACAGGTGTCGCGCGCAAAGTCGGCGCAGTAGTCCACGTAGCGGTCATAGCCCCCCTCGACATTTGCGTTGGGCGAGTCGCCATAGCCACATTCCTTGAGGTAGAATCCGTAGCCGCCACTCCAGTCCCATGCATTGTTGAGGTATATGACGGCATCCATGTCGCGCTTCTCCAGCTCGGCGATGACATAGTCGAGACCCTCAAGGATGGTATCGTTGAGCACGCCTGGAGCTGTCTGCAGATAGGGCTTGGCAGGGTTGGCAAGGAGACTCCCGGCATCGGGGCCAGAGAGTATGCGCACATTGGTGATTCCCAGTTCTTTCAGTTGGTCCAACTCGTGGCACAGCCGCTCACGGTCGCCGCCCATACCTGTTGATCCGAGGATGGAGGCATACCAGATGTTGCATCCGATATAGGTATAGGGCTTCCCATGCTTGATGAGTTGGGTGCCGTTCGTGGTGATGATATCTCTGCGCGGTTTTGCATGCTGCTTGGATGCACGACCGTTACAGCTGATGGCGAGTATCGCCAGCATGGCTATCGCCAATAGGCTCGATATATTCTTTCTCATTCCGTTTGTGTTTTAGGTATACATTCGCAAAGTTATGTATTTGTCGTGAGAATGCCAAAACTCTGCATCCTAAACGATAAACGAAATGGAGAAGTAACGTTCAGAATGATGGCGAGTGCTCCGCTATTGTCTGTACTCCTACCTCCTTCACTCCTAAAAAAACTACACTCTAAACAAATTTTTCGTATCTTCGCAGCAGAATAACAGTTTTAATAAGATAATGCTATGAAGAAACTTATCCTTCCCCTTTTCCTGATTGGAACTTTACTGTCGGGTTGCACCGGCAAGTCTGCAGTGGCCGACTATCGTGTAGTGCCTCTTCCTCAAGATGTTGTGTTGTCCGATGAGGCCAACTTCACCCTCACCGCTAACACCTCCATCGTCTGCTCAGGCGATGAAGTCATGCAGCGCAATGCCCACCTCCTTGCCGAGTACATCAAGGAGAAGACCGCCCTCGACCTTGCTGTCACTGCCGATGCCCTGCCGGGCGCCATCACGCTGGCTCTCGATGCGGCTATCGATAACCCCGAGGGCTACCGTCTCGTGGTGAATGCCGATGGCGTGACCATCACAGGAGCCTCTCCTGCCGGTGTGTTCTATGGTATGCAGACCCTGCGCAAGGCTTTGCCCGTAGTGAAGGGTGGGGCAGTAGTGCTCCCTGCCGTGACGGTGACCGACTATCCCCGCTTCAGCTACCGTGGTGCCCACCTCGACGTGTCGCGCCACTTCTTTACGGTCGACTCCGTGAAGCGCTTCATCGACATGCTTGCGCTCCACAATATGAACCGCTTCCATTGGCACCTCACCGACGATCAGGGCTGGCGCTTTGAGTTGAAGAAATACCCCAAGCTCAACACCATCGGTGCCCAGCGTGCACAGACCGTCATCGGGCGTAACAGCGGAGCCTACGACGGCATCCCTTACGGCCCCTACCTCTACACTCAGGACGAGTGTCGCGACATCGTGGCCTATGCTGCCGAGCGCCACATCACCGTGATTCCCGAGATTGACCTTCCCGGACACATGCAGGCCGCGCTGTCGGCCTATCCCGAATTGGGCTGCACGGGTGGTCCGTACGAGGTGTGGCAGATGTGGGGCGTGTCTGACGATGTGCTCTGCGCCGGCAACGACGCCACGCTGCAGTTTATTACCGACGTGCTTGCCGAGATCATCGACGTGTTCCCCTCCGAATATATCCACGTAGGTGGCGACGAGTGTCCCAAGACCCGCTGGGAGCAGTGTCCCAAGTGTCAGGCCCGCATCAGGAAGCTCGGTCTCAAAGACGATGCCAAGAACAGCGCCGAGATGTATCTGCAAAGCTTCGTCATCGCCCATGCCGAGCAATTCCTCAATGCCCATGGCCGCCGTATCATAGGGTGGGACGAGATTCTCGAAGGCTCGCTTGCTCCCAGTGCTACCGTGCACTCCTGGCGCGGCATCGGAGGCGGACTTGAGGCAGCCAAGCGTGGGCACGACTGCATCATGTCGCCCAACGTATACATGTATTTTGATTACTATCAGACCAAACACACTGATACCGAGCCTCTCGCCATCGGAGGCTACGTACCTGTGGAGACCGTCTACGGCTACGAACCCCTGCACCCCTCGCTTACTCCCGAGCAACAGCAACACATCATTGGTGTGCAGGCCAACCTCTGGACCGAGTATGTCACCTCGTACCGTCACGTAGAGTATATGGAACTGCCCCGCATGGCCGCCCTCGCTGAGGTGCAGTGGTGCCTTCCCGAGCGTAAGGACTATGCCGACTTCCTGCAGCGCCTCATTCCCATGACCGACATGTACGACGTCAAGGGCTACAACTACGCCCGCCACATCTTCGACGTTACGGGAACCTTCGCCACCGACACCGCACAGAATCTCGTGGTGGCTACCCTCAGTACCATCGACGATGCCCCCATCCACTATACCCTGGATGGTACAGAGCCCACTTCCTCATCGCCCCGCTACAAGGCACCGCTCGCGATTACCAGCAACGGAGTGCTCAAGGCCAAGGCCTTCGGCAAGCGCAGCACCACCCGCACCTTTGAGGAACAGCTCACCTACAGCAAGGCCACAGCCAAGCCCATTACCCTCTTGCAGCCCGCTCATGGCAGCTACCAGTATGGCGGTGCGCCCACCTTGGTCGACGGTCTCCGTGGCAACCACAACTACCGCACAGGCCGTTGGCTGGGCTTTGCCGGCAACGACTTTGAGGTGCTCATCGACCTGCAACAGCCCACCGAGGTGAGCCGTGTGTCGCTCTCCACTTGTGTGGAAAAGGGAGACTGGGTGTTCGATGCCCGCGGCTTCATCGTGTCGCTCTCCACTGACGGCACTACCTACACCGAGGTGTTCAATGAACAGTACCCCGCCATGGCAGCCGATGATGCCAACAAAATCTACGAGCACACGCTGACATTTACCCCCACCCAGGCCCGCTACGTTAAGGTCAAGGCTCTCGTTGAGCACAGCATGCCCGAGTGGCATGGTGCCAAGGGTTACCGCGCCTTCCTCTTTGTCGATGAGGTAGCGGTAGACTAAGCTTTTTGGAGTTTTTAGTTAGGAGTTATGAGTTAGGAGTTAGGAGTTGCCTTCCGGATGTTGGTTTTCGTCTTCGTTACTTCCTTGCTCGCTGAGTCTTCGTTGACTCCTTAACCTGCGCTTGCCGCTATTAACCGTGGCTTTGCCACATTAGCATCAATTGAAACTCCTGCTCACCCAGGGCAGTGCTATGTAGAGTGCCGAGTGCCAGTACTCCCAGGTGTGTCCGCCATCGCGTACGCGCAGCTGACAGGGGATGTGTGCACGGCACATGGCCTGGTAGAAGTCTATGTTGCCGTCGAAGAGGAAGTCGTCGTCTCCACAGTCGACAAACCACTTCACCGTGCGCAGCTCCTGCTTGCGGGCTTCATCGGCATTCTTCACGTAGTCCACGCAGCTCAGCCGGTGGGCAGCGTCAAAGAGCAGTGCCGTCTTGTCGCCCTGGGCCACCTTCTGTGCATCTACTCCCTCGGCACCCATGTGCAGGAAGGCGCTCATGGCATAGCATGCACCAAACATGTCGGCATGGCGCTGGGCATAGCTGGTGCAGCCGCCACCACCCATCGAGAGGCCTGCTATGGCGCGGTGCTGCTTGTCGGCCTTGATGCGGTACTCCTTCTCTATCGTGGGCAGGAACTCGGTGAAGAAGAACTCCTCGTAGTTCCATCCCCGCATGTCGAAGTAGCCGTTCCACTTGCCCTCGCGCACCGAGCCGCCTGCATCGGGGCTCACGATGATCATGGCATCGGCCTCGCCCGAGGCGGTGAGCTGGTCCATCACGTCCTTCACATGTCCGCGGTCAAACCAATCCTTGTTCGTGCCATCCATGCCGTGCAGCAGGTACAGCACCGGGTATGTCTTCTCCTTGTCGATGTCGTACCCTGCGGGCAGATATACCGTATAGTTGCGTTCGGCCCCCAGCACTTCGCTCTGTATGGTGTGTTCTTCTACTCGGCTCACCTGCTGTCTCCAGCCTTGAGCCATACTGGCCATGCTGATGGCCATTAGGGCTACTAATGTAAGGAATGTTCGTTTCATGGGTTGTTTCGTTTAGAGTTTTTGTCTATCAGGAATTAAGAGTCATACCATCACCGGCACCAGCTGCTCCTCCGATGGCCAGTGTGGCAGGTAGAACAGTGGACGTGGCGCACCTCCTGTGCCGCTCCATTCTATGCGTTTCACCTGCTCTATCTGTGGAGGCCCGAAGACAAACGAGCGGCCGTAGAGTAGTATTGCACGGCGTTCCTCGTCCACCTTCCACAGTCCGCCGCCGTAGGGGCACTCCTCGCCCCACGTCAGCAGGTCGCGATGCTGATACACATGGCCAAAGCGTAGCACGCCGTCTTGGGTTATGATAAATTTCTGGTACATGGTTCGTCTTCGTTAATCATTCATCGTAAATCGTTCATATCTTCTACAAACCTCCTCAGCCCCTCCACCGTGTTGGCAAACTGTATGGCACCGTTCGAGGCCTCTGTGGTCTTGTGCATCGATATGCTGATGTTGCGCACATGTGCAGCAAAGCGTTCATGGTCTGCTACGGCGATGTCAGGCGCGTCGCATCCCATCATCTTTAGGTAGGCCACTGCCGTGTCGTAGGTGTTGAGCGTATTCTCGGCACCGAAGTTATATACTCCACCCGGCAGTGTCAGCGTATGCGGTATGTTGCGCACCACCTCGTCCACCCACGTGATGCCGCGATACTCCCTTGTGGCAAAGCGTATCGGGGTGTGCTGGCGTAGCGCCTCCTCGATGTTGAGCACGAAGTTATTGTGTATGGGCATCCCCTCGCGCCGTATGTCATACATCCATGTAGCCCGCAGTGCCACGCTGTCGGAACATCTACGCAGTGCCTCCTCCTCGGCCAGCAGCTTGTGCCGACCGTAGTGATTTTCGGGACATACGGACACCTCCTCGCTGAGCAATCCCTGCTCGCGGTTGCCATTATACACCTGGTCCGATGAGAACCACACCAGCTTACATCCATACCGTGCCGCCGCCTCGGCTATGTTTGCCACCCCTTGCACGTTCACTTGCATACTCTCTTCGGGGTGCTGCTCACAATACCCCGTGTTCGACAATGCTGCCAGGTGCAGTATCGCCTGTGGACGATGCCGCTCCACGTACGCCTCCACGGCCTCGCCTGACGTGATGTCACACTCACGGTGAGTCGGCGTTATCAGCTCATACCGCTCCTGCAGAGCCTTGGCTATACGGCTCCCTACAAATCCACTAACCCCGGTGATCAGTATCTTATTCATTGTGTAGTTGTTTATGGGGAAAGGGCGCTTCATCCCAGTCCGCCAGCAAGTTCCACAACCCATCCTCCGAGAGCACCTCGCGCTTCAGGTCCTTGGGCAGCAGGCCAGCCTCGTCATCGGCAAAGTCCTGCTTCCACTCGTCGCTGCCGTAGTATGCGGCAAGCTCGGCCATGGCCTCCTGAGCCTTGGCATGTGTGCTGGCACTCATGGGCTGCTCCTTCATCGCCTCCGTCGCCAGGTCATACAGCTGCTCCATGTGCCGTATCCGTTCGGCTTGTGTCATTTTTTCAGCCATGAAGCACCTCCTTTAATATAGAAATGGCATATAAGGGAAGGTCTGTAACGGTATCTCCATGTTGGTATGATGATAGAGAGGTGCGTATAGCCTGCGGTGTATGATACCTGTTGATGAATGCAGCCAAAGACTTTGCCCGCAAGTTGCGTTCAGCCTTTACCTCTATGGGGATGATGTCGTTTTCGTGCTGTATGACAAAATCCACTTCCGCAATACCCGTTTCAGGAGCCCAATAATGGATGGGCTTGATTTCAGCACATTGGAGTTCTTGTAATACAAATTGCTCGGTTAATGCCCCTTTATATTGTGCAAAAAACTGATTGCCTTCGATGAGTGTTGTCTCGCTCATATTGTTCATCGCTCCCAACAGACCGATGTCGAGCATGTAGAGTTTGAAATTCTCTGGTTCTTCGAACCCTGCAAGCGGAATCTCACCTGCCACAACGCGTGTTATCTTATATATCAGTCCAGCATCTTGCAGCCATTGTATACTCGTTTCAAAGTCTTTGGCTCTTGCGCTGCCTCTCACGGCTGAATATACAAACCGCTTGTTTTCTTTTGACAGTTGTTGTGGCACCGACTGCCATAATAGCTGCATACGCTTGACGATTTCCTGAGGTGGGTGCTTGCTGAAATCGTTGTGGTATGATTTCAGCAATTGCTCGTGCACCGTACGTACGGCCTTATAATCCAAACTCTCAGCGAAAGTTTTTACCGCCTCTGGCATTCCTCCCACATAGTAGTACAGACGTAGGTAATTGGTCATCTGTTGTTCGAAGGCTTGTATTGCAGCCCAATCCCTCGAGTGCAGCAAATCCACCATTCCCTGATGCCCTATGGCCAGCAAGAATTCTTCGAAGCATAGCGGATAGATACGCAGAAACTCCACTTTTCCTACAGGAAACGAGTCGTTCTTATGGTCAATGACGCCCAACAATGAGCCAGCGGCGATGACATGATACTGAGGGGCCTTTTCCTTGAAATATTTAAGCGAGAGTAATCCTCGCCGTGCATACTGTATCTCATCAAAGAAGATAAGTGTATTCCCAGGCACTATTGTCTGCTGCGTATAGGCTTGTATGGCGAGTATGATGCGATTGATGTCAAAGTCTAACTCAAATATACTGCGTATAGGCTCTGCATCCTCAAAGTTGATGGTGACGATGTTCTTGAATTCATGCTTACCAAATTCGGTAGCCAGCCATGTCTTACCTGTCTGACGAGCCCCCTCTATGATTAGCGGTTTACGCATGTTGTCAGGCTTCTCTCTCCATGACTTTAGTTGTCTATAAGCATATCTTTTCATAAGGAAATATCTATCTTTGCACAAAGATACATGATGTCAGTGGATTACGCAAGTAAAACTGCAAAAACTCGACGAACTTTTCCGCCTTCTGCTGCAAAAACTCGACGAACTTTCCAGCCTACTGCTGCAAAAAACCGACGAACTTCGAATTTACGAACATACGTACCTGCCCTATAACCCTTAACCTTCGCTCCACTTATAGGTGCATTGTCGTCGCAATTGTCCGGTGGAATTTGAATTTTTCTAATTGCTTCGGACAATTGCCATTTGTCATCGTCTTAATATTTATTAATCTGAGTAATTGGGGTAATCTGCGGTTATTTTAGGAATTCGGAGTTAGGAGTTGCCTTCCGGATAGTGGTTATCGTTATCGTTTTCGTTGTTTCATAGAGGGCGTGTATTTCTGTAATCGTAAGCGTAATCGTCATCGTTCTCGTTCTCGTTCTCGTTCTCTTTCAACTCTCAACCCTATATGTCATCCCGAGCTTGTGCGAGGGATCTCTCACTTCTGTTCGAGATGACACACGACCATAACCCCTTCAACTATAAACCATCATCCATCAACCTTTATAAATGCTTTGCATTTATAAAGACTTGCTGGCTCGGCATAATCCCGCAAGCGGTTTCTGCACTCGCTACGCTGCGTCTTTCAACTTTCAACTTTCATCTTTCAACTTTTCCCATACTCCACTTGCTCTTCCGCAGCGAGAGGCGCAGGCTCCGTGTCGAAGGCGTATGTCACCGCCTTGCGTGGGCGCAGGTTGTCGAGGTAGGTCTTGTGTAGCAGATGCTCCAGCTCGGCAAGTGTGGCCTCGCGTGTCTTGGGCTTGAGCTGACATTCCCAGATGACGATGGTGTGCCATCCCATCCGCTTCAGCTGGGAGCGACGTTCCAGGTCACGCTCTTGGTTGCGTGTTATTTTCTGTGTCCAGAAGTCCGTATTGCTCTTGGGCATCACAAAGTATCGGCATCCCTCATGCCCATGCCAGAAGCATCCGTGTATGAATATCACCGTGCGGTACTTGCGCAGCACGATGTCGGGCGTGCCCGGCAGCCCCTTCACGTTCACCCTGTAGCGGAATCCTCGGCTATGGAGGTATCGCCTCACCGTCATCTCCGGCTTGGTGTCGCGGCTGTGTATGCTGGCCATGCATCGGTGCCGCTGCTCTTGGGTCATTTTGTCGGGCATGAGGATGTTAGCGTGTTAGGTGGTTCTGTAAATTATCAGTTTTGCTATTAATTATCGTCTTGGACATATCTTGGACATATCTTGGACATGCCTATTGCAATTATTTGGATATCAGCGTTCTCAACTTTCGCATCGACTTGGACAAAAAAACTCCTTATAAGGTGTTCTTATTGAAATGTTAACGCTGCAAAATACAGTCTCTATGATATTCTAGAAATAAGGGATTAGGCTTGTAATCCTCAAAAGGAATAGTCAAAGCCTTTCCTTCTATACATCCAAAATATTGCTCGAAATAACTTTCTGTACAATGCTGTTTCAAACGCTGCGATAGAATGACCTTGTACTGCTCGTCAATACTAATCAGTCCTTTATCAAAGGCTCTATCATATAAAGCTGATAAGCACAAACCATTCTGAGGATTTAACCTGTTTTCAACATCTACAGACCATGGCTTTATGTGACTAGCTAATAATAAGTCTTTTTCATTGATGCCTGTGATAGCACAGCGATTATCATATACAGACAATATCATTTGCCTGAAGACCTCTTGATTAACTCTTGTCTTGACCACACGTTCCATTGATTCACCTTTTAGTTCTGTATTAACATCTAATATGTGGTGAAACTTTTTTTCAATCGTGGTGTTTTGCAATTGTGCTAAAATCTGTTCACTCTCATACATCAACGATTCACGGTCATGGCAGAACTCTTCCCAATAGGGCATACATTGATCTTTTCCTCCAGAAAGACCTTTTATATTACGCTCTGCTAAGATGGGGTCACAAGATGCAAAATTAACTAATCGCATTGCAACAGATCCAGGTGTTCGTCCTAAAAGGTTAGCCAAGGCTGCAATATCAGCATTTTTACTATGCATTTTGCCAAAGGGCATTTTCATATATTGATTCAACACCAATATAAATTCATGTCTTTCCCACGGTCTTCTGGTTCTGCTTTCTGTTATGACTTTCATGATATTAGAATTACAACTCAGGCGGTAAGAAAAATTGATTGCAATTGGTTATAGTTATTATATGATTTCCTAAAGCAACTGCATCTTGTTCTGGCGACAAAACAGGTTGAATATTTTGTTTTAATTGTTCTGCATTAGGATCCTGTATGTATATTTTCTTAAGATTAGGCATATTCTTAAACAAAAATCTGTCTGTCTCGCGATTGAAAAATGGAAAGGTATATCCAATAACAATGAGTATGTTTGCGTCTTGTATGTCTTGTGCCGCTCTTGTAAAAAGTTCTTTCGTGTGGTCTTGATTTTCCCATGCAAAGTACAGGCGAGAATTATTCACTACTATGCCGCTAGAATATACGGACTTAGCGTATTGTCCTAAGATATAATCCAATGATTTGGGACTTAGAGACTGTTCATCTGAAAGGGCGTACTGTAAAGGAATGTCAAAATCTGCAGTCCCATTGATCTTGTATATACTCCATTTATTATTTAATATTTCATTTCTTCGAAAATCAAACACTCCTAGTTGGCTACTATTAATTGCATTGATATACCTATCTTCTGTGTATTCTCTATACACAAATTCAAATTGTCTGTCGTAGTTCCAAGTTAATATTTTAATATTGTCGGGTATCTCAAGTCTTTTGTCGAGTATGCTTGCAAGAAAGGTATCGTATCTACTGTCTGCTTTTCCTATAAGTTGCTCAATTACAAAGAAAATGGATAATATCAATTTCACCTTTTGGTAATCGTTGTTTTTTCTTGTGAGATAGAGCTTTTTAGCAAATGTATCTATGGTTGCATGTCTCCTGGTTTCGTCTCTTAACCATGCTATATCTTTTAATAAAGATTCTTTTGCTTGCTCACTCGTATAGGGGATACCATCTTGAGTAAAATACTGCTTTTCTGTAGAAGAAAGATCAGTAATCAAATTGTATGTATTATTTAGACGTCCGTACAGTTCGCTAACAATAGGAAGTCCTTCTACAATTTCATCCGTCGTAAATGGATATTGATGAGGGGCATCGTAGGTTCTTATACCTCTACTGGCACCTGCCCCCATGAGATAGACAATTTTACTCATTACTTAAACCTTACTTGCAAGTTTAATTTAAGGAAGTATTTTCCGTTTTCTTGATAAATGTCCCCAAAAAGATGTCGTGAAGTGCTTGGAGTCTCAAAACGTGTATTGAAAAATAGATAATCTTCAAGGTCGTTACGGTCAAAGAAGTGATAACAGATAATATCACCGTCCTCTTTTACGACGATATATCCTCCATTAGCATGGAAATTGCCATACCATGGAGTAGAAGATGTTAAGCCTAAAGCAAAAGCAAGTAAGAACTGTTTCACCTTATATGCATACATTGGTTGGTCTGTATCACTTGCAATGCTTAGTGGGTCTGCTATAGAAATATGTTCGGTAATCTCGGCTATTGTTCTCCCATTTCCGCTATAGTAATCAATTAAACTGTCTGCAATAATTCTCTCGATGCCTAAGTCCAATAGAGTAAGGTTGTTATGCAGAGTCTTGTTCGCAGATTTATGGTAAGAAACAGTTGCGCCTATTGACTTAAGGTAGTCGAACTTCTCTTTGAACTTATCAAAAGAGTTAAATGTGGCAACATCTTCGTCTGAAACTCCCTGTACCTTGTAGATAAAGTTAGTGCCATCTTTGTTTGAGTTAATCAATGTAGAATCAGCACCAAGTTTGGATTTTATACTATAACCGAGTTCAGGCTTGGAACCTGTCTGTAGGTTATGGATTACTATACGGATATCTGCTTTGTCAGAAGATTTGGCTTTAACGGTATGGTTATCTATCATATCCATGAATGGCTCTATGTATGAGAAATCTGTATTGCCATCCATCCCCTTGATGCGATTGAGTAGTTCTAACGCTTCTTGCCTAAATCGCTCTTGTGGAATTTCCAAACTGATAGTTTCTCCTGCCACCAAAATGTTGTTCTTGGCAGCCTGCACTTTATAGCTGTTCCTGTTTGGAGAATCGTCTCGAAATATCTCCAAGATAGGGTAAAATCGGTCATCATAGCGGTTTAGCTGACCATCACCACAATAAAGGCGACCATCTGCTAATAATTTGAAGAATGCATAGAGTTCACTCCATTCTCCCTTATTCCCTTTCAGTGCCATAGTATTACAGATTTAATGATAAAACAATCTTCTCTGCCGTAGCCTGTATGGCAGGCACAGCCACAGAGTTGCCGAATTGCTTATATGCAGAAGCGTCAGCTACACCGATGATGAAATCGTCAGGAAAGCCTTGCAGGCGAGCCCATTCGCGTGGAGTCATTCGGCGTATGCCTTGACGATTTATTTCACCTTTGATGTTGGTTACAGGAGTAAAGTCTGTTAAGCGGTCATCGCGCACAAGATTGCGCTCTCTGCCCATGCCGCCAACAACAATAGCATTGGCTACTTCGTTGTCTTCCACTATTGCGTATCCGAAGCCATTACCTTTGGATGCATGGCGCTCCTTGTGTGCAATGAGGGTCTGCAGGTATTGTGTGGAGAGGTAATACTTGGGCGATACCTCGTGCTCCTCTTTGATGTCTGCAAATGTCTTGGTCTTGTCTGTGGGCGTGGGATATGCAAACTCTTCTACTCCCAAGTCCTTGCGGAAACCTACGATATATACGCGCTCACGATGCTGGGGCACTCCGAAGTTCATGGCGTTTACAATCTCGGGGTCGGGCACATAGTAGTCCAAGTCGTTGCGCAATACGTTGAGGATTGTTTCAAAGGTCTTTCCTTTGTCGTGTATCATCAAGCCCTTTACATTTTCCAAGAAGAATGCTTTAGGACGCTTGCGACGGATAATCTCTGCAACATCGAAGAACAGGGTTCCGCGTGTTTCTTCGAAGCCTCTACGCTTGCCAGCCAGTGAAAAGGCCTGACAGGGAAAGCCAGCACACAAGATGTCGAAGTTATCGGGGATGAACGATTTGGTCTCCTCCTTGGTGATGTCACCAAAGGGAACTTCGCCATAGTTGAGCAGATAGGTGCGTTGTGCCTGTGCATCCCACTCGGAAGAGAATACACACTTGCCACCGAGGTTTTGCATGGCTATACGGAAACCGCCGATTCCAGCAAAGAGGTCTATGAATGTAAATTTCGTTTTACTCTTTGGGCGGAAGGGTATATCGTATAGTTCGTTGAACAAACTATACTGCTGTGCCTCATTAAAGTCGGCAGCCTTGTCGGCCTCGCTGCTGCATCTGGCTTTGTAGATGTCTTCCATCAATCCCAGCGCCTTCTTCTTGTATGTCTTTCCGTAGGGAGTCCCCTCATTGTGGAGATAGTGCGAGATGATGGCCATCTGTTCGCTAAATGGCATATAGGTGCCGTCCTCGTTCAGCGAGTTAGGGCCATAGTACTGCATCTTCGCTTTGCTGCCGTTGCACATCTCGGTCAGCGATATGGTTGGGAGTGTATCTTTCTTTGCCATTCCTTTTCTCCTTTTTTTCTTAATCCACCAACTCCGAAATCTTCACGCCCAATGCCTTTGCAACCTTTTCGATATTGCACAGGGTGATGTTCTTCTCGGCACGTTCTATCATGCCTATGTAGGTGCGGTGAAGCCCTGCAAGCTCGGCAAGTTTCTCTTGTGATATGTTCTGTTCTTTTCTTATTCTCTGCACGTTCTGACCGAAGCGTACAAGTATCTCATTGCCATTCATAGTATGGAAACTTTTAGTATGCAAATGTAGGGAGTATAAAGAGCTGTTGCAACATACTAAAGTTAGCATGTTGTAAAATGTTGCAACAATTGAGTTAGGGTAAAAAAAGAGTGAGAAGCTGACTTCCCACTCTCATCTGATATGCTTATTCCTTTACTTATCCATTATTCGCACCACAGGTAAAGTTCTTGTATCGCCATAATGTGGCTCGTATTGATATGCCCCTACTCTATAGGCACATTTACTTTTGGGGACTTTCACAATCTGCTTGTCGTAGTAGGGGCTATTCTCCTCAGCAAGAAGAAGAACTGTGGGGTCGGTGTAATACCCTTCAACGCTGTGATGCTGAGTCATTGCTATTGCATTGCCATCAGGAAGCACTTCCTGCACCTCAAACGAGGCTGTTTCGATAATGTCCGCAGGCTGTTCAAACAGTGTAAGAGGAGATTTCTTCTCTTCGGCAGACTCCGACTGGCTTATAGAGCCGAATATGAACAGAAGAAATAAAGATACAAAGAAGGTCAATACTCCTCCAACAATCATACCCAAGAAAAACACAAGTCCTTTTTTCATATGTTTAAGTGTTTGCATTATTGTTAAATATCCTCCAAGTACTTCTGTATCTTGGCTTCCTCGTTTTGAGTGTCGCGATAGCGAATAGTCACCCACCCATTGAAGTCGTCTGCTTTTTCTATGTTGATTTCTATGTCTCCTGCAGGTAACTCCCATAGGCAGCCCCATACGGCAGTCCTATCAAGCAGTTTTGCCATTAGTTCAGAATTATATTCAGTTCGGGATGGATTTTCTTCGATTATTTTAGTGGGCTCTCCATACTTGCGAGTGTAAAGGTCTTTGTAAAAATCGTATAAATTCACCAATACTCTCCACTCATCTGAACCATCGAACATTACCATCACAGCAGACACAATCTCTCCATCGTCGTCAGATACAACGCCGATGGTAGCGTTACTTCCTGCAAAATCACCTCTGAACAATGTTGAATTGGCATCGCTGACAACAGCCTCGTAGCCTTTAGTCTCTAACTTCTGACAAAAGGATTTCATGCTGCCTTCGATAGGGATACCCTTAAACTTGAGATGCTCTTCGGCTATACAGGTGATGGCGCATAGCATAGCAGTGATTACTAAAATACTCTTCTTCATAGCATTATTAGATTAGTGTTTATAACTCTTCCACAAAGTTATTAAAAAGCTATATGCTTCCAAAGTATTATTTGAAAAATATAAGTTTGCTGCATCAGTTCTCACCCCTCCATAATAATACAACGGCCAATAGTGCACAGGACGAATTAAAAATTGAAATTTGAAAAGTGACTTCGTTGGAGTTGCCACGATGAACGTTGAACCGAAGGTCGATGCCCGCAGGGACCAAAGTCAACGATTTGTGATTAACGATGAAAGATTAAAGATGAACGATGACGAGGACTGTGAACGTAGACGAAAGCCACCTCCCTATCGGGGCTTGAGAAGGAGTGTAGGTCTTTCCTCCATCTTTTCGGGAGAACATCCTGTAATGTGAACATTCCCAAAACAATGTTGTTGTTCGTTTATAATTTTTAACCGAACAAACAAGACTATGGAAAAAGAACTCATAGAACAATTGGAGGAAAGTCAGCTTCAGATTCAAAGAGCATTGGTAAAAGGCGACAGAAGGAGCAGAGAAGGGGCATATGTGTATGCCGTATCTCACGTCCAAGGATTGGCAACGGAGGTATATGCCAGATGGAATGAGCTGAAGAATCAAGGCGTCTTTGTCATTTACAAGGATGTCTGTCAATTCACCGACTTGGACCTTGACCTTAACCTACGGTTCTGTGCTGAGGTAATCAACGAACGCATGAGAAGCAATTTCTCCTCTCCCATCGCGCCCTATGCGGTGCAGATGCTGTTCTTCACGCCCGAGCCATTGCAAAGAAGCACGGTGCTCTATGAAGAGAAAGGGCATGATGGGCAGGAGCGTCAACTTAAGGTGTCTGATTTTATTTCAGTATTGGACTATGCCATGAAGTTTGCTGAAATGAACTCAGATGCAGACTTCGACAAGTATAATAAGGCCAAGTTGGCTATAAAAACAGTAGATCTCGCCATCAATCATAAACCGGTGGACAAGCCGCTAAACAAAACCTTGCATATAGTAAACGATATATTGACAGAATACGCAAAGTCTATCGGTAAAGATAAGGAGGCAAAGCGTGATGCTACAGGCATATCTCTATTGGTGGATCTTGCTATAGACTTCTTGGTGAGAGGATAAAGAAGTACTTTCTTTTCTCCTCTTCGTTTCGACTATTCATTCATAGAGGAATTCCTGCCGAGGTTGAAAGTGCCATAATTTTCCTTGTGGCACTTTCGTTTCTATCACTGAATCAGTGAATTGATAGGTAGAAAGTGCCATTTGGCACTTTCTATAGTTGTTTTTCCGTACATTTGGTGCTTTGTGCTTGCTTTATAAATTGATAAACAGCGGTTTCTGTCGCCTTCCATCGAGATACGCAGTGGCATGCGTCGATATGGACTATCCCAACTGCCTTGATGGGGCCGTTTGGTGGAATTGGTCTTTTATATGTATAGTGCTGATGGAGCTAATTATCAATGTTTTATATGTAAGTGTACGGAAAAACAGTTAAAGAAAGTGCCATTTGGCACTTTGAGCACCTTAACTATTTGTTACTCATTATTTTGTCAAAGTGCCACGCCAGAAGTTTTGGCACTTTCATGTCCTTTTGTCTTCCTGATATTCGATAACGGCCGATTACAAATCAGCCGTGACGAAAGTGGGTGTTCATTCAAAGCGCAAACGGTGACAGATGACACTTGTGACAGATGTTTTCATAGATTATTATGCAAATAAATAATTAATTCTATATATAGCATGCATAGTAATTAATTATTTTTTTTCTTACTACTCGTATATAATAAGCGTCACAAGTGTCATCTGTCACCAAAAATAAGCAAATTGCAAAGTTAGAGATAGCAAAACACCCCTGTTTTATGTCGTTTCTGCCGCCACTGCCACATAAATGTACGAGCGTATGTAGGAAAAAAATAAATAATTATATACATACACGCTACCTAATTAATTATTTTTTAATACATATTTCCTCTATGAAAACACGTGGCAGAAGTGGCATTGTGGCAGAATGTGTGCTTTGGCCTTGAAGAAAAATGGGCGGTGCTATTGCACAAAATGGAACTTTTTATTATCTTTACAGTGTATTGCCACTAGGCCGTGTTATCGCGATGGTGTATGTAAGTCATCGCGGTGACGTGATAGAGTCATTGCGATGGCGTGTAGGTGTCATCGCGATGAAACAGTGATTTGGGACCGCTGGTTTTACGAAAAGAGACCGAAGATTTTTAGAAAAGAAAACTATCATCAGAAATTTATGGCAAAGAAACGAAACACAAGGATGAAGACAGGCTACGGAACTATCAAGTGTCGTGGCACACGACGTTGCTTGCGCAATGGTACAGAGACAGGCGAGCTATGGGGCATACGCGTGACCGTGGCCAACCCACAGAGCGTGGAGGTGAAGGATATGGCAGCAAACATCAACGATGCCATGAGCCTCACCGACACGGATGTGATAGCAGCATGGCGTGCACTGGAGGGTGAGATAGTAGATGCGCTCATGCAGGGGCATCGCGTGTCGCTGGGCAACCTGGGCACACTGTCGCTCGAGGTGGGCACGGCTACGCGCAAGAGTGCCGATGAGGAACTGCGCAACACGGAGATCGTGGCCAAGGGTGTCACCTTCCGCCCCTCGAAGAATCTCGCGCAGCAAATCTCGGGACTCGCCTTTGAATGGGACGGCGTGGTGAAGCAGCCGCTTGCTGACGATGCGCTCACCGCAGCTTTGGACAGCTACTTCGCCCAACACGAGTACATCACCGTGCGCAACTATGCCATGCTGTGCCGATGCAGCCTGAGCACGGCACGCCGACATATAGCAGACATGCTTGCCGATGGCCGCCTTGAGAAGAGCGACATTGCCAAGGGATTGTATAAACGGAAGGCGTAAGCTGCGATTGCGATGACAGACACCCAGCCTCTCCTTCCCTCGAGGGAGAGGTAGGGATGTTTTATAAAATAACCCGCGATAAACGTAGGAAGTTACAAAGATATGCCGTTTCCTGCAAATGCACCAAGCATATATGGAGGGCTGCCAGTATTAAATACGTAAGTCTAATATACCACCAGCCCCACCAAAGCTCCTAAACCTATTACGGAGAAGGGACCGAGTTTCTTGAGGTACAGCGCGATGAAGGCAACGATGCAGATGACAAAGCTCTTCCAGTCGATGAAGTTCTCGGGTGTAGCGAGGCTGAGGGCAGCGGTACCAATGAGACCCAGCACAGCGGGACGGAGCCCACTCATCACACCACGGAAGATGGGGTGATCTTTCCAGTGGGCATAGACCTTGGCAAGCAGCAGCACGATAATGAACGAGGGCAGCACCACGGCAAAGGTAGCGGTGAACGAGCCGAGAACGCTCATGAACTCTGACGCTCCGGCCTTGGCCAGCACTTCGTAGCCGATGTAGGTGGCCGAGTTGATGCCGATAGGCCCTGGGGTCATCTGCGAGATGGCAACAATGTCGGTAAAGGTAGTGTCGTCAATCCAGCCGTGCACCGTGACCACCTGGTTCTGGATGAGCGAAAGCATGGCATAGCCACCACCGATGGTGAACATGCCGATGAGGAAAAAGGTCAGAAACAACTCTACGTATATCATAATATTAATCCCGAATTATGAATTATTAATTATGAGTTGTCCGTTGTCCATTGTCTGTTGTCTGCCGTCCATTGTACCAACTGATGAAGGCGGCAACGACGATGACACATATCAAGATATATATAGGCGACACACTGAGAAGGCACACAAGCGCCATCGACGCTATCCAGACTATCCACGACCACCAACGCATCTTAGTAGCCTTGAGCATGTCGATCATGGGCACACCAATGAGGGCTACCACGACGGGACGGATGCCCTTGAAGGCCTTGATGATATAAGGATTATCCTTATAACTGGTAAAGAACATCGCCACCAGCAGGATGATAAGAAAGGGGGGCAAGCAGCTGGCAATGGTAGCCACCACACTGCCCTTGGTGCCGCGTAGACGGTGACCGGTAAGGATAGAGATGTTGACGGCAAAGAGTCCGGGTGCCGTCTGTGCCAAGGTGATGATGTCTACAAAATCTTCATCGCCCAGCCATCCGCGCTGCACGAGCTCGCTCTTTATCGCCGCTATCATGGGAATGCCACCGCCAATGGTGAAGGCACCAATCTTTCCGAATACGAGGAATATCTGCCAAAGGCTTATCATAAATATCCTATTGTCTTTTGCGAGTGCAAAGGTACAACAAGCCGAGCGGAGAACAAAACAAACTTGTTTGTTTTTTATTCCGAGGCGCAGTGTCCCTTCTGCTTGTAGCTACAAGCTAAAGGTACAACAAGCCCGGAAAATAAAAAAATAAACAATTTATTTTGTTGTCCTATTTGCATATTGTATCTTTGCGGATTAGAAACTGTTTGGATTTTAACGTTAATATGTATTTGAAGAACTTTTCGGACTCGAAATAAAATCCAAACAGTTTCTTAAAGTAAAAAGATTGTATGAACCGACTACTCGTCATTGACCGCGACGGCACTATTCTCGTGGAGCCGCCCGTGGACTATCAGATAGATAGTATACCTAAAACGGACTTTGTGCCCGGTGCCATCAGTGGCATGAAAGCCATCAGCAACCTTGGCTACCAACTCGTCATGGCCAGCAACCAGGACGGACTCGGCACTGCCAGTTTCCCCATGGAGGACTTCCTTCCCCCACAAGAAATGATGCTCAAGGTGCTCGCCTCAGAGGGTGTGCAGTTTGACGACATCCTCATCGACCCTACGATGCCCGAGGAGAATGCTCCTACGCGCAAACCGGGCATAGGCATGTTTGGCAAATACCTCACAGGCGATTACAACCTTGCAGAGAGCTACGTGATTGGCGACCGCCTCACCGATGTGATGCTGGCCAAGAACCTTGGTGCTCGCGCCATCTTGCTGCAGTCGCCCGAGAATGCCGCCGACGCACTCGCCGAGCAAGGCCTTACTGAGACATGTGCCCTGTGCACCACCTCGTGGAATGAGATTGCCGAGTATCTGCGCCGTACACGCCGCGTAGCCTCAACGGAGCGCAACACCCGCGAGACGAAGATTGCCGTGACCGTGGACCTCGACGGACACCTGCCCACGAGCATCGACACGGGACTGAAGTTCTTCGACCACATGCTCGACCAGATAGCCCACCATGGCAGCATCTCCCTGCAGATACAATGCCAGGGCGACCTCGAGGTAGACGAGCACCACACGATGGAGGATGTAGCCATTGCCCTCGGCAACACCCTGCGCGAGGCATTGGGCGACAAGCGCGGCATAGAGCGTTACGGCTTTGCCCTCCCTATGGACGAGTGCAAGGCGCTTGTACTGCTCGACCTCGGTGGACGTATCGACTTTGACTGGGATGTTACCTTCACCCGCGAGTATGTGGGCGACACACCCACCGAGATGTTCCGCCACTTCTTCTACTCATTGTGCGCAGCCATGCAGTGTAACCTCCACATCAGCGCCCGCGGCGACAACAACCATCACCTCATCGAAGGTGTGTTCAAGGCCTTTGCCCGCAGCCTGCGTGCCGCCCTGCATCGCCAACCATTCAACTACGATTTACCCAGCAGCAAGGGAGTATTATGATAGCTATAGTAAACTACGACACAGGAAACATACGTTCGGTGACCAACGCCTTGGCTCGCGTAGGTTGCACCGACTGGGTGTATACCGATGACAAGCGCCTGCTCACCACTGCCGACAAGGTGATACTGCCAGGCGTGGGCGAAGCCTCCACTGCCATGGCCAAGCTCGCCGAGCGCGGCCTCGACAGCCTCATCCCCACCCTAACGCAACCCGTACTGGGCATCTGCGTGGGCACCCAACTGATGTGCCAAAGCAGCGAGGAGGGCGACGTGGACTGTATGGGCATCTTCCGTACGAGAGTGAAGAAGTTTGTCTGTCAACAGACAACAGACAACAGTCAACAGTCGCCATCCGGATGTACACACTGCACGGAGCCTGCCAATAAGCCGTTGACCGTAGACCGTAGACCGTTGACTATTGAAAAAGTTCCCCACATGGGCTGGAACCAGATTACCGACCTGCGCACACCACTCTTCAATCATATTGACGAAGGAGCCTATATCTACTACGTACACTCCTACTATCCCGAGTTGTGCGACGACACTATCGCAACTTCCCACTACATCAACGCATTCAGTGGTGCTCTCGGCCGCGACAACTTCTTCGGCACCCAGTTTCACCCCGAGAAGAGCGGAGCCGTAGGAGCACAAATCCTTAAAAACTTCCTGGAGCTATGAACAAGATGACAGATTCAAACGATAAATTGTCAATTAATATAATCCCTGCCATTGATCTCATTGACGGCAAGTGCGTGCGCCTCACCAAGGGCGACTACAGCCAGAAGAAGCAGTACGATGCCTCACCGCTCGACATGGCACTGCGCTATCAGGACATAGGCATACGCCGTCTGCACCTCGTAGACCTCGATGGTGCAAAGAGCAGCAGTCCCCGCAACCTGCACGTGCTGGAAGAGATTGCCACGCGCACCTCACTCGATATCGAATGGGGCGGTGGCATCAAGAGCGACGAAGCCTTGCGCGACGCCTTTAACGCCGGCGCACACCACCTCATCATAGGTAGCGTGGCAGTGAGCCGACCCGAACTGTTTGCCCGCTGGCTCGAGCAGTATGGTGGCGACCGACTCATCCTCGGTGCCGACGTCAATGATGGCCGTGTAGCCATCAACGGATGGATGGACCAGTCGGAGCAGACCATCGAGTCGCTCATCGACCGCTTTACCCCCCATGGACTGCGCGAGGTCATCTGCACCGACATTGCCAAGGACGGTATGCTGCAGGGGCCATCCTTCGACCTCTATGCTCGCATGCAAGCGGCATATCCCGAGTTGGACATCATCGTGAGTGGCGGCATCAGCGCCATGGACGATATATACCGCCTCAATGAGATGAACCTGCGCCACGTCATCGTGGGCAAGGCCATCTATGAGGGACGGATTAGTTTAGAGGAGATTAGAAGATGTTAGCCAAACGTATCATACCCTGCCTGGATGTCAAGGACGGACGCACCGTCAAGGGCATCAATTTTGAAGGTCTGCGCGACGTAGGCGATGCCGTAGCCCTTGGAAGCCAGTATGCTCGCGAAGGAGCCGACGAGCTCGTCTACCTCGACATCAGTGCCACACGCGAAGGACGCAGTACCTTCACACATCTCGTAACCCGCATAGCCGAGGAGATAGATATCCCCTTCACCGTAGGAGGAGGCATCAGCACACTCGACGATGCCGCCCGACTGCTCGATGCCGGTGCCGACAAGGTGAGCATCAACAGTGCCGCCATACGCAACCCGAACCTCATCGACGAGATTGCCTCAAAGTATGGTTCACAGTTTGTTGTCATCGCCATTGATGCCAAGCTCATCGACGGACGTTGGCTGGCCACCACGCACGGAGGCAGCCGCCCCACCGACAAGGAACTCTTTGCCTGGGCACACGAGGCACAGGAGCGCGGAGCGGGCGAACTGCTTTTCACCTCAATGAACCACGACGGCACTCGTCAGGGATACCCTTGCGATACCTTTGCCCGCCTGGCCGAACACCTGCGCATACCCATCATCGCCTCAGGCGGAGCCGGCAGCATTGACGACATTGCCGAAGTGCTCACCCACGGACGTGCCGATGCCGCACTGGCCGCCAGCATCTTCCACTACGGCGAGATACCCATACCCGTGCTCAAGCAGGCACTCAGCGAAAGAGGCATAGCGGTGCGGAGATAAAGAAGAGAATCATTGTATTTTAGGTTTTCCTAGGAGATCCTAGGGAGTCCTAGGAACCCCTAGAAAATATAGAAAAAAGATATAAATATGACCTACCAAGATTTCAACCTAAGCAAGACAGCCGACGGGCTTCTCCCCGTCATCATCCAGGATGCCGACAGCCTCAAGGTGCTGATGCTCGGCTACATGAACCAGGAAGCTTTCGAGAAGACACAGGCCGAAGGCCGCGTCACCTTCTATAGCCGCACACGCCAGTCCCTCTGGACCAAAGGCGAGACAAGCGGCAACTTCCTCCACGTAGTAGAAATGTTTGCCGATTGTGATGGTGACACCCTACTCATCAAAGCCCGCCCCGACGGCCCCACCTGCCACCGTGGCACCACAGCATGCTTCGACACACGCGATAACGAAGGATTCCTCGGCACCCTCGAAGCCTGCATCAAGGACCGCCACGTCCAGATGCCCGAGGGCTCATACACCACCTACCTCTTCAACAAAGGGGTCAACAAGATAGCCCAGAAAGTAGGCGAAGAGGCCGTAGAGACCGTCATCGAGGCTATCGACGGCAACCGCGAACGCTACCTTTACGAAGCCGGCGACCTGCTTTACCACCTCCTCGTACTCACCGAACAGATGGGCTGCTCACTCTCTGACCTCGAAGATGAACTGGCCAAGCGTCATAAGTAAATGCGCCCAAAGGACATCTTGGATATCCAATGAACGAGCGAAATAGTTAAAAACAGATTAGCTTTCACTCCCCTAAAAAATCAGCTCAACCCTTTATTTGCTTTTTCGCATTGTTTGTACTAATTTTACACTATGGAACAGGAAAGACGTGTAGAAAAGTTTATCAGCCAACACCACCTGCTGAATTCTGGTGCACAGGTATTGGTGGCTGTTAGCGGTGGAGCTGATTCTGTAGCTCTACTACATATACTCATCCGTTTAGGCTATAAATGCCAGGCTGTCCACTGTAATTTCCATCTAAGAGGTGAGGAGAGCAACCGTGACGAACAGTTCGTGACAGAGCTTTGCCATACGATGAATATTCGTTTAGAGGTAGTGCATTTCGATACGGAGAGTTATGCTGCACAGCACCATTTATCCATAGAAACCGCTGCCCGTGAACTCAGGTACCGCGAATTTGAGTCCATACGACAAGCCAAGCAATTGGACTGTATCGCTGTAGCCCACCATCAGGACGATGCCGTTGAGACATTATTGCTCAACCTTATACGGGGAGCCGGCATCAATGGTCTGACAGGCATACATGCACGAAACGGGTATGTAGTACGTCCTCTGCTATGCCTTAACCGAGATGAGGTGATAGCCTATCTGTCAAAACTCGGGCAAGCGTATGTAACAGACAGCACCAATCTTACCGATGAATATGCACGCAACAAGATACGCCTTTCACTGCTCCCTTTAATGCAAGAGATCAACCCTTGTGCTACAGCAAACATTGCACAAGCAGCCACCCATCTGGCAGATGCAGCTATCATCTACAACAAAGCGATAAAGGAGAACAACCACCGCATTGTCACACAGCATGCCCATGGAGTAGACATCAACATTGCCTCATTGTTAAACACCGATATACCGCAAGCACAGCTGTTTGAAATATTATATCCTTACGGATTCAGGTCCCGACAAGTGGCAGACATATTCCGTTCGCTTGAGAACCATGCCGGACCACAATTCCATGCCCCAGGCTATATCCTCTTACGTGACCGTACCCACTTGCTTCTGCGGCGCAAGGGAACGACAGCGGAGAGAGCTACAGACAGGATATATGAACTCCCCGAAAGCGGCATTATGGAAATGCCCGACGGCACCACCCTTACCATACGGCATATAAAGCCCGATGCCTCGTGGCAGATCCCCCAAAGTGCTGACATCTGCACCATTGATGCCTCACGTATTAAAACAACACTTACGATACGACACCCCAAAGAGGGAGACCGCTTTTACCCCTTCGGCATGAAAGGGAGCAAACTCTTGAGCGACTTCTATACAGACCTCAAGATTCCTCGTACCGAAAAATCACAGCAATGGCTACTATGCAATGGAGATGACATAATATGGGCTATAGGAAAGCGTAGCAGCGAGCGCTATAGACTGAAAGGAGACGAGAACGACATCGTGGAAATCAGACTCGGACACCTCCCCACCCCATAAGAGTTTCTGCCCAGAAGCAAAAAAGCCGCCATACATATCAATACAAAGCAAATTATTTGTACTTTTGTATTGGAATAAAAAACGGATTGATCCATGCGCATAGATATACTCACTGTACTCCCCGAAATGATTGAGGGATTTTTTGAATGTTCCATCATGGCACGCGCCAAGAAAAAAGGACTGGCCGAGATTGTAATACACAACATACGTGATTATACTACCGACAAACATCACCGCACCGATGACTACCCTTTTGGGGGATGTGCCGGCATGGTCATGAAGATTGAACCTATCGACCGTCTCATCACCAAATTGAAAAGCGAGCGTCACTACGATGAAGTCATCTTTACCACCCCCGACGGTGAGCAATGGAACCAAAAAACGGCCAATAGCATGTCGATGTACGAAAACATCATCATCTTATGTGGGCACTTCAAAGGCATCGACTATCGCATAAGGGAGCACCTCATTACCCGTGAAATAAGCATTGGAGACTACGTGCTTACTGGAGGAGAACTTGCTGCTGCCGTCATGGCAGACAGCATCGTGCGCATCATCCCAGGAGTCATTAGCGATGAGCAGTCTGCCCTCTCAGATTCATTTCAAGACAACCTGTTGGCGCCACCTGTATATACACGTCCCGCAGAATATAATGGATGGCGCGTACCCGACATCCTACTATCGGGGCACGAAGCCAAAATACGGGATTGGGAACTGCAACAATCACTGGAGCGCACTCATCGCTTACGCCCCGACTTACTGAAAGAAGATAATCTATAGGAAAAGACAACACCTATACGACACAATGAGCAACACCATGCATGCAGAACGACAAACGATGCATATAGAATATCATGAAAACCCCGAACTTGACCTGGCATGGCAATTCGTAGAACGTACCGGAATAAACGTCTTCCTCACAGGCAAGGCCGGAACCGGCAAGACGACTTTTCTGCGCCGGCTTAAGGAGAGGTCACCCAAACGAATGGTTGTGGTTGCTCCAACCGGCGTAGCAGCTATCAATGCAGGAGGGGTCACTATACACTCGTTCTTTCAATTTCCGCTGGCCCCCTACATACCTGGAGGCTCATTCAGCGCCAAAGATGAGAAGTACCGCTTCAGCAAAGAGAAAAAGAACATCATACGCACACTAGACCTCCTCGTCATCGACGAGATTTCCATGGTACGTGCCGACCTCCTCGACCAAATAGATGCTGTGCTAAGAATGCACAAAGACAGACATCGCCCCTTTGGCGGTGTGCAGCTGCTAATGATTGGCGATCTCAGCCAGCTGGCTCCTGTAGTAAAAGACTCTGAATGGACTCTCCTACGTGAGTACTACAGTACGCCATACTTCTTCGGGAGTATCGCCCTACAACAAGCCCAGCATGTCACAATCGAGCTGCAACAGGTGTATCGGCAGACAGACAAGACCTTCATCAATATCTTAAATGAGGTGCGCGACAATCGCCTCACCCGCGAAAGCTTAGCAAAAATCAACAGCCGATATATACCGGAAAAGCTCTCGCACAGTAATCAGTCAGAAGGCATCATTCGTCTTACCACGCACAATGCCACTGCCAATAGCCACAACAAGCAACGCATGGATGAGCTCAAAGGGGTACGCTTCTCTTTCAAAGCAAAGGTTACAGGAAACTTCCCTGAATCATCCTATCCTGCAGAAGAGACCCTCATGCTAAAGAAAGGCTGCCAAGTGATGTTTCTAAAAAACGACAATCAGGGTATCCGTTACTACAATGGCAAATTAGGTATCGTAACCTCAATAGATGCTAGCCACATCTGTGTACGTGGCCTTGACGACAATGTGGTCATCAATGTAGAACCGGACATATGGACCAATGCACGCTATGTCATTGACAAGGAGACCCGAGAAATACGCGAGGAAATAGAGGGTGAGTTTCACCAATACCCCTTGCGACTGGCATGGGCCATCACCATACACAAAAGCCAAGGACTGACATTTGACCATGCCATACTGGATGTCAATGCAGCATTTGCTGCCGGACAAGTATATGTAGCACTTAGCCGTTGCCGCTCGCTCAATGGACTTGTGCTCACCGCTCCATTGCAATTACATTCCGTAAAAACTGATGCCATGGTAACCAACTATATGACTGCAGAGCTGGAGCAAGCACGCCATACAGCAGGAAGTCTCGGGGCATTGGAACGCGATTATTACCTTGCCATGCTTACTGAACTATTTACCTTCACTACGCTTGAACAAGACTTCCGCCGTATGCTACGCCTCATTGACGAGTACCTTTACAAAGCATACCCCCTCTTGCTGAAGATGTACAAGGATACAAGTGAGCAGATAACCCAGCGCATCACCAACGTATCAAGTACCTTTTATCACCAATATGCTACACTGATAAGGCAGACTGACGAATATGCTACCGACCCACATCTTGCCGAACGCATACACAAAGCTTCAACCTACTTTTCTACCCAACTTGACGAGTGGATTGCCCCCCTCATAGAACGGACACGCATTGACAGTGACAACAAAGACATTCGTGAACGAGCCATCGAGGCCACATACAACCTTCAACAGTCGTTCAAACAGAAACGCCATCTGCTCAACCAAGTCTCCGCACATGGATTTACGGTAACCACATACCTCAAGGACAAAGCTATAGGGCTTCTCAACGCAGAGCAACCAGCCACCCGTGAACGCAAATCACGTATCCCCGACAAGGTTGAATTAGACCGTAATAGCGACATACGCCATCCCAAACTATTCCAACGGCTACGAGCATGGCGTGCACAACGTGCCGAAGAGCTAGGCCGCCCAGTCTATGGTGTCCTTATCCAGCGGGCGCTCATAGGCATCACCAATGAATTGCCCACCAGTGGCAAGGAACTGATGCAAATACCCGGATTCGGGAAGAAGTCATTACAGATGTTCGGCAAAGAGATTCTAGCTATCGTACAAGAGTATATTGAAGACACACAATCTTAACAACCCCTATGAGAAAGTTATTCTGCCTACTCATACTTGTTGCCAGCCTATTTACCGCTTGTAACGAAACACCCCGTTTTATCATCGAAAAGGGTACCCCCGCCATAATGTTCATTTCGACCAAAGAGTCACAAATAGTACATACAGCCGCCAGTATAGTTGGTCGCGACTATAAGGCTGTTTTTGCCGATACCCTAATACAGACAGACTCAGAGCATATAGCCGACAATGCTCCAATCATAGCTGTAGCCACATGCGGCACGGAAGGAGTTTACCCCCTATTAGACAGCATTGGCATTGACAAGGAGACACTGAAAGCACACCCCGAGAGCTATTGCATTGGCATCAAGGCTTTAGGAAGCAAGGTATTCCTATACATCGTAGGAGGCGATGCACATGGTACAGCCTACGGATTGATGGCACTATCACGACTCATGGGAGTATCGCCTTGGGAGTGGTGGGCCGACAGCCCCATAAAGCCACGCGAGCGATGGGAAGTAGACACCTTTGAGACCACAACATACCCTGCCGTACGCTATCGTGGCATCTTCCTGAACGACGAGGACTTTGCCCTTATCCCCTGGGCCAATGAAACCAATGATCCCTGCACACGAAAAGGGGAACTTGGACCGAACACCTATGCTCGTATATTTGAACTCTTGATGCGTCTGCAGGCAAACACCTGCTGGCCAGCTATGCACGAGTGCACAATACCCTTCTTTTTCGTAGAAGGCAACCGTGAGACAGCAGAGAAATATGGTATTTATATGGGCACCTCGCATTGTGAACCTATGGCGCGCAACACCAATGGAGAATGGCGCGTGAGTGGCGTAGGTGATTACGACTATGTAAATAACAGCAAGGAGGTGAAGCGATTCTGGCATGAGCGTGTGGAGGAGGTTGCCAATCAGCCCATCATCTACACTTTAGGCATGCGTGGTGTACATGACGGACGCATGAATGGTGCCAAGACCATAGACGAGCAACGAGAGGTACTCACACAAGTACTAGCCGACCAACGCTGTATGCTTGGCAAACTGGTCGACTCGACACTCACACACATACCACAAGTGTTCATTCCCTATAAGGAGGTGCTTGACGTATACAATTCAGGACTCTCGGTACCCGAAGATGTGACCCTCATGTGGTGCGACGACAACTACGGCTACATCCGCCATCTTCCCGACTCGGCCGAGCGTCAGCGTTCAGGAGGCAACGGGCTCTACTACCACGTGTCGTATTGGGGACGCCCCCACGACTACCTCTGGCTACCTTCTACGCACCCGGCACTGATGGCCACCGAACTGCTCAGAGCCTACGATGCTGATAATCGCGAGATGTGGATACTCAATGTTGGCGACATCAAGCCAGCCGAGTACCTCACCGAACTATTTATGGATATTGCCTGGGATCCCGAACCTGTGAGAAACAAAGGGGTAACTCATCATATGGAGCGATTCATGGCACGGGAATTTGGCCAGCGCCATGCCCGAGCAATTACCAAACTCATGATGGACTATTATCATCTGGCATACATACGCCGACCCGAGTTTATGGCCCACACACGTACCGAGGAGCGCGACCCGAAATACAAACGCCCCACTTCATTACCTTGGAGCGATGAATTTGTACGTAATCGCATCAAGGCTTACGAGAAGCTTGTAAACGACTGCAACCACTTAAAGGGCAACAAAGATGAAGCGCAGGCCGATGTGTGGTACCAGTTCATTGAATACCCAGTAAAGGCTGCCTCATACATGAACCAAAAATGGGGCTACGCCCAACTGGCACGCCATGGTGCCGGCCATGGGTATTGGCTCAAGGCCGATGAGTGCCATCGTATGATTGTGAACAGCACCCAACAGTATAATGAGGAGATGACCAACGGCAAGTGGAACAAGATGATGAACTACCATCCTCGCAACCTTGCCGTATACGATACCGTACCTCGTGAAGAGTACGAAGGCACCGTGGAGCACGAGGCATACACGATAGGAACGCCACTTAAGTGGGAGCGCATAGGAGCCATTGCTGAACTGGGATATAGTCGTCAAGCAGTGCCACTCACCATAGGGGATACGCTTGAGCTAATCGTAGAATCAGCAGATTCCATCGTACTGGCTTTCGTGCCCAACCATCCCGTACAGAGCAAGGAAATGCGCGTTCGCATATCCCTTGACAGACACAAACCTCACGTAATCAATATTGCCACCTATGGCCGTAGCGAAACATGGAAACGTAATGTAAAGCGCAACCTCGCACTTTGTCCCCTACCCTTTGGTTCCATCAGTGAGGGCCGGCACACACTGACCATTGAGGCACTCGACCCCCACATTATCCTTGATGAGGTGTATGTATTGGAGTGAGTGAGCCTGTCCTCTTTTTCAGATGAAGTAGAGCAGGCTTCACTTCGACCTCTGCAGCAACCCCAACAAGGCCCCTCTTACTATCCACCACCCTATGGCAAGGAACGAAAAGTAGCACTCACCAACCGCTTTGGACATAGCAAAATCCGCAAAATAGTATTCTCATGACTGAAGCAGTTCGTCGCGCACCACTGCCATCACGCCATCCATTTGGGCAAGCCCCATCATGCGACCATGGAAGGAGTAGCCGGCATTGTAGCCCTTATCCTCGTCGCCCAGCATGGTGCGTCCATGGTCAACACGCATGGGCAAACCGGGATTCTCGCGCTCAAAGATACGCACTACCTCGATGAGGTTGGCACGTCCCTTGAGGTGGTCGGCCTCGATGAAGTCGCCGTTGGGCAACACGTCGGTGCTACGCAGATGCACGAAGTGAGTACGGCTGGCATATTTGCGAGCCAGGGCAGGCACATCGTTCTGTATGCCGGCCGAGAGCGAGCCACAGCAGAAGGTAAGACCATTGTGTGGGTTGTCCACCGCATCAAGGAACCATGCGATATCCTCATCACACGTCACAATACGCGGCAATCCCAGCAACTGACAAGGAGGGTCGTCAGGGTGCACACACATGTTCACGCCATACTCCTCACACACAGGCATTACGGCTGAGAGGAAATAGCGCATGTTATCGCGCAGGGTGTTGCGGTCGATGCCGTCGTACAGTGCCAGCAACTCGCGGAAGCGGCTCACGGGGTCGGCATCGCGCTCGCTGATATTGCCGTTCACGAAGCCCTGCGTCTTCACGATGATGGTGTCCACCAGTGCGCGTCGTTCTTCATCAGTGATGGTCTTGTGCATCTCGGCCGCGGCAGCCAGTTCCTCAGCCGTATAGTCATCCTCAGCACCGGGACGGCACAGGATGTAGCAGTCGAAGTAAACAAACTTCACGCGATTGAAGTAGAGCGAGGTGGAGCCGTCGGCCCAAGGGTGATCCAGCTCGGTGCGTGCCCAATCAAGTACTGGCATAAAGTTATAGCACACCGTCTTCACCCCCGCCTTGCCCAAATTGGCGAGGCTCACCTTATAGTTCTCGATGAGGGCATCGCGCTCAGGACCGCCATACTTGATGGCCTCGCACACAGGTAGGCTCTCCACTACCGACCAGCGCAGGCCGTAGCTTTCGATATACTCTTTGAGGTCGTTGATGGCCTCCAATGTCCAAATTTCTCCGTTGGGTACATCGTGCAACGCCGTTACTATACCCTCCACACCTATCTGCCGCAGCATCGTCAGCGTAATCTTATCGTTCTTACCGAACCATCTCCAAGTCTTTTCCATATAATCAATATCACACTTTATTATAAATCTGGTAGTTCTTCTACCATCAGCCTAAGCACAACAACAAAATTACATCATTTTATCGAGATTATATTCACGTACAAAGTTTTTTATTTTCCACTTAAGAATCTTTTTGATCCATTTTGAGTTTACCAGAAGATCTGATTGAGTTGATCTGTCCTCTCTGGAATAAAAAACAAATAAATTTATTTTGTTCTACTCTCGGCTTGTTGTATCTTTGTAGTTCGGAAGGTTCAGCTTTGTATGTGAGGTATTGTCTGTACTTTTAAGCGTAACGTCACTCCTACATTCCTGCACTCCTAAAAATAACATTAAAAATATGGAAAACTTTATTGTATCGGCCCGTAAGTATCGCCCAGCCACGTTTGATACAGTGGTGGGCCAGAAGTTCCTCATCGTGACTCTCAAGAATGCCATCCTCACCGGGAAGTTAGCACACGCATACCTTTTCTGCGGTCCGCGTGGTGTGGGTAAGACCACCTGCGCACGTATCTTTGCCAAGTCGATCAACTGCGAGCATCTCACTCCCGAAGGTGAGGCCTGCAACGAGTGCGAGTCGTGCCGCGCCTTCAATGAGCAGCGTTCCTATAATATACACGAGTTGGATGCTGCGTCGAACAACTCGGTGGACGACATACGCGAACTCATCGACCAGGTGCGCATACCGCCCCAGATAGGCCGATACAAGGTGTTTATCATCGACGAGGTGCACATGCTGTCGGCAGCTGCCTTCAACGCCTTCCTCAAGACACTGGAGGAGCCGCCTCGCCACGCCATCTTTATCCTCGCCACCACGGAGCGCCACAAAGTGCTGCCCACCATCCTCTCGCGCTGCCAGATTTATGACTTCACGCGTATCGAACTGAGCGACATCGTGGAGCATCTGGCCAATGTAGCTGCCAAGGAGGGGGTGAAGACCGAAGAGGCTGCACTGCACATCATAGCACAAAAGGCCGATGGTGGTATGCGCGATGCGCTCTCGCTCTTTGATCAGATGGTGAGCTACACGCAGAGCAACGTCACCTACCAAGGCGTTATCGGTAGTCTCAACATATTGGATTACGACTATTACTTCCGCTTCACAGACCTCTTTCTGGAACACAAGATCAGCGAGACGATGCTGCTTTTTGATGAGGTGCTACGCCGCGGTTTCGACGGAGGCAACTTCATCACCAACCTCACCGCTCACCTGCGCGACCTGCTCGTGAGCCGCGAGCCCGCTACCCTACCCTTGCTGGAGGTGAGCCACGACGTACGCGATCGCTACCGCGAACAGGCACAAAAGTGTCCCGAAAGGATGCTGATACATGCCATCAAGCTGTGTAATGAATGCGACCTGAACTATAGGGCGAGCAAGAACAAGCGACTACTCGTGGAACTCACGCTAATACAATTGGCACAGCTCACGGGAGACCCTGACGAGATAAGCTCGGGGCGTGGCCCTAGACGACTTAAACCCCTATTCCAAAAAGCGGTAGCAGCCGCTTCTTCTGGCAAGCAGAACAATAGTACGCCTGCCGCAGCAACAACTGCACATACCATCCCCTCCGTAACAGTGGCTCCCACAACCACATCTCTCCTTAACCGTACTGAGCAAAAGGAAGAAAGAAAAACCCCTACTATCCGTAAGGGCACAATAGGCTATTCTATACGAGGGAATAACACAGACGCACCGAGGACGCCCACAGCACCACAAACTGACCGCCCGAAACAGAGCGCCACAACTGAAGATCTTCCAGTGAGTGAAGAGGGTCTGCGTATCTGCTGGAAAGAATTTGCACAACAGCTCCCCAAGGAGGAATCAGCTACCGCCGGCCGCCTGTATAACCTCCGCCCTATCTTGCGAGATAACAACCAATTCGACGTCGTTATCGACAACGAGATTGTCGTGCAGGACGTCCGCAACATCCAAGAGCAGATAGAAAAATTCTTACGCTACCAATTACAGAATAGCAAGATAAAAATGAATATCGTATTGGAGAAAAAGCGACGTTCAGCTCCCATCATGGGACGCGTGGAGCAATATCAGGCCATGGCTCGGCACAACCAGTCGCTTGATAAGCTGAAAGAGGTGTTTAACTTGGATTTAAGTTGATGCTCATCCCTACACGAACACTATATCGGCAATCACCTGCGCACCAACATAGGCATTAAGTCGCTCAATATAGCTCCTACGCAACATCATGAGTTCCTGCTTAAGAGCAGGGGATATGAGGCGTACATACAATGTCTGGTTGCGGATATGAAGATCGCGCGTATAACGGTTAACTGTAGGCCCTACCACTTGTTCCCAGCCCTGTATCAGCCGATACTCATTGAGCGGTGTCTCTAATCCCTGCTGACGCAGGAAAGCACGCAACAGTTCTCCTACCGGTTCCGATTTTGTACGTCTCATAGCTCTTTATCCAATAACTCCGTCCTTCACAGCAAATAACCTATAATCTTCTCCAGACGATGCCAATATCTTGTCCAGATGTTCCCTATTGACATCAGAAATGAATATCTGTCCAAAATCCTCTCCCGAAACAATCCGTATAATCTGCTCCACACGAGTGGCATCCAGTTTGTCAAAGATATCATCCAACAAGAGTAATGGAGCCGTATTGCTTGCCCGCTTGAGAAAATCAAATTGAGCCAACTTAAGCGCAATTAGATAGGTCTTATTCTGTCCCTGTGACCCCTCACGCTTGATAGGATACCCGCCCAGCATCATCACTAAATCATCCTTATGGATACCATGCAACGAATATCCCATAACACGATCCTTGGCACGACTATCACGAATAACTTCCAACAAGGATCCACGATCACCATGCGACACATAGGCAAGGCTTACCTCCTCTTTCTCTTGCGATATCCGCTTATAGTATTTACAGAAAATAGGAGTAAACTCCTCTATAAAAGCCTTCCGAAATTGGTACACCACCGTACCGGCCTCAGCCATCATCTCTTCCCAAAGCCCCAACAACTCGAGATCGGGTTCCTCTTCCATCTTTAATAGGGCGTTGCGCTGCGCCAGTGCCTTTTCATAGTCAATCAGTGCTGTCAGATACCGCTTCTCATACTGAGAGATAGCCACATCCATAAACTTACGACGTTCATCGCTTCCTCCAGCAATCAGCCCCCCATCCGATGGCGACACCATCACTAAAGGGACAAAACCCACATGCTCGGAGAATCGCTTATACTCTTTCTTGTTACGCTTGAAATGCTTCTTCTGCTTGCGTTTCATCCCGCAATAAATATCCTCCTCACTTCCATCCTCTGTTTCGTACAATCCTTGAATGACAAAAAAGTCTTCCTCGTGCCGCATCACCTGAGAATCAATGGGATTGGTCGAACTCTTGCAGAATGAGAGATAGTAAATGGCATCCAGCAAATTCGTCTTTCCCATTCCATTCTGTCCAATAAAGCAGTTCATCTTTACCGAGAACACCAAATCGGCCTGCTCTATATTTTTATAATTCAGTATAGAAAGTTTTTTCAGTATCATCTATTCGAGCAATATGACAACAAAGATACATATAATTCACCGAAATACCGCAAAAAGGAAAAAAACAAAGCAAAAAAAGAAAAAAAGACAACTGAAATTTTCTTAATCGGCAGAAATGAACTACTTTTGCGATTCGTAAACAAAGAAGTATATAAAACAATACATACAAATATGGCAAATAAAGACATCAAGCAAGAGCAAGTTATCAATGTAGAAGAGGCTGTAAGCCGCTCTGAAGAATTCTTCAACAAGAATTGGAAAATCTTATTAGGAATTGTTGCAGCAATCATCATCGCTGTATGCGGATATTTCTGGTATGCAAACCATCAAGCAGCCAAGGAGCTTGAAGCAGCACAGGCACTCTTCCCTGGAGAGCAGTTTTTTGCAGAAGGCAATTACGAAGCTGCCCTCAATGGTGACCAGAACTTCCCTGGATTGGAATCCATTGCCAGTGAGTATGCCTCTACCAAATCTGGCAAGTTGGCCAAGGCATACGCAGGTCTCTGCATGGCACAACTAGGACGCTACGAAGAGGCCATTCCTCTCCTCAAAGTATTCAAAGGAAACGACATGATGGTAGGCCCCTCGGTACTTGCAGCATTGGGTAACTGCTATGCCAACACAGGCGATAACGCTCAGGCGGCAGCAACACTCATGAAAGCAGCCCAGCAAGCTGACAACAACACACTGAGTCCCATATATCTGATTCAGGCTGGACAATTGTACGAAGCTTTAGGCAACAAGGCCGAAGCATTGAAAGCCTACAAACTAGTAAAAGAGAAATACTACATGTCAAGCCAAGCTATGGATATTGACAAGTATATTGAGCGCGTAAAGTAATCATTACAGACGACGTACAATCACGAAATAATATACGAGAAGGAAGGCTATCGCCGATGCGATAGCCTTCTCAATTACTCTCAGAAATAACTAACCGACATCACCAATGGCAACAAAGAATCACAACCTTTCTCACTACGACATACAGAGTGTACCAGACGCCAGCAACATGCGATTCGGCATTGTCGTTTCAGAATGGAACGAGAATATTACCGCAGCCCTCCTACACGGAGCTGTTGAGACCCTCCAAAAACATGGAACTCATCTTGACAATATTGACATACGTACTGTCCCTGGAAGTTTCGAACTCATTTACGGAGCAGCCCAAATGGCACGTTCCGAACAGGTAGATGCTGTCATCGCTATCGGCTGCGTCATCCGAGGCGATACACCTCATTTCGACTATATCTGCGCCGGTACTACCCAAGGACTCGCCGAGCTCAACACGCACGGAAAGGTACCTGTCATATACGGACTCATCACTACTGAAAACATGCAGCAAGCCGAAGACCGTGCAGGAGGTATTCATGGCAACAAAGGTGACGAATGTGCAATTACCGCAATAAAAATGGTAGATTTTGCTTGCAGATACAAAAAAAAGTTGTAACTTTGCATCGCTTTTCTAAAGGGAAGCCGTTTGGGCAAATTCCAGAGTGGCCAAATGGGGCAGACTGTAAATCTGCTGTCTTTCGACTTCGGTGGTTCGAATCCATCTTTGCCCACAAAGCGAGCGTAACATCGTTACGCTCGCTTGCTTTTTACCCACAGTCCAGAGAGACATTCTTAGTTATGCCTATGCCTAGCCAATAGGAACAGGCCTTGATTACCCTAAGTTCAAGACCTGCACCCCGCCCCCACAAAAAAGTAGAGGAAGACCCACATAATACTATATCACAAAAAATTGCCCTTTGACAACGTCAAAAGGCAATCCTATTTCAATGTCGGAGACACAAGCGCTCCTCTATTCCAATGTATCACTTCTGATGCTGGTCGCGCAGCAAGTCATTAACAGTTTTTACCGGATTAAACGTTGAAAGTGGAACCTCCACGAATACCGTATTCCAATCGCTCATCGCACCATTCCACAAGCCAGGAAGTTCAAGCGCTTTGAGCGAGCGGCCACCCTTCGATTTTGATGAGATGAAACCAGTGGACTTGTCCACATACTTTGGCAAATCAAACTTCTCTCCTTTATAGTCCTTGATAGCACATACGAGGTCTACAGGATTGAAATGTGTACCTTCGAGGAACATGGCCTTCTTTACAGGATTGTCCATATCAATCTGTGAACTCTCAAGAATCTGCAGCGACACCGTACCATCAGCATTGTATGCAAGGAATGGACCACCGCCAGGCTCACCCACGTTCTGCACCATACCACACACACGCATCGGACGGTCTAGTTTTTTTCTCAAGTAAGACACGAGTACATCTCCCTTGAGTGTCTCAATGGCTGGGTGTATGCAGTAGAGCTTCTCTTGGAGAAAAGCTACCATCTCCTGCAATTCATCCTCAGCACAGCCACCCTCATCAAGACGACGTAGATAGGCAAATGCCTGAGTTTGTAGCGATACGAGGATACCGGCCAGCAACTTCTTATAGGTAACGGTATCATCCTTCAAACGGTCGGGTACCACATTGTCAATATTCTTGATGAACACCACATCGGCATCCAGATCATTGAGATTCTCAATCAGTGCTCCATGCCCACCAGGACGAAAAACAAGGCTACCATCCGTATCACGGAACAACTCATTCTGTATGTCAGCAGCCACCGTATCAGTGCTTGCCTTCTGCTCTGAGAAAGTGATATCATACTTCACGCCAAACTCTTGCTCGTATCGTGCTACCACCGAAGCTACTTTTACCTTGAAAAGGTCACGATGCTCGGGTGATACGGTAAAATGCACGTGCACATTCTTTCCGGCATCTTGGGCATAGAGAGCACCCTCCACCAGATGTTCTTCAAGAGGCGTGCGCACCGTACCATCCTCATAGAGATGGAACAATAACAGCCCCTTAGGAAGCTGACCGAAATTAAGACCTTCAGGATTAAGCAAGGCCGCCACCACTTCACGATGACGCGCCTCAGCCATCAAGGCAGCGATATCCAACCCGTATAGTTCTACACACTTCTCGTTAAGAGCACCATAGAATCCCAAAAACTCTATATGGTCAAAAAACACATGTTCAAAATCTGTTACCGGCTCATCATGACCACCGTTGAGAAACTCATAGAGATTCTTGAACATACGGCTAGCAGCACCTGAAGCTGGTACAAACTTTACAATACGATGATTTTCGGCAAGATAAGCGTTCCAGTCATCAACTGCAGCCTCTACCATCACTTCATCAGCCTTGATGATGCCCTGCTTTATTGAAGCTGGCCCGTCCAATGTCAAGTATGGAAACCCTTTCTTGAAACACTCCAGTTGTTCCATTACCTGTGCCTCTGTTATACCTCTTTTTGACAATATTATCTGATCTTCACTTGTAAACATATCTACTCTAATTTACTAATTAACGCATCAAAGGTAAAAAGAATTAAATGACTCTGCTAATATTTCCTAATAAAATCAACCAAAAGTTCTTTTTTGTAAAGGAAAGCATCCACTCATAACTGCAAAACGCCCATCAATTGCAATGCCGATGTGTTATTTATCCAGAAAATCAAGATGAATAATACTCATCCCATTGACGCTGCACCTCTTGCCAATCCACAGCTTCGCCATCCGCAATGGCTTCAGCCTGACGCAACGATTCTTCATATTGTTTTTTCTCGGCATAACGAATTTTCATTTCTGCGATAGTCACATCGTCAAGAATATGAATCCGCTTACGGCGTATGCACTCCTGCAAGTCCTCGGGGCCAAAAGCCTTTCCCTGAACATTAAAGTCTGAGATATTAAAGTCAAATACAGTGCGTAAAGTATGGCGCACCATCTTTTGCTGCGCCCGATTGCCAGAGAGTTTTTTACCTAACAACTTTCCTATGATATCTATTTCACGCTTAGAAAACTTATTTCTTCCCATCGTCACTACTTTTTCACGACAAAGGTACTAAAAACTATTGAATAGGGCAACAATCCGACAAATGTATAAGATGTTCACTCAGCATATCTTTCGGATAAACTATCCTACCCCCTCGCTTTTCAGTTCGTAAATAAAGCAAGGAGATTCCCTGCAATCTTGAGGTTGTACACGATTACCAACAACAGCATTCTCTCTCACAAAATAATTATCACATTGACAACCAATCTATTAAATCGCCACACTCATCTCAATATCCCTATAAAAAAACAGGACAAACCGCAGTTTGTCCTGTTGCTTTATAGCAGTACTCCATGTTACTCCACACCCTTCCTGATGACATAGCGGATGAGATCGTAGAACTTCTGCACGGTGGGGATGAGCACGCGCTCGTCGGGTGAGTGGGGCGACATCAGTGTGGGGCCGAAGGAGATCATGTCCATACCCTCGTTCACAGCACCGATGATACCGCACTCTAGGCCTGCGTGGATGACCTTCACCTCGGGCTCACGGCCGAAGAGTTCCTTGTAGGTCTCCTTCATGGCAGCCAGCACATGGGAGTCTACATTGGGCTGCCAGCCGCTGTAGCTGCCGCTGAGCTCAACGCGCATACCGGCCATAGAGAAGCAGCTCTCGAGTGAGATGGCCTGATACATCTTCATGCTCTCTGACGAACTGCGCACGAGGAGGCTAAACTGGGCCTTGCCCTCGCCAATCTCTACGATGGAGAGGTTGCTCGATGTCTCCACGGTGTCGGGAATGGTGGGGATATAGCGCATCACGCCGTTCTGGCAGGCGAGGATGGCGTCGATGAGGTTATCGCGAATCTCCTCGGGGGTCTCGCTCTCGGGCATGGCAACCTCCTCTACGGTGAGGGTGATGCCGCTCTCGATGGTGGCAAACTCCTCATTGAAGAGTGCTTCGCAGCGGGCTGCCAGGTCCTTGACATCCTCTACGGCGTCTTCGGGCAGGGTGAGCACTACGTAGGCATCGCGCGGGATAGCGTTGCGCATGTTGCCGCCCTTCCACTGGGCCAGCTGGGCATCGCACTCGAGCACTGCCTCGCGCACGAAGCGGCCCATGAGTTTGTTGGCATTGCCGCGGCCCTCGCAGATTTCGAGGCCCGAGTGTCCACCACGCAAGCCCTTGAGGCTGACGCGCACGGCCTTGTAGTCCTCTTCGGGTTCTATCTCCATATATTGCAGGGTAGCTGTGACGTCGATACCGCCAGCGCATCCGATATAGAGCTCGCCCTCGGCCTCGGAGTCGAGGTTGAGCAGTACCTTACCCTGTACGGTTCCCGGCTTCAGGCCAAACGCGCCGTACATGCCGGTCTCCTCATCGGCCGTGATGAGTCCTTCGATGGGGCCATGCTCCAAGGTGTCGTCCTCCATGATGGCCATGATGGCGGCTACGCCCATACCGTTGTCGGCACCGAGGGTGGTGCCACGTGTGCGTACCCAGTCGCCATCTACATAACATTCGATGGGGTCTTTCTCAAAGTCGTGGGTACTCTCGGCAGTCTTCTGGGGCACCATGTCCATGTGTGCCTGTAGCACAATGCCCTTGCGGCCTTCGAGGCCCGGTGTGGCGGGCTTGCGCATGATGATGTTGCCGGCGTCGTCCTTGAAGGTCTCTACGCCAATCTTCTGCCCGAAGTCGAGCAGGAACTGCTGTACGGGTTCGAGGTATCCCGATGGGCGGGGCACCTGTGTCAACTCATAAAAATGTTTCCACACGCTCTGAGGAGCTAATTCTGCAATTGTACTCATGGTTCTTTTTCTTTTTTAGAATTTTATATATCAGAGTACTCGGTTTTCTCGGAGTACTCGGAATTCTCGTTTCATTTTACTGTCAACTCTCAACCATCATCCATCAACTCTCAACCCTCTTCTTATTCCTCACCTGCAAGGCCACCCATCCATAGGCGCCGAGGCACATCACTCCCAGCGTCTGGAAGGCGTGTACGATAAGGGCAAAGGATGAGGCATCGGTCTGCGACACGCCGTAGAGCGTCATCATGGAGATGACCACAAAGTGCCACGGGCCAGCGCCATTGGGGGTAGGTATAATGATTGCCAAGCTGATGGCAGCAAAGATTACCAGCGCCTGCACCACGCTCAGCTCTGCCGTGAAGGGGAAGCAGAAGAAGGCGAGGTAGAACTCGAGGAAGTAGCCTATCCATATACCAATGGTATAGAGTAAGAACAATCCTTTGCGGTTCATAGTTTTGAGCGAGAGCAGTCCGTCGATAAAGCCGCGCACCATCTGCTTTATCTTGGCGTAGAATTTGGTCTTCTTCAGCCCCAACCACAGTAGCGCACATATGGCGATGGCGACAGCTATTATAATATAGGTCTTAGGGCTGGTGAAGAGCGCTGTGAGCGCACCTTCATTGGTACCCGTCTGCGCAAAGAGCGATACAAACACATCGAGTTGCGTGAGGAGCATCACACACACGAACACGAGCACCAGCAGCATATCTACCAGACGCTCGGCCACCAACGTGCCCAGAGCCTTGCTGAAGGGTACCCCATCATACTTGCTCAGCACAGCGCAGCGCGACACCTCGCCCACACGCGGTATCACCACATTGGAGGCGTAGGCAATGAAGATGGAGTCGATGCTATCGCCCTTCTTGGGTTTGTAGCCCAGCGGTTCAAGAGTGATGAGCCAACGCAGACCGCGCATCACATGACTCAGCGTGATGGGCACGAGCGAGGCCACCAACCACCACACATTCATCTCGTGCAGGAAGATACGCTTCGCCTCAGAGAAATCAAAGTCACGATACATATAGAAGAGGAGCGCTCCTGCGATGAGCAGTGGAAGGGCTATCTTCGCGATATTTTTCAAAATCTTTTCCACACTTTTGCCTGTTTTCAAAAGGATTTGCTTACTTTTGTAACAAATTCAAGACAAAGATAGCGCAAACGAGCGAATAAACAACTATCTTTGTGAAAAATTTGAGATAATTAAACAAAGTATGGACGACGGTATAAGTTATAAACGGAATGAAACAGGTAAAGCCCAAGAAATTTCTGGGACAGCACTTTCTGAAAGACCTTTCCATAGCGAAAGCCATAGCAGATACTGTCGACAAGTGTCCCTCGCTACCCATCCTTGAGGTAGGGCCCGGCATGGGTGTCCTCACCCAGTTCCTCATCACCAAAGAGCGTACGGTCAACGTGGTGGAAATCGACTTCGAGTCGGTGGCCTACCTGCGTGCACACTATCCCGAGCTGGAGAATCATATCATCGAGGACGACTTCCTGAAGATGCATCTGGACCACTTGTTTGACGGCAACCCCTTCGTGCTCACCGGCAACTACCCTTACAACATCTCGAGCCAGATATTCTTCAAGATGCTCGACAACAAAGACCGTATACCCTTGTGCACAGGCATGATACAGCGCGAGGTAGCGCAGCGATTGGCAGCCTCACCGGGCAGCAAGACCTACGGCATCCTGAGTGTGCTGGTGCAGGCTTGGTACGACGTGGAGTATCTGTTCACAGTGAATGAGAACGTCTTTAACCCACCACCCAAGGTTAAGAGCGCCGTCATCGCCATGCGCCGCAACGAGGTCACCGACTTGGGGTGCGACGAAGCACTCTTCAAGCGTGTGGTGAAGACCACCTTCAACCAGCGCCGCAAGACCTTGCGCAACTCCATCAAGCCCATCGTGCCGGCAGGACACCCCATACTGACCAATGAGATATTCAACAAACGCCCCGAGCAACTCTCGGTGGCCGACTTTGTGGAGCTGACGAAGATGATAGAGAGCATCGCTGATAATAAGATAGTTTGATTTATCAGAGTACTCAGGGCACTCCGAGTTCTCTGAAACAAAGAAAGAGGAACGATGAAAGATTCCGTAATACTCACCCGCGAATTCATAGAGCTGATAGAGCAGCTCGTAGCCGAGAAGCAGGCCGAAGAGCTGAAGCGCAGGCTCGATGAGATGCACCCCGCCGACATTGCCGAGATGTGCGACGACATGTCCGTTGAGGATGCCCGCTACATCTATCACCTGCTCGATGGCGAGGATGCTGCCGACGTGCTCATCGAGATGGACGAGGATGCCCGTAACGAATTGCTCGAGGAGGTGCCCTCAGAGACCATCGCCAAGAAGTTTATCGACTACATGGACACGGACGATGCTGTAGACATCATCCGCGACATGGACGAGGAGAAACAGGAAGAGGTGCTTGCCCACATCGAGGACATAGAGCAGGCAGGCGACATTGTAGACCTGCTGAAATATGATGAGGACACCGCCGGTGGTATCATGGGTACCGAGATGGTGATTGTGAACGAGAACTGGTCCATGCCCGACTGCCTGCGCGAGATGCGCCTCCAGGCCGAGGACCGCGACGAGATATACAACGTCTACGTGGTAGACGACGAGGAGCGCCTGCAAGGTGTGTTCCCGCTGAAGAAGATGATTACCAACCCCTCGGTGTCGAAGGTGAAGCATGTGATGGACCGCGACCTCATCAGTATCCATGTAGACACTCCCGTGGAGGAGGTGGTGCAGCTCATCGAGAAGTACAACCTCGTGTCGGTACCCGTCATTGACAGTATAGGCCGCCTTGTGGGACAGATCACCGTCGACGACGTCATGGACGAGATGCGCGAACTTGCTGAGCGTGACTACCAGTTGGCATCAGGTCTCTCGCAGGATGTAGAGAGCGACGACAGCATAATGAAGCAGACTCGCGCACGTCTCCCCTGGCTGCTCATCGGTATGGTGGGCGGACTGGGCACTTCGGCCATTCTGGGCCTCTTCGACGGCGTGTTTGCCCAATATCCCGAGATGGCGCTCTTCATTCCCCTTATCGGTGCTACGGGTGGTAACGTAGGTACCCAGTCATCGGCTATCGTGGTGCAGGGCCTTGCCAACAACTCGCTCGACATCAGCAATACGGGCCGCCTGATACTGAAGGAGTCGCTCGTGTCGCTCCTCAATGCCGCCATCATATCGCTCGCCGTGTTCGGCTACAACTGGTGGCGCTATGGTGTAGGGTCGCCAGCCACCTATTCGGTGAGCCTCTCGCTCTTCTGCGTGGTGATGTTTGCCGCCCTCTTCGGCACCTTTGTGCCCATGACACTGGAGAAACTCAAGATAGACCCAGCCATTGCTACCGGTCCCTTTATCTCCATCACCAACGACGTCATCGGCATGCTCATCTACATGGGCATCACGGTGTGGCTGGCGTAATAGGAATATTAGTCAACGAGCAAGAGCTGCATATAGTCTCCATTGCATAGACTGAAATTAGACGGCATCACGAAAAATTGCAAGTAAACTTGCATTTTCGCTCGTCTTGCACTAATTTTGCATTGTATTAGTTTTTTAGTTTTATTAAGGTATGACAAAGATAACCAAAGAGGCTGCCTTGCTGTATCACTCGCAAGGCAAGCCGGGAAAGATTGAAGTCGTTCCCACTAAACCTTACAGTACGCAGACAGACCTTTCGCTCGCCTACTCACCCGGTGTAGCTGAGCCTTGTCTCGAAATCGAAAAGAATCCACAGACCGCCT
>SUXS01000019.1 GCA_015060865.1 Bacteroidales bacterium | reverse complement strand
AAGACGGATCGCTTCGTCATAACCGGCAAGGCGATGCCGATTGACTGGCTGCAACGTGAAGTGACTTAAAGTGCTTTTCTTGTTCATTTGTTGACTTTTTTGTGTCAACTTTTTCTAGGACAAGACATTTGTTTTCATCTTTGCCACCGTCCGCCAATGCAGCTTAACACCATGAATGACTTATGGTTAATGGCGGACACTGCGTACAAAATTCCATGCGTATGGTGAAGTACGCCTACCTTATCTCATGACTGCCCGAAACGGAAGGTAATGCATCCAATTTCTCAGCACCTACCATCCGTTTCTCGATTTCTGCTTGTCGTTTTTATTTGCTCTTCGCGAACGGCAAATAAGAATGCCATGCAAAAACAGAGAATGGGCTATATAGATAATCTTGTTTGAGAAGCATTATTTCAGAGAATACCCTGCCATTATGGCGGACATTCGGCTGATATGGATATTTGTCCGCAGTGTCCGCCACTAAAGTATAATGTATCAATAGGTTAACCACCATCGGCGGACACTGGCAGATAGAAAAGGGAGAATGGCAAGCAAAGTAAAACGCACATAACCTTCGGGAAATCGAAAAAAAACACTAAATTTGTAAACTTAATCATGGAAGAAGCAGGAAATATGGTATCTATCGAGCAAATATACAGTCGTTTCAACGAGAGCACAGGCATCACCACCGACACTCGTCAGTGCCGCGAGGGGATGATGTTCGTTGCCTTGCGAGGCGAGAACTTCGACGGCAACCGCTATGCCAAGAGCGCATTGGAGCAGGGATGCCGCTATGCCGTGGTGGACAATGCCGCCTATGCCGACCCCGCCGACGAGCGGTACCTCCTCGTGGACGACTCGCTGAAGGCGCTGCAACAGCTGGCCCGCCATCATCGCCGCACCCTGGGCCTCCCCATCGTGGGCATCACCGGCACCAACGGCAAGACCACCACGAAGGAGCTCATCGCCGCCGTGCTGAGCCGTAAGTACCACATCCACTACACGCAGGGCAACCTTAACAACCACATCGGCGTGCCCCTCACGCTGCTGCAACTCACCGCCGAGCACGAGATGGCCGTGGTGGAGATGGGCGCCAGCCACCCGGGCGACATCAAGGAGCTGGTGGAGATTGCCGAGCCCGACTATGGCCTCATCACCAACGTGGGCATGGCCCACCTGCAGGGCTTCGGTTCGTTCGAAGGGGTCATCCGCACCAAGGGCGAGATGTATGACTACCTGCGCACCACACCGCGCCGCACCATCTTCCTGAATACCGGCAACCACCACCTGTGTGCCATTGCCGAGGGACTGGAAGCCGTCACCTACGGCCAGGCGGAGGAGGCAGACATCTGCGGCAAACTCATCGATTGTGCACCCTACCTGCGATTCCAATGGAGAAAGCGCGGTGGCGAGTGGCACGAGGTGAGCACCCAGCTCATCGGTAGCTACAATATAGACAACGCCCTGTGTGCCGTAGCCGTGGGCACCTACTTCAGGGTAGCCGAGCAGGAGGTATCGGCTGCACTCAGCGAATACGCCCCCACCAACAACCGCTCGCAACTGACCAAGACCGAGCACAACACTCTCGTCGTGGATGCCTACAACGCCAACCCCACGAGCATGCGTGCGGCCATAGACAACTTTGCCTTGATGGATGTACCCCACAAGATGCTCATCCTGGGCGACATGAAGGAACTGGGCGAAGCCACCGAGGCGGCCCATCAGGAGGTGGTGGACCTGCTCGACGCCCGAGACTTCGCCGAGGTGTGGCTCGTAGGCCCTGCCTTTACCGCCACACGGCACACCCAACGCACCTTTGCCAATGCCGAGGAGGTGAAGGCCGCACTCGTAGCCGAGCGCCCCGAGGGACGCACCATCCTCATCAAGGGGTCGAACAGCATGAAGTTGGCCTCGCTGGTGGAGTGGTTGTGATTATAATAGTAAATTGTAAATCGTCAAATTGTAAATCTCCAAAGATGCCAACACGATACTACACCGTAGCCCGCCACACCTTCGCGGTGACTCTCCCCGAGGGAGAGACGGGCATCGCCCTACCCTCTTACGAGCCATTTGCCGTAGCCGGAGGTGCCGAAAAACCGCAGTTTACTCTCACGGTGGACGACACATTCTACCCCACGGAGAAGGGCGACACCATCGGAGAGTTCGATTGCGGAGCTGCCGACTTTGGTGTTTACCGCCTGGCCGATGGCACCTATCAGATACTCATCAGTCCGCCCGGAGGCAAATACTGCGGACTCCTGCAAGCCAACGGCGACTTCAGCCAAGCCATCATAGCCACCCGGGGCGAAGACTCGATGCGCACCTTTGCCGTCAACAACGCACTGATGCTGGTTTATGCCTTCGCCACGGCCACCATGGAAACGATGCTCATACACGCCTCAGTAATCAAGAACCACGGCCACGGATACCTCTTCCTCGGCAAGAGCGGCACGGGCAAGAGCACACACAGCAGCCTATGGCTGAGACACATTGAAGGCAGCGAACTGCTCAATGACGACAACCCCGTTATCCGCATCGAAGGTGGGATAGCTACCGTATACGGTTCGCCCTGGAGCGGCAAAACCCCTTGCTACAAGAACGACAACGCCCCGATAGGAGCCTTCGTACGCATCAAGCAAGAGCCCACCAACCACATCGAGCGCGAGGGAGCGCTGCAAGCCTTCGCCGTGCTGTTGCCCTCGATGTCGACAATGAAGTGGGACAAACGCGTCTATGGCGGCATCTGCGATAGCGTATCACGCTTGATAGAGCTGACACCACTCTACACCTTAGGTTGCCGCCCCGACCAAGAGGCCGCCGAGGTATGTCACGCGGCAGTAACCTCCAACGATAATCTATGACAACACCCATCCGTAACACCGTAGAACTCCCCAACGAGATTTTCCTCGGAGAGGTGAAACGACTCATCGCCGACGGCCACGATGCCACACTCCGCGTGAGAGGCTTCAGCATGCGCCCCTTCCTCGAAGACCGCCGCGACAAGATTGTGCTCACCCGCCCCACCCGCACTCCGCAAGTGGGCGATGCCGTGTTGGCAGAGATTGCTCCCGGAAAATATGTATACCACCGTATCATACGCATCGAAGGCGACAAGGTGACCCTCAAGGGCGACGGCAACGTCAGAGGCACAGAACAATGCCACATCAGCCACATCGTGGGCGCCACCAAGCACCTCATACGCAAGGACAAGACCTACTCCCCCGACGGCAGGCGCTGGCGCTACTACTCGGCCTTGTGGCCCAAGTGGCCATTTGCCAGACGCGTACTGCTGGCCATCCACCGCCGTTTGCCAGCCACCTGGAGATGACACGGCCATTCCTATGTTGCCTTAGGCTCTCCTAGGAAGTCCTGGATAATCCTATAAAAAAACATATAACAACCAATAACACCAAGAAAAAATGAAAATCAACGAAGGATTCGAGCTACGCGAAATGTGCGGCGAGCACATCATCATTGCCACCGGAGTGGCCAACATTGACTTCAGCAAGGTCATCAGCCTCAACGAGAGCGCCGCCTACCTATGGCGCGAGGTCGAGGGCAAGGAGTTTACTCCCGAGACATTGGCCACCCTACTGACCGCAAAGTACGACATTGACGATGCCACCGCACTGGCCGATGCCACCGCATTGGCACAGAGATGGGTAGAGGCAGGCATAGCCGCCCTATAACCAATTGTGAAAAATACTCTTCGCGCAAGCTGAAATTTGTAACCAAAATGTAACAAACATTTATAGGAAACTTAATATATTTTAGTATCTTTGCACGAAAATTACCAACAAACGTTTTTATGGAATATTTTTATGTAGGGATAATCTGTTTTCTGTTTATCCTCGCGGTCATCGACCTCAATGTCGGTGTGAGTAACGACGCCGTGAACTTCCTCAACTCGGCGGTAGGTGCCAAGGCGGCATCGCTCAAAGTAATCTTGATTGTAGCAGCAATCGGTATTTTCATCGGAGCATCAACCAGTAACGGTATGATGGATATTGCTCGGCACGGCATGTTCCAACCCGAGCATTTTTATTTCCGGCAACTGATGTGCGTGTTCCTGGCCGTGACGGTCACCGATGTGGTGCTGCTCGACATCTTCAACTCGCTCGGCATGCCCACCTCGACCACCGTATCAATGGTGTTCGAACTCTTGGGAGCGTCGTTCGCCATCTCGCTCATCAAGGTCAGTTCAGGAGAGAATCTGCCGGGCGTAGAGAGCGTCGGCGACTTGCTCAACACGAGCAAGGCATTGGAGGTGATAGCCGGTATCTTCCTATCCGTGGCGATAGCCTTCTTCTTCGGTATCATCGTGCAATGGATAGCACGCCTTATATTTACCTATAATTATAAGAAGGGACTGACCAAGAAAATCGGTATCTTCGGTGGTGTGGCCGTGACCTCCATCATCTACTTCATGCTCTTCAAGGGCATGAAGGGTGCCTCGTTCATGACCCCCGAAATCAAGGCCTTCCTCAATGAGAACACGCTGATGCTCCTTGGCATCATCTTCGGGGTGAGCACCGTGCTCATGCAGCTCCTCCATGCCCTCAAGGTCAACATCTTCAAAGTAATCATCATGATCGGTACCTTTGCCTTGGCTATGGCCTTTGCCGGTAACGACCTGGTGAACTTTATCGGTGTCACCATGGCGGCCCTGGATAGTGTGCTCCACTTCTTCCGCGAGGCAGTGCCTGCAGGCATCTCTCCCGACGAATACATGATGGGCTTCCTCAACGAGCCCGCTACCACATCGGTATGGTTCCTTATCGGTGCCGGTGCCATCATGGTATTTGCCCTCTGCACCTCAAAGAAGGCTCACGAGGTGCTGAAGACCTCTATCAACCTCTCACGTCAGGACGAGGGCGACGAGATGTTCGGCTCTTCAAGCCTTGCCCGTAAGCTCGTGCGTATGGGTATGGGATTCGTCAATGGACTCAACAACATTACACCCGCCAATGTGAAGAAATGGGTCAACGGCCGCTTCAACCAGAGTGAAGTGACCATCGACGAGGGCGCTGCCTTCGATCTCGTGCGTGCCTCTGTCAACCTCGTGTTGGCAGGTCTGCTCATCGCACTGGGAACCTCATTGAAACTCCCCCTCTCTACCACCTACGTGACCTTCATGGTGGGTATGGGTTCGTCGCTTGCCGACCGTGCCTGGGGACGTGAGAGTGCCGTATTCCGCATCACCGGCGTTATCTCCGTGATAGGTGGATGGTTCCTCACCGCAGCTGCCGCCTTCATCCTGGCCGGCTTGGTTGCTTCGGTCAACTATCTCGCAGGGCCTGTAGGTATGTTTATCATGGTAGCTCTTGCTATCTTCCTGCTCATCCGTAGCCACATGTCCTACAAGAGCAAGAAGCGCGAGGAGGTGCGCGATGAAAAGATGGATATCATCCTTACCTCAGAGGACCCCGGACGAGTATGGAACAACCTCAAGGCCCACACCGCCGAGACCCTGTGCCATACCCTCGATTTCGCGGCAGATACTTACGAAAACGTTATCAGTGCCTTTGCCAACGAAGATGTGCGTAAGTTGCGTACGGCGCTTGGCAAGATTGTTGAGGAGAAGGCCCTGCTGAAGAAGATGCGCCGTCAGGAGACACTCGGATTCCGCCGTATCGACAAGGGATTGGCATTCGAGAAGAATACCTGGTATTACCTCAGCAGTAATAACGGACAGCAGATTCTCAATACGCTGACCCGTATCACCAACCCCATGAAGGAGCATACCGACAATAACTTCCGTCCGCTCCCACCGCAGTACTACGATGAGTTTGCGCCCTATCAGAAGCGCCTCATTGAGGTGTTCCGTGGCATCAGCCGCGTCATCCGCACAGGCGACTACACCGATGCCGAGAAGCTCTCTGCCGAGGGTAAGTGGCTGAAGAAGGAGATCTCGAACCTCCGCCGCGTGCAGACACACCGCCTGCAGGAGGATGCCGAAAACATCAAGGTAGCGTTCGTGTACCTCAACCTCATCCAGGAGTCACACGAGCTCCTCTCCGAGGTGCGCAACGTGCTCCGCGGTTGCGAGAAGTACTTTGACGCAGAAGCAAAGGAAGCATAACAACAATACTTTTACAAGGGGAAAGGGAGCAACATATTGCTCCCTTTTTCTTTCATTTCAAGGTTCCAAAGAAAGACACCGTGAAAATCACGTTAAAAATAACAAAATATTATAATCACATTACTACAGAGCACATCTTTATATGTAACTTTGCAATATTACGAGATTACAGACGATGGAATATATAATGTATGACACATTACTCCAACTTCCTCTTTTCCAAGGAATGAGTAAGGTTGAGCTATCAACGATTATAGGAAAAGCCAAGCTACACTTCCACAAGTTCAGCGCCAAGGAAATACTATTTCGCCAAGGAGAAAAATGCGACAAACTGGCATTCCTACTCAGCGGGGAACTATCCGCAGAGATCAAAGCCCCATGCAAAACATTTTCGTTTGAAGAAACAATCACAGGCCCCACTATCATAGAGCCACATTCACTTTTCGGCAAATGCCCCAACTACAAGGCCACGTACACTACACAGAATGAAGTGGCATTGCTCACCATCGACAAACAATACATCTATAGCATATTGAGCAAGTACGAAGTGTTCAAGATGAACTTATTCAACATTCTCTGCAACAAAGCCGAGCAATTACATGAGCGTATATGGAGTATCGACGCTCAACAGCTCGAAGGACGCCTCATCTACTTCATACGTAATATAAGCACCAACTCATCCGGAACAAAGATTTTGAGAATAAAAATGGAAGATCTTGCCAACTTGCTTGATGATACACGCCTCAACGTTTCAAATGTACTCAACAAATGGCAAGAAGAAGGAATTATTGAGATGAGACGCAAAGAATTTGTATTTCACGACATAAACAAGCTACGTCCCATCTGATACAGAAGAAAATAATCTCTAAAACATTTTGCCATGTCGGAGAAAAGCAGTACTTTTGTGCCCGATTAGTCCGCAAGGGGTTCGAAGAAGCGGTTGCAGCGGTTGCAGCACACCTCCCGGAAAACTTTTAAAGTTTTATTTTAATGTACGCAATTGTAGAAATTAACGGACAGCAGTTCAAGGCCGAAGCTGGCAAGAAATTGTTTGTTCACCACATTCAAAACGTTGAGAATGGTGCAACGGTTGAATTCGAGAAGGTTCTTTTGGTAGAGAAGGATGGTGCTATCACCGTAGGTGCTCCCACAGTAGAGGGTGCTAAGGTAGTAGCCGAAGTGAAGAGCGAGCTCGTTAAGGGCGAGAAGGTTCTCGTATTCCACAAGAAGAGAAGAAAAGGTCACCGCAAGTTGAACGGTCACCGTCAGCAGTTCTCTGAGATTGTAATTAAAGAAGTTATCGCATAACCCTTTTAACACATTTAGATCATGGCACATAAAAAAGGAGTTGGTAGTTCTAAGAACGGTCGCGAGTCAGCTAGCAAGCGTCTCGGTGTAAAGATTTTCGGCGGTCAGGTATGCAAGGCCGGTAACATCATCGTACGTCAGAGAGGTACAGTACACCATCCCGGTGAGAACATGGGTATGGGTTCTGACCACACACTCTACGCACTTGTTGACGGTACTGTACAGTTCAAGAAGGGACGTAACGACAAGAGCTACGTTTCTGTAATTCCCGCAGCAGAGGCATAATTTTGCTATAAAAGCATATAGAGAGAGGTTTAATCATCAAGATTAGACCTCTTTTTTTAGTCGTTTATTGGCTATTTGATAGCAATTTGCTAACTTTGCACAAATTTTCAATATTACAAATTCACATTTAGGAATGCTTACGATTAAACTCATTACCGAACAGACCGAACGAGTAATCAAAGGCCTTGAGAAGAAACATTTCGGCAATGCCGAGGAAACGATAGCCCAAGTGATTGCGCTCGACAAGAAGCGTCGCGCTGCACAAACGACTCTCGACAAGAACTTGGCAGAGGCCAAGCAGCTGGCTGCACGCATCGGTGCCCTCATGAAGGAGGGCAAGCGCGAGGAGGCTGAGGCTGTGAAGGCCGAGGTGGCTGCCCTGAAGGCCACCAACGCTGCCCTCGAAGAGGAGATGAAGACCGCTGCCGAGGATACACAGAACCTGCTCTACACCATCCCCAATATCCCCTACGATGAGGTACCCGAGGGTGCTCATGCCGAGGATAACGTGGTGGAGAAGACGGGCAACGAGGTGCCCGACCTTGGTCCCAACCCCCTACCCCACTGGGAGTTGGCAAAGAAGTATAACCTCATCGACTTTGACCTTGGCGTGAAGATTAGCGGCGCCGGATTCCCCGTATACCGTGGCAAGGGTGCCCGTCTGCAGCGTGCCCTTATCAACTTCTTCCTCGACGAGGCACGCAATGCCGGCTACGAGGAGATAATGCCGCCTACGGTGGTAAACCAGGCATCGGGTTACGGCACAGGACAGCTGCCCGACAAGGAGGGTCAGATGTACCACTGCACAGCTGATGACCTCTACCTCATCCCTACTGCTGAGGTGCCTGTGACAAACATCTACCGTGATGTGATCCTCGATGAGAAGGAGCTTCCTATCAAGAATACCGCCTACACACAGTGCTTCCGTCGCGAGGCAGGTTCGTACGGCAAGGATGTGCGCGGACTGAACCGCCTGCACGAGTTCTCAAAGATTGAGATTGTACGCATCGATACTCCCGAGCACTCCAAGGAGTCGCACAAGGAGATGCTCGACCACGTGGAGAACCTCGTGAAGAAGCTTGAGCTTCCCTATCGTATACTGCGCCTCTGTGGTGGCGACATGAGCTTCACGGCAGCTCTCTGCTTCGACTTCGAGGTATACTCGGCTGCTCAGGAGCGTTGGCTGGAGGTTTCATCCGTATCGAACTTTGACGCCTATCAGGCAAACCGTCTGAAGTGCCGCTATCGTCGCACCGAAGACAAGAAAATAGAGCTGTGCCATACGCTGAATGGCTCGGCATTGGCTCTCCCGAGAATCCTTGCGGCTATTCTCGAGAACAATCAGACCCCCGAAGGTATTCGCATCCCCAAGGTGCTGGTACCCTACTGCGGGTTTGACATGATCGACTAAGGGATTAAAGATTAAGAATTAAAAATTAAAACGAGCCCGTTTTGCAGATTAAGTATAAGGGCTTAATGAATGACACTGCTTGTTTTAACTTTTAGTTTTTAATTTTTAATTGATAGAAATAGGTATTAGGTATTAGATTGACATGGCGAAAAGAGTTATAAAGTTGTCAGAGATTACAGCAGCTATTGCCGATATGTGGAATCTCTTGACAGAGGATCAGCGTGAGCTTGTGACTGATTATTTGGAAATAAAAAAATACAAGAAAAACCAAATAATATATCAAGAAGGCGAAAAGCCCAACCATCTTATGTGCCTGCTCGAAGGAAAGGTCAAGATATACAGGAATGGAATAGGCGGACGTTACCAAATAATGCGCGTCATGAAACCTGTAGAGTATTTTGCCTACCGTGCCTATTTTGCTGGAGAAAAATTTGTCACCGCTGCAGCCGCATTCGAAGCATCTATCGTATGCACTATACCTATGGACATCATCAACCAGTTGGTTAAAGACAACAACAAATTGGCCATGTTTTTCATCAAACTATTGGCTATTGACCTCGGAGTATCTGACGAACGCACAGTAAACCTTACTCAAAAACATATCCGCGGACGTTTGGCCGAATCACTACTATTCTTGAAAGAGACCTACGGATTAGAAGAGGATGGCGCTACTATCAGCATATTTCTTTCACGAGAAGACCTTGCCAACCTATCCAATATGACTACATCCAATGCCATACGCACCCTTTCTAATTTTGCATCGGAAAGATTGATTGCCATTGATGGTAGAAAGATAAAAATTATCGATGAAGATAACCTAAGGAAGATTAGCAGAATAGGATAACAAACTACTCATTAACTACCCTTAATACCAAACCATCTAATGAAACATTCGGTAAAAGATTAGTCATAGATGGACTGCGAATATTGGTTTTGCTATCACATTACTCATTTATGGAGCTGTACATATCTGGAAATTCAACTTTATGCTCATTATGGCAGCACTTGTATGCGGTTTCATTTGGGGTATTTGCTACCGGCTATGGCCTAAACAACTCTTTGCGCTCATTGTTTCACATGCTGCATGGGAGACATTAGTCTTCGTCATCTGGCCAATCTAATCCTATTTCATAATGCAACAACTAACCGAAATTCTTGCCGACCACGAAATTAAGCCTACAGCCATGAGACTACTTGTGCTGCGTTCGTTATTGGAAGCTAACAGTACTCTTTCTCTTCGTGAGCTGGAGAATATTCTTCACCCTGCAGACCGCTCCACGATATTTCGCACCTTAAGCCTTTTCGAGCAGCATCACCTAGTGCATACCATCGATGACGGGAGTGGCTCTGTGCGTTATGAAGCATGCCTATCCAAACACGATGAGGGGGACGACGACAGACATCTACACTTTAGATGCCTACAATGTGGCCGTACCATCTGCTTGACCGAGCAAAAAATTCCTCTCATAGCACTTCCTCCTAGCTATCAAGTACACGAAGTCAAGTGTGTCATTACAGGAAGATGCCCCGAATGCACCAAGAAGCATACATGCTAATTTACCCAAGACGATATAAAACAAGCTCGAATTTCACAATACAAGAAACGTACCATCGTACCCACGCCTATCATTATTTTAAGACAGTTTAGATACTTGACTTTACATTTTTGATGCACAATATTCAAAGTAGACCATCTTATATTAGCATGTAAAAGGTTTATATAATGATGAGTCGCAACACCTATTTCTACCCACCGATAGTTTTTTTTCACAGAATCGGCTGCTTTTTTATTTTACCGGGCGAAATATCCTCTCTCATTTTCGCTTTATCGATTTTTTTGCTGTAACTTTGTAGCAATTATTTTTCATTACCAAACATTCATCTAATTTAATAAAAACAACATGAAAATCTCAAAAATCGAACACCTCGGCATTGCTGTAAAGAGCATCGAGGAGGCACTGCCCTACTATGAGAACGTATTGGGTCTGAAGTGCTACAACATCGAGACCGTAGAAGACCAGAAGGTACGCACCGCATTCCTTATGGTAGGCGAAACCAAGATCGAGCTCCTCGAGCCCACATCTGAGGAGAGCACCATCGCCAAGTTCATCGAGAACAAGGGCGCTGGCGTACACCACGTAGCCTTTGCTGTTGAAGACGGCGTTGCAAACGCACTTGCCGAGTGCGACGCTGCCGGCATCCGCCTCATCGACAAGGCTCCCCGCAAGGGTGCTGAGGGACTCAACATAGCATTCCTCCATCCGAAAGCTACACAGGGCGTGTTGACCGAACTTTGTGAGAAACCGTAAATTAATTCTGAATTTTGAATTATGAATTGTGAATTGCCTCCAACGATGAGGGATAATTCATAATTCATAATTCATAATTATAATAACTATGTCACAATTAGATAAAATTAGAGAGCTCGTAGAGCTGCGCGAGAAAGCCCGTCTGGGCGGTGGCGAGAAGGCCATTCAAAAGCAGCATGAGAAGGGTAAGTATACCGCACGTGAACGTATCGATATGCTGCTCGACAAAGGTTCATTCGAAGAGATGGACATGTTCGTAACTCACCGCTGCCACAACTTCGGCATGGAGAAGAAGCAGAGCCTCGGCGATGGTGTAGTAACAGGTTATGGTACTATCGACGGCCGCCTCGTGTATGTATTTGCACAGGACTTCACCGTGAATGCCGGTTCTCTCTCCGAGACCATGGCCATGAAGATTTGCAAGATTATGGATGCAGCCATGAAGATGGGTGCTCCCGTTATCGGTATCAACGACTCGGGCGGTGCACGTATTCAGGAAGGTATCAACGCCCTCGCTGGCTACTCAGAGATCTTCCAGCGCAACATCATGGCATCAGGTGTGATTCCCCAGATTTCTGGTATCTTCGGTCCCTGCGCCGGTGGTGCCGTTTACTCACCTGCCCTCACCGACTTCACCTTGATGATGGAAGGCACCTCATACATGTTCCTCACCGGTCCCGCCGTAGTGAAAACCGTACTTGGCGAAGACGTTACTCAGGAGCAGCTCGGTGGCGCATCAGTACACTCAAGCAAGTCAGGTGTGACCCACTTCACCGCACAGACCGAGGAAGAGGCTCTTGCCATGATCCGCAAGCTCCTCTCTTACATGCCCCAGAACAACATGGAGCAGGCACCCCGCGTAGTGTGCACCGACCCCATCGACCGTAAGGAAGACCTTCTCAACGAGATCATCCCCGACAACCCCAACAAGGCATACGACATGTACGAGGTTATCGGCGCTATCGTCGACAACGGAGAGTTCCTCGAGGTACAGAAAGACTATGCCAAGAACATCATCGTAGGCTTCGCCCGCTTCAACGGCGAGTCAGTAGGTATCGTAGCCAACCAGCCCATGGCCTTTGCCGGCGTGCTCGACTGCAACGCCTCACGCAAGGCAGCCCGCTTCGTACGCTTCTGCGACGCCTTCAACATTCCTTTGGTAACACTCGTCGACGTTCCCGGCTTCCTCCCCGGCACAGGCCAGGAGTACAACGCCGTTATCCTCCACGGTGCCAAGTTGCTCTACGCCTTCGGCGAGGCCACAGTGCCCAAGGTAACCGTTACCCTGCGCAAGAGCTATGGTGGTAGCCACATCGTGATGAGCTGTAAGCAACTCCGTGGCGACATGAACTACGCATGGCCCACAGCCGAGATTGCCGTAATGGGTGCCAGCGGTGCTGCTGCCGTCCTCTATGCCAAGGAGGCCAAGGAGAAGGAAGATCCCAAGGCATTCATTGCCGAGAAGGAGGCCGAGTACACCAAGCTCTTCGCCAACCCGTACAATGCAGCCAAGTATGGCTACATCGACGACGTTATCGAGCCTCGCAACACCCGCTTCCGCATCATCCGTGCGTTAGCCGAGTTGCAGACCAAGAAGCTCGAGAACCCGAAGAGAAAACACGGCAATATACCTCTTTAATAATTGACAATTGAAAATTGATAATTGACAATTATGAAAAAAGTTCTTTTTAGTATAATGATGGTCTTGGCTGCCACTGCCGGCTTTGCGCAGGGTGCCAAGAACCTCAAGTTCAATGAGATTCTCGTGACCAACACGGAGAGCATACTCGACGAGTATGGCTGCCGTTCGGCATGGATAGAATTTCACAACGATGCTTTTGCCTCAGCCAACGCACGTAACTGTTTCCTTACGACAAACCGCGACGTGCTCAACGAAGAGCTGAGTGCTCCCGAACGCATCAAGATGATGTACCAGATACCCTCAGGCGATGTAGCCACAGGCATTCACGGCAAGCAGAAGATGCTCTTCTTTGCCGACAACATGCCCAAGCGCGGTATCTTCCACACCAGTTTCACACTGGCCGACAGCACCGAGAACTGGATTGCCCTGTACGATGCCAATGGTACTACCCTACTCGACTCAGTTACCGTACCCGCCCTCGGCGAGAACCAGTCATGGGCCCGCGCCAAGGATGGCGTAGGTGAATGGCGCATCGTGACTGCCGACAACGTGACTCCTGCCGCTACCAACATCGTAGAGCAGGGCGAAGGCAAGGTGGCCAAGTTCAAGCGTATGGACAGCCTGGGCCTCGGCATGACCGTAATGTGTATGGCTGTAGTATTTTCGGCCCTCGCTATCCTCTGGTTCCTGTTTGCTGCAATTGGCAAGATCTTTGCCAACACCTGGATATTCATTAAAATCGGCAAAGTATTTACCGGTATCATCTCAGTCTTCAAAAAGGCTCCTGCCCAAGCTGTCGCTCCTGCTCCTGCAGCTCCTGCTCCTGCAGCTAACGATGGCAAGGCCGATGAAGAGATGGCCGCCATCTGCATGGCACTGCACGAGCACTTCGGCAACGTACACGATGAGGAGAGCGACGTGCTCACCATCGATAGTGGCGAGTCAAGCTGGCACATGCTGACACATACCCACTCACATCCGTATCCGTATAACTAATAAGTTATTCAGTTTGTAAGTTTTTGAGTTTGTAACTTTCCTTCCGGATTGAAGGGAAACAGCTCAAAAACTAAAGAACTCAAGAACTCAAAAACTTAAAATAATATGAAAGAATATAAATACAAGATTAACGGCAATGAGTACAATGTTGCCGTAGAAGAACTTGAAGGCAACAAGGCCAGCGTTACCGTAAACGGTAAGACATATCAAGTTGAGCTCGACCGTCCGGCCAAGCCTGCAGTGACCAAACCCGTAGCACGTCCCGCAGCTGCCCCCGCAGCGGCTCCTGCTCCAGCAGCAGCTCCCGCTCCACGCCCCGCAGCTGGTGGTGCCGGCATCAAGGCTCCGCTGCCCGGTGTAGTACTCGACATCAAGGTGAAGGTAGGCGACACTGTATCCAAGGGTCAGACCGTAGCTATCCTCGAAGCCATGAAGATGGAGAACAACATCAACGCCGACCGCGACGGAAAGGTAGTTTCAATCAACGTAGAGAAGGGACAGTCTATCGCAGAAGGAACCGATATTATTACACTTGGGTGATTAATTAGGAGATAAAAGGAGTTAAATGGAGATAAATGGAGTTAAATGCCGAATGTCCTTTCGCGCGTAAAGACTATTGGCCTTTATCTCCCTAAAGAGCAAAGCGACTACCTCCCTTTAACTACGTTTAACTCCCCAAAATTAAGTAAATATGAACGACTTTTTTAACTTTATCGGAAACAACCTCGTAGACTTCTGGCAATACACCGGTTTTGCCAATGCTACGTGGGGACATATCGTGATGATTCTGGTAGGATGCCTCTTCATCACACTTGCCATCAAGAAGGGTTGGGAGCCATTGTTGCTCGTGCCCATAGGCTTCGGTATCATCCTGGGCAACATCCCCTTCAAGGCCGATGCAGGTCTCGAGATTGGTCTCTACGAAGAGGGTTCAGTGCTCAATATCCTCTATCAGGGTGTGAAGACCGGTTGGTACCCCCCCCTCATCTTCCTCGGCATTGGTGCCATGACCGACTTCGGTCCGCTCATCGCCAATCCTAAGATGATGCTCGTAGGTGCTTCTGCACAGTTCGGTATCTTCGCAGCCTATATCATTGCCCTGCTCCTCGGCTTCGAGCCCGACCAGGCAGCAGGTATCGCTATCATCGGCGGTGCCGACGGACCTACCGCCATCTTCCTGTCGTCGAAGCTCGCGCCCAACCTCATGGGAGCCATCGCCGTGTGTGCCTACTCCTACATGGCCCTCGTGCCCGTGATCCAGCGCCCCATCATGCGTCTGCTCACCACCAAGAAGGAGCGCCTCATCCGCATGGAGGCTCCCCGTCAGGTATCACAGACCGAGAAGATCATGTTCCCCATCATCGGCCTGCTGCTCACCGCGTTCATCGTGCCCAGCGGTCTGCCCCTCTTGGGTATGCTCTTCTTCGGTAACCTGCTCAACGTAAGTGGCGTAACCGGCCGTCTGGCCGAGGCAGCCAAGGGTCCGCTGATCAACTGCGTCACCATCCTGCTCGGTCTCACCGTAGGTGCCTCTACCCAGGCAAGCGAGTTCCTCACCCCCTCTACACTGAAGATCCTCCTCGTAGGTATCACCGCCTTCGTCATTGCCACCGCCAGCGGTGTGTTGTTCGTGAAATTCATGAACCTCTTCCTCCCGAAGGGCAAGAAGATCAACCCACTCATCGGCAACGCCGGTGTATCTGCCGTGCCTATGGCAGCCCGTATCTCTCACGACGAGGGTCAGAAGGCCGACCCCACCAACTACCTGCTCATGAACGCCATGGGTCCCAACGTAGCCGGTGTTATCGGTTCGGCCTGTGCTGCTGGTGTATTGCTCGGATTCTTGATTTAAGCATAAAGAAAGAATACCACAAAGAGAAAGCGTGCCAGACCTATTGGTCGACACGCTTTTCTTTTAACAACCACAACTCACGGTAGGATAAATTCACCTATTCAGATAATCACACTAATGCCTTGAAAGATTCACCCGTGCGCGTATTTCTTGAGTACGCAAACTGTCCTTATAATGATTGTGCACAGCTACTCGCTCGGGACTGAGGGCCGCATCACTATTTCCCTCCCAACGGCGACACAGATAGATAGGCTCATATATGCGCCCCAATCTGTACTGACGACTGATAGCTATTCCTACAGCATAATCTTCGCCATAACTTACATTAGGAAATCCCATCTCGCGGATGACAGGTGTATAAAAAGCTCTCGGAGCGCCCAATCCATTGATACGCAAAGCATTATTCATCCCATTCTCCTCAGTCCACTCGCGATGGTCAATAACTCCTGGAGGTAATGTCTCCAGCGCAAAGTTACACAAGCGATAGCTTCCCACCACCATAGCACATCGTTCACGACGAAAAGTATCAACAATACATTGCAGGGTATGCTTGTCACTATATAGATCGTCACTGTCAAGCTGTACTACATAGCGACCACACTGCGAATGGCGTATAGCAAGATCCCAACACCCTCCGATACCTAAATCATCGCGTTCAGGACAAATTAGTGTGATCAGAGGAGTCTCGTTTGCCAATCGAGAGATTATTTCTGTTGTTCCGTCCGTCGAGTGATTATCAACTACTATGAGATTGTAAGGGAAGTCACTCTCTTGCGACAATACCGACTGTATTGCATCGCCAATCGTCTTTGCCCGATTCTTCACGGGAATAATTACCGAAGCTTCATATGGAAATTCCCCTTCGGTGGTATCTATCGTTTTCAGTGTTGCATGATGAACCAAGGCACCCATCTCCTTGAGGTGCGCAGTGCATACCTGCTCCATCTCAACCTGTACCAGCCTATTACGCGGGTCGACGTAGTCAAACTGTTTTTCACCGGACAAGCGCAAATCATCCTCCACCTCTGTATAGAGGTATTCATTTACGTGTACGATACGCCCCATACGGCTAATGTAGAGACGCAACTGATACAATCCAGCATATTGATACGATTCTGGATTTGACGCAACAAAACGCTTGAGCGTTTCGGTACGTATAAGTAACAGCGAGCCAAAATCAAAATCGTCCCGTATGCTCCCTGTCTGATATTCGTTGGTAGGTACAGTTTGTAGTATATCCTGTTTGGAGACATACCGATTGCTATACACCATGTCAGCCTTGCTATCTTCAGCAACCTGCACCATGCGCTCTATAGCCCGATAACCCAGCTTGAGCCCCTCTCCATGAGTATTCAGCACAAGATATGGAGCGGATACTTCATTAGCAATACGACAAAAGCTGTCTGTAGGTACGAGCCTATTGATGATAAAGCTGTCAAACAAGGGATACATCAGAATCTATTTTATTTTTCAACGTGTTTATTCTACAATTGTCACCCATCCGTAGCGGTCCTCGATGTCGCCATACTGTATGCCGCGCAGCGTGTCGTACAGTTTGCGACAGATAGGTCCTGGCTTACCGTCCTTGGCAATGACGTAGCTGCGCTTCATCTCCAGGTCGTCGATGCGCTCGATGGGAGATATCACAGCTGCCGTGCCACATGCACCTGCCTCCTCGAAGGTATCGAGTTCCTCGATGGGTATCTGGCGGCGTTCCACCTTCATGCCCATATCCTCGGCCAGCTGCATGAGGCTTTTGTTGGTGATTGAGGGCAGTATGGAGGTCGACTTGGGTGTCACGTAGGTGTTGTCCTTGATGCCGAAGAAGTTGGCCGCACCACACTCGTCGATGTACTTCTTCTCCTTGGCGTCGAGGTAAAACTCACATGAGTAACCCAGGTCGTGAGCCAGTTTGTTGGCCTTCATCGATGCGGCATAGTTGCCGCCCACCTTATAGATACCTGTGCCGAGCGGTGCCGAGCGATCGTACTGGCGTATCACCACGTAGGGGTTTGCTGCAAAGCCGCCCTTGAAGTAGGGACCTACGGGCATCACGAACACCATGAACAGGTATTCGTCGGCAGGGTGTACACCCACCTGTGCACCGGTACCGATGAGCAGCGGACGTATGTAAAGCGATGCGCCACTCTCATAGGGAGGAACAAAGCGCTCATTCATCTTCACCACCTTGGTCACCATCTCACGGAACTTCTCGGTGGGCAACTGAGGCATCATGATTCCGTCACAGGTGCTCTGCAGGCGCTCGGCGTTTGCTTCGAGACGGAAGATGCGCACCTTGCCATCCTTACCACGGAAGGCTTTCAGGCCCTCGAAGGCCTCTTGTCCGTAATGCAGGCAGGTTGCCGCCATATGCAGGGTGATATGCTCACTATCAGATACTTCCACCTCGCTCCACTCGCCGTTGCGGTAGTAGCAGCGCACGTTATAGTCTGCTTTCATGTAGCCGAACGAGAGGTTCGACCAGTCCAAATTCAATTCTTTCATAATCATGTTGTATTACCTTAACCTAAGCTGTTACTTTAATACCTATTATATAAAATGCCGTAAAGGTACAAATATTTTTTATAAAGCTATCACTATCGATAAGATTATTCAGTCAGTGTCACCTATTCTTTTGTTAGCTGTTCTGCTACTTTGGATTCGAGTTTTCCATTCCGCCACACATATGTACGAGAAGCAGACAGCACCCATGGGAGCACAGCTTTCCTATCCTCAGTATTCAGATAATCCGTTGTGGTCAGTCGGCATACGAGTTCGTCCTTTTCCGGGTCAAGATGATAGGTCTTGAAATACACATCCATCTTGTCCAACACGTGCACCACCGAATCGGGCAATTCGTCTACAAGGAAATCATCCATCACGGGCGGTATGTAATAATCGTCCGTCGGCACTACCTGCCAGTTTTCATCAAAAAACGTGATATGACTATCCCCTACTCCAGCCGACACTACGGTAGTCACCATGCAAAGCACATCGGTCGTATCAGTCAGCGGTAAGAGTTTCATCTCCACATCCATCGACTTCGTATAAGACACATGTGTATAGTCGTTGGTCAACACACGCATTACCGACTTCCCATCCAAACGATTGGTTACCACAGCCTCCATGCCACTATCCAGAAAGTCCACAAAGTCCAGCCTATCATTCTGGGTCAACAGCGGAAGTACCGAGTCCGGCATAGCTGTTATCCATTGCCGCATAGGTTTACTGGCCGACATTGATACCACCATCATACCGAGCAGGCATATTCCTACGATACGTTTCATATTCTGTACCACTTAAATAATCTAAAGAAAAGGGTTATACATCATCTCGTCGCCTATGGTAGTTGGCTCTCCATGCCCTGGGTATACGACAGTCTCAGGGGGTAGCACCAACAGTTTCTTTTGGATTGAGGCTATCAACTGAGCATAATCTCCATCAAAGAAGTCGGTACGTCCTATCGACTGTAGGAAGAGCGTATCGCCGGCAAACAGGCAATGATGAGCAGGCGCATAGAAACACATTCCTCCGGCCGAATGTCCAGGTGTAGCCAGGCATTGCAGCACACAGGTTCCCAATCGCAGCTCATCGCCTTCATGGAGCGGATGTCCTATGGGGCGTGGGACGTCAGCGACACGTATTCCAAACCGTGCTACATACTGCTCGAAATGTTCTATCCAAGGCATATCGGCCATATTGGCACTAATACACACCCCGAAGGTATCTTCCACGAAGGTGGTACCGAATATATGGTCGAAATGCAGATGGGTACACAGCAGATATTTAATGGTGATACCCTTATCCTTCACAAACCTCACCAACCTCCTTTTCTCATCGTCGGCATAGAAGCCGGGATCTATAATGGCGGCTTCCCGAGAGTCTTCATCATACACGACAAAGCAATTCTCATGAAGCATATTGCATACAAACGTCTCTACCTTCATTCTTTATCCTTCCTTTTCCCGTTTTCCAACCATGTCCATTTCTGCCGTCCTGCGATAGCCTCTTATTCCACTACGGTCATGGTCATCACCACATCCTCTTTGGGTCTGTCAGCCTTTCCTGTAGCCACTTTCTGTATTTTCTCCACCACGTCGAGTCCGCTCACTACTTCGCCAAACACGGTATACTGGTTATCTAGAAAGGGCGTACCTCCTATGGTTGAGTAGGCCTCCACTTGTTCGGGGGTAAAGGTAAATCCGGGGGTTGAAGCCAATATCTTGTCTGTCTCAGCAGCCAAGCGGTTTTGCAGTTCCATGAGTCCTTTCTGGTCGCCACGCTGATACATGGCCTGTATGCTGTCGCGGTGCTGTGCAGCCAGTCCATTGAAGACCTGCTGTCCCCGCTGCCCGTCGAGCTGTGAGGCAAGCTGTTTCAGTTCATACTCGGTATATTTCTTTCCCCATACGATATAGAACTGCGACCCCGACGAGCGGCGCTCAGGGTTCACTTGGTCAGCCTGGCGGGCTGCGCTGAGCACTCCTCGCTTATGGAAATATTTCGGATACACAAACTCTGCTGGCAGAGTATATTCAGGTCCTCCCGTGCCGAGTTGCTTGCCGGCTGGTGCTCCCTTCGAGTCAGGGTCACCTCCCTGAATCATAAAATCCTTTATCACGCGATGAAAGAGCGTGCTGTCATAGTACCCCTCACGAGCCAGCTTGATGAAGTTGTCACGATGCTCGGGAGTCTCATCATAAAGGCGCACCACGATGTCGCCAAAGTTGGTACTGATGCGTACCTGTGGAGTTGTTGTTCCCATTACGTTATTGCTTTTAGTTTTATTGTCGGCCGACTGCGCCACAGCAAAGCCTACCCATACAGCAAGCAAACACCCTATTATGGCTACAGTATTACGGAAAAGAGTCGCACTCTTCATACAATATGAGTTATATCTGTTGTTTCTTTCTATGCTTTGCAAAGGTACTACGAATCTCCGGCATATACAATTGCCTTCTCCTTTATTTTCCTTGTCCTCCTCAGGTTCATTCCCCCTCTTCCACCATGCGGAAGTCGTCGGAGTCGGCCAGGGAGGGGAACTTATCGCGATAATGGCGAAGCTCGTCCATCTTCACCTCATAGGTGATGACCTGCTCGGCACCGTCGGTGCACACACCGGCTACATTGCCGAAGAAGTCGATGGCAGCCGTGCCGCCATCGTACTCGCACAGGGGGTCGCCACCCACGCGGTTGACACCGATGACCACGGCTTGGTTCTCGATGGCGCGGGCTCGCAAGAGGATGTCCCAGGCCATGCGGCGCTTGTTGGGCCAGTTGGCCACGTAGATGGCAACGTCGTAATCGTCGAGGTTGCGCCCGAAAACAGGGAAGCGCAGGTCGTAGCACACCTGGAGAAAGAAACGCACGCCACGGAAGGGCACGATGACGCGGTCGGTGCCTGCCTCGTAATGCTTATCCTCGCCGGAATAGCTGAAGAGGTGGCGCTTGTCGTAGTGGGTGACGCGCCCGTCGGGCTCGACAAAATACATGCGGTTCTTATACCCTCCGTCGGGAGCGACAGCGGCCACGCTACCAGTGATGGCGGCATCCATCTCGCGTGCCATGCGGCGCATCCAGACGAGCGTGGGGCCCTCGGTGGGCTCGGCTATGCGGTGAGGCTCCATGCAGAAGCCAGTGGTAAACATTTCGGGTAATACATAGACGTCGGCTCCTGGCTGACGGCGCATGAGCTCCTCAGCATGGTTGAGATTGGCTTGGGTGTCGCACCAGGCGAGGCTCATTTGGATAAGGGCAATCTTCATTGTTCAGTTTTATGAAAAAAAAATCTCGCATCAGCGATACTATGTTGAAAAAAAGTTGTACCTTCGCAGCGGAAAGATGCCGGAGTGGTCGATCGGGCCGCACTCGAAATGCGGTGAACGGGCAACTGTTCCCAGGGTTCGAATCCCTGTCTTTCCGCACTCCTATATAATAGGTATAGAGACGCCAATGTTCATCACTGGCGTCTCTATTTTTTTTGTTACTTCAAGTTGAAGAAGGTGGTGAAGGCCTTGCACACGTACTCCTGATCGGCTACGGAAGCGGTCTCGCGCACGGAGTGCATGCCCCACATGGGGTTGCCCATGTCGACACCTCGCATGGGGAGTTGCGAGGTGAGGATATTGCCCAGCGTGGAGCCGCCGGCCATGTCGGAGTGGTTGACGAAGTATTGGCAGGGAACCTCAGCCAAGCGGCATATCTCAGCAAAGACGGCGGCCGACTCTGCGTCGGTGACGTACTTCTGGTTGGCATTGATCTTGATGACGGGACCGCCTCCCATGACGGGATGGTTGGTGGGGTCGTGCTTGCCGGGGTAGTTGGGGTGCAGGGAGTGGGCCATATCGGCCGAAATCATGAAGGAGTGCTCGAGGGCACGGTAGAGACCGTCGGCACCACATCCGTCGTTGGTGACTACACGCTCGAGGAGGTTGCGCAGCACGGGTGAGGCGGCTCCCTGCTTGGTGCCGCTACCGGTCTCCTCGTTGTCGAACACGCCGAGCACCTGGGTCATCGGGGTGGCTTCGCTATGGAGCAGGGCATAGAGGCCTGCGTGTACCATGGCCAGGTCGTCGAGTCGGCCACAGGAGATGAACTCGCCATTGAGGCCTACGAGTTCGGCCTTGTGGGTATCGTAGAGCGAGAGGTCGAAGTCGAGGATATCGACCATGGATACGCCTAGTTCCTCGGCGATGACCTTGAGCAAGAGGTTGTCGGCCTCAAGTTTGTCATTGATGATGCCGATGACGGGGAGCATGTCGACCTGCTTGCTGAGCTTATTGCCCTCGTTGACCTGACGGTTGAAGTGGATGGCCAGATGGGGTATGATGAGCAGGGGACGCTCGATCTTGAGACGGCGCACCTCGGGCTTCAAGGGGTTGGCGGTGCGCAGGAGCACACGGCCGGCGAGCGAGAGGGGACGGTCGAACCATGTATAGAGGATGGGGCCACCGTAGACCTCGGTATTGAGCTTCACCACGCCACCCTCGGTGTACATCTCGGCAGCAGGCTTCACACGGAAGCAGGGCGAGTCGCTATGGGCGCAGATGAGCTTGAAGCCTGCCTCGGCGGGATGGGCGGTACCCATACGAAAGGCAAACACGGCGGAGTTGTTCTTAGTCACGAAATAGCCCTTGCCGGGAACCAGCATGGGGAAGGGCTTGCCGGCATCGAGGTGAGTGAAACCGGCAGCACGGAGCTGCTCCTCGACATAGCCTGCGGCAAGGAAGTTGACGGGCGATGCATCGAGCAGGGCCATCAGTTGGGTTGCAATGTTGTTGTCCATTATCGTACTTATTTGGTTAAATTCTTGATTGTACAGCAAATTTACAATATAAACCATGCCCCTCCAAACTTTTCAAAGGGATTTTTGCCGACAAGCAGCCAGCAAACTATCTGAAATAGGGAACACCCAAAGCTGCCAATGTCCCAGTTACCCAACAAAATCTTACCTTATATACCAAAGAGTACCATCATCAGGTTTTGAGAGATGACTATTTTTACCTACTTTTGTAGTGGACAAGCATAGCACCGTATGACAGACAAGATAGAATCATTCATCGAAGCGCAACTGCGCGAATGGGCTACCGCCCGAGACAATCATGAGGCGCTGACCCGTGTATGGAGCCGTGAACTGACCTCGGCCAAGCTCCCTACAGCACTGCGCGTGCAGTGCAACCCGGCACGCATGGTATCTACCGGAGCCAGTATTGACAAGGCAAGCATCGCCGCACGTCCCTGCTTCCTATGCAGTGCCAACCGCCCTTCCGAGCAGCGGAGCATGGTCCTCAACGAAGAGATGGAGTGGCTGGTAAACCCCTACCCCATCCTGCAAGGTCACCTCACGATAGCATCTACCTCCCACCGTCCACAGTGCATCGCCGAGGCATACGACGCACTGATACAGGCCACCAAGGCACTGCCCGAAGAGTATATTGTATTCTACAACGGCCCCAAATGCGGTGCATCGGCGCCCGACCACCTGCACCTACAGACGGGCATCGGCAAGGGCATACCGCTGGTGGAGTATGCCAAAGGCATACCGCAGAGCGAACCATGCCAGGCCATAGCGCCATTCGGCTACATGGCCTATCTGATACGCGATGCCGAGGAGAGCAGCACCTTCGACCGTCTGTATGCCATGCTGCCCGTGCCCGAAGGGGAATATGAGCCGCGCATCAACGTGGTGGCCTACCGCAAGGGAGAGCAGGTATGCCTTATCGTGATTCCGCGCCACGCACACCGCCCACGCTGCTACACGGCAGAGGGAGAGGAGCGCTATCTCATCAGTCCGGGCGCACTGGACATGTGCGGACTCATCGTCACTCCCCGCGCCGAAGATTACGAGCGTCTCACCGCTACCAAGGCCATGGAGATATTGTGCGAGGTAGGCGTACGCACCGAACCCACCATCGATGTAGGTATCATGCAGGGACAGGAGATAAAGTTTACATTACATAGAGGCCCCCTCAACTCCCCCCAAGGGGGAGCTATCTACCATCGCGGAACAGATATCCTCGATACCGATAAGAACAAACAACTTACTCTGCAACCAGACACATACTATGCCTCAATAAAAGAGAATGGTAATAATGGGGAGACCTGCATTGTGATAAAAGGTAAGAATACAGAATACTTTGTCGAGGATTCATCGCTTATGTTGACCGCGACGGTAGAGAGCTCCCCCTCGGGGGGACGATGCGGTATGATAGCATCGGTTGCGACGAAGGAAGATTTATCTTCCCAGAGGAGTCTCGCTTGCGAGCCAATGAAGGGGGCCTTCCCTATCTTCAGTCTCCACAACGTCACCATCGGCAAGGAATTCCACTGGCAGCAACAGGAGACACAAACCTTCCAAGGCTCGCTCATCCTGCGCATCATCGATGGCGAGCTGCATGCCATCAACCGCATTGCCATCGAAGACTATCTCGCCAGCGTCATCGCCTCAGAGATGAGCGGCACCTCATCCGTAGAGCTGCTCAAGGCACATGCCATCATCTCACGCAGTTGGCTGCTGGCACAGATAGGGGCAGGGACCTCCCCCCTGCCCTTCTCAAGGAGGGACAGGGGGGAGGCTATCCGCTGGTACGACCGCGAAGCCCACACCCACTTTGACGTATGTGCCGACGACCATTGCCAGCGCTATCAGGGAGTGAGCCGCAAGATGACGCCACAGGTGATTGAAGCCATACGAGCCACACGTGGTATCGTGCTTAGCTATGAGGGCGAGGTTTGCGACGCGCGGTTCAGCAAGTGCTGCGGTGGCAAGAGCGAATTGTATGAGAGTTGCTGGGACGATACGCCCCACCCCTATCTCAGCGTGGTGGACGACCCCTTCTGCAACACGCACGACGAGAAGGTGCTCTCGGAGGTGCTCAACCACTATGACCAGTCTACCGACTTCTACCGTTGGACGGTAGAGTATACGCAAGCCGAGCTGAGCGAATTGGTACGCCGCCGAGGCGAGTTCGACTATGGCGACATCATTGACCTCATCCCCATAGAGCGTGGGCCCTCGGGACGCATCGTGCGCCTACAAATCGTAGGAAGCAAGGCCACGCGCATCATCGGCAAGGAGCTGGAGATACGACGCACACTCTCAGAGAGCCACCTCTACAGCAGCGCCTTCGAGGTGGAGAAAAGAAGCCTCACCCCAACCCTCTCCCAAGGAGAGGGAGCTACAGAGACCACTGAAAACAGTATCGCGATGCCTGAAAGCCCCTCCTCGGGAGAGGTTGGGGAGGCCTCCTTCATCCTCCATGGCCGTGGTTGGGGACATGGCGTGGGGTTATGCCAGATAGGTGCCGCCGTGATGGGCGCCCAAGGCTATAGCTACGAAGAGATACTGCATCACTACTACCCCAAAGCCGAACTGACGGAGTGGTACGAGTAGCCAACACCCCCATAGCACCACCTCGAATGGCTGATATTGGTAAGTGGTTCACCGCAAATTTAGGGGCAAGAATTACGCCATATAGTCATGCCATTGCCTTTGGCCCCTACGGGCGGAGAACTTCGTTTCAGAATGACATGGTATGCAGATTTTAGAGGGATGATGGCTATAACTTGCCCCTAAAATTACGAAGAACCAGTAAGTTCCCCTTTTTAGGTCCAGGTATCGGTAATCATTCATAACCTCCTAATAGACTGAACATTGCCGACCGACACCCCTAATGTGGGGTATCTTCCCAAAGGAGTTATTGCAAGGCTCTGATCAAAATGTCAGAGCCTTGCAATAGAAAAAATCTCTTTGTCCAATTTGAAAAATGCATGCATGCAATTCAAAAACCGCCTTTTTCGGCCTCCCGAAATCTGACGTTTTGCTACCAAAACAGGCCAAATGCTGACATTATGCTACACCTCGTACTCCACCGATACCCCGCAGCAGGGGTATCGGTCGACAAATCACACATACTCAATGCATTACACACGATTACCGACACCTACGCTAAAAAAGGTAAAAGACATGGTTCTTTCAGATTCTATCCCATTCGCCACTCCATGTATTATAAATGGCAGACCATTTGTGTGACATGTCGGGGTATTAATCGCCACCTTTCCAACGTCCTGACACATCGGGAATCTCACTCTGGCTATGCGTCTGTCTGAACTCGGCAATCCTTTTTCTTTTGTTATTATGGTTCCATCTAACAAGACTAAAAAATGCTAATGGGGTAGCAATAAACCATACCATGAACCACCACAGAGGAAGTGGCTCCGTCAATCCCAAGAAAGGTATTTCCATATGCAGTTTATAGAACCAAACACTCCAGATGGCTATAAAGAACGTAAATAAGTATGTCAAGCCTAACAAAAGATAAAATATTGCTTTATCAGTTTTCGTCACCGCAATCTTACTTATCTCCTCATCCTCCATCTTGCGTATGATAGAAGCCTTTACAAACGCATACACCTCCTCAATGGTTTTGCAACGTAATTGTCCTGTACGCGCACTCTCTTTCACGAGAAACAAGCAAGTACTAAAGTCGTAATCTTCCCTGCTAAGTGAGTAGATCGAACTCTTCGATGGAATGAGTATCATCACGCCATCCTCGTGGTAAAAAGCACATAAATATCTCTGGGTGGTCTTACCTAACTTAAAAGAAATTCCCAAGATAGGTTTTTCTTTCTCTTCTTTTTTCGTCTCGGGAGACTTCTGTTCTATCCACCATGAACCATTCTTCTCCTCCTCGGGAGATTGCACAATCAGTTCTTCTTTGAGATTGAGATGAAATTTTTGTGACGGGCCTTTTTCTGTCATTGCGTGGTAAGTTCCCACAAACTTATCGTTCAATCTCTTTTTCCTTCCAATTGGGTTGAAATCCATGGCAAGGCAGTTCAAGACTCTAACTTCCTCTACTATTTTTGCGTGGGGATAATCTTTTATGTACATAAGTGACGACAGCGTTGTATTTATCATTTGTTCTCTTGCAACCAGTCTGAAAACTTCTGCACCAACTGCATGCTGAAATTCATCATATCCTTCGTTAAGGCCTTGCTTCCTTCCATATAATTCTTGCCCGCCTGTGAAGAATACAAGTCGATGAAGAAGTCAAAATCGGCCTCAGTAATCTCCCCATAGCTCATGTTCAGATAGATTACCGGAAGATTCTCCACCATGAACACCTTCAGATTATTCATCATTGCATTGAACTCTTCAAGCTGTTCTTTCTCATCCTCTCCCGCAAATTGTTGTCCCATCTGACCGAAAGCAGCAAACAGGTTCTCAATCAAGTCGTCGGCACTTCCTGTTGCCTTAAGGTATTCATTACATTTGGTCCTGTAGCTCTCAGGACAATCCACTGCTTCAATCTTTTCGTAGGGCAATCCCTGTAATGCACTCATCATGACAGGCATCATCATACTCTGTATTTGTGTTTGACCCTCTACACCATTCAAGATAGCACAATGTTCAACTGCCGATTTTCCCTCGGGCGTATTGCATCGTTCAAGAAGATACTTGACATCTTCTACCGACATTACATCCTTATAATAAGGAGACACTACTGACATGAAGTCTGTTTCGAATTGATTAGCCAAGTACTCTTGTGTTTTCGCCTGTGCCTTATCTGAACCGACCACACTCGCTGCAATTTGAGCAAAGCTCGTTCCCATTTGACTTAGGTCAATAGAGTTACCCAAGGCACCGCCCAAAGTTAATTCTTTGAAGTTCTTCTCAAACTCTTTGTCGTTGCCACCTTGTGCGCAACATACGTTCATCGCCACAAACACGATGGCCAATGATACAATCTGAAACTTTTTCATACTTTTTTTATTTTTATAATGAAACATTAATTATCACCACTAGTGTCCACTAAAAAAGTGGACGATTAAAAATTAAATAAACTTGTTCTCCTACATTATCACCACTTCACTTACTTGTATGCAATCGACGACGAAGTCTTCATTCTGGTACATTGTTAATATATTGATACAACCTTGACCACGTAAACTCCTTATAAAATGCGGGATTCTTTTCTATTACTTTTTCATACATTTCCTGTGCCTTCTCCCTGTCGCCAACCATCATATAGAACTCACCTTTTGAATCATAAAGGTTGGCCTCATCGGGATCTATCTGGATGGCCTTGTCAATTGTTGCATGCGCCATACTTAAATCGACATCCGTACCTACCCCCTCGGCATAGCAATAAGCCAACTGGTTCAGTGCATCAACATGACCTTGAACTGCCGCCTTATTTATCCAGCTAAAACACTCTAATGAATCCTGGGCAACTCCCTTGCCGTCTAAATAACAAAGTCCCAATTTATATTGTGCTGAAGCATTGCCTTCCTTGGCTGCTCCCACAAACCAGTTAAAGGCCTCCTCCATATTTTTTTCAACTCCTATTCCATCTTCATAGCAACGTCCCAATCTATATTTAGCCGTAGTAAAATCCTTCTCAGCAGCTTTGCGCCACCATTTGACAGCTTCCTTCTCATCTTTCTCCACTCCATTGCCTGACATATAAATTTGCGCCAAGTTATGCATTGCCATAGGTTCACCCTTCTCCGCAGCCTGGATATAAAGCTCACGGGCCTTACCTTTATCTACCTCAACTCCGTATCCGCTCATATAGCATACTCCTAGATTATTCAGTGCAATAGGCAGCCCTTGTGCAGCCGCTTTATTTATCCATTTGAAAGACTCCAACGAGTCCTGCTCAACTCCCAAGCCTTCTCGGTAGCAATTTCCCAGGTTATACTGTGCGGCAGCGTTGCCTTTATTGGCAGCTTTCAAAAACCACTTGACGGCCTCCTCATAGTCTTGTTCTACTCCGTCACCATTAAGATATTTACGTCCAATTTCATTCTGCGCACTTGAGTTACCAAACATTGAGGCCAAATTAGGAAGAATAGAATTGATCTTTTCAGCATTACATGCCCCGACAATGCAAACTAGTAATATCACAACAGTTGTTATTACCATCTTAACCGTTATGATTTTTTTCTGTTCCGCTTCGACATTTTCCTCTTTAAGTGCCTTCAAGTGACCATATTGATACAGTGCCACTACATGAATGGTGAAAAAACTTACAATAAATATCAGGAGATTACCTATCCAGCCACTGATGAATGTGGTCTTTTCTTGAAGGAAAAGTATGACAGGGAGCAACACTATCAGTTGCAAGATTTCAAATAGTACAATGAAGCCCATAGTACTCCACCAATGCCCTCTTACCATACGAAAACTATCCTCTAATGCATCCCAATAGCCCTTAGACTTGCAGGAAAAGTAATAGTGAATATAATAGATGCTAAAGATGGGAGTCACGTATAGCACGAATACAAGAAGGGGGATGAGAACGATGACAATAAATGCAATGCTGACATTGTCAAAACCACCTCCTACAATCAGAATCATTACAAAGAAATATATCAAAAAGACGAGCACAAACAATACAGCCAAGCCCAAAGGAAGCAGAGAGGCTACGAATACTCTCCCAAAAGCACTACCCAAGCTTTTCAACATATCCTTGAAAGAGACCGCACGTACATCTCCTTGATTGGTAACGTAATAGGCAAAATAGGCAAAAGCCACGAAGTTAATCAAACTTCCCAAATTATTTATCGATGAGTCGGGATTTGCAGTCTCATACCAACTGACAAGTGCAGCGATTGCTGCAAATATGAGTAGGTCATACTTCATCACCTGAACAAAGTTCTGCTTAATAAAAGCAAACACAGCCTTAAAGCGCTCTGAGAATGTTCGTTTCTTAAAAGGATCAATGTAGTTTGTCATGATTTTCGCTTTTTATTATTTTATCAATTTAGTTTTACCATTATGGAGCAATAATGAGTGTTATGGCTGGAACTTAATCCATAGATTATTTCATACGGCTCTTGGCACTCTGCCCTGCACCTGTGCCACGATATTTGCTCTGTGTGGCATTGAACTTGTAGCGGAGCTGAAGGCCTATGAATCTATAACCAGGAGTGTTGGTTGTCAAATAACGATTTCCAAAATATTGGGTTATGCTGTATTTACCCGTCTCAAATATGTCAGTAGCATATAATTGTACACTGAGACTTTCTTTCAAGAAGTTTTTTTGTAGTTTCAGGTCCAGAGTCCAACAAGGCTCATTAAAATAAGAGAACGTGGCATATCCGCGCGACATATAATAGGTGTCCATGTTGAATGTAAAGCCATAAGGTAGCTCAAAGTTATTATCCCAAGTGACTATTGCATAAGGGGTATTCATTGCGGTTGGGCCATCTTTGGTTTCTCCCATGTACCATTGCTTTTCTACCATGAGGTTAAGTGTCGGCGACCAAAATCCGATTTTCGGAGAAAGAACTAAAGATGCCGATGCTTGATCATATTCTGGGATATTCATAAGTTTTACCAATGTTATGGTAGGATCATTAATGTCATAAGTCATAGCACATTGATTGAAATCATCCTTTATATGGTTATAGCCCACGGTAAAGTTGACCCATTCGTATGATAAACTGGCAGATAGGCTTTGGTAAATGGCAGGAAGCAGGTGGGGATTTCCTACCGTATAGGTATATTTATTCATGTACATCATATTGTTTGACAACGCTCCATACCAAGGACGTCTGATGTCCATCGAATAGCTTAGCTGCGTTTGTACTTTTTTGATTGGGACGGTGATGCAGAATGAAGGGAAGAGGTTGTGAGAAACACGACTTTGCTCGTCGATACGCACTTGGTATTCGTAATAATCAAAGTCGATATATTCGTATCTCAGCCCCACAGTTGCATCTACATTGCCAAAACTCCGTCCATATTCTACAAACGCAGATGCATCCTGCTCGTTGAACTTGCTATCATCTTCTGCAAAAAGTCCCTCGGGATTGTAATATCTGCTAGTTCGTACAACGGCATTGAATTCACTGCCCAAAGTGAGATTTCCTTTCCAAAGTGGATAAGTAGCCACTAATTTTGCAGCATATAAGTCGGAGAGGTTCTTGTAGTATGTATTGACATCACCATCAGTATCGACTTTTGAATGCAAATCGTTGTTTTCTGTAGCCCAATATCCATCTGCATTAAAGTCTATACTCCAATCCCCGAACTTGCCAATGTAATAATAATTGACCTGATGCCTTGCCTCTGGGTTGGTGTTTATAGTTGTAGAGTTGCTTGTTTCTATGAGCGTATTGTCACAATACACGTTGGTGAATGAGTTGTCGTAAAATGTGAATTCCGGGAAATTGTTATAGTCGTAACGTATTCCCATTACGTGATTCTCGTTGAATTGATAGTTCGCAGATAGAGTGGCCTCAAGTTTTTTCATATCCAACATGGTAGTGCTGGATAGTTCTTGACGCCAATGTTTATCTAAATAAGTGTCGGTAATAATCTCCCTAGCCACCCCCGAATAATCTGATAAGCCATACAACATACCCGAAAGATCAAAACTGTTTTTCCGGTAGTTGAAATTAAACATTTCGCTAAACATCCAACCCGCGAGATGTTGCTTGCTAGTACGGAACGTATTATCGAATCCAAAGCCTTCGCCTTCAGCCTTTTTGGTGGTAATTCGGATTACGGCACGCACCTCGGCATCGTAGCGTGAACCTGGATTGTTCACGACCTCCACACTCTTGACGTTGTCGGCCATGATTTGTGACAGTTCCACATTGTCGCGTACCAAGCGACCGTTGATGTATATTTCAGGAGTTCCTCGGCTAAATACAGTGACCTCCTTTTCATCTTTGACAGTGACATTGGGAATCTTATCGAGCAGTTCTGCCAGTGTGCCGGCTTTCTCCAGAATAGTACCTTCGACACGTGTTACCATAGCATCTCCTTTGAATAGTACTTTGGGGAGATTACCTTTAACAACTACCTCATCAAGCAACAACGTATCTAATCCTAAGGTGATAGTGCCCATATCCGTAGAAGTGACCTCTCTATATATAGTGGAATATCCGATAGAAGAGATACGCACAAATTTACCCTTCCCGTTGTTGGCTAATTTGAATGCTCCCAATTCATCGCTCACTGCACCATCTACATATACCGAATCTTTCGTCTGCAGCATTATATTGGCATAAGAAAGAGGTTCTCCCTCTTGGTTTACCAGTTTTCCTGTAATCACTTGCGCCTCAAGGAAAGCTGGTAGTAACGTTAGTAGTAATAAAGCTTTTTTCATGTCATTTACTATGTTTGTGTTATTATTCAATCTCTTAATGTCTAAATCAAAGAAGCGTGGGTCTGCTACGCCACGCTGTAGATGAAGGCCCTAGGAAAACCCGTAAACAAGAGATGGAGATAACAGCCCACGCAATATACGCGTAGAACCATCATGCCTTCCTCTTGTTTAATTCTGAAAATTTCCTAGGTTTTCATCTACAAGACAAGCATAACACTTCTATTTTTCCAAAATGTCTTGACAATCGTTACAGCGATTGTCGACACAAAGATACCGCAAGGTATCCGAAACACCAAATCTCAATGGGTAAAAGTGATTTTTTATCCAAAAATCCATCATGAATGAAAAACAATGAGTATATTTGAAGCATTAAATAAAGAAAAGACTAACGAAGTGTCGACAAGATGAGGCGTGTGTACCTAACATTATGGGTCATTGCACTGACGATCACCATCCTACCCGCCCAAAAGGTAGGACTGGTACTTAGTGGTGGCGGGGCAAAGGGTATGACACATATCGGCATCATACATGCCCTGGAAGACAACAATATCCCCATTGATTATATCACCGGAACCTCAATTGGAGCCATCATCGGCGGACTCTACGCCATGGGGTATACTCCGCAAGAGATGTTGACGCTCATCAGTTCGAAGGAGTTCCGCGAATGTTACTCGGGCATCGTCGACGAGAACAATATCTACTACATCAAACGAAACGAACCTACCCCTGAGATATATTCCGTAAAGGCAGCCATCGATGACTCCATAACAATGGTAAAGGCATTGCCCTTGAGCATCATCGACCCCATACACATGAATATCAAGATTATGGAGCTATGTGCACAGGCCACAGCTGCCTCCAACGGAGATTTCAACAAACTGTTTGTCCCCTTCCGCTGCGTAGCTTCTGATGTGTACAATAAGAAGGAACTGGTGTTCTCCAATGGCGACTTGGGCAATGCCGTACGTGCATCCATGACTTTCCCTTTTGTATTCAAGCCCATTAAGATTAATGGAGTATTGGCCTACGATGGCGGCATCTACAACAATTTCCCCGCCAACGTCATGAAGCGCGACTTCAATCCCGACTTCATTATCGGAAGTGTGGTAGCAGGCAATGCCGAGCAGCCGAGTGAAAATGACATCATATCGCAAGTGGAAAGCATGATAATGCAAGCCAGCAACTATAGCCTCCCCGACTCAAGCGGCATACTGATGGATTTCGACCTGACAGGCGAAGTAGGACTGCTCGACTTTGACAAGGCACAATATCTTCACGACTTAGGATATGCTACCACCATGCAATTGATGGACTCCATCAAGAAGTGCATACCACGCCGCGTCTCGACAGATAGCTTGAGGGTAAAGCGTGAAAGTTATCGCGACAAACTACCGCACCTGGTATTCAAGAACGTCGTCATCAATGGAGTAAAAGAGAAGCAACGCCGGCATATCATCAACGAAATACGACACGAAGGGCATAAATACATCAGTTTCAATAGTTTCAAGAGAGCCTATTTCCGTTTGATGTCCGAGAATGCCATTTCCGAGATACGCCCGACAGCCATCTACAATCCCAAGGACAAGACTTTCGACCTCATACTGGATGTAGATATACACGACAACCTCTCCTTGGGAATAGGCGCAGCCCTATCTACCAGCAACGTGAACCAGATTTACTATGGAATAGACTACAACCACATGGGCCGCTATTCTACAGAAGCTTTACTCGATGGCCAGTTAGGACGTATGTACAACAACGTACAGTTGAGCGGACGCATCAACTTCCCCAACAGGATTCCCATGTCATTACGCATGATAGGCGCATACTCCACGATAAACTATTTCAAACAAAACCACCTATTCTCCGAAAATGTCACTCCGGCACTCAACAAGGAGCAAGAGGCATTCATAAAGTTCAAACTTTCCCTTCCATTCATGACACTCCACAAGGCCGAATTCGGACTTGGACTTGGCAGCATACGAGACGGATACATACAAGGCAGCACCATAGACCTCAAGAACTATGCCTATGACACCAACCACTATCGGTTGTTGGGAGGCTCAGTGATGTTCAAGCAGAACACTCTCAACAGCATACATTATGCCACCAAAGGAGCATCACAACAGATTCTTGCACAAATATTCACTGGCACCAACGAATACATTCCCTTCAGCCCAGAATCGACCATACAAAAAGAGCACACCTCATGGCTGCAATTCTCATACAAAGATCAGCGCTACTTCCCTTTCACCGAGAAGTTTATCGTAGGCAGCTATTTCGAAGGATACTACTCTTCACGCAACTTTGCCCAGAACTATACGGCTACGATGATGCAAGCGGGCGTGTTTGCCCCCACCCCCAATTATCTGTTTACCTACAATCCTACATTCCGTGCAAACCAATACATAGGTTTTGGATTAAGGCCGATATACCAGTTCAACTCTTTCCTCCAGGTGCGCTTCGAGGCCTACGGATTCGTCCCCATCTCCCCTATCCTTGCCAATGATGCAAACAAGGCATATTACGGCAAGCCATTCTCCACGATATCCCATATCGAGGAGTTATCGATAGTAGGCAAGTTCAGCACCGTTGTGATTAGTGCTTACATCAATCACGACAGTTCCATTCCCCGAGGGGTAAATCTCGGACTATCTTTAGGCTGGTACCTATTCAATAACCGCTTCATCGAGCAATAGCCTTTATGGCTCTCTCCCAGGCACCGCCTTATGCCTCTATCATTCTTGTTTTCAATACAGCAAGTTCTTCACACATATTTCTAAAGGCACTTTACAGAAAGTGCAAAAGAAAAAAATATTAAAAAAAATCTCACCTTATTTTGCAGTATCAAAAAAAAGCGCTACCTTTGCATCGCAATTGAGAAAAACAATGGCTCCTTAGCTCAACTGAATAGAGCATTTGACTACGGATCAAAAGGTTATAGGTTTGAATCCTATAGGAGTCACTCAGAAGCAATAAGGTCAACAAATGTTGACCTTATTTTTTATATATACCCCTGCGTATCATCTTGAGCAAAGCCTCACCTCCTCTTCCTGGAGAGAGGTACCCCACACAGCATCGAAACACACAGATAAACGACCTATCACCCCCTATCCCCATACAGACATACAGCCAAAGGTGCTCCATACAGAAGCACTTCGACCACGATTGCCCAATCAGCTCCCAACCACAAGAACAACCCCATATAATGCAAGGCAGCCATCAGTTGAGAGGCCACTATAAATGTCACGAAATAGGAAGAGCAACGCGACAGTTCGGAAGATAAAGCGCCCAGCATCTCCTTCCCAGTGTGCCATAGGCCACTCACCCAACCATACACCAAGCAGGGAACACCTACCAACAGCCATAGCAAGAAAAGCCACCCACGAGAGAATGGGCCACCAGCAATCTCCCCACTTATACTCAACAGGTTACCGCCCAACGGCGTTATCCCATATATCAACCACACGACACCAACCAACAACACCCCCAACGATATACTGAGCGCATACCGTTGCTTTCGAGACAGTTGGGGGAACTCGCGCTTACGAAACACAGACACAAAATATTGCACCAACCCGACATTACGTATCACACCAACAATCATCAGTACCAAAAGCACCACTGCAAATGGAGCTGATGCTATATGTTGCATGCAATGACGGACAAACCAACGAAGACTTTCCGCACTAAGCAGACTTGGCACTACCTCTCCATCAACCAACATGAAACCATACACATTGGCTATCCACGAAAAAAGTGCCAGCGCCACCAACAACAACAGATAAAGGGAAGTAAACATTGCTCAAACAAATATAAGCATTTACAGCATAGCGCATCAAAGCATTGGCTAATAAGCGATTACCACATCACGAAGCCACCACGCCAGTTACTCAATCATCAGCCACAAGGTTATCAGCCTCTATGATATGCAGCTCAATAGCACGCACCACAAGTCGGGTCACATTGACTCCACGCTGCTCACCCTCAGGAAAGAGGCGGGTGATAAGATCGGCCTGCCGCTTCTCCAAAGATTTTGGGCTGAAAGGCATCGTACGCAGAGAGGCAATCATATCCTTGGTATAGCCCAATGCCAAATGACGCAAAAATCGTTCGTCGTACTCATCTATCTCGTAAGCTATAGCTGCACGATGCCTCATCGTCTCTGCATTGACCGCTTGACGGAAGCGTGCCACGATCTTCTCCAATATCGGTTGGTTAAACACCAGTTGTTTACCATCCATCACATTCTGTACTTCACCTCGCGTAAGCAGTTCACCTGTCTTGAGCACAATACCACAGGCTCCAGCATCGAGCACATCAACCCATAGCTTCTCATTTAGCACCTCGCCCGTAAATATGAGTACTTTCACCTGAGGATAGCGTTTCTTTATGGTACGACAAATGGTGACTCCTATGGTAGTGGAGCCACCCAGCCCAAGGTCGAGCAACACCATGTCAGGCAACTGTTTCTCCATCAGTGGCCAAAACTCCTCCTCCGTCATGGCCGTGCCAATAACCTGCGCCTCAGGTATCTCATTTCGAAAGATTTCTTCGGTGCCCTTGAGCTCAAGCTTCACATCTTCTACAATAATTACAGTATACATAGGCTGATTGGGGAATAAAGTATCATACATTCTGAGTGTCTGATGCAAATTTAAGGTAAATATTCCGCATATCAGACGATTCTCTAAAATATTTCAACTCTACAGATACATTTTAAGAAACCAACCACAAAAGATGTCTGAAAGCGGCAACGAGCCTATTACATAAGAGAGGGAGCCAAATTCACACTATAGGCAATGCGATGACTAAAAAAGGATGTATATGCTGCTTAGCCGACAACTGAGACTTTTCTAATTCATTTTCCATCTCTACATCGGTTTGTATTAGGTTTATTGCTACAAATATAAAAAACAGCGACAGAGTGAACGGAATTAGCCAAAATTCCGTTAACTTTGCAATTATTGTATATATTGGATAAAAACGATTATAGTAAAGAGATTGTAAATAACATGAAGATAGACTCATTGTCGGGCAATCAGATAGACCTCATCAAATGCGGACAGTTTTACCACTTTCTGGAGCAACTGACTGAGACTGTAAAGATGGGCGAGCTCACAGAACTGGAATATGAACTGAGCGGCATCATCGCTACATACGATGCGCTGATTGACTACTTCAACCAAGGAGCCGATGATCCTGAGCGCGACCGCGTATACCAACAGCTTGTGGGACATGCCCTACAAATTGCCGACCGCTGTACCATAGCCACACACGGAGCCAAGGAACTCCCCTACTACACCGCCCAATGCAAGGCAGTAAGAAGAGAGTCGCTCCACGTATACTTGCTACAGTTGGAAGCCTTCGCCGAAGGTATACGCTCCACCAGTGATATCGAAGAGCTGAAACAGTTGGCCACGGATCACGACAGACAACTGAGTAACCTCTTTACCGACCTTTGGACACAAGACACATGGAGTGCCGCTACTGCCTCGGAGGCAGACAAACTGCTGCTGGCGCCCAGCATCACCGAGGCAGACCAATGCGTCATTGTGAGTGCTGTAACACTGAGCATACTTCGCATGTTTGACCCGCTGAAACTACTCTTCCTCTGCGACGCCTACTACCATTCACAACCTACCGTTAGCATGAGGGCACTGGTGGGAATCGTCATTACCTGTAACTGCTGGGGCGAACGCATAAGCTACTACAACGAGGTCAAGGCACGCCTTACCCTACTGACCGACGATCCCATATTCAGCAATCAGGTGTGCGATGTGATACTGCAATTTACCCGCAGCGCCGACACCGAAGAAATAGACCGCAAAATGCGCGAGGAGATTATCCCCGGACTGATGAAGAATCCCAAACTGCGCCGTATGCCCCACATAAAAAAGGAGGACCTCAGTGCCGATGATATCAATCCCGACTGGGAACAGTGGATGCATGAGAGTGGACTGGAGGAGAGCATGCGCGAGATTACCGAATGGCAGATGGAGGGAGCTGACGTGAACATGAGCACCTTCTCGCAACTGAAGCGCTACCCATTCTTCTACAACATAAGCAACTGGTTCCGCCCCTTCGATGCTTGGCAGGCCGACATGATGGCCATCATCGGCAACCCCAATGAGAACAACAACCCACTGGGGAAAACCATTCTGCAGTCAAACTACCTGTGCGACTCGGACAAATACTCCTTCTGCTATGCCATACGCGAGATACCGCAAATACAGCGCGAAGCCATGATGGCACAACTCGAAGAGCAGAACACAGCACTAAAGGAAGGTGCCGACATACCCGACCTGAAGCGACTGAGCAAACAGACGGCCCAGAGTATCATGCGCCAGTATGTGCAAAACCTGTATAGATTCTTCAAGCTCTTCCCCAACATAAAGGAGTTTGACAACCCGTTCGATGATCTCGCCTATTGTCCACAGCACAGCAATCCGCTCTACCGCACCATCGTGGAGGCCGACAATCTATTCAAGCTCATCAGTCTCAACATCAAGCAGAAGAACTACTTGCGAGCCATCGAGTACTTCATCCGCCTCGAAGGATACCACCCCGAACGTATGGAAGCTACCCAACTGCAACAGTTGGGTCTATGCTATCAGAAGAAGAAGATGTACGATGCTGCCATAGAAGCCTACACCAAGGCCGACCTCATACAACCCGACAGTTACTGGACCATACACCACCTGGCACAGTGCTACCGAGCCATCAATCAGTACGACAGGGCATTGGAATACTACGAAACTGCCGAGAGCATGAAGCCAGACAACCTCAGCCTCACCTTCCACGTAGCCGAAATGCTGTATGAAGAGGGTGAATACGAAGAGGCATTGCCCCGCCTGCACAAGATTGACTATCACCACCCCGAGGCACTGAAATCGGTACGTCTGCTGGCCGAGTGCAACTTCCTTATTGGCAGGCCCGAACAGGCCGCACGCTACTATGAGCGTATGTTGACGGAGCATGCTGACGAACTGACGGCTACCGACTGGCGCCATGCAGCCTACAACTACTGGTTGTGGGGCAAGCGTGACGACTGTTTCCGCTGCATGGCCCGAGCCGAGGAGCTGCAGCCCATGGAGCCCTACGATGAGGAGTTGTATGCCTCGGCTCCCAAGTTTGCCGATGTGTTATATGCTGATAGCCGTATGCTCCACGCACTGGGTGCCCGCAAGGAGGATCTCCCCTACCTATACGATGCCTATTGTAGGAGTCGAAAGAAATAAAACAAAGAAAGAAAGTGAAGCGCCATTGCACTTCACTTTCTTTTTATTATAACCTGCAATCCGGTCAAAGAAGGAGGATACATGAGAAGCCCCATCCTTTTAAAAAGCTATCGTACACGCAGATCACCATTGATCATTGCTGACTCTCCATATATAGTACCCACCTCTGTCTGGGCTGAATAGTCATACTTTGCCTTGAAAGACACCGAATAAGTGCCCTTTGAATCAGGCGCACGGAAGGTCCACTTCGGAGGAGTATTTTCCTTATGCGGAGCAACGACATTTACCGAATAGCTAACCACACTATCATTGCCCACATCGAGTTTCCACATATAGGCAGCCTCAGTAATATAATCGCCAGCATAGCTTGTCTGCACAAACACTGTAACAGAATCACCAGCCTCAACACTTGACGTCTTGATACTACTCTGAGAACTTAAAGTTATTGATGTGGCAGGCTGAGTGGTAAAAACCAATTTCCCATATTCGGGAGGATAGCTATAAACAGGGTCAAAGGCACAAGATTCCAAACCTACCACAGATAGGAGCACCATACAGAGACCCAACACATTCAATCTTTTCATATGCTTAAACTTTTTCATCGTCTATTGTCCACAAAGATAGTATATAATCTATACCATTCCAGTGCAACAAGTCTTTTTTTTGTTTTTTTAGCTATATTCACACGTAAACAAAAACCTCATCCATAGACTTACGAATTTTCTCTGGCACCTCATCAGTCGTCGGGTAACCTAATGGAATCAGTACTGCCGGTTCATAAGGATCAGTTATATCAAACAGTTCGCGACAGAGACTGACATCAAAGTTACATACCCAACAGGTACCCAACCCGACTTCTGCAGCAGCAAGGCAAAGATGCTCTACAGCTATACTAATATCTATATCCGCATGATCTTTGGGTTCAGAACGACGACGTTTCCATGACTCTTCATGATTAGAGCATGCTATAATATACATCGGAGCTTCATTAAACCAATCACGATGATAGCATTGGCGTATCTTGGCACAATCTTCCGGTTTGGTGACAACTAGAAATTTCCAAGGCTGCAAATTTACAGCCGAAGGAGCCAAACGGACACACTCTTGAATGTATTGCAACTTTTCGGTTTCTACAGGACGCAGCTCATAAGAGCGTACTGAATAGCGATTCTGAGATAATTCCAGGAAATTCATTTTTATGCGTTTTATATTTTTTGTTTATAATGCAATATTCACCACAGGCTATTCGAAACGCATCGCCTTGGTAGGATAGATATGTGATATCAAATGAGAGGGCAACAAAAGCATCAACACCGAGAGTACAAACATCACGACATTGATAAGCAAAAAGAAGCCCCAATCAAATGCTATAGGCACACAGTCCAGATAATAATTGGCGGGATCAAGTGGTACCAACCTCGTAAACTTCTGTAAAGCACACAATCCGAGACCTATGACATTGCCCCACAACATTCCCTTACATACGATAAACATAGCCAAATAGAGAAATACCTTACGCACTGAGATATTGGATGCACCCAGAGCCTTGAGTATACCAATAAACTGCGTACGCTCGAGTATCAGTATCAGCAATCCGGATATCATGGTAAATCCAGCAACACCTATCACCAAGACCAATATAAGCCACACATTCATATCAAGGACATCAAGCCAAGCAAACAAGCCTGCATTCATCTCTTCTACAGTCTGCACAAAATAGGGCTCGCCACGTTTGTCAAACTCATCTTCAAGACGCGTAGAAAGATCCCAACTTACAGATTCCAATTGTCGATAGTCAGTAAGCATAATCTCCACCCCCGATACCTCAGATTGCTGCCAGCGATTGAGTACTTGAACCGTATGCATATCAGCAATAGCAAACATACGGTCATAGTCGCTAAAACCGGTCTCATAGATTCCCGCCACAACAAACCGGCGAGCACGCACCGATCCTTGCAGAAAATAGGAATCAATCTTGTCACCTACTGAAAGTCCCAATACATCTGCCATGACACGAGATATCAGCAAACGATTCGAAGACGTACTATCTGTAAACATCGGTACCTCCCCCTCGGTCAGATATTGATTGTAAAAGGAGAGATCATACTCCTGCCCCACTCCCTTGAGCACAAATCCCAAGAAGTCCTCATCAGTGCGAAACACTCCTGGCTTCGTGGCATACCTTTGTACTTGGGCTACCCCCTCCATTGCGTGCATCATATCCATCAAAGAGGAGTCCGCGGTTATATACTCCGGCTCATAAGAATGCGAACTGTTGTAATTGCTCACATGAAGATGTGAGCCAAATCCGATTGCTTTATCACGCACCTCGTTCTTGAAGCCGAACGATACGGCAATGGTTACCAGCATCACTACCAACCCCAAAGTCACCCCAATCTGCGCAATAAGCACAGCCGGACGCGAAACACGCTGAGCACCTTGTTCATTCTTGTAAAGGCGTTTGGCAATGAAAAACTCGTAGTTCATCCGCTTCATGGTTAGACGACACAGAGACTATTATTTAGTCTACCACATCATACATTTACTACAACTCGTCCAGGATATGCCTCAAGCGCTTTCTGCAATACGACCAAAGCCCTTTGCAAATCATTTTTCTTAAGCACATAGGCGATACGCACTTCATTACGTCCCGCTCCGGGCGTAGTATAGAATCCGCTTGCAGGAGCCATCATTACCGTTTCGCCCTCAAAGTCAAACTCACTCAGACACCATGCACAGAACTTTTCGCTGTCATCCACCGGGAGGCGGGCTACCGTATAAAAAGCGCCCATAGGGATAGGACTATACACACCAGGGATGCGATTGAGACCATCAATCAAACATTTGCGGCGTTCCACATATTCATCATAAGTTTCCCGTGTATATTCCTCGGGCTCATCAAGCGAAGCCTCTGCTGCTATCTGTCCGATAAGAGGCGGACTAAGACGTGCCTGACAAAACTTCATCACAGCTTCCCTCAACTTCTTGTTCTTCGTAATCAAAGCACCGATACGTATACCACACTCCGAATAGCGTTTCGACACGGAGTCTATCAGCACAACATTATCTTCAAACCCTTCAAGATGACAAGCCGATATATAAGGAGACCCCGTATAGATAAATTCACGATACACCTCATCAGAGAAGAGATACAAATCATATTTCTTCACGAGGTCGCGTATTTGATTCATCTCGCGCCGCGTATACAAATAGCCAGTAGGGTTGTTGGGATTACATATCATGATAGCTTTGGTACGTTCATTGATAAGTTCCTCAAAACGTTCTACCTTAGGCAGACAGAATCCTTCCTCGATTGTCGTGGGTATGGTACGGATAACAGCGCCTGCAGATATAGCAAATGCCTGATAATTGGCGTAGAAAGGGTCAGGCATGATTATTTCATCACCAGGGTTAAGGCATGCCAGAAAAGAGAAGAGCACCGCTTCTGAACCTCCCGTAGTGACAATGATATCATCTGGAGTAAGATTGATGTCGTATTTCTTATAATAACCAACCAATTTCTCGCGATAGCTACGATACCCTTGCGAAGGACTATATTCCAGCACCTTGCGGTCTATATTGCGTATTGCATCAATAGCAGCTTGCGGAGTTGGCAAATCCGGTTGCCCAATATTGAGATGATACACATGTATTCCTCTTGCTTTGGCCTCATCTGCCAAAGGCACCAACTTACGAATAGGAGATGCAGGCATCAAAGTGCCTCGTTGTGATATTTGTGGCATATATAATTATTGGGATTACATCTATTAAATTGCAAAGTTATGAAATACTTTTTTTATCAACAAATCCCTACCACTGAAATCTCACCGTTCTACCAAAGAGCGAATCAGAAAGGCACATCAGACGAGGCTCCTCCCAACGTAAACGGATTGTCCGAAGGAGGAGCTGAGACTGGCGGCATACCACCCGTAAACGGATCGACAGCAGCATCCATGCTTCCACGATTCAGTTTTGACCCCAGCACAGCATCATCCGGAAGCGGAACGAGACTGTCGTCCTCTATATTCTGGAAACGAGCATAATTGCCCACAAAACGCAGTCGCACATCCCCAACAGCACCATTACGATGCTTAGCAATGATAATCTCGGCCAAGCCACGCAAGTCGGCCCCCTTCTCATCCTGATATATCTTATAGTATTCCGGACGATGAATAAAACAAACAATATCAGCATCCTGCTCTATGGCACCCGACTCACGAAGGTCACTCAACTGAGGGCGCTTGCCCTCAATACCCTCACGGCTTTCTACACCACGATTGAGCTGACTAAGAGCTATAATAGGAATATTCAGTTCTTTGGCCAATCCCTTCAACGAACGAGAAATGGTGCTCACCTCCTCCTGACGGCTACCGAACGAGGCACCACTCGCATTCATCAACTGCAAGTAGTCTATAATGATCAGTTCCACTTTATGCTCGCGCACCAGACGGCGTGCTTTGGTGCGCAACTCAAAGATAGAGAGCGAAGGGGTATCATCCACATAGAGGGGTGCTTCAAAGAGGCTGTTGATATTACTGTCCAATTGTGCCCATTCATAAGGAGCCAATTGTCCGCTCTTGATTTTCTCACCAGGGATCTCACACACGTTGGTTATCAAACGGTTTACCAACTGCACATTGCTCATCTCAAGCGAGAACAGGGCTACAGGCTTACGATTATTGACAGCTATATTCTTAGCCATAGAAAGTACAAAAGCCGTCTTACCCATTGCCGGGCGGGCAGCAATAATGACAAGGTCAGACTTCTGCCATCCCGAGGTATACTTATCCAACGCATAGAAGCCTGTAGACAATCCGCTAAGTCCTGAATCACGCGAAGCGGCAAGTTTCAACTGATCATAAGCCTCACGAATGACAGGATCAATCTGCGTATAATCCTTTTTCATGTTTTGCTGCGATATGGCAAAGAGTTTCCCTTCGGCCTCTTGCATCAAATCATCCACATCATTCGTTTCATCAAAAGCTTTGGTCTGTATCTCACTCGTGTATGTGATAAGTTCACGCGCGAGAAATTTCTGCGCAATAATACGTGCATGATATTCGATATGTGCCGAAGAGTTAACCTTACCCGCCAGTTGAGCTATGTGCACTGCTCCTCCTACCTCATCCAGACTACCCATCGTACGCAACTGCTCCTGCACTGTAAGGATATCTATCGGTTTTTGACTGATTGCCAAAGTTTGTATCGCCTGATAAATAAGCTGATGCCTATGCTCATAAAACGATTCGGGCTTAAGTATTTCGCTTACCAGCGAATAGGCATCCCTTTCAATCATGAGAGCGCCCAAGACAGCCTCTTCAAGTTCTGGTGCTTGAGGTTGCAGGTGTCCATAATCATCAGTTTGTTTTACAGGTCGACGTGTAGAAGCAGCACGTGGTTGTCTGGATGTAGCCATAGTTGTATCATTTTTTATTGGAGCGCAAAAGTACATAAAAAGCCATGCAAACTAAAGAAAACAGCAACGAAGTTTTCCAAAAGTTTTCCACAATCGGTGGATATCCGCCCCACTCCATCAAAAGTAGTAAACAACCCGTTTCGCAACCTCTCCATTTAATAATTTTGCCATATTTTTCTTCGCGCTTTCTCCAAGAAAAAAGCAGGCGTGCAGCACTTTCAGCCGATGAGATTTGGCATTTCACTCACCTTGCATTATTTTTGCATACAAAAGAACGATTATATGATTACCTTTCCCAACGCCAAAATCAACATAGGCCTGCAGGTGACCGAGCGCCGTCCCGACGGATATCATAACCTTGACACCATATTCTACCCTATCCCATTACACGATGCCCTTGAGGTCATTGAAGCCAAGGGAGCTGCATACGACTGCCGCCTCCACTTGAGCGGAGTTGACATTGCCGGTTCTCTCGACAGCAATCTGGTGGTACGTGCCTACCGTCTGCTCAGTGCCGACCATCACCTCCCTTCGGTAGACATTTACCTACATAAGCATATACCTACTGGCGCCGGTCTTGGTGGTGGTTCGGCCGATGCCAGCTACATGCTGCGCCTACTCAACGAACAATTCGCTTTAGGTATCAGTAGCGACAGGCTTACCTCATACGCAGCCCAGTTAGGTGCCGACTGCCCCTTCTTCATTCACAACACCCCTGTATACGCCACAGGTACCGGCAACATATTCCACCCCCTTGAGTTGAGCCTTGCAGGATACACCATTGTCATAGTCAAACCTGACATATTCGTGTCTACCAAGGAGGCATTCTCTCAGATCAGACCCGCCCGCCCGTCCATCACGCTCGACAAGAAAATCCATTGCCCCATCCAACAGTGGCGCCACATCATCACCAATGATTTCGAGGATGGGATTTTTGCTCTGCACCCCGAATTGTCAGTTATCAAAGAACGCCTATATGCGTTAGGTGCTGTATATGCCTCCATGAGTGGATCGGGCTCTGCACTATACGGAATTTTCACACAGGACATCCCCCATATAGAAAGGCATTTTGAGGGTTGCTTCTGCGAGCAGTACAAGCTATAACGCTCTCATGCATAATCATCCCCTTGAGCATGACCATAATGTCAATGGGGTTCAACATTGCGAACTTCACAAAACGAAAACTCCCCGATTCACATCGAGGAGTTTTCCAATAACACAAACACAAAATAAAACACGACAAAACTACTATGCAATTTCTACTTTTCGTTACAATTTGCTCATCGTTCGATTCGTAGGAGAAACCTTGCACGCCTATCCTATCGGCCGATTTGCACATATACAACATTGCCAACCCTCCATTTGTTCTCTGCCCTATTGTTAAAAAAGTTGAAGATGTCAGCTATACGTTCATAGGCAGCTGCATTGTAACCAAAAAGCGACCACGCTTTCATGCCCGGGCTATCACCAAAGATGTTCTAATAGGTTTCGAAGCTCACGACTTCTTCCATCGCCTTACGTTTCTTGCTACGCTTAGGTTTCGTCGCATAGCCCAATGTCAAGATTAGCGGTAGCCGCTTACTTCCCGGTATGCCCGCTATGCGTTTTATTTTTTTCTCATCAAAATATCCTATGATACAACTTCCCAACCCCTCGGCTTCGGCTGCAAGCACCATATGTGCCGTTGCAATACCCAAATCAAGATGTGGGTAATGATTATGTTTCACCAATCCACCCAACCATGAGGTTGCTTTCGTACCCTCCTCCACAATCAGCAGTAGCACTGGCGCATCCACTGCAAAGCGGTTTAGCCCCAGCGAAGCCATCGAATGCGCTATGGCTGTCTTTTTTTCAGGCTCAGTGACTACCACAAAGTGCCACGGCTGCCCATTGCAAGCCGATGGTGCCAAGCGGCCAGCCTCGAGTATACGCATCAGCTTCTCCTTCTCTACCGGGCGGGAAGCATCATAGGCTCTGTCGCTTTGACGGGCCTCTACCAACTGATAAAAGTCTTCAGCCTTCATATCACTAACGGATTACACCCCAACAATGGGTATATAAGAATTGTTCTCAGCGCACCACTCCAAGTGCTGCCATACGGGCGATATACTTACCCAATATATCAAATTCCAGATTTACCACACTCCCTTCACTTATGGCATGAAAATTGGTATGCTCATGGGTATAAGGGATAATGGCTACTTGAAAAGAATCTTCTGTAGGATTGCAAACCGTGAGGCTCACGCCGTTCACAGTCACCGAGCCTTTATCTACAGTAAAGTATCCGCGCTTTGCCATCTCTTTGTCAAACTCATACTTGAAGGTATAGTACCAACTACCTTCTGCATCGTCCACGGCTATACACTTTGCAGTCTGATCCACATGTCCTTGCACGATATGTCCGTCAAGACGGCCATTCATCACCATGCTACGCTCCACATTCACATCGTCGCCCACCTGTAACAGGCCCAAGTTTGAGCGTTCAATAGTCTCCTTCATGGCCGTCACAGTATAGGTACCATTCTGCAGGCTCACTACAGTCAGACATACCCCATTGTGGGCAATGCTCTGATCTATCTCCAGTTCATCTACAAAACTACACTTCAACGTCAAATGGATATTTTCCATCTCCTTCACTATGGACACTACCTTAGCACACTCTTCTACGATTCCTGAAAACATATATTATCACATTATTAGGTTGCACAAATCATTTACTATGACAAAGGTATAAAAAAGCACTTAAATAATAATCACTAAGCCATCTTTTTAAGATATATTTCACGTTTTCTATGGACGTTTCATTCCATCTCTCATGTATAGATAGAATACAGAATCCTAGCCTCATCCACATAGCCACCTATATACAAAAAGGCCGCCCATCAAGAGCGACCTTTCCTACAACACGTATAGTTAGTATATCCGAATAAGCAAAGAGAATCACTTTTTCATCAAGTAGCGGTCACCCGTCTCCTTCACCACACGGCGGTTGAAGTCCTCAGGATAGCCGGGGCGTATAGGCGATGCGCCATAGCCCGTCTCGGTACGTTTGAAGGTACCATCCTCATTCGTGGGTTTCACCACCATGTCGTTGTGCTTCACGATAAGGAACTTGGCCAGGTTGCCCCATGCATCCATAGCAGTCTGAGCCATCTCGGCAGTATACTTGGTGAGCATGGCCACAGCCTTGGGAGGATTGTCGTTGTAGAGTTCCACGGCCTTAGCCTCCACGGTGGGCTGACCAGCTGCAAAACTATCTTCAAGGCTTTGCTGAGCATTCTTCAAGTCACCTATGAGAGCCGAGTAGCGGGGATATACCATGTTTGACACCATGTTGAAGAGCCAGAACGATGACTTTTCCGAGAAGGTCACTGCATCGGCAGTCTCTACATCGTAGCACTCGGGCACATCGTTGGTACAGCAGTATACGGGAGTGAATACAGCCATGTTGGCATCGTCAGTACCGAACCACAGCACACCACCTACGGGGTTGGGCAACCAATTACGCATCTGTGATACGAAGGTAAAGGCTGTCTGCTGAGTAGAGATGGGACGCTCGTTGAAATACTCCACGCCATCCACCTTGAAGCTCAGGGGCGAGGGACGATAAGGCATGCTCCAGGGGCCTGCACCCAGGTCACCGGTGATATCCATCGGAGTGCCTTCATAATGGTCGCGCATAGCAGCCTGCACGTCACGTACAGACACCTTCTGCTTGGGTTTCACGAAGAGAGGCATCGGAGTAGCCGAAGCATCGCCCATAGCCCAGGGAAGATACTGGTTCATGTCGAGGTCGGCATACATGTTAAAGTAGCTCCATACACGGGCATCGCAGTAGCGCAGACCGCCGAAATCGGCAGGGCAGTAGGCTGCAGCAAAGTCAAAGTCCTTGTCCTTACCATCGAAGTAGCCCATCTCGCGGGCAAACTTGATCACATCCTTTGCATAAATACAATTCTCCTTGTCCTTCAAGGGGAACTGACGGATGCGTGCCTGGTTGGCGTGAGCCGAGATGCAGTCGTCGGGCACGCGGATAGCTACCCACACGGCACCCTTACGGCCAGGACCCTTACCTATCATCTCCATAATCCACACCTCATTGGGGTCGGCAATGGTGAAGCTTTCACCACTGCTGTAGTAACCGTACTCCTCCACGAGCGAAGTCATCACGTCGATAGCCTCGCGAGCGGTCTTCGAGCGCTGCAGAGCGATGTATATAAGGCTACCGTAGTCGATGATACCCTCAGGGTTGACCAGTTCCTCACGTCCACCGAAAGTAGTCTCGGCGATGGTAACCTGATGCTCGTTGATGTTACCCACCACATTATAGGTCTGTGGAGCCTCGGGGATACGGCCCAGATATTTACCCGAATCCCAGTCATACACCTCACGCACGGTACCCTCGGCATGCACGCCAGCGGGATAGTGGCAAAGGTAACCAAACATGCCGTACGAGTCGGCCGAATAACTCACGATAACAGACCCATCAGCCGATGCGGCCTTACCTACGATAAGATTCGTACACGCCATACCGCTCGTGATGGCGGCCAGCAGTGTCACTGCTGTCAAGAATAACTTTTTCATTTTGCTTTGTTGCGTTTTATACAATTTATTTACCTTTTATCTCATCCACCGTCTGCGCTCATGCAGCGCCATTGTCGGTTTCAAGATGTAAAGGTAATAAAATCTTTGTATAGCCCCACTATTTCCCTTAACTTTTTGTGTAGACCGGGACGAAACGTGAAGAAATCCTGTACAGATTTTTTGTAGCATTATGTAAGGCAAATCCAGCGGTTTGCTTACATGGTGCTGAAATCGGACTCCTGCCCCACCTTGCGCACAGCACGCTTCTTCACCATAAAGGGGTGAAGCACGCGACACGCCACCCACGCACTGCGCTCGTAGGCTTTGTAGAAGATACCCTCAGCGTAGAGGCGGATGCGGTCACCTGCGTTCTGCTGCTCGTCTTGCAGTATGGTTGAGATTTGCGGCATAATGAACTGTCATTCTGAGTGCAACGAAGAATCTCGCGACATGCTTTGGCAAAGTCCCTGTGCGAGATCCTTCGCTACGCTCAGGATGACAATACATTTTGGTTTTTCACTTTCGACCCGCTTACGCGGGTGGTTTAAAGAGCGGGACAAGCCCGCTCTATAAATTAAATAAATTGAATACGTCGCTTCGCTCCTTTTTATTCTTCAGCGATAATGCCAACGCTCGCTGAGTAACCGCAAACAAGTTTGCGTTACGCTCGCTCAATGGCATTATTCTGTGACGGGGCGAACGGTGAGGCCGAAATAGCGGTCGTAGTTGCCCCAGCCGGGGTTGTCGCTCCTCCAGAAGGAGAAGATGTACGCGTCGTAGCTGTCGTTCTCGTCCAGCGTGCCAGACCAGTAGGAGCCGTACGAGCCAGGGAGGCGGACGTCCGTGCCGTTGCGGTAGCCCGCCGCGGGGAGAAAAATACTATTACCGTTAGGACCAGTTACCAGATAACCCTCCACACCATTCATGGTAGTCCACTCCCAATCACATTTAGTACGGAGTTCGTCTTGCTCGTCCTTAGTGGGCATACGCCAAGAACCACCCCACTGAACGTGAGCAACATCATCCTCAAGGTCGAGAGTTGTCTTATTATCTACCCAGCCGTAACTACTGCTGGTACAATACTTCGCTAGAATATAGCCATTATGCCACTGACTCCACTCACGCCACTTATAAGTAGGCCAAGAGTAATCGGTTTTCTCCTCGGTCTCGCCCCAAGCGAAATAGTAACCATACTCCTCGGGAGAATTTGCACCTACGTTGCATCCTGCCCACTTGACGCTCAAGCCGAGGTCAACGGCACCAGTCTCCAAACGAATGACATCAGTAGTAAACTCCTTCACTGAAGAGAACGCATACACACCGCCAACCAAGGTAAACGAGGCGAAATAGTAAGTGGTTCCTTCAGACAAGTCGTTCAGCGATACGGTGAACACGCCATCCTCCATATTCTGTACAGAAGTCTTGCGGCTCTCGAAGTTACCATCGGCACTGATAGCATCCTTAGTAGCAGACCAAGACAAACCTACATAGACATTATCCCTGGCATCCACTCCCTCGGTCTGAACAGAAGCACTGAGGACAGCAGAGAAATACTTGATATCAGATGCTTCACCCGTAGAAGTGACATTCACCACCTCCTTGGTGGTAAAGGTGTTGTACTTGTTGCCATAATAGGTGATGCCGCCATAGGTGACGAACGAGCGGTACTTGTACTCCGTGGCAGGAGAAAGATCACTGAACGAGGCCGTAAAGATATTACCGGTGAGCGAACCCGAAGTGGACTGGACGGCATTGTCATTGCTCTCGGCCTTGGCCTCCACCACCTCGACACCGATCACGGGATTGCCACTACCTGCAGGCAAGAGGTTAAGGTTGGCATAGCCGCTGATGTCGGCATAGGTGCAGCCGAACTTGTCCACCAAGCCCGTAACGGCAATCTCGGAGGTGACATCCTCTGTGCCATCTTCCTCGCCACCAGTTCCAGTACCACCGCCATTCTCCGGCTCGCAAGCCGCCAGACTCAAGGCCAACGCAGGCACAAAGGCCGCAAATACGAACGTGCGCAATAGCGCAAAAATGTTCCTTTTCATAATACAATAGGATTTTTATGATTGATAAATATTGAAATAGCTTGATGTCGCAAAGGTAGGTATTAATTCTGAATTCTAAATTAGGAATGGTGAACTATTTTTAATGTTTTAGAGCAGAAGGGGCCACCAAAGGTTGCAACGATAACGTCAACGATGATGAAAGCCTTTGGGAATTAAAAATTAAAAGTTAAAACAGAGGAAGACAGCCACTGGCTGTACGATGACGCTGATGCGAGATGAGCATCGGTTGCAACGAACACCCATATTAAACAAGTGTTGCGGAATAGGTTGTCCGGCTGTCCTTGCACGGCATAACATGTTGTATGCCAATTAGCAAACAAGGACAGCCGGACAACCTGTTTCGGTAAAGTGCTTTAAAATCAGACAAAAAGATTTCTGAAATCAGACAAAGAGATTTTTTCTAACGAAAGGCTCCGTCAGTTTTATTGAAAGGCTCCGTTAGATTTGCCTGTCTTGTCCTAGAAAAAGTTGACACAAAAAAGTCAACAAATGAACAAGAAAAGCACTTTAAGTCACTTCACGTGGCAGCCAGTCAATCGGCATCGCCTTGCCGGTTATGACGAAGCGATCCGT